>NZ_JMIB01000020.1 GCF_000695255.1 Photobacterium galatheae | reverse complement strand
CACTTTGGTCGCGGGCCGGAATGCCGGACCATCGAGTCCCAGTCGTGTGCGACCCCAGCCGTCCGCCACAACATGAAGCCCGATGCGAAAGCGTCGGGTTTTTTGTATCCAGCATCCCAGGAAAAGTGCTGCGCACTTTGGCTATGGGCCAGTGATTTGATTTATTCAGGTCTGACCGGTGGATCGTAACTTCACCGGATGTAAAATGCTGGAACTACCGCAAACCTGTCCGCATTGCTCAAGTATGATTTCTTCTATCATCATTTCCTTATGTATCTTTCGATGTGAGCGTAAAGTGAAATACTGTGTCGTCACAGTTAAGTTTCTTGAATGAATAAAAGTATTTATCATTCAATCTATTCTTGTAGAAGCTTTATTGTTTTCACGAAGAGAGAGGAACACAGAGCAACACATAGTGGGGAAGTGAATGTTGAATTTGGCACAAAATTTAGCCCGCAATGGCAAGGCAATGCGGGCTAAATGTTTTTCCAGTCAGGAAATCAGATAACTTATGCTTCTAAAAGACTTAAAGTTTGAATCGACCCACCAGCTTCGCCATCTGATCAGAGAGATCCTGTAACTGATCGCTGGACACATTGAGCTGGTTTGCGATATCAGCAGTTTCAGCGGTTAAATGGTTGATATCTTCAATGTTGCGATTGATTTCCTGTACGACAGATGACTGTTCTTCAGTTGCGGTTGCAACCTGAATGTTTTGTGAGCTGATCTGATCGATATACGACACAATCTGAACCAGTGATTCGGTCGCCTGATTGGCGTTGTCGGCGACAGTTGCACCTTGCTCACGTCCCTGAGAGATTGCCTCAACGGCCCGAGTTGACTCGCTTTGCAGCCGGTTGATGACATCTTGAATTTCTTCTGTTGAATTCGCAGAGCGTGATGCCAGGTTTCTGACCTCATCGGCAACGACCGCAAAACCACGACCTTGCTCACCGGCACGAGCGGCTTCAATGGCAGCATTCAAAGCCAGCAGGTTGGTTTGTTCAGAAATGCTTCGGATAGTATCCAAAATGACACTGATATCCGTCACTTGACTTGCTAGTGCCTCGATCACGCCGGTCGTGTCACCCAGATCACTGCTGAGTTCATTCATTTTCTCTCTGGCGTGTTCGACAACCTGAGTACCGTCCTGAGCCTGTGTCGTGGCTTCTTTGGCAATGTGTGCGGCTTGCGCGGCATTGTTGGCAATTTCATTGACGGTCGCCCCCAGTTCGTTGATGGCCGTTGCCACCTGAATGGTTCTGTCTCGCTGGGTCACGCAGTTGTTCTGGGTTGTCTGTGCGGTAGTCGCAACCGACTGAGCCGTGGTTGCCAGATTTCGTGAACTCTGTGCAACCTCTTCAACTGAATGGTGAATCTTGGCAAAGAAGTTGTTCAGAGTGTCGCTGATCGCAGTGAGTTCATCGTTACCGCCGAGATCAATACGAGTACTGAGTGACATATTTTTCTCTGCTGTCTGGATTGTTTCCTGCAAAGTCGACACTCGGGATCTCAGATTTTGAATAATCACAAAAGAAATGATGAACGAGATGGTGAGCGCAATAACAATTAACAAAATCAGATTGCGTTGCCCATCATCAAAGCTTTGCTGTGCTTCTTCATTTAAGTGTTGCGCCTGAGCGAGCAGGGTATCCAAAATTTCATGCGTTTGCTTACGCATCACGCCGTAAGAGACGGCATATTCACGGTAATAGCGATAAACTTCTGATGTGTCCCCTTTTTCGAACGCATTTAGCATCGGGTTCAATTCTTTCTGAACCATTTGCTCGAAGTTTCGCTGCAGGGCTTCAGCGGCCCTCTTTAATTCAGGGTTGACCTGTGCAGCAACAGACTGTGCCATTGCGGCACGCATCTCAGGGATATCTTCTTCACGGGTTTCTTTGACGCGTTTGAGAACCCCTTTTTGATCTTTCAGCCCCTCAATTTCCTGAAAAAGCATCATATCAATTCCCACCCGCATGCGCGGAATGCGTGAGGCTGCTTCAGCCATTGCGCGCATGGGTGTGGCGGTGTTGAGATATAAGCGTTCTGAACGTTCGCCAATCTGTGACATGCTCAGGTAACTTAAAATACCTACAAGCAATAAAATCAAACAAGGGAGTAATACCGACAGGATTAATTTGGTTCTTAGCGTTAATGTATTGATAAACATAACTTTCTCTTTTTTGTCGTATTTATTGGTTTGCTGCCATGATGCACTGTGAGTGTTGAATGACTTTGATTCCTTCTGAGCCAGATGAAATGCTCTTTTTCATCTCGGTTCGGCGAAGGAAATCATCCAGTCGTTCAGACGGTGCATCAGCGTTGTCCGGTATGTTTGACGCTGATGACCGTATTCATTACTTTCTGTGTTTGTCTGAACCGAAATTGTTTTTCAATGGGTGCTTATTTGTTTTAAAAATGTAAATAACACGGTATTGCTTCATGTAAGATTTGATATTTTTATCATTTCTTCATTTCAGTTGATATGTCCTGAGGGTTTTATTTGCCGGTAATCAATTATTTTTTTCTTAAAAAGAATGAGAAGTTGGCTGAAGTTAACAAATTGAGCGGTTTGGAGTATGGCTTCTTTTAGATATTCCTTGCTGTAATGGATACATTTGGGGGCCGCAAAGGATGGTATTTCGCAGAATTTTCCAGACAGGTATGTTTTATTCTGTCTGTTTCATAGAAAAAAGAAAACCGGCCCCTGTAGGACAGAAGCCGGTTTTTATCGAACAGCGAATGTTCAGCTTATTTTACTTTTGTCCCGAAGACATCAAACTCTGCTGCGGAGACAAAATCCCCCACGCCTGAGAGTGCTTCAAACTTCAGGTAACGGGCTTCCGTTGCACCAAAACTTACCCGCTGCACATCGGAGTGACGCTCGAAGCGGCCCGTTGCAATCTGAGTCCAGTTCTGGTTATCCATTGACAGGGATAAGCGATAATCACCAATGGCACCATTGCCGGCCCCAGCGCGGGCTAAATAACTAAAGCCTGTGACGCTGAAGTGATCACCTAACTGAATCACAAATTGCTGTGGTGCTTTTTCAGAGGCATCCACCGGTGACCAGGGGGAGTGGTACATGGTGGCCGGATCGCCGTCAAAGGCTTTTTCAATCCCTTGATTTGGCTGATATTTCGGCTTTTGAATATAACTGATCTTCGTCTTGTCAAACTCGTTAAACGTCGCGGATTCAGGTCCGGTCAGACGAATATTCGCCCAGTTGACACAGTCGCCCTGTGTGTAACCGTCACTGTCTTCGGTACGCAGTTCGATTTGGCGAACGCCGAACAAGTTCAGATCGGGTTTCACAACAGTCGGGCCATCCAGATTATATTCCCAGGCTTTAAAGCCGTCGGTGTAGATGCTGGCGCGAACCGAATTCCCTGCGACTTTACAGCTGTCGTCAATACCCACATCTGCGTTCAGGCGGGTCCAGGTGCCATCCAGGCTGAAACGAACCGATGACGGTGCTTCTGTGCCAAGGCCAGCCGCAAAACTCAACCCATTCATTTGCATGGCAGAGCCGGTTACTGCGGCGTCCTGGACGACCTGACCGCTGGTGGTTGTCATCTGTGTGGTGAGCGCAACGGTTTGTTGTGGCGCCTGAGCTTTGGTGGCAATCAGGTCAAACTCACGGGCTGAGACGAAATCGCCGGTACCTGCCAGGGCTTCAAACTTCAGGTAGCTGGCTTCTTGCGCGGCAAAGCGGGCAATTTTCAGTTCTTTATCCGCAGGCCAGGTCCCTTCTGCGACCGGTTCACCCCAGTTGCCATTGCTGTTCGACAGGTACAGGCGGTATTTCGTGATGGTACCGTTGCCTGCGTCTTTCCGAGGCAGGTAGGTAAAGCCACTGACATTGAAGCTGTCACCCAGATACAGCACAAAGTCCTGAGGCGCTTTTTCGGATGCATCGGCCGGCCACCATGGTGAGTGGTAAAGCGTTTCACTGTCGCCGTCCAGTGCATTGCTGAAGGGTTCGTGTGACTGCTCAGCCGGTTTCTTCAGGACTTTCACATTGGCTTTATCAAAGTCAGTGGTGAAGGCAGGTTTCGGATAAGCCGGGGTTTCAGGCTGTACCGCATTTTCATCGATATCAAGGGTGAATTGCTGCAACTGACTGACCGACTGGTGCGGCACTTTGATGTGAACAACACCGTGACGATCACTGGCATCGAAGAACCAACCGGCAGTTGCCGTATCAAAGGCGGCTTTATCCTGATACTGAATCAGTGTGCTGCTGCCGTCACGGACTGACAGCGGCGCCAGCAGTGAGTGGACTTGCAGATGATAGCTGCGCTGGGTGATTTCGTTGGTATAAGCGCCATGTACAACGGCAGGGTCAACGAAGACCTGAATATCGCCCGGCGTGCCGGCTTGTGGCGCAGACACCCGAATCTGGGTATCAGCATAAGCGTTCTGCTCTTGATAGGCACGGGTTTCACCATCATCTTCGAACAGGGTGAATGCGGATTCACCGCTTGGGTAAATATCCAGGATCAGGTGATCTTTCGGTTGCAGGGCATCGGAACGTGCTCCCTGATACATTGGGATGATCGCTCCGGCACGGACCAGTACAGGCATTCTGTCGATGGTGAGCGGGTAGTGAGATAAGACCTGTCCGCCAGCGGGGGCTACGGTGCGTGTACCGTCCCAGAAATCAATCCAGGTTCCTTCCGGCAGATACAGGTCTTTATACCAGCCATTGTTTTTGGACATAGGCTCGTAAACCGGGGCTACCAGCAGAGATTCACCGTACATGTACTGATATTTGAATGCTTCGCTCTTCAGCTGCGCATCCTGCGGGAACTCCCAGGTCATGGCACGAACGATCGGGGCGCCAGTGCGGTCGGCTTCATAGGCATAGTTGTACAGATAAGGCATCAGCTGGGATTTCAGCATCAGGTAATCCCGGTTGATATCCCGGTAAGATTGACCGTTGATACCGCCGTCATGCCACCAGGCATGTTTGCGTTCGCCGCTGTCCCAGCCTGACATTGAAATCAGCACCGGTGTAAAGGCTTTAAATTGCAGATCCCGGGTGTAGGTTTCTGCACCGTTGCCGAAGATGCCGTTCACATCCGAAGAGGCGTAAGCCTGACCCGAAAGGCCTGAGCCAATGAAGGTTGGAATGTGCCAGCGGATGTAATCCCAGCTTGCGGCCTGATCGCCGGTCCAGGTGACCGAATAACGCTGAGTCCCGGCCCAGCCCATCACCGTCCAGACAAAGCCACGGGTATCGGAATTGTTGACCAGTCCTTGGTGTGCATCGTCATTGGCTGCCAGAGAGTAAAGTTTACCGGGGCCAGTCCAGGCGACATCCAGTTTATAGACTTTGACACCGTCCTGGACTTCCTGAGCAATCTGATCGAGCGACTTTTGTGTCCACAGGCCGGTTTTGATGCCTAAGCTTTCCAGATTGTCCACGACACCTTTGAGGTTAGAGTAGCCACAACCGTAGCCGTCGTTTGGCAGAATCCAGCCAACAGGCATGTCATGGGTTTGATAAGGCACCGCAACCTGATTCACGACATCCATGGTTGTGCCGGGCGCGGACGGCCAACCTGTCGGGTAGGCGCCTTTTTTGTTTTTATAACAGTCGGCATCGCCCAGATAATAGGCCCAGCGAGGCAGCAGGTGCGGGCGTCCGGTCAGGCCGGTGTATTGTTCAACTAACTGTGGCAGCCCTTCGCCGACAAAGTAATAAGCATCAAAGCGATCTTCGTTGTAACTGGAAACTGCGCGGTCAATGGCGCGGAAGTCATGTGCGCCGTTTCGCCAGGTGTTATGTACAACACCATAGCCTTTATCAGACATAAAGAATGGGGCAGGGCTTGGACGGTCAAACTCTTCCCAGCCGCCGGAATAAGAGGCTTTCAGCAGTTTGCCGTTAAATTCGAACTCCCCGTTTTGCTGGCCACCGCCATAGAAGTGTTCATCTGTACTGCTGGACAGGGTTTGCACGGTTTTCACACCATCGCGATCCAGTTTCAGCTCAGACAGGTCAAAATTATCAATGGCTGAGCCCAGATCAATCGGGCTGAGTTCTTGCCATAATTGTGTTTGGTTATCCGCTTTATAGAGGGCGAAAGTGAGTGGTGACGGATAAATGCGAAGCGCAACCTGATGGGTGGACAGCAGGATATATTCGCCCAGATCCGTGACATTGACGGTGACAGGCCCTTGATCATGACCGGTAATAATTTGGGGTAAAGCAGCGCGGTCAAAACCCGGTTGGTTACAGTTGAAGTTGTAGCATTGGTCTTTTAAAGCATCGACTTTCTCATCACGAAACTGACCATCTTTGCTGATTTGAATGCGAAACGTACTGTCATTGACAAAATGAACGCGCGCCTTCACACCCTCAACCGTTTCGAAATGGATGGTTTGGTTTTGTTGTATCAGTGATTGAGTATCCAGGTTGCCTAAGGGAACTGCCCACGCCTGACCTGCCAGACCGGCGCTAATCGCCGCGGCCAGTGTCAGTCGTCTGAATCCTTTGGTTGTCATTGATTTTCTCCTCTATCTTTCGTTTTGTTTTGGGTACGTGTTTTAAGCGCAAATATTGGCATGAAGGTAAAATATTGCTGTCTTGCTGATCACAAAGATAATAAATCGAAAGGAAAAATAAGAATCCCAGGTGGAGAGAAAGGAAAGGAAGTGTAAAAGATGACACAAAAAAACCGCCCTGAGAAGGACGGTAAAGGTTGTGCTGACAGCAAGAGCGATGGCGGGGTCTCCAGCAGAGTGGACAGCTGGGGGCTAGGTTTCCCGGCAAAGCCTGGAACCGGACAACAGTCGCATCATAATGCGATGACGACTCGGAAAAACCACATCAACACGAAAACTTAAATTCTGTTTGCGCTGCCACAGACCCGAATTTTGTCTTCAACGATAGCCCGCATGGCATCCATACCGGGGACCAGGTACTGACGCGGGTCGTTGGCATCCGGATGTTGGGCCAGGTATTGTTTCATGGCATCCGAGAAGGCAATTTTCAGTTCGGTTGCCACATTGACTTTACAGACACCTAATTCAATACATTGACGGACATCCGCATCGGCAATACCGGAAGCGCCGTGTAGCACCAGCGGAATATCCACGCATTCGCGGATCGCAGCCAGACGAGCGAAATCCAGTTTTGGTTCTGACTTATACAAGCCGTGAGCCGTACCAATCGCGACGGCCAGAGAATCAATGCCGGTGCGTTCTGCAAACTCTTTCGCTGAGGCCGGGTCGGTGAGTTGAGCATCTGCTTCATCAATGATCAGGTCATCTTCCTGACCGCCGAGTAGTCCCAGTTCAGCTTCGACACTCACGCCGAGTTTGTGGCAGAAATCCACCACAGTTTTGACGCGCGCGATATTTTCTTCGAACGGATAGTGTGACGCATCAATCATGGCAGAACGAATGCCTGCTTCGATCTTGTTTCGGATATCAGTGTTGTCTTCATGATGATCCAGATGCATCACCAGAGGCAGGCGATGTTTCTTCGCTGCGGACTGACAAATGGAGATCAGGTATTCCACCCCGGCGTGTTTATAGGTTCCGGGTGTACCTGCAAGGATCACCGGAGAACGTAATTTCGCCGCAGTTTCGACCACGACCTGAACGGTTTCCAGGTTGTGGATATTAAACGCAGGCACCGCATAGCCATTGCGCTGAGCATCTTTCAGCATTTCATGAGAAGAAATCAGGTACATAAAGCAAGCTCCTTGCGGCAGGCTGACTACCGCGTTAACTGAAAAAGAAAAACATGTTGAAACGAATTCGTTGTAAGGCCCTTCACGACGCCGAGGCAGACCAGACCTGACGGCCATTGACCCAGGTCGCCATGACTTGGTAGTCGTGATTCAGCGCAACAAAACTGGCAGATTTGCCGGTTGCGATACTGCCGAGCCGGTCGTCGATCCCTAATAAACGAGCCGGAATGAGCGAGGCCATTTCCACGGCTTTTTCCAGGGGCTGACCCACGTCATTGACCATGGTTTTGATGGCACGGCTCAGAGACAAGGTGCTGCCTGCCAGTCCGCCGACGGCAGTTCGGACAACACCGTCTTTCATGGTGACCTGCATTTCGCCCAGCTGGTACTGGCCATCTGGCATACCGGCGGCACGCATGGCATCGCTGATTAAAACCAGACGATCCGGGGCGCACCGGCAGCAAATGTTCATCACGGCCGGGTGGACATGGTGACCGTCGGCAATCAGTTCTATCGCTGCGGTGTCATGGCTCAGTCCGGCACCGACCGTGCCGGGTTCGCGGTGGTGCACGCCTTTCATCCCGTTAAAGCAGTGCACCAGACCATTGGCTCCGGCATCAAGTGCCGCGCGGGTGGTGTCGTAATCGGCGTTGGTGTGACCGAGCATCACGTTGACCCCGCGTGATTTCAGGTAACGGATGGCGGTCAGGGCCTTTGGGTTTTCCGGTGCCAGTGCGACCACCCTCAGGCTGCCTTTACTCACGGTAATCAGGTGATCTAATTCTTCCGGAGTTGGGTCACGAAACAGCGATTCCGGGTGAGCCCCTTTGTTCTCGGGCGTGAAATAAGGGCCTTCAAGATAACTGCCCAGCAATTCGGCACCGCTGACCCCTTGTGCCTGAGAGCGCACAACCTGACGCAGTGCCACTTCAATATCAGACATGGGAGCGGTGACTGTGGTTGCCAGAAAAGCGCCGACGCCCTGGCTGGCCAGATACTGCGAGAGGGTCTCCAGTGCTTCATGACTGCCATCCATCACATCTGCGCCGGCACCACCATGCACGTGGGTGTCGATCAGGGCCGGGATCAGAATGTCAGCATCCCACTGTGCAGAATCATCCACCGCATTGATCGGTTCAATGGCTGTGATACGGCCCTGTTCAATATAAACTGCGGTATGCGCCAGCCAGCCTGATTCTGTCAGCAGGCGGCGTGCCCGGATTGGCTGAGCAGTTTTCATCTTAAATGCCCTCGTCGTCGCTTTCGGGGCGTGATTTTTTCGCCAGTTCATCTGCCAGGCTGGTCATCCCGCGATGACCACATACCAGCGCTTGTTCTCTGAACTCAGTCGCGTTGAGTTCATCACGCTCCATCATCATTTCGAGGATCAACTGCAAATTTGCGCCAGTGACCACTTCGGCATCATTTCGGCCCATGATCAGCGTGGAAGCCACCCGAAAAGGGCTGCCGCCCAGCAAGTCGGTGATGAACACCACGCCTTCACCGGTATCGACCTGCTCCAGTGCTGTTTTGAATTGCTGTTCCAGCAACTGGGTGGTGGACTCTGGCGGAAAGTCGATGGCAATCACTTGTTCCTGTTCACCCAGTATTTGCAGCATGGCGGCTTCCATACCGCTGGCAAAAGCGCCGTGACCGCTAATAATCACACCTAACATAACTACTTCTCTCCGTTGCAAGGGGATGGGCCGCCGGAGCGGCCCGGTTGAACTCAGGGTTTACAGGAATCCGGCAAACTTACCGGCAATCCCCAGGACGACCGTGATGACGATCAGGCGGATTGGGCTCCAGCCGCGTTTCACCAGTGCGTACATCGCCAGGGTGTACATCAGTGGCAGGAAGGCAGGCATCAGCTTGTCAATCACCCCTTCCTGAACTTTCACCACCGCATCACCGGCAGTAATTTCCAGCGTGGTGCCCAAACGAACATAGGTTGCAACTAGCGCACCAATCACCGTCATGCCAACAATCGACGCAGCGTGGCTGACCTTTTTGGTATTGGCCTTAATCAGTGGGATTGCGGCAACCCCCATGCGATAGGCGTAGTGAGCCAGACCGAAACGCAGGCCGAAGTGGACCACGTTAAACAGCAGGAAGAAGACCACGGCACCCAGAATGGATCCTTGCAGCGCGAGGTCGGCACCGATGCCACCGCAAATCGGCAACAGGGTGAGCCAGAACATGGCATCGCCGATCCCGCCCAACGGCGCACCCACAGCAATTTTGGTGCTCTGGATACTGCTGACGTTTTGCTTGGAACGTTCCATGGCCAGAATGATGCCCATCACGAAGGTCACCAGGAAAGGGTGGGTATTGAAAAAGCCCATGTGTCCTTTCATTGACTTAGCCAGATCCGCTTTGTTGGTGTGGATCTTTTTCAGTCCCGGCAGCAAACCGTACAGCCAGCCAGATGCCTGCATCCGTTCAAAGTTAAACGAGGCTTGCAGCAGCAGTGAACGCCATGCCATTTTGTTGATGTCAGATTTCGTCAGTTCTGCACCCATCGTTTTGTCCTGATACTCGTCTGCAGCGACTTCCTGTACTTGGCTCAGGTCAATATTCTTGTTAGATCCCATCTTCAAGTTCCTCTTGTTTTACCTGTGCAGGCTCGCTTTTACGCATAAAGTCAATCAGTGCCATCGCCAATGCCGCAGCGGCAATCGCCAGAACAGGCAGTTCCAGCCAGGCTGCGCCGACAAAACCCAGAATGAAGTAAGGGATGTAGGCATTTTTCATCATGATTTTCATCAGAACGGCAAAACCAATGGCTGGCATGATGCCTCCGGCAACACCCAGACCATCGATCAGGGTTTTCGGCAAGGCTTCAACTGCTACTTTGGCGTGCTCTGCACCCAGATAGATTGGCAGGAAGGCCCACAGGAAGTAGAAGGTGCCCAGCACAGCCAGTGCAAAGTAGTTGACCCTTTCGATGCCTTGGGTGTCTGCGTTATCGGCCATTTGGTCACATTTCGACATCATGGGTGCCATGGCAGAGAACAGGAAGGTGATCCCCATTTGTACGGCAACTGCAAAGGGAACGGCGACCCCGACAGCCACTTCAGCTTCTACACCCGAAGAGATCGCAAAGGTTGCACCGACGATGGTGCCGATAATGACGTTTGGCGGCTGAGCACCAGCCAGCGGTGCCAGACCCATCCAGACCAGTTCCAGTGTACCGCCCACCAGAATCCCGGTTTGCAAGTCGCCGAGAATCAGACCCACCAGCGGGCCCAGGACCACAGGTCGGTGAAAGTGGGTTAACCCATTGAAGAGATCCAGTCCGGCGAAAAATGCCAGGATCCCCAGCATTAACGCTTGTACTAATCCTATTTCCATCTTTCAGTTCCTTTTTTTGTTATTTGTCGGGTCGTTTTACAGCAGCGTGAAAATGTCAGTTGCAGGCTCGGTAGGGACGCCCTGTACCGTACAGTTCACGCCGCGTTGTTTCAGTGCGTGGAAGCTTTGAATATCCTTTTCATCAACCGAGACGGTTTTATGGATTTGGTTTTTGCCGTCGACATAGTGCATGTTGCCGACATTCAGTTGGCTGATTGGCACGCCACCTTCAACCAGCGTGAGGAAGTCGGTTGGGTTTTTCGCCACGATCAGAATTTTTTGCCGGTCGGCGGCTTTATGGATGGTGTCGATGACTTTTTGCAGCGTCCAAAATCGGATGCCAATGCCGTCAGCAATCACCATTTCCATCAGGTTCTGCTGGATTTCATCGCCCGCGACTTCATCGTTGGCAACGATGATGAGGTTGGCGTCGGCAAAGCCGACCCATTGCACACCCACCTGGCCGTGTACCAGGCGCTCATCAATACGGCTCAACACAATATTTGGCATGTTTCGTTCCCTCTAGATTAATTTTGAAATGGATAAATCGTGACACCCTGAACCACGCGGTTCACTTCACCGCTCGGACACGGATTATCAGGACTGATTGTCAGGTTCAGCGAGCGGCTGAAGGCATAAATTTGTGCCACAAGCAGATAGGGGAAACACAGTTCCGCATCATTTGCATGGAGTGTGGCGGGGAGGAGCAGATGTTCACCGAGACTGATCACCGGATCAGGCTGATCAGCAATGGCAATGACCCGGCGTGCCTGACCGTCTTTGCGCAGTTCGGTGAGCAGATCCAAATCGTAGCGACGGGTGTACGGGTCGTTGGAGATGAACACTACGACCAGGCTGGCATCGTCGATGACTGATTTCGGACCATGACGGAAACCGACCGGTGAATCGAAACTGACCAGAAGCTTCCCTGCGGTCAGTTCCAGTAACTTCAGCGCAGATTCCTGCGCCATCCCTTGCAGACTGCCGCTGCCCAGATAAATTACACGCTGGCAATCGTCATTCGCCAGTGCGGTGATTTTATGCAGTTGCTCATCCAGCATGCGCTCGCAGACATCCGCCACACGGGAAAAAGATTCCAGTGTGAAACGTTCCGGATGGAACACAGCCAGGCAAGCCAGCATCATGCTGGTCAGGCTGCTGGTCATAGCAAAGCTGCGGTCATTGGTTTCTGCCGGCATCAGTAATGCCAGGGTGCGTTCGTCCGTCAGGCTGCGCTGATACAGATCGCCTTCCTGATTGCAGGTAATGACCAGGTGGTAGCACTCGGGAAGCAACTGACTGGCCAGCTCGACTGCGGCCACACTCTCTGGACTGCAACCTGAGCGGGCAAACGACACCAGCAATGTCGGACAGCGCTCTGCTAAATACTCGTTCGGGTCGGTCACGATATCTGTGGTGGCAATGGCCTCGAAACGGCGACGGGTCTGGCCCGACAGATAAGGGGCCAAGGCGCGGCCGGCAAAAGCAGAGGTGCCGGCTCCCGTCATGACGATACGCAGATCAGGCTGGCTCAGTAATGGGGCCAGAAAGGCCTCGATCTGAGCACGTTGTTCGCTGACATTGGCCAGTGTTTTTTTCCAGCTTTGAGGTTGCTGGCTGATTTCGCGCGCGGTTGCTTCACCACCAGCGGCTTGTAATGCTTGGATTGAATGACCTAGATACATCGTAATTTTCTCTTTAGGCAGCGTTCTGTTGGGGGAGGCAGGCTGTGGCGTAGACTTCAGTGACCTGCATGATCTTGTCGAGGATCAGCTCGCGCGCCTGATTGGCCAGACGGCCTTCACGAATGCGTTGATATTGCACCGGAAAATACTGGCTGAGCAGCGGCAGCGGTAATGGCATTTCGTTGAGGTTGCTGAGTAGTTTATCCAGCCCTTCACCAACTTTTTCATCCGGCCAGTAATAACGGATCCGATCGGAGTAGCTATAACTGCGAGCCAGACGCTGAATGGCGGCATCGCCCTGATAGTAGCCCTGCCAGTATTCCGGCTGAGCGTGCATGGCTTGTTCCAGAACCTGACGCAGGCCCGAACAATGGCGTGCAGCAACGAGTTCTTCTTCAATACAGGCCAGAGAAAACAAGGCTTCACGTAACGCGAAGGTCAGTGCCGGGCCGACTTTTAAAATGGCGAAGTGATCGCGCACTAACTGTTGGTATGCCTGCTCCGTCTGGTAATCGGTTGAATGCGCTTCAAAAATCAAATGGTCATATTGTTCAACCATTTGGCTGAGCGGTGCTGCTTTTTCTGGTTGATAGTCGATCACACCAACATGATCGAATTCGACGCCCGGTTGTACCACCAGACCAATCACTCTTGACTGGATATGCGATAAACCGACTTTAGCGAATGCATCCCAGTGTGCATGAATGGTTTGCCGGGCTGCTTCAGGCGTGGTGACTGCCAGCTCATCCAGTGCTTCGTGCGCACCACCGGGGACAGGTACTTCGGTGCCAATGACATAAACCAGATCACTGTGGCCGAAGGTTTCAATACAGGTTTGTTCTGCGATGATAGCTAAACGGGCAGCGCGGGCAGCAACGGTTTCATCGGTGAGGGGGACGGAATCACCGGCGCAGGACATGCTGCAATCCAGATGAATTTTCTTGAATCCTGCCGCAACGTAGGCTGCGATTTGTGCTTCGGCTTTTCGCATGGCACTGTCGGCATCTTCCTTCTGCCAGCGGTTTGGCCCCAGATGATCACCACCTAAAATCAGTTTTTCGGGTGGGAAATTGAGTGTTTGGGCGATCGAACAAACAAATTGTTTAAAGTCTTCAGGCGTCATGCCGGTGTAGCCACCGAATTGATCCACCTGATTGGAAGTTGCTTCAATCAGCAAGACTGAGTTGCCTTTCAGGGCTTGGCGAATCGCCGCTTCGATCACAAATGGGTGTGCCGAACAAACAGAATAGATACCGACGGCGTCTCCGCGTTTATGCTTCTTAATCAGATCCAGCAAAATGTCCATGAACCCGCTCCATCACGAGATTGATTGATAATAAATGCGTCCATACATCTTTCGATTTATTTCGTGGTCAGGTTACATGCAAACAAATCGAAAGGAAATAGAAACAAAACGAAATTATGATCTCACTCAAATTCAGCATGAAACGAGATGGGAAGGAATGGAAATAGCGAATTTGTGCTTCTGTTTCGATTCCTGAGGCGTATGCGTCTTTGCGGTGTTCCTGTTTGAACGTTTAAACACAAGGGAAACGAAAGAAAACAAAAGGTGTGAGCTTTCTTTTCAACCGGTGAAGTCGTATACTCAGGACCAATGCTTTATTGGTAGAGAAGAATATAGGAATGAAAAGCACGAGCGAAAGGCGCGAACAGACTTTGGGTATGCTCAGGAGGCAAGGGAGCGTACAAGTCGCTGAACTGGCTGAACTGTTCAACGTCTCCACCGTTACCATTCGCAACGACCTTGCCTTTCTTGAAAAGCAGGGGATGGCGACCCGCTCCTATGGCGGTGCCTTCCTGAATGAAAGTGATGTCCCGTTACCTGAACATTCCATTGAAGATAAAAGGCAGCTGTACCGCAGCGTGAAAGATCTGATCGGTCAGGCGGCGGCAACCATGGTCAATGATGGTGACACCATTATTCTTGATTCGGGAACCACAACGAACAGCATCGCGGCGCATTTGGTTCATCATGACAATGTGATTGCGCTGACCAATGGTCTGAATGTTGCCAATACGCTGGTGGATGCCGAAGGTGTGGAAGTGATTGTACTGGGGGGACATTTACGTCGTAAATCCATGTCTTTTTATGGCAGTCAGGCTGAACACGCACTGGACAATTATCATTTCAACAAATTGTTTCTTGCGGTAGATGGATTTGACCTGAATAAAGGCATCACAACCCACAATGAAAATGAAGCCCGATTGAACCGCCGGATGTGTGAAGTGGCCGACGAAATTATTGTGGTGACGGATGCGAGTAAATTTGGCCGTATCAGCCTGCACAAAATTCTGGAGCCGGGTAAAGTGCATAAAGTGATTACGGACAAAGCCATTCCGGAACGTTATCTTGAAGGGCTGCGTAAAGCTGGAATTGACGTCATTCTGGTGGATGCCTGAGCGAATGCCGGGTTTTGAACCAGTCATTGAAGACTACCGACAGTGTTGTGTAAAAGGTAGTTTTCAATGCTGAAATTGTTGGTAGATTTGATCCGGTAAAATTTTCCGATATAAAACAGTGGTCTATATTTAGAGTGTTCCCCGTGAGTACGGGGATGAACCTGGTTGTTGTTAACATGCTCAGTTTTTGTTGCAGTGTTCCCCGTGAGTACGGGGATGAACCGAAACCGCCCAGCAGTGCGCCGACGGCAAGGCCGTGTTCCCCGTGAGTACGGGGATGAACCGACCACAAAAGGGACGGGCCTCAAGACTCATTAGTGTTCCCCGTGAGTACGGGGATGAACCGCTATCTGAATATGCGCCAATCATGACGCACCTGTGTTCCCCGTGAGTACGGGGATGAACCGGCAATAATGCTACTCAAAACGGGCAATCAAGCGTGTTCCCCGTGAGTACGGGGATGAACCGGTGTCTTTTAATTGAACATTGACTAGTTTTAAGTGTTCCCCGTGAGTACGGGGATGAACCGGGGGCGACCTCCGATCCCGCGAACTTAAACAGGTGTTCCCCGTGAGTACGGGGATGAACCGGGCGCTCTATCTATGTGGTAAAGGCGGCGCATGTGTTCCCCGTGAGTACGGGGATGAACCGCCCTTTAATTAGAGTTGATAGCCGCCAACCCAGTGTTCCCCGTGAGTACGGGGATGAACCATAATGAGCATGTGTAGGTATTTTTACCAATACGTGTTCCCCGTGAGTACGGGGATGAACCGGCAAACGAGTCTATGCGGGAATATGCCGATCTGTGTTCCCCGTGAGTACGGGGATGAACCGATACGCCTCAAACAGGATTCTCGCCCCGAATAGTGTTCCCCGTGAGTACGGGGATGAACCGAGAACCCCGCCGATCAGTGGGACTGAATGGGCGTGTTCCCCGTGAGTACGGGGATGAACCGAGTTCAATAACCTCCATATGGCGATTGGTGATGTGTTCCCCGTGAGTACGGGGATGAACCGACAACCTGACGGACCCACCGAAGACATGATTGGTGTTCCCCGTACGCGCTGTGATGAACACCATCGGCTTCCTGCCTGCACGGAATGGTGTTTATAGATTGATATTCATGATTGAAAGCATTTCACACAACTCGGGCGTACCCACCTCAAAGCAACTGTCTCTCTGCAAAGGCAGGCACTAATCTTCGCAGAACTTGAAGTCGCTCGATTCGATTCCAACGACATTCCCGTTTGGGTCACAGTATTCATCTGATTTCATTTATATAGTGCGCTGTGGGTTGTTGAACCGGGAAGGCTAACCAGCAGGATGTGTTTGTTTCTAAATCAGGTTGCTGTACAACAACCGTTCAGGGATATGCCATGCTCAGCCAGAAGGGATACGGTGATGCCAACTTATTTTCAGTACTGGGGAAAAGCCAAACGCGATCCGAAACAGCCCGGTGCAGATTATCATTTACTGCCGTACCACTGTCTGGATGTTGCCGCGGTCGGTTACCTGTTGATGGATCCGGACAAGCCGCTCACACGAGATTTAGCCGATTTTCTGGAGATCACGCCTGAACAATTACGTGACCTCTGGACTTTTTGTCTGGCACTGCACGATCTGGGCAAATTCGCAGCGGCATTTCAGCAGCTCTCTCCTGCTGGCTATAAAGCGATGCAGGATCCGAAAAAAGCCAAAGGTTATGACGGCAAAGCGTTTCGTCATGACCGGATGGGGTTGTACTTCTGGGAGGAGCGCAAAAAGGACATCACGGCAGGTTTATTCGGTGAGACAGCCTGTGCGCCAAACGAAATAAAACGGGCCGCAGGTACGCTGATGATCCTGATGGACTGTGTACTGGGCCATCATGGACAGCCTGTGAGTCATCAGGAAACGCGCACCATCAAACGCTTTACCGAACCACATAATCTGGATGATGCACATCAGTTCATGCTGGATGTCATCGCACTGTTTCAACCGGCTTTGCCGCTGGAAAAATTACTGTCCAAAACATGGCGCCGACGCTTAGAACAAGTGAGCTGGCAGTTCGCCGGACTGGCCGTACTGGCCGACTGGATTGGTTCTGATCAGAACTTTTTCAAATACTGTGATGACTCGATGCCACTGAGTAATTACTGGCCAGAGGCATTATCCCGAGCGCAAAAAGCACTCGCCAATACCGATCTAAATCAGCAGCCTCAAGTACGGCCTTTCACTTCTGTCCACGATCTTTTTCATTTTGACCCAACGCCTTTACAGGCGTGGGCTGAAACAGTCCCCATTAGCCAGACGCCACAGCTTTTTATTTTAGAAGATGTCACCGGTGCCGGGAAAACGGAAGCGGCACTCACGTTGACCCATCGCCTGATGCAGTCAGGCGTGGCCGATGGTTTCTATTTTGGTTTGCCGACGATGGCAACATCTAACGCCATGTTCGATCGGGTTGCCGATCACTACCTTCAAATGCTGGCACTGGAAGAGGGTCAGCAACCCAGTATTGTACTGGCACACGGTGCACGGGAGATGAACGAACGCTTCCGGGATGCGGTGTTGGTTTCTGGCCCGGCTGATGCCGACTATGATCGCCGCGATCATACAGCCACTGCGCAGTGTAACCAGTGGCTGGCGGATTCTCGCAAGAAAGCCCTGTTGGCACCGGTCGGTGTCGGTACCATTGATCAGGCGTTGCTGGCTGTATTGCCCCGGCGTCATCAGTCGCTGCGTTTACTGGGGCTGAACCGGAAAATCCTGATCTTTGATGAAGTCCATGCCGCCGATGAATACATGTTCGAACTGCTGGAAAGCCTGCTGGCGCTGCATTTTCATCAGGGCGGTTCGGTGATTTTGCTGACGGCGACGTTGTCACAAAAGCAGCGTCAGCGCCTGAGCAATGTCTGGCTGAAAGCGGCTGAACTGCCTAGCCGGCCATTGCGGAGCACTGACTTTCCGCTGGCGACGTACATCACGGCAGACCCGGAAGCGCCTGTGGCGGAGCAAGCACTGGCAAGCCGCGCTTCGGTGAGCCGGGAAGTGACCGTTGTTCATCGGACAAGTTTTGATGAATGCCTGCAAACCCTGTTTCGTGCCGTCGAGGCCGGGCAGTGTGTGGTGTGGGTGCGCAATACGGTGAATGATGCACTGGAAGCGTTTGAAGCGGTGCGCAGCCGAATGGCGAATCCGGACGACTGTCTGTTGTTCCACAGCCGCTTTGTGCTGGCCGATCGCAAGGTGAAAGAAGATCTGGTGCTGGCAACGTTTGGCAAAAAAGCCAAAACGGCTGATCGCCGGGGCAAAGTGTTGATTGCCACCCAGGTGTTTCAGGAAAGTTTAGACGCCGATGCCGACGTGATGATCTCCGATCTTTGCCCGATTGATGACCTGATTCAGCGCACCGGGCGCTTGCATCGTCATACCCGGAATGCATCGGGTGAGTATCAGAAAGACTGCGATGATGCCCGGCAGCCACCCGTGCTTTATCTCCATGCCCCGGTCTGGGACGACACACCGGAGGCTGACTGGCTGAGCCGGGATTTTCAGCAAACCCAGTTTGTGTATCGATCGCCCGGCCGCTTATGGCTGGGGTTACGCAAGCTGCGTCAGTTGGGCGCGATTCGTATGCCGACTGAAGCTCGTGAGCTGATTGAAGCGGTTTACAGTGACGCATCGCTGGCACAGATTCCGCCATCCATGCAACTCATGGAAGACGAGCATTATGCGAAAGCGCGAGGCATTAGTGCGAAGGCAAAATCTGTGCTGATTGACTGGCAGCAATATGGTTACTGTGACGGTAGCGCAAAAGACTGGCAAGAGGATCAATCGGACATCAGTACCCGCTACAGCGACAGGGAAACGGTTGAGGTGCTGCTTGTCCGGGAAACGTCTGAAGGAACACTGGTTCCCTGGGTGGATGACGATCGCTTTGCCATCGCCCTCAGCACCGTCAAAGTGGCAAAAGCGACCTATGCCGACAAACTGGCACCGGTGCCCGAGCATCTGCAACCTGCCGTAGAAGCGCTGCAACAGCGCTACCGGCAGATTCAATTCATGACGGTCTGGCTGCCGGAGCAAGACCCGAATTTTACTTATCACGCAACAACAGGTTTTTGTGAACGTCAGACACAGGAGGTGTGATGAACTTAGTTCACGATACATGGCTGCCATTCAGGCTTCAGGATGGCAGTTCAAAGAGTCTTCCCATCACGGCGATTTGTGCACCTGATGTGGTGGATTTTGCTTTGCCAAGGGCAGATTTTCAGGGGGCTGCGTATCAGTTTGCCATCGGGCTGCTGCAAACCGTCTTTGCACCGGAAGATCATGAACAGTGGGAAGAATTTTTTCAAGCGCCGCCCGATGCTGAGACTTTGCAACAGGCGTTTGACAAGGTTGCTCACGCATTCAACGTGACCGGGGATGGCCCGCTGTTTATGCAGGATTTTGACCTGCTGGAAAGCGCCAAGCCAACCACAGTGGCCGGACTCTTGATTGAAGCGCCGGGAGCGAAAGGTCTTAAGGACAATACTGACCATTTTGTGAAACGCGGTGTGGGTGAGGTGATGTCGCTGGAAATGGCGGCACTGGCTCTGTTTACCTTGCAGATCAATGCACCGGCCGGTGGCGTCGGGCACCGGGTCGGGCTGCGTGGCGGCGGTCCGCTCACCACCTTGATCATGCCGGCACAGGCATCTGCAACACTGTGGCAGATGCTGTGGCTTAATGTGATCAATCGCGAGATGCGGCGCTACAACGAACCGGACTTGCACGATGGCTCGGTATTTCCCTGGCTGGCGCCAACCTGCACCAGTGAGAAAAAAGGCAGCGAAATTTACGAGCACGATGTGCATCCGCTTCATATGTACTGGGCGATGCCAAGGCGGATCCGGCTGGACGTCGAAGAGAAAACCTCAATCTGTCAGATTTCCGGTGAATCTGCGGCACAAACAGTATCTGTCTACCGCACGCAAAACTATGGCGGGAACTACAGCGGCACGTGGTCGCACCCGCTCACGCCTTATAAATCCAACCCGAAAAAGCCAGATGAAGAGCACTTGTCCGTAAAAGGTCAGCCGGGCGGCATTACTTATAAAATCTGGGACAGTCTGGCACTCAGCAGTGATCAGGAAGGGCTGCATTGTGCCGGGGTCGTCAGCCATTTTTATGGCTTAGGGTACGACTGTCGGGAGATGACGGGAGATTACCCGCGGCTGTGGGCCTTTGGTTACGACATGGACAACATGAAAGCCCGTGGCTGGTATTCCAGCGTGTTGCCTTTGTTCTCACTCGAACCGGAACAGCAGGCTGATCTGGTTCAGCAGGTGAAAATACTGCAAAACCTGGCATCTAATGCGCTCTGGCAATGCCGCACACAGATCAAATCGGCCTGGTTTGATAAACCCGGTGAGGCTAAAGGTGACACAGCCTTTATTGATCTGGCGTTCTGGCAACAGAGTGAATCGGCTTTTTATACCGCGGTTCAGCAGATGGTGGAAAACGCTGCGCAGGATGAATCTGATTTATCACCGCCACAGGCAAAAGACTGGTTGCTGACCTTGCGCCGGATTTGTCTGGACTTGTTTGACGATTATGCACTGTCGGAACTGGGTAATGAACGTTCCATGGCCAAACGGATTCAGGCTCGTCGGGCGTTAGCGGGCTGGTTATTTGGTGGGAAAGAAATCAAACGTTTTATCACGGATCATCACATCGAATTTAACAAGGAGACCGTTTGATGATGGATGACACTACAAAAAATGTTGTGCATCGCTGGTGGCAGAGCATGTATCTGTCACCCGCACAGCTTCAGGAAAAGGGTATTGCGCCGGCTCCCAGTGGTCAGAAGGCACAGCTCAAGCGATGTGAGTCAGCCGATGCAGCCATGATGTCACCCGGTTTTCGGGCGCTCTGGCAACGGTTGCCGGAAGACATTCAGGCGTCAGAGAACGCGGCATCTTATGAATGCTGGGCGACTATTGCTGCGGCTTTGGTGCATGTAAAAACAGATACCGGCATCAATCTTGCCACAGCGGCAGGCTTGAAAGCTGAAGGGGATAAATCCGTGGTGAGCGAACTGCGTTTTGCTCAGTTGCAGAGTGCTAAAACACCGGATGAGTTTTTACGTCGTCTGCGCCGGATCTTGCAGCAGGTGGGCGGTCAGGTGTCCGTAATCAAACTCGCGGAAGATATCGATCACTGGTACCGGGAGCATACGGGTTTTCGGCCGCGTCAGGCAGATAAACGCATCAGTGTGAAATGGGCAATGGACTATTACCGCGCCGTCTCGGCCAAATAAATTAAATTCAGAAAGGGACTACATCATGAGCCAATTTATTCAGTTACACCTGCTGACCTCTTATGCGCCATCTAACCTGAACCGCGATGATCTGGGTCGTCCGAAAACAGCCAAAATGGGCGGGTTTGATCGCCTGCGGGTCAGTTCGCAAAGTCTGAAGCGTCACTGGCGCACCTCTGATCTGTTTGAGCAGGCGATGCAGGGAGAACTGGGCATTCGCACGAAACGATTCGGTCATCAGATTTTTGAAGCCCTGACGGTGGGTGGCGTGAAAGAAAAAGACGCCAAAGCGTGGGCGATTGACATTGCGAATGTGTTTGGGAAAGGGAAAAAAGATTCACTGGAGATTGAGCAACTGGCACACATCAGCCCGGCAGAACAGGATGCGGCCTTGTCGCTGGCTGCGGTGCTGGCGGCTGAAAACCGTGCGCCGGAAAAATCAGAGCTGGATTTGCTGAAAACCGAGCAGACTGCTGTTGATATTGCGCTCTTTGGCCGGATGCTGGCGTCCAGCCCGGCGTTTAATGTCGAGGCCGCCTGTCAGGTCGCCCATGCGATCAGTGTGCACAGCGTGGTGGTTGAAGATGATTACTTTACCGCAGTGGATGATTTGAACAGCGGTAAAGCCGATGCCGGTTCAGCGCACATCGGTGAGCAAGGCTTCGCTGCCGCGTTGTTCTACAGTTATATCTGCATTAACAAAACGCTGTTGGTTGAAAATCTGGGCGGTGATGAAGCACTGGCGAACCGGGCGATTCGCGCGCTGACCGAATCTGCGGTGAAGGTATCGCCAACCGGCAAACAAAACAGCTTTGCGTCGCGTGCCTATGCCAGTTTTGTGCTGGCAGAGAAAGGGGAACAGCAGCCACGTCAGTTGTCGGTCGCTTTCCTCAAGCCGGTGCAAGACGATGATCAGGGAGAGGCTTCCGTGAAAGCCCTGCAGGATCAGGTGAAGAAATTTGATGATGTCTATGACCCGTGCGCAGATGCCCGCTATTCGCTGAATGCCTTTACCGGTGAAGGTTCACTGGTTGAACTGCTGAGTTTCGTGGCGGAATAAACCGGAGGCAGGATGAAGAACTATTTGGTTTTTCGCTTATACGGCCCGCTGGCGAGCTGGGGACAGGCCGCGGTCGGCGGTGACCGTCCGACTGGGGTGCAGCCGACCCGCTCAGCGATTCTTGGCCTGCTGGGCGCGGCGTTGGGGATCCGGCGTGATGATGAAGCCGGGCTGAAAGCTTTGCAGCACAGTGTTGAAGTGGCGGTCAAACAGACCATGCCCAGCACGCTGATGCGGGATTACCAGACGGCGCAGGTGCCTCCACAGAACAATAAGGTTGTGCACCGCACCCGGAAAAGTGAACTCAGCGAAGACAACCTCAAAACCGTGTTGTCAAGCCGGGATTACCGCTGTGACGGGCTGTGGATTGTTGCGGTATCGCTCACTGATGAGGCAAGCGCTGACGAGACCGGCTTTAGTCTGGCTCAGTTGCAGGCGGCTTTACTGAAGCCAGTGTTTACACTGTGTCTGGGGCGAAAATCTTGCCCGCCAGCGTTACCGCTGAAGCCTCAGATTGTCGAAAATCTGTCGCTGAAAGATGCGTTGGACACGTCATTTCCGGCACTGACCGGTTCAGAGAAAAGTGATGCACTCTGGCTGGGTCATACCGGCCGGGTAACTTATTTCTGGGAAGGGGATAAGGACGCGATTGATGACAAGCGTGTGCTGACGGTGCACCCGTGGGATGAACCGGTTCATCGCCAGCGCTGGCAGTTCCGGCAGCGAACCCAATATCAGTTGTCGGTTTCTGAAACCCGTTCGTCAGAAGCGACTGGCTCTGAATTGCATGGCTCTGAAGAAACAGGGAAGGAGGATGGTCATGTATCTGTCTAAAGTAACGCTGGCTTCGTCGGGACAGGCTGCGGCGTTGTTTGCCCGGTTCGGCGGCAATGATGCTTACTCTGGCCATCAGATGTTGTGGCAGCTCTTTACACATGCAAGCGATCGGCCTTTCCTGTTCCGGGAAGAAATCGGGCCGGGCGGACGACCTGAATTCTATGTGCTGTCTCAGATTGCGCCCACGCAGGATCTGCCGGTTTTTCAGGTGCAGACCAAAGCGTTTGCCCCTCAGATTCACACCGGACAGCGGCTGGCCTTCAAGCTGCGGGTGAACCCGACCATTTGTGTGACGGACGAACATGGTAAAAGTCGCCGTCATGATGTGATGATGCATGCAAAACATCAGCTGAAACATCAGACCGAACCTCAGACAAGGCCGTCTGGGAAAGCCGGACGGGAAGCAGCAAAAGCACTCATGCATGAGGCCGCGCAGCAGTGGATCTGTGATGAAAAACGCTTAGCCGTCTGGGGCATTCAGTTGGATGTTTTGCCGGAGATTGAGCGCTATACCCAGCATAAAGGTCACAAAAAATCCGGCCGTCCGGTTCAGTTCTCCAGCGTTGATTTTCAGGGCATCCTGACGGTGACAGACCCGGAACGTTTCCTGGCTCAGTATGCGCAGGGCTTTGGCCGCACCAAAGGGATGGGGTGCGGGTTAATGCTGATCCGCTCCATTTAAACGGTCATTCAGGCAGGGCCATGAGAATCATGGCCCTGTGTTTTGACAGGGAGGTGAAATGGCTTTTATTCCGCTGAAACCGATCCCGATTAAAGATCGCAATTCGATGATTTTTGTCGGGATGGGTCGCATTGATGTGCGTGACGGGGCTTTTGTGGTGATCGATGACGTCAATGGCGAACGGATGCACATTCCGGTCGGCTCGATAGTATGTATCATGCTGGAGCCGGGCACGCGGATCAGCCATGCTGCCGTCAAACTGGCCGCGACAACCGGCACCTTGCTGATTTGGGTGGGGGAAGCGGGTGTCCGCTTGTATTCCGTCGGACAGCCGGGTGGTGCAAGAAGTGACCGCTTACTTTATCAGGCACAACTGGCTCTGGATTCGGATCTGCGACTGAAAGTCGTGCGGAAAATGT
This sequence comes from Photobacterium galatheae, assembly GCF_000695255.1. GTDB lineage: Bacteria > Pseudomonadota > Gammaproteobacteria > Enterobacterales > Vibrionaceae > Photobacterium > Photobacterium galatheae. Next base: position 2,157 of record NZ_JMIB01000020.1, on the reverse strand, counting down.
TTGAACTACGGTTTGGCGAATCGGCTCCGGAACGGCGCAGTGTGGAACAGTTGCGCGGGATTGAAGGTTCCCGCGTGCGTCAGACTTATCAAATTTTGGCCAAACAATATGGTGTCGACTGGAAAGGCCGCAATTACGATCCGAACGACTGGGCCAGAGGTGATGTGGTCAACCAATGCATCAGTGCGGCGACGTCTTGTCTGTATGGTGTGACGGAAGCGGCGATTCTGGCCGCCGGTTATGCTCCGGCGATTGGCTTTATTCATACCGGGAAGCCGCTGTCCTTTGTATACGATATCGCCGACATTCTGAAGTTTGAGACCGTGGTGCCGATTGCCTTCAAGATTGCTGCGAAGCAACCCCGATCGCCGGATCGGGAGGTTCGACTGGCCTGCCGTGAACTCTTCCGCTCCGACAAAGTGCTGAAGCGGCTGATTCCGTTGATTGAGGAAGTGCTGAGCGCCGGGGAAATAGAACCACCGCTGCCGCCGGACGATGCACAGCCGCCAGCGATTCCTGAGCCGAAGTCGATTGGTGATGCCGGACACAGGAGTAAATAGCCATGAGTATGCTGGTGGTCGTGACGGAAGCGGTGCCGCCCAGATTGCGGGGACGACTGGCCGTCTGGTTGTTAGAAGTGCGTGCCGGTGTGTATGTGGGCGATGTGTCACGACGGGTGCGTGAAATGATTTGGGAACAGGTGACGGAGCTGGCTGAAGACGGCAATGTCGTGATGAGCTGGGCCACCAATACCGAATCAGGATTTGACTTTCAGACCTACGGCGAAAATCGCCGTGAACCCGTTGATATCGATGGCTTACGCCTCGTACTTTTCAAGCCGGTTGATGCACCAGATGCGTAGTTTTCGGGGGTGAAAAGTTTGGTAGAATTTTCGAGGTGTAAAAACACCTTTTAGAACAATGATCTACATTTAGAGTGTTCCCCGTAGGTACGGGGATGAACCGCCATCATCAAGTTGCAGTCCGAAACATAGTGGGTGTTCCCCGTAGGTACGGGGATGAACCGTAATAATACCCTCTCGGGCGCGCTGCGTCTATGTGTTCCCCGTAGGTACGGGGATGAACCGTCGATTTTAGATAGGGTTTTCACTTTCCTGTCGTGTTCCCCGTAGGTACGGGGATGAATCGTATACTGCTGACAGTGCTTCGGATTCTTCAAAGTGTTCCCCGTAGGTACGGGGATGAACCGAATTCCACACTAACCCTCACGTAGGTGGAACAGTGTTCCCCGTAGGTACGGGGATGAACCGGAGGAGATGAGGAACGATGCCATACCGTGTGGGTGTTCCCCGTAGGTACGGGGATGAACCGGAAGTAATTACTGGAACAGAATGTGCAATTGGGTGTTCCCCGTAGGTACGGGGATGAACCGAATCATCCAATGGTGTCGGTTTTGTTCAGAATGTGTTCCCCGTAGGTACGGGGATGAACCGATATCCTCGGTGATCTTGACCTCATTGGTAAAGTGTTCCCCGTAGGTACGGGGATGAACCGGTGTAAATAGATGGCTAACGAAATCACATCTGGTGTTCCCCGTAGGTACGGGGATGAACCGCCTTCGCTGGCCTTGAGCAATGCCATTGCAGAGTGTTCCCCGTAGGTACGGGGATGAACCGAGCGGGGCGGCATTGACCACGACAACGCCTTTGTGTTCCCCGTAGGTACGGGGATGAACCGCCAAACACAACTGGATGTACTACGACCAGAACGTGTTCCCCGTAGGTACGGGGATGAACCGTAGAGTACCGCCTGATGCATACTGTGTTGACAGTGTTCCCCGTAGGTACGGGGATGAACCGCATCGAAATCGCAAACAATGCAGAGCTTTCTCGTGTTCCCCGTAGGTACGGGGATGAACCGAAAACGACCGGTTTCGAATTCCCGGACGCTAAGTGTTCCCCGTAGGTACGGGGATGAACCGCTCGGTGTTTGATCACGCAGGTGAAATGTCAGGTGTTCCCCGTAGGTACGGGGATGAACCGTGGATTGAATCCTACTCTCAGCAATAAGGAATGTGTTCCCCGTACATACCTGTCTCTTGATCACACCTTGAAGGTCAAAAGACTTGGCGAAAGGGTAACCGCTTCTTCCTGTTATCCCGCTTCCTTCTGTTATCTCGCGAAGGCGGGGATCCAGT
>NZ_JMIB01000019.1 GCF_000695255.1 Photobacterium galatheae | reverse complement strand
CGCGGGAATGACGGTAATTGATTGATTCTGAACGATAATTTGTCGTTTTCCATCGCGTGTTTAGTGGATTCCCGCCTGCGTGGGAATGACGGTAATTAGTTGATTCTAAATAATCATTTGTCGTTTTCCATCGCGTGATTTGTGTAGGGAAGACAGGCGCAGGCGGGGAAGCAGTGACTTTCAAGGAAAAACTGTGCGGGAGTGACGCGTGTTCATTGATTTTCAATCAAACCGCTCAACTTTTATCAAAGGATTTGTGTTGGAAAGAGACTGTTTTTGAGGGGGATGAATATCGTGATAAACGAAACGGCATTGGGCCAAAATCGCCGCTTGAATTGAATGCTGAAAACGGTTGCTTTTGAATGTTAGAAAGAAGGATTCACATGATTCACAATGAAGAAGGAAGTTTAAACATTGATGGTCTGTTGATCACAACCAGTGAGTTTTTGCGCCGACATAACGGCGTGATCTCACTGCCTGAAACAAGACCTTATCGATTCAATGACTCACAGCTGCTATGTCAGGATGAGGTGAATGGGCGAACAATCTTTGAAAATGAAGCGTTTTCAACATCGTTTTGGTTGGGCACACAAGGAAAATTCAAAGAAGCAATTGAACAGCTCGCTTCATTGAAAGTCCACCCTGACGCAAACACTCGGAAAATTGCAGAGAACAATATCGCATACTGGCAGGGTGAAAGCGGCCAATATGATTTGGCTATCCGCATGTTTCAAAAGTTGGCTGATGAGTCAACCATGTTGTATGGGTCAGATCATTTGCTTTCCATTGCTTTCAGAAATAATGCAACGTATTGGTTAGCCCGATCGGGCCAGGTGAAAGAGGCGATCCGTGATTTTAAACAATTACTCGCCAGCCTGGATTTCGAAACTGATTTTCACCAACGTGAAAGACTTCTGTTGTCGAATAACATTGCCTTTTGGACCGGGGAGATGGGAGAAAGCCATCGTTCACTTCAATTATTTGAACAATTACTGAAGGACACGGAAATTCAGCTCGGTGCAGATGATTTTTATACACTCGCCATGCGAAATAATGTGGCTTATTGGAGTGGTTTTACCGGCGATGTAAAAAGAGCGCTGGAAGAGTATCGAACGCTTTACTCAGAAAGTGAACGCGTGCTGGGGCAAATGGATTACCTGACACTCTCCACTCGATTACAGATTGCTTTGTGGACGGGTATTCAAGGCGATAGCGAGGCGGCTGTTGAAGCACTGAATGTCTTGTATCCAGTTGTTGAGGACGTGTTAGGGCGTGAAAGTGAACTGTGCATGTCTATTCGTCATCAGACCGCACGCTGGTGTGCGAAATCTGGGCAAAAAAAGCAAGCGGTGAGTATCTTAAAGCGCCTTGTTGAGGATCAAACCGTAAAATTTGGTGCAAATGACTTTCGAACGATAGCATCGCAGGGAATGCTTGAACGATACGATCAATAAATGCATTTCGTCTGTTTTGTCTGTATTCGTATCGAGTGGACAGAAAACAGGCGCAGTCAACAAACCTGCCCGGTAAGCATGATACCGGGCAGGAGAAAGACTTCTGGATGGGGTTTACTCCCCGTCTTCGGGATAAAAGCGACCTTCAGGTGAGTACGGTTCTCTGTCGTCGACAATACTATGCAGGCCGCGAATTTCTTTGAGCTGATTCTCCAGCATACGAACCTGCTGATAATCCCCTTCCTGATACGCGGCAGTGAGGCGTTGCTCGATGTCTTCAATGCGTTCTCTGATACTCATTGTGACCTCCGACTCATAAACAGTGTCGCAATCAGTGTCAGGCGGTGTCTTCCTGACACATCCCAATAACAATCATACTTGAAAAAAGCAGTTCTGCTCATTCCGATCGTTTTGGTCAATCTGGCCCGTATATAAAAAACAGGAATAAAAACGGGCCGACGTGCGGCCCATTCCAGTGATTTGCTGGGAGGAGGGGGAGGGATTAGACGCCTTGCTCCTGATGCAGGCGGCGGCAAGCTTGACCATCGCGGTGGAATAGGTGACAACGATAGGCCGGGATACCGACGCTGAGTGTTTCTCCGGCTTCAACATTCAGTACGTCCGGTTGACGGAAGATGAAATCGGCATCGACTCCTTTCAGGTTCAGGTAAACCTGAGTTTCGTGCCCCAGTTTTTCAACGACCTGAATTTTGCCTTCAACCACAGCATCTCCCTGATCTTTCGACGTCAGGTGTTCAGGCCGAATGCCCAGTGACATTCGTTCGCCTCGGGTGACCGTTGTCCCATCGACCGGAATCCAGAAGGCTGTGCCATTTGCCAACTGCACCATCACGCGCTCCGCTTCCACCTGTTCGACGAACACGCTCATGAAGTTCATCTTCGGAGAGCCGATAAAACCGGCGACGAAGCGGTTTTTCGGGTAGTGATACAGTTCCAGTGGTTTGCCTACCTGCGAGACAGCACCACCATCCAGCACAACGATTTTATCGGCCATGGTCATCGCTTCGACTTGATCATGGGTGACGTAAATCATGGTGCTGCCTAGCTGCTTGTGCAGCTTTGCGATTTCAATCCGCATTTGAACACGTAACGCGGCATCAAGGTTGGAAAGCGGCTCATCCAGCAGGAATACATTCGGCTGGGCAACCAGTGTCCGGCCAATGGCGACACGTTGACGCTGTCCGCCTGAGAGTGCCTTGGGTTTACGTTCGAGCAGATGGCCCAGTTGAAGGATATCGGCTGCATGCGCAACACGCTTACGGATTTCTTCTTTGTCTGCACGGGCCAGCTTCATGCCGAAAGACATATTGTCAAACAGGTTCAGGTGTGGGTAGAGCGCATAAGACTGGAAGACCATCCCCACGCCGCGCTGCGCTGGTGGGATATCATTCATGCGCTGCTCACCGATATAAAGATCGCCTGAAGTAATGTCTTCCAGGCCAGCAATACAACGCAGCAGCGTTGATTTTCCGCAGCCCGACGGGCCAACGAAAACCACAAATTCGCCTTCTGCAATATCCAGATCGACATGCTTTGAAATCAGGTTTTCGCCATAAGCTTTGCAAACATTACGTAAAGTGACACTCGCCATCCGGCTTACCTCTATCTGTTATTTCCAGCCCGCGTCATGGTCATGGCCGATCGGCGTGCCTGTAAAATCGGTGTAGAAAAAGCAGGGTAGCACCCAAAAGAACGGCAGTTACTGAACAGGCGGCTACCCATAATCCACAGGAGAGACTTCCCCAAGCTATCCCGTAGTGTGCTGATGCCAAGCGTTGGACATCAAAGTTGCTGAATGCAGCAACAGTCAACAATAAAAAGACAGTTTACAGTTGAACAAGCTCAAGCCTTGTTGAGGTGTCGCTATTGTGCGTAAAACTGGCTCTGGCAACATCCTCCCTTCACGATTCTTCTTGGGGGGATGAGAGGGGGATGAGTGTTTGGATCACATTTTACAACCTCATGTACTGCTTGAAGATTTCATTGAAAGTACTATGTGCGTCTTGTCACGAATATGGCTCTTTTTTAGAAGCAGGTCACTGACCGTGATGATGGTGATCACGCTTTTCACGATTAAGGGTGGGGGGCGTAGCGCTCAGGATGATGCCTTATAAGAATGACAGATAGATGATAGAGGCTGGAAAATGTGTTGCCAGTTCGTGCAGCAACGATAACCATCTGGAAGGATATAACGATGAAGAAAGTCCTCAGTACTGTCGCACTCTGTACCCTCGCTGCAGTCGGTTCAATTTCTGCTCATGCAGGTATTGAAGAAGGTCAGCTGACCATTTGGATTAATGGTGATAAAGGCTATAACGGCCTGGCTGAAGTTGGTCAACAGTTTGAAACTGACACCGGTATCAAGGTGACAGTTGAGCACCCGGATAAACTGGAAGAGAAATTTTCCCAACAGGCATCGACCGGAGATGGCCCAGATATTATTTTATGGGCGCACGACCGCTTTGGTGGTTATGCGCAGGCTGGTTTGCTGACTGAAGTGAAACCTTCAGACGAGTTCCGCAGCAAGTTTGCTGATTTCACCTGGGATGCGGTGTCTTATAACGGGAAGTACGTGGGTTATCCGGTTGCAGTTGAGGCATTGTCGTTAATTTACAATAAAGACTTGTTGCCAACGCCGCCGAAGAACTGGGAAGACGTTGTAGCACTGGACGCGAAGCTGAAAAAGCAGGGTAAACACGCGGTGATGTGGAACCTGGAGGAACCTTTCTTTACCTGGCCACTGCTTGCAGCAGATGGCGGTTATGCCTTCAAGTTTACGGCGTCCGGCTATGATGCCAAAGATGTGGGTGTGAATAACGCTGGTGCGAAGCGCTCCATGAGCTTTGTGAAGCGCTTGGTTGATCAAGGTGTGATTGCACCCGACCTGAATTACGCCATTGCTGAAGCCGGTTTCAACAAGGGTGAAGTGGCGCTGACTATCAATGGTCCATGGGCCTGGGCAAACATTGATAAAGCGGGCATCAATTATGGTGTTGCTATGCTACCGAAACTGAATGGTAATCCTTCCAAACCTTTTGTCGGTGTATTGACTGCGGGGATCAGCTCGGCATCACCAAACAAAGATCTGGCGGTTGAGTTTCTGGAAAACTACCTGCTGACCAATGATGGCCTGCGTAAGGTCAACGACGATACCCCTCTGGGCGCGGTTGCACTGAATTCTTTCCAGGAAGAACTGAGTTCTGATGCACGAATTGCAGCGACAATGGGCAACGCGATGAATGGCGAAATCATGCCGAATATCCCGGAAATGTCATCTTTCTGGTATGCAGAAAAAGCAGCCATTAAGAATGTTGTCAACGGTCGTCAGTCTGTGGATGAAGCACTGAATACTGTTGCTGACCGAATGACCAAGTAATCTTTCCTATCGGAGCAGGCAATCGCCTGCTCCTTCCTCTGACGTACTGCGAGGAATGCTGATGCAGTCTCATCCTGTTGCCGAACTAGCGCTTGACGCTACCGATATGACCAAAAATTCAACAACTCAACCTGCGTTAAGAACCTGGTTCAAGTGGGCTGCGCTGGGGGGAATCAGCGCCATCAATGGTTATGCCATAATTTTAATGTATGCTCGCTCTGAGTATGCATTTGCGTTACTGACACTGATTCTCACCTCACTGGGTGTGTATGTGTTTGCCCGTCAGCGTACTTATGCCCATCGCTACATTTTTCCGGGCATTGCCGGCATGATCTTATTTATTGTCTTCCCGCTGACTTATACGGTGAGTCTGGCATTTACCAATTACAGCGGCACGAATCAACTGAGTTTTGAACGGGCTCAGTCTGTTTTGATGTCGCAGAGTTTCCAGTCAGGAACCGGTTATAACTTTGCGCTGTATGGTCAGGATGGCCAGTATCAATTTGCACTGGAAACCAGTGAAGGCACTTATCTGAGCGATGGTGTTGATCTGAACGCATTGCCTGAGTCACTGAATCTTCGCCTCGCAGCCACACCTTCTGCCAAGAAAGCCCCATTGAAAATGGTGATTCAACATCGCCAGCAACTCAGTGGGTTGCAGGTTGTCTTACCTAATGGTGAGCAACTGACGATGTCGGGCCTGAGAAAGTTTGCTGCCAGCACCCCGCTTTATGCGCTGCAAAGCGACGGTGAAACGCTGGTCAATCAGAAAACTCAGGCGGTCTATCAGCCGAACTGGGAGATTGGTTTTTATCAGCAGGTCGATGAAGCGGGGCAGTTTATTGGTCAGCCGGTCTCTCCCGGATTCATTGTGAATATTGGCTGGGATAATTTTGCCCGTATTTTCACGGATCCCGGCATTCAAGGGCCTTTCTTCAGCATATTTGTCTGGACGGTTTTGTTTTCCGGGCTGACCGTTGTTTTCACCTTGGCCGTTGGTGTAGTTCTGGCGCAGGTGGTTTCCTGGGAGGCGCTGAAAGGACGTGGCGTGTACCGGGTTCTGCTCATTTTGCCTTATGCCGTACCTGCATTTATCTCGGTTCTCATTTTTAAAGGCTTGTTTAATCAAAGCTTTGGTGAAATCAATCAGATTTTGCAGGGGTTGTTTGGTCTGAATCCGTCGTGGTTTACGGATCCTTTCCTGGCCAAAACGATGATCCTGATTGTAAATACCTGGCTGGGGTATCCCTATATGATGATTCTGGCGATGGGGCTTCTAAAATCCATTCCAGATGATTTGTATGAGGCATCTGCGATGGATGGTGCAGGGCCGCTGGATAACTTTTTCCGCATTACCATGCCCATGCTGGTGAAGCCAATGGTTCCGCTGCTGATAGCGACCTTTGCTTTCAACTTTAATAACTTTGTGCTGATACAGTTGCTGACGAACGGCGCACCGGACATGCTGGGGACCAGTGTGCCGGCGGGTCATACAGATTTGTTGGTCAGCTACACCTATCGGATTGCATTTGAAGGCTCCGGTGGTCAGGACTTTGGTCTGGCAGGTGCGGTTGCGACAATTATCTTCCTGTTGGTCGGCGGTTTGTCACTTTTGAATATGAAACTCTCAAAACTGGATCTTGAGTAAGGGAAAACGCATGGCAATGGTACAACCAAAATCATTGAAATACCGGGTATGGGCGACACATATTGCAATGTGGTGTTTTCTCGCCTTGATCATGTTGCCTTTGTTAATGGTGGTCGCGATCTCATTCCGGGAAGGGAACTACGCCTCTGGTGAGCTGATTCCGAGCGATCCATCCCTCGAACACTGGAAGCTGGCACTGGGGATTGCAATTGAACATGCAGATGGAAGCAAAACACTGCCGCCGTTCCCTGTTCTGACCTGGCTTTGGAACTCAGTGAAAGTTGCGGGGCTGACTGCACTTGGGATTGTGGCTTTGTCCACAACCTGCGCATACGCCTTTGCCCGAATGAAGTTTGCCGGCAAAAATCAGATTCTGCGTGCTATGCTGATTTTACAGATGTTCCCGCCTGTGCTTGCCCTGGTGGCCCTGTACGCATTGTTTGACCGACTGGGCGCCTACGTCCCATTCCTTGGAATGAATACGCATGGCGGCGTTATTTTCGCCTATATGGGCGGTGTTGCACTTCACGTTTGGACAATTAAGGGCTATTTTGAGTCGATTGATGCGTCTCTTGAAGAAGCTGCAGCTCTGGATGGTGCGACACCCTGGCAGGCGTTCAGACTGGTTTTATTGCCACTTTCTGTACCTATCCTTGCTGTCGTGTTTATTCTTTCGTTCATTGCCGCAGTTACAGAAGTTCCTGTTGCATCCTTGTTATTACGTGATGTAAATTCCTATACATTAGCTGTAGGAATGCAGCAATATTTGTATCCGCAGAATTACTTATGGGGTGACTTCGCGGCAGCCGCTGTGCTCTCTGCGATGCCGATTACCATTGTATTTCTGTTGGCACAGAAGTTCCTTGTCGGCGGTTTAACTGCCGGTGGGGTTAAGGGATAAAAATAAGAAATGGCCCATGTCACTTAGGGTGGGTCAATCCCCGGAGTTGAAGCCTTAACATTGGTTTGGCCGCCGATCGGTTAAGTCACTTCACCCATATGATTGGCGTTGCTGCATAGCTGGACTTGCGCTTTGTCTTGAACAAAACAGCAAGTTGATTTGGTAACCAAAGCCCGGTGTTTTCACTGGGCTTTTTTATTGCCTCCTCTAAACCACCGCGAAAGCGATAGTGTTCAGTATTGAGCATCGGGTGGTGTTGGGTGTTGGGTGTTGGGTGTCGGTGTTGAGTATCGGTTAAGGCAGACTCCATCGGCGGGGATGATCTGGTTACCTGCGTTAAGTCAGGGGATACTAGCCGGAGAATTTCCTGTATTTGCTCACGGGCTGGAAGATTCGTCTTTCGTGAACGTTTATCTGTACGACACGATGAAGAAAAAACGCCACCCGGTTCTCGGATGGCGCTTTCGCTTGATTTGATTTGCGAGCAAGGACTCAGACGATCTGGTTCCTGCCGTTTTGTTTGGCTTTGTAGAGCGCTTTATCCGCGACCTTCAGGACATTGGCTGTTCTGGAGTCTTCCTGGCTGTCGGCGACACCGATACTCACCGTAATTTGTACCGTTTCCTGATGATTACCCGTGCCACGCTTCCGTTTGCCTTCAAGATCATTGAGTGGCCGGGTTTCAATATCCCGGATATGCATCGGATAGTTCGCAATCGCCTCACGCAGCTCTTCTAGGGCGTCGATACATTGGTTTTTACGCTTGCCTTTGAAAAGAATGGTGAACTCTTCTCCGCCATAGCGATAAACATCCGCCTTAATGTTGATGTTCAGTAAAAACTGAGCAACCAGACGAAGGACGTCATCTCCGGTTTTGTGGCCGTATTGATCGTTAAACTGCTTGAAATGATCCACATCCAGCATTGCCAGCGTATAGGTTCTGCCCAGATGCTTCAGTTCTGTTTCCATCGCTCGCCGGCCTGGAATCCCGGTGAGTGGATCGATAAATGCCAGCTCATGAGAGCAGGACATCAGGTTCAGTAACAGCAGACCAGAAGCCACCGTAAAAGCGACACTGGAAATATAAGGCTGTTGGAACTGGGCTAAGGTCAGCCCGGAGAACAGCAGACAGATAAATGTCGCCTGATCATAGCCTTGGTTGCGTTTCAGGATGATTGAAGCACTTGCACAGCTTAGCGACAACAGTAATAAGATCAAAACCAGCGGCAAAGGTGAAAAGTCACCTAAGGTGTAGAAGTAGGTGAGCCACATTTCTGTATTTTGATTGGGCTCAACATGCTTGACCAGCAACCAGCCCCAGGAGATCTGAAGACCGAGTACGCCTAAATAGATCAAACCAAAACGTGAGAAAAGTCGCCGTTCTGGGATGAAATGTAGCTGAAACAGGTTTAAAGGCAACAATATTGCCAGCAAGATATAGGTGAGTCCGGTGGTCGACTGAGCCAGTGGCGTTTGCAAATTTTGTTGGATTAAATAATAGGCCAACAGCATCAGCATCGCGCTGATTCCAGTTTTACTCTGATTGAACGGCTGGCACAGCATGATGACCAGGCTCAATAGGATGTAGGGAAGTAGCAGCAACACTTCTATATGCTGTGACATAAAAGTCACGATATCACCGTGTACAGCAAAAGTGCCTGTAACAAGCGCTAAAGGCATCGCGAAACGCATTTTTGCATTTCTAAATACTGAAAATGAAAATGGTTGCATTACAATATTCCCTGTCAAGGAGATATCATAGCTAAGTTGATGCTTAATCCCAACAAATTTGAATGCCTGTATGAAATATGTTTAGTCAATAAATGGTATTGAATCATGGGCTATAGCTATAGAATGAAAAAGCCCTGCGTTATGCGGGGCTACAATATTAGTTTTTGCTAATTAAGTATGGGAAAAGGCGACGGATTTCTTCATCCGTGAGCTTTTTCATTTTTTCTATATTCCGCTCCGGTATAGCATCGGGATCGGGATAATGTGCCAGCACTTTTTCCATACTGTCTTCTCGAATGAAATGGAAGATTGGATAGGGTGCGCGGTTCGTCAGGTTCTCAGCATCACCAGGTGCTGTGCCATAGAAACAGTAATCAGGATGAAAACTGGCGACCTGATAAATACCTTCTTTTCCACACTGGCTAATTAGCGCCTCTACCATATCAAGAAACTGATTGTACTCGTCAAAATCCTGTAAAAGGTTCGGACAAACGACCAAGCTTGTATCAAGATCACAAACTGGTGTGCTATCCAGTCGTTTTATCTCTTGATAAATCCCCTCCAGAAGTTCTTCCAGAGAATCTGTTTCGTAAATCGCGATACGAATTTGTTCATTTCTTCGCGGTTTTGCTGCAAAAGGACATAAGTTTAATCCAATGACAACATCATCAAGCCATTGTTCAACGTTGAGGAGATAAGACATGAGGCACCAGACTACAAACGTGTTACTCAGGTTGGATAGGGTATGGTATTAAGCCAGAACGGGAATACCGTTCTGGCTCCTGATTTATCAGGCTTTTTCAGTAACAGCCTGCTGATCAGCATTTTCCTGAGCAGTGACTTCAGGGAATTGTTTTACTGGTTTTGCGACCAGTTGACGTGTTGCTTCGCGAACTTCTGACAGAACGATTTCGAAGTGATCCCCTAACTGGAACTCACGAACTTTATCAATGTTGATGATGCCCAGTTCACCGTTGCACTCGATGCGTTCTTTATTGTCCAGAATCAATGGTGCAGGAATAAAGGCAGAAGCACCGTTTTCCAGAACACGGACTCGCATACCCGCACGGTTGATATCAAATACTTCTGCGGTGAAAACTGTTTCTTTTTTCACGGCATCTTTCAGTAAGCGAACATACAGCCAGTCAGCGACATCACGCTCAGCCATACGGTGACTTCTACGGTGGGTAGAAATTTCTTCACCAATGGTTTCATCTGGTGTCTGAACCGGCTCCTGACCTGTAATGACAGCTTTCAGCATCCGGTGGTTGATCATATCGCCATATTTACGAATCGGTGATGTCCAGGTTGCATAGACATCCAGACCCATTGCAAAGTGGGCAGCAGGTTCGTTACCCACTTCACTGTATGCCTGGAACTTACGCAGGCGGTTGTCCAGATAGGTTGTGTCCTGAGCATTCAGCCAGCGACGTAGTGCACTGAAGCCTTCAAGTGAAAGCAGCGCTTCTTTTTCAAATGGGGCATTCGCGTTTGTCAGAAACTCCATGGCGTTATCCAGTTTTTCCGGATTGAAACCGTTATGGAAGTTGTAGACACCTTTCCCAAATTTTTCTTGCAGCATGCGGCCAGCACAGATGTTCGCTGTGATCATTGCTTCTTCGATCATCCGATTGGCTGTACGGCGTGGGTCGGTATGAATCGCGATCACGTCGTTATCTTCGCTCAGCTCGAAACGGTAATCCGGACGGTCCGGGAAAACCACAGCATGTTTGCTGCGCCAGTCGCTTCGGGCGTTGGCAAAAGCTTGCAACGCTTTAATCTGAGCTTCAATGACTGCGTCAGGTGCCCAGTTTTCAGCCGCACCATGTTCGAGATAATCAGAAACATCATCGTAATTCAGACGTCCCTGTGAACGAACCCAGGCAGAGAAGAAGGTAATGTCGTCACCAATCACGCCATCTTTGTCGATCGTTGCACGACAACACAGGGCAGGACGTTTTTCATTTTCCATCAGTGAACACAGTTCATCGCTTAGCTCTCGTGGCAGCATCGGGATGTTGCGTCCTGGCAGATAAATGGTGAAGCCGCGTTCACGGGCTTCTTTATCCATATCGCTGCCTACCTGAATATAGGATGTCGGGTCAGCAATCGCGATGGTGATTTCAAAGCTACCGTCATCTTTCGCGATGGTGTAGATGGCATCATCCATATCTTTGGTGGACTCACCATCAATGGTGATAAATGGCAGATCGGTCAGATCTTCACGGACCAGACCTTCCTCCAGCATTTCCCAGTTGTTTTGTGGTGCTGGTTCTGCGTTTGGCAGGTCGTGACGTGCAAGCGTGACCCACCAAGGTGCAATTTTGTCTTCGCTGTCTGTAATTTTTTCTTTAATTTCACAGAAGAAGGTTTTGTTATCACCCACGAGCGGGTGGCGTGTCATATGCGCAACAACCCAGTCACCTTCTTTCAGTGTTTCCGGGTTCAGACCTTTCACCGTACGTGCTTTAATTGCATCTTTCAGCTGTGGGTGATCAGGGACAACATTCAGACGATCTTTGATCAGTTTAACCCGGCCGATGAAGCGGGTGAGAAACTGTTCAACCAATTCCTGAGGTTCAGCAACTTCACGCTCTTTTTCTGTACGGATGACAGCAACAACACGGTCACCGTGCATCACTTTTTTCATATAGTTAGGCGGAATGAAGACGCTGTCTTTGCCATCAACTTCCAGAAAACCAAAACCGCGATCGGTTGCTTTAATCTGGCCTTCTTTCTTTGGAAGTGATTCTTGAATCTGTTTTTTCAGTTGTGCTAAAAGCGGATTATCTTGAAACATTATGCCTGGTCCCGGATTATGAACCGTCACACTATACGGATTAACAGGCCTAAAACCAAGGGTAATCCATCTTTTCGGCAGCCTGATCAAGTGCTGAAACGGTTAAGCTGCCACCTTTCCCCTCAAGCTGAATGTATCTTGAACGACTTGTCTGATGTCTGCACCAACGGAATAGAACGGATCATTGATTTAGGTGTCAGTAATATATGTGTCAATAGTGGGTAAATTCATTTTAGTCGGATGCCGTTAGCGAAACGTTTTCGATAAATTATTGGTCACAAATATCGTAGAAAATCACATTCATGGTTTCGAAGTGCATCATGAAGGTCGTTATTATCTTCAACTTGGAGTATTTTGTATTTTGTTTCACACCAATCAAATGAATGAAGACAGACTGTCGAAGGAAAAGCATGCCGTTTAAACTCAACGATGAGTTGGATAAACTTGTTGATACGCTTGCCCGTCAGGCAAACATGGAGCGTTGGTGCCATCGTTTGCTGTCAGCATTGCATCACACGCTGGATTTAACTTACCTGACACTCTTAGTGGAGCAGGAAGGGCAGACCCGTGTGCTGGCCAGCTGGATGGGAAATGAAGAGTTTAAGTATTATCTGCATCCTTTGTCGCTCTCTAACTATAATGGTGTGCCGCCTGAGCATCTGCTTGAAGTGAAGCAGCTCAGGCAAGCTATCAGTACCGTTGCGCAAAAACCCTTTAAGGCAATCTGGTCGAACAAACCAACGGAATGGCGACGGGTGCTTTTCCCGATCATCATGCATGAGAAGCCGGTCGCTTATCTGTATGCAGAAACGCAGCACCCCGAGCGGCTGGATGCCAACTTGCAAGCTTTTGAACGGGTTTTATTGCTGATTGCATCTGATATCAGTGTGCACATGCTCCGAGAAGAAGCGCTGACCCATAATATCAGTCGTCGAAGTGTTGAGGCTGAGTTAGAAGTACGGAATTACTCCCTGCGTGAATACCTCTCTTTATTAAAGCAGCTTCACGAAGTGACGTTGTCATTGGCTGAGGCCAGTGATCTCGACAGTTTATATAGAACGGCAATTGAACTCGGCAGAAAGAAACTCGGGATTGACCGTCTGGCGGTATTTCTGACAGATATTCAAAACGCGACCATGCAAGGGACCTATGGAACTGACCCGGAAGGCAATTTGGTGTCTCGTTATTCCTTTGTTAGTGATATTCCGGATCATCCGTTGGTGCATGAAGCATTGAGCCGGAAAGATGTTGTGGTCGTGAAGGAGAATGCCCCCCTTTATTTTGGGACACAACAGGTTGGCACGGGCTGGAATGCCATGATTTCAATGTGGAACGGTGATGACTGTATCGGCTGGGTTGCTGCAGATAACCTGATCAGTCAACGGAGCCTGACTGAGCACCAGAAAGAAATCATGAAACTGTTTGGTGCGGCATTGGGGCAGCAAATCGTGATTAAACGGAGTCATGAGGCGCTGACCAGGTTAAATGCTGAACTTGAGCAGCGGGTTCAACTGCGCACTCAGGAACTGCAACAGACGAATAAAGCCTTGGAAGAAGCCAATCGGCGGTTAGAAGCATGGTCGATGCAAGATGGATTAACCGGTGTCGCAAACCGACGTTTCTTTGATCTGACCCTGAAACGCTACTGGCAGGTGGCCAGTCGTAAGCAATTACCTTTAAGTATCATTATTCTGGATGTCGACCATTTTAAAGCCTTTAATGATACTTATGGTCATCAGAGAGGCGATGTCTGCCTCAAGCAAGTTGCGGTCACGCTGGAAAAGTTGGCGCATCATCATGAAAAAGCGGTGTTCAGCCGCTATGGCGGAGAGGAGTTTGTCTGCCTGCTTCCGAATACGGCTGCCAATGAAGTTCGTGTACTGGCCGATGACATGCTGAACGCTGTGCTGCAACTGGGGATTCCTCATTCTGGAACGCGGGAGGGGACAATCAGTATCAGCATGGGGCTGTATACCCGGGTGCCTTCGTCTGAGACTCAGGAAGAAATGTTGCTGGCAGGTGCTGATCAGGGTTTATATCTGGCAAAACAGCGTGGAAGGAATCAATACTTTCAATGGGATGACACCATGAAGGCAGAAAAAGCCTACCAAGGTGTACATATCGCAAGCTGATTGAATAATTAATACATGCTTAAGTTTTAATTTGTGACATCAATCAATTTTTTCTGGTAATTCAGCCCTGAATAGCGCACAATGCGCGCCTTAGTCGAGGCCCATGCTTGTGGATACAGTTGCTGAACCGTGTTAAAAGGCAAAGGGGCCCCGTTTTCGTTCCATCATCTATTGGGATCCCAATGCAAGAATCTGTTACAGAATTTCGCCAGTTAGAACTGGCCGACACTATTTTATCCGCACTTGACGCGATGGGCTTCGTAGCGCCGACTCCTATTCAGGCGGCTTCTATTCCTCTTTTGCTTACAGGTACTGATGCGCTGGGTCAGGCTCAGACAGGTACAGGTAAGACGGCAGCATTCTCTCTGCCTCTGTTAAATAAGATTAACCTAAAGCAACATAAGCCGCAGGCAATCGTGATGGCTCCGACTCGTGAGCTGGCGATTCAGGTTGCTGCTGAGATCAAGAATCTGGGTCAAAACATTCAGGGCCTGAAGGTTCTGGAAATCTACGGTGGTGCATCTATCGTAGACCAGATGCGTGCTCTGAAATCTGGCGCTCACATTGTTGTGGGTACGCCGGGTCGTGTGAAAGACCTGATCAGCCGCGATCGTCTGCATCTGGATGAAGTACATACCTTCATTCTGGATGAAGCCGATGAAATGCTGAAAATGGGCTTTGTTGACGACGTGACCTGGATCCTGGAGCAAGCACCAGAATCTGCTCAGCGCGTTCTGTTCTCTGCAACCATGCCTCCAATGGTGAAGGAAATCGTTGATCGTTTCCTGCGTGAGCCTGCACGCATTGACGTTGCGGGTGAAAACCGTACTGTTGCGAAAGTAGAACAGCAGTTCTGGGTCGTGAAAGGCGTAGAGAAAGACGAAGCAATGATTCGTCTGCTGGAAACTGAAGAAACTGACGCATCCATCGTGTTCGTTCGTACTCGTCAGGATACCGAGCGTCTGGCCGACTGGCTGTCGTCTCGTGGCTTCAAAGCTGCGGCACTGCACGGTGACATTCCACAGTCTCTGCGTGAGCGCACCGTTGATCATATCAAACGTGGTGTGATCGACATTCTGGTTGCAACTGACGTTGTTGCCCGTGGTCTGGATGTTCCGCGTATTACACACGTATTCAACTACGATATTCCGTTTGATGTAGAATCTTACATCCACCGTATCGGTCGTACGGGTCGTGCAGGACGTAAAGGTAAAGCAATTCTGCTGGTTCGTACTAACCAGATCCGTATGCTGCGTACCATTGAGCGTGTTACGAAGTCTCGTATGGAAGAAATTCAGCTTCCGATGCGTGACGATGTTGCTTTGGCGCGTCTGGATCGACTGGGTAAGGAACTGGAAGAGCAGAAAGAAAGTGCAAGTTTGGAAGCTTTTGTTGAGCTGATTGAAAAACTGCAAGAATCTGTTGAAGTTGATGCGACCACCCTGGCTGCAATTCTGCTGAAACGCCAGCAAGGCAATCGTCCTCTGTTCTACAAAGGTCCAGACCCGATGATTGCTGCGATCGAGCGTGAAAAACAACGTCGTGATCGCCGTGGTGAACGCGGAGAGCGGGGCGAGCGTGGTGAACGCGGCGAACGTCGTGAGCGTCGTCAGTACAATGCTGCAGACTGGGATACGTATCAGTTGCAGGTTGGCCGTGAGCAAGGCGTTCAGGTGAAAGACATCGTTGGCGCGATTGCAAACGAGCTGGGCCTGAGCAAAGACTTCATTGGTGCGATTAAGCTGGCGCCTGAACATACTTATGTTCAGCTGCCGAAGAAGATGAGTTCAGAGGTTGTTTCGCAACTGAAGAAACTTCGTATTCGCCAGAACGAAGTGAAAGCTGTGGTTGTTGAAGATAACGTGTTGCGTGAGCATCGCCGTGGCGGTCGTGATGGCGGCAATCGTGATGGTGGTTTCCGACGTGGTGGCAACCGCGAAGGTGGCCAGCGTGAAGGCGGTTTCCGTAATCGTCGCGAAGGTGAGCGTCGCTTTGACCGTAATCGTGGTGGCGATCATCGTGGCAGTTTCCGTGGTGAGCGTAACCACGGTCAGCGTCAGGAACGCAGCAAACCAAGTTTTGACTGATTCACATCAAAGTGAAATAGTCGAGATATCAAAGACCGGGGGAAACCCCGGTTTTTTTGTATCTGAAATCGCGTGATGATGTAGCGTTATCCCCAGCGCTTTCAGGATGCCTGTCCTGGTAATGTCAGTGCTCTCTGTGAAATTCTGTGGTGGGCAAGCGAATCGTTGAATCGGTGAGGCGAACAATGCATCCAGCGACGGATGAATTGCCTCTTCTGGATGCGGTACGGTTTTCGTTCGCGTTCAAAAGCATGTCTCTGAAATCATCAAAGTCGATCATTTCAAATGCTTGTCAGAAATGTTGGTAGCGAATTTGAAATCCGTAATAAATTTATTAATTTAGTTTATTGAATAAAACAGATATTTATTTCACTTTAGATAACGCTTTTTTATAATTATCTTTTATACTACTTACAACCTTATTAATTGTTGATATTCATCTCAAGTTATGAATAATAACTTGATTTTAAGTTTAATATTTATACGCATTGCAAATATTCAATGATAAGGGTTTAAGCTCATGCTGAAAGGAATATCCATTCGAAATCAGGTTCTTACTCCAGTAATAATATCGGCGATATTATTACTGGTATCCGTGGTTTTATCTGAAAAGGTATTGGATGATACTGTCAGTGAATTAAACTCAGCTTCTCAACAATCGTTATCTTTAAAAGATGATGTCGCTCAATTGATTGAAAGCACCTATGCAATGCGTGTCGCTGCAATTTATGCACTTTATGATGAAACGCAACTCAGTACCCTCAGAAATACCCTGGTTCAGCGGGAAACCGAGATTAAGCAATTACTCCCTGCGTTAAAGCACTTTCAGGGAGCAGCATCAGAACTGGCTTCGCTTGAAGCGGCGGTGGACGATTACCTGAGCTACAGTCGTCAGACGATGCTTGATGTGCTGAAACAGCGGCATAACGGCAGCATGTCTGATCAGGATTTCAACGCATACGTTATTCCTTATCGCAATAAAGGCAATGTACTGATTCAGCGGATTCAGACACTCTCTCAGAAGCTGAATGTTTTATCGGCAGAGTACAGAGACCAACAGGTTGCTCATCATGATGATGTTCAGGTTTGGAGCCTGTTGGCCAGTGTTGGCACCATTGTTGTTGGCCTATTGACTGGCTGGATTTTATCGGGTTTTATTGCAAGCCCGCTGTCTGCATTGAGTGGGCAGGTGCAGCAGTTTTCTAAAGGTGAATTAGAAATCTCTGCCTATTTGCCGGGCACAAATGAGCTGAGCAAGCTGGGACAAAATATCGATTCAATGGCAGCGAATCTTCGCTCAATTGTTTCCGGTCTGCGTCATATTGGTGATAACACCGCAGCATCAACAGCCGAACTGGCAACCGTGATGAAAGAATCAGAGCACAATGCCGTACGTCAGAGCCGTGAAATCGAACAAATCGCTTCGGCCATCGAAGAATTGGCAACCTCAGCCAGAGAGGTCTCAGGCATAGCATTTCAGGCCGATGAGGGTGCGAAAGTTGCTGTTCAGATCACGGATGAAGGTGAACAGATGTTCAGGCAAGTCTCTCAGGCAACGCAGCAGATGAGTCAGGGTGTTGGCGCAGCTGTCGTTGAAATTGAAGAACTGGAGCAGGCTTCGGCTCAGATTGCCGGTGTGCTCGAAGTGATTCATGCTATTTCTGAGCAAACAAACTTACTGGCTTTGAACGCAGCCATTGAAGCAGCCAGAGCAGGGGAAAGCGGGCGAGGCTTTGCGGTGGTCGCAGATGAAGTGCGCCAACTGGCAGCCAGAACCCAGCAGTCGACCGGTGATATTCAAAACATCATTGAAGAACTTCAGACGCGTTCGCAGTCAGCCAGTCAATCGATGAACAACATGGCTGAACTCTTGGAAAATAATATGCATCTTGAGGAAAGAGCATCGCAGGCATTGGGGAATATCAAAGCAGCGATTACCGAAATTGGTGATTTGAACCATCAGGTCGCGGAATCGTCAGAACAGCAGACTGAAGTAACACAAACAATCAATGAAAACCTGGCCAATATTCATGATATTGTTTCGACGAATGCAACAGGCATCAGTCAGTGTGCAGCTTCCAGCCGCGAAATTTCACAATTAGCAGAGAATATGGCCCATCAGCTACAGTTCTTCAAATTCACGAAGTAGTCTGCCATCGAGCTGAGCATGATTGCTCAGTAGAATCAAAGTGAAGCGACCAGCACCGGGATATTTCATTCGAATATCATTTGTGCTGGTTCTTGTTGCTTCAGGCCTTTTTTGTTCTGGTGCTCCATTTCCTGAACGCGTCCGATTAAATAATCTTTAAAATTGACGCAACGGGCGGGCATATATTTGCGGGGCTTAAAGTAAAGATTCAGTTCAAATTGGCTGTTGACATAATTTTTGAGAATCGGTTGCAGTCGACCTTCCTTTAAGTCATGGCAAACAAGGCTATAGGGCAGGTAAGCGATACCACCGCCAGCCAGAGCAATATTTCTTAAAATTTCACTGTCGTCGGCCTCTACCGTTTGCGAAATTTCAACCGTGTTATATTCACCGTTCTGCTCGAATATCCATTTATTCCCCCCAACGAGCGTGGTGGCATACAGACAAAAGTGGCTTTTCAGCTCATCGGGTAAAATGGGTTCGCCATGCTGAGCAATATAATGTGGCGAACAGCAGGCGACTAAGGGTTCACGGAGCAGAGAACGTTTCACCAATAAACTGTCTTTATCCTGCAAACCCCGGTAAGTAGCATGCGCGCGAATGGCAAAATCGACATCATGGACATGATCAACTTCAAAAGCGGTCTCGATGACGACAAAATTGATCGACGGATGAATCTGAACATACTCCCCAATGATCTGACTGAGATAATACTTGGCGAACAGAGGCGTACTGGCAACCCGTATTAAGCCTTTATCTTCATTACTGAGGTTTTGCACTTCATTAAAGACATCATTGATCTGGCTGTTAATCAGGCTGAATCGGTCATATAGTCGCTGCCCAGCCTGTGTGGGTGATATTTTTCGGGTTGTACGTTTGAGTAAGCTGACCCCCATGCTTTCTTCAAGCTCAGTGAGCCAGCGGCTGCCGGCAGACGCAGATATTCCGTACTGCTTCGCGGCTTCACTCAGTGAACCACTTCGCACTACATGTAGAAAAAAAACTACTTTATCGAGCATGCTCTGCAACAGATCCTTGTTCAATTCCTTTCTTATATTTATAGCAAAGGCTTGGTTCAATACCAGTGAAGAGTTGATGAAGCCTGGAATGTTTGCAATAAGTCATTGTTAAATAAGAAACAGAGAAAATTGACCTTGTGTCAGAAAATGATGATGTCTTCTGCCGCTCTCACTTTCATTTGACGATAATCGCGGGGCAGTTGTAGTTGGATAAATCAATGATTCGGCAGAATTTTAGGTGACATCTGCCGGGGGATCGCAAAGGTGAATTGCAGCTTTGAGTGTAATCATTTGATTTATTTCATCTAAAATCAGGATTGAATGAAGTGAGCAGGGAAGCGGTGTGCCCGCACTGTATTCGATTTTCACTTCGGCATTTCGAACCAAGAGGGAAAGACTATGTTAGACAACAAGGTTTGCATTGTAACGGGAGGCGCGCAGGGCATAGGCCGTTGTATTGTGGAGACCTTTGCCAGGCATCAGGCAGAAATCGTGTATGCCTGTGATATGAACGCGGCTGCAATGGCTGATTTGGAGAAAACTTACAAAAATGTGAAGGCCATTGAGCTGAATGTCTGTGATCGGGAAGCAATAAATCGCTTTCTTGATGACATCACCAAAGAATTCGGTCGTGTTGATGTGCTGGTCAACAACGCTGGGATCACTCGAGATAACCTGATTGAGAAAATGTCGGTTGAAGAGTGGGATATGGTGATAGACGTGAACCTGAAAGGGGTGTTCAACATGACGCAGGCGGTTGCGCCGCTCATGATGGAAACAGGAAGTGGCTCAATTATCACCATGTCTTCCGTTGTGGGCACGGACGGTAATATCGGTCAGAGTAATTATGCGGCGACAAAAGGCGGCGTGATTGCGATGACCAAAGGCTGGGCAAAGGAATTTTCCCGAAAAGGGGCGCAGGTCAGAGCGAACTGTATTGCGCCAGGGTTTATTGAAACACCGTTAACGGTGAACCTGCCTGAGAAAATTCTGGATTATATGAAATCTAAAACGCCGCTTCAGCGGATGGGAAAACCGCAAGATATTGCAAATGGCGCGCTGTTTCTGGCCAGTGAACAATCATCCTTTATCACGGGTCAAACGCTGAAAATTGATGGTGGATTGGTGATTTAAATTGCTGAATCATTGGTGAGTGTTGCACATAAAAGCCTTGAAAAATCGAGGCTTTTTTCTTTTTTAGCGCTGTAATTGCGATCATGATTCAAGAGTGCGGAAGTGGTCAAATGTCCTATTCTGTGAAGGGATTGTGCGAAGTGTAAATATGCAGAAATTTTCTTTAACTATTATCTTTAACACCGTATTATTTTGCCACTTTGCAAGTTTTTGAGGTTGTGAGCGTGCTTTCTGGTTTTATTTCGCCAAGTTTGCTGTTGATCGTCGCAGTGTGTTTAATCACCCTTGCGATCGCATTGCAAAGACAGTGGCTTTGGCTGACACGCTTCTCACTGGTTGGGTTGTTGATTGCCGCTGCAATGGTGGTGAAATATCAATATCAGGATTTGCAGTCTGTGGGCTCCTGTCTGCACCGTATCGAAAATCCCCGTACCATTCAGCATGGCTGCATGCGGATCGATTAATCTCCCGTTGGTTCATTTTTAGTCACCTGGTTCTCTTCTCGCTCATTCCTGCTCTTTGTCTGTCATTTTGCTGTGAACTCTTCCCGGAGAGGATGTTTTCTCATGCTTCAATCGCTAAGCTTGCTCAAAAAGCATGTGGAGCAGTCGAATGAAAAAGTTATTCATTGCCGGTATGGCAAGCCTTGTACTGGCAGGGTGTGGTTCAGATTCAAATGATCAGACCACTGGTCAGGTATCACTGGGTATGTCTGATGCACCCGTTGATGGTCTGAAGAACGTGTGTGTCGCCTTCAACAAGATCACGGTTCACCATTCGGGAGGCAGTGAAACGTCTTGGGGAACCACATCTTTTGCTGCCGATCAGAGCTCAGCATCTTGTATTCCAAACGGATTGTCGATTCCTCTGGATCTGAATGGAAACCCTGAGTTTATGGTGATCAACCTGCTTGATTATCAGGGCAGTAACGCATTGCAGGTGCTGAGTGATGAAGTGTTACTGGCCGGAAAATATACACAAATGCGTCTGTCTGTGCTGGAAAAAGGGAGTTATACCGATGGGACACCTTATTCCCATGTGGTGACAGATACCGATGCCGTGGAAGGGATTCGTGTTCCAAGCGGAGAACTGAAGCTGGATGGCTTCACGGTCGAAGCGGATGCAACACAGGCTTATACCATCGAATTTGATCTTCGCAAGAGTATGGTGCTGAATGCCAATGGTTATCAACTGAAGCCACGTGGGGTGCGAGTGGTTGAGAACACATCCGTCGCGACCATTAGTGGCAAGGTAGATGCGGCGAACTGCAGTAGTGATTTATCCAATGCTTTCGTTTATCTCTATCCACTGTCCAATGGTGGCCAGTTTGGCGATTTGGGTTCAGAGAATGAACCACTGACATCAGCCGCAGTCGATCAGACCACGGGTCAGTATGCTATTGGCTATCTGCCTTTGGATACTTATGATCTGAATCTGGTGTGTAACGGAAATGAAGACGATCCAGAGCAAGCCGGTGATACGCTGATTGTTGATCAAACAATACTTGATCAGATCTTAGGGACAGACGGTCTGACTGTGAACTTCTGACAAACGTCGATAAAAAACATCGAAAGGTTCATGCCGATCAGTGAAGTAATTGCTCAGTCGTATGATCTTACAGGTGAGTGAAAAAGCCCTCAAACATGATGTTTGAGGGCTTTTTTAATGCCTGAACATTGGCATGATGTTGATGGTTTTGCTTCACCTGAATTACTTTCTGTTGTCGTGATGCTATTGCCGGAAAGTATCGTGAATGTCCCGAGCCATCAGCAATGTTGATGAGCAGACTCAAAGCGAATCCCTGAAAGTCAGAAGCCTATCTGAAGTTAGTTCTGTGTGACAGGCCAAAAGGGCAGCGACTTGAATCCTGTTGTTGCTCACTATCTTATCGGCCGATGGGGAAAAGCCCACGATCTGTTCATCATGCCGATACTAGAAGTTCCACCATAATCCTAAAGTCTGGGAACGGCAGCATGGCTCGTAGCTGTGGTTCGTGAAAGCAGCCGTCATCACCCTCAACCCAAGAACTTTCGATAGTTTTTCTAATGCCAAACGAGAAGTGTGTGAAATCCCTCACCTTGGCGTATTTTCTCGTTTGTAGTTTTCGGGGATATGGTGATACTGCCGCTGAAGTTACGAACCTTGTGTTTGTCGGCTTTCTTTAACTTTTACCGAGCTGGATACCTGCCCTTCAAACTTCTTCAAAAAACCATCTACATTCAGACCTGCAAAGAATGATAGGGCATACAGCAACGTCTCTGGGTGCTCAACTGAAGTCGAACCTACGGCGACAAGACCCGCAGAGATAACCAGATAAGTGACGTAACCCATTAGGCCGGACGCAAAAGGTCGGAATAAATACCAAACAATCCAGACTTCGTCCCATTGCTTTCTTACACTGTAATTCAGGTACACCGCTCGCAAGCAATAGAGGACACCGCCACTAACGGCCACCAGCACACACCCGATAATTTGCTTAATCGACACAATCCAAGGAGGGGGAGCGTTAGTAGCAATCAAGTACCAGAACCCTATGGATGCCATTAGCAGCAAAAGAAGATAGATACCTACAGCGATAGCACCGAGCAAATCTCTTCCTGTGTAGGTTTTAAGCTGTGCTGGCTGCTCTTGTCTGGTATTCGGCTGCTCTGGCTCAACTACCTGCTGCTCTTGTTGAATTTCACTTAACATTAAATCGATATTCCTTTTTACCGTCTGTTAGAGCGACATAGCTTTGTTCGATCCCCGTCGTTCCAAGAATAAGCATGATGAAGTAATTAAGCTGATGCTCGGAGTCTAAGAAGGTACTTCGAATCGCTTGGGTGTCATCCCAAGAGGGGGTTGGATTGCTACAAGGGTGAGTATGCCAATCACCGAGGTAGTGCAGCCCGTTTTTGAAGTTCTTCTGTATTGTCTTGTTGGCTTCCCGCTTATTCCATGAAAAGCCAAAGCGAGATCTCTTGTCAGCTCGGCTAGGGGAGGATACAGATAAGACCGTCACCACACCTGAACGGATTTCCCCAAACAGAAAACCACCAGCCTCATCTTTGTTACCAGTTTGCTTGAACTGGTGTAACTGGTTGATGGCATTTCTCGAAAAATACACCGATAGCCCATCTAAAGATAGGGAAGTGAACTCAATCGGCGCAGCCTGACTAGACGACTTTGAGGATTTTAGAGCCATCTCCGATCTCTCCATGCTTTTGTTCCCAACCCTGATTCCATTGGCCATCTACTGATTGCAAAAGCTTTCGGCTCCCTACCCACACTCGATAGCTATCATCCTGAATGCCTTCACAAGCAAGCTCAGTGACAGTCTCTACTATCATGCTATGCCCGAAACTAAGCTCTACACCGCCGTATGGCTGGAATATGCCACCGCAGAAATGCGTTTCCTTTATGGTTTGGTGGTCAAATTTGGCACAGCTATCCAGTAGACCTCCGGTGTTATCAAATAGAGATCCATAGCTAAAGCTACCAGCCTTGTTGACATAGCAGTGGGTAGCTACAGCGTGTGCCTCTGTAAAGCAAAAAACAACACTGCTCGTAAGGCTGTTATTTTCTATTATCTCCTGTATGGCCTTATCTGATGCCCACTCAGCTGTGGCGCTAATGACTAAATCACATTTCGTTGTCAGTTCCTCTACAGCCTTTTCGTCGACAAACCATTCATGACTCCCTGCATACAGAACATCTACCCAAGGGTAGTTTCTCTGAATATGATTCTCGCATGCTAAGGCCTTATTGATACCTACATAGTCCATTCCAAGAAGGTGTCTACCGACATTGGCCGCCTCAAGTGGCTCCCCGTCACACAACACGAACTTACAAAAACCAGCTTTAATGAGTAGAGGGAGTAGACTAGAACCAACAGATCCAAGCCCAATAATACCAATGGTAGTTCCGCTGGTTGCTGGGAGAGATGGGTTAGAGTCTCTGCCTAGCACCCATGATGGATCTCTGCGCTCTACCCCCATTCCACGGATACCTATTTGTGCACACCTAGCTTCAAGGTTTCGAAAAAAGATACGTCCATCTCTAAAGCCATTTCCTGCTTTTACTGACGGCAGGTTGTGCTGCCCAGCATTACCTCTTGTGCTAATCCCGCTCACGCATCTCATCGCAGTGATGATTGCTCCATTGGGAGTATTGGTCTGCACTAGGAATGCTGGGTCTCGGAGATTAGAACCCATGATGTAAGAGATTGCAGCTATCGCTTGAACGTGATCGGCACCTTGGGTTTTCAGTATCGATAAAATATCGCCAATTTTCGTGGGGTACTCCGATGGCTTCCAAGCGTCAGGCAAATTAAGAAGAAACGTGGTAGAGCAGAGCTTTCGGCTCGGTTTCAGGCCAATATTAGTAAGCCATCTCTTAAGCTCATCTTCGGTATCAGCAAATATGACACCTTTGGTGCTGTCATACGCTACATGTATCTGTCGAGATGTACGGTTTTTGACGTTACATAAGCTTGTCGCTTTCTTTTCTCTTGGATAGGTCGTATAAGATCGCTCCCAGTAGCTAAGCATCCCATTACTGAAGTCATCATCTAGCTTGCCGGAGATTGTCTCTTCCACCAGCAAGCAACTATCTCTGATTAGATGCTCGATATAGGTAATGTCTTGCGGATCAAAAGAAACGTCATCACCCCAAACACAAAGCTTGCCTTGCTCTTCAACGTGAGGGTACTTTAAGACCTCCAGTTTGGGGTGAGTATAGATATTCGGGATGCTGAAGGGAAAAGTAGGTTTGGCCGCTACTATTAATTGAATCGCCTTACCATTTTCAGGGTGTCTGATATCGGTTTCGATTCTCCAATAGGCTAAATAGGGGCTTGAGGTAATCCTCAAGCCCTGCATTTCTCCTTCAGATAACCGCTTAACCGAATACCTGTCAGAAAGAAACTCACCTAACTTTTCAACTAAAGCTGAGTGATTATTAGGCATACGTGCTCTTTCCGCCTTTCTTAACCGCTGCTGGGTTGGTAACCTTAGAAAAGTTACGATTTTCAGTTTTATTCACCTTCTTTGGTGTGCCTGTTGAGAATGTAATCATGAGCGAGTTAGGGTTCTCATCACTATCAATCCCTTCTTCAGCCACGGCAAAAAACTGATCCTTATCATTGAGGATATTCTCGTACTCTTTTCTTGCTAATTTTGAGGGAGGGGTCTTACTATCCTTTCCGAACTCTTGACTGCTGCAAAGGATTACTGCGTCTTCGTTTGCGCGACTCAAAGCTGCGTGTGCCGAATTGCTCACCTTAGGATCGTCGCATTGAGACTCGCTGTCATTGGATAGTGATCGCCAAGAGCAGTGGTGTGGTGCCAGAAGAACGTCATAGTTAAGCTCATCAAGGCAATCATTATCCTTAAGTTTGTCGTGAAGTACTTCCCAGCACTTTACTTCTGCATCCCCGCCAACAAGAAATGAGTGCGTGTAGTGTACATCAGAGCCAGATTTTTTATCTTGGATTGTATTACCTAAATCGAAGCGGATAATTGCGCTGGAGTTGTTCTTTGTTAGCTCCTCTTCGTCTTCGGCTACCTCCTGTTTGTCAGCAGGACCAAGCAAGAATGCACTGAGAGAGTCGTCATCTATGCCGGACTTGCCATGGAATGAGGTGTAAAGGTCGGCAACAATATTCTCGATATCATCAGTTTTACCATCTTCATCAGAAGAAAGGATGAGAATTCGATTACCTTTTTCGCCAATTTTTTCGTTTTCACGATAGAGCTTAACTCGACGCTTAGCTTCTGTGTTGAATTTTACTGCATCGTCGCAAAGCGTGTTGTTGCCATCAGCATTTTTTGAGGTCGCTCGACGGAATACACGAGGTGATGACCAAATTTCGTGGATGATGATTTTATTGGACTTTTTACTCCAGCTATCTGGATCACCAGTATGGAACATGGTGTCAAATCCGGTTATGTGATCTGCATCAGGGTGTGTAAGAACAAACACATCCACAAAAAGTCGGCCATCTTCGTCAGTGTTCAGGTGATCTCTCAAGCGATCTTCTAAGTATTTGTAGTCAGAGCCTGATCTTCGATAGCAGTCAATCAAGATCTTTTTGTTATTTTTGGTGGTGATTAGGGTCATATCTCCGTTATCAACAGGAAAAACCTCTATTGATAATTCTGCCATAATTGCACTCCATAAATAAGATAATTGGATAATCAATGGTCAATTGATACGCACATCAGACCATTAGTAAAAATGAAATACAACTCTTGACAAGAACTGATTTAGGGATGTTTTTTATTGATGAATTAGACACTTACGATATGGTAAATTACAATCCCTTTCGTGGCCTTAGGGAATTAATAGTGTTGACTAAAGGAGTTGATTGGTTGATGTATAAAAAAACGGAAAATGTGATCCGTCTCAAATATGAGGATTTACGGTTTGGCTGCAATTTATTGATAGGTCTTTGAGGTCGTGCCAAGCGGTGCCATTTATTTTGTATTTGGCGATCAGTGTCATTCTGAGTGTATGTGTCTGTCCACTTCCCCTATGCTGATATCCTGAGGCGCACTTCAGTCGCTTACACCGTTAGATCCTGGCTTTAAACGACAGACTTTGCGCTACATCAATCAACTTTAGATCTACGCTGGAGGGGGTGGTGGGTAATACTATAATTTAGATATAAATTCACCCACCCATATCCAGGAGAAATCTCATGTTTGCCAAACGTTGTTCTTATATTCTCGCTGGAAAAACACATCCCAAAGCGCTGGTGACAGTCAATCCCATCGGGACCCTTCATATCGATGTCAAAGATGAGAAACGTGAGCTTGACGGCGATTTTGAAGATTTATGCTTTCAAGACAAAGGGAAAGTCACTGTCCTTGTCTGTCAGAAACACGACAGGCCAAAGCAGCTTTGTTGGCATGTTGAACTCTCTGGTCAGGATGCCAAAGAGCTTACTCGGCTGATTGATGAAGCCGAGGATGAATATGAGACCCTGATGAGTGATCTTTGCTGAAAAAACGGCCCAACCGAAGGACCGTTCGTATCTGTAAAATCCGCGATGTGGTTTGCGTCAAACATCTGAAGTGACAGATGCCAGTCCAAGACGTTTTTCAGACCTGATTATTTCGCTGTGCCCAAGTACCAAGCAACACAAAGGTGCCAAGCACGACAGTCAGCAGCCAGAGATTGCTTAACCCAGTCAGTTTTGTAGCGAGCCACGGAGAAACGGCAACAATCAACAGACCGTAGCCAAAAGCATTGACGAAAATAAATGCGCAGGTGCGAATGAGAAAGTTGGTTCCCGACAGGTAACGTCTCAAGATCATGTTGATATCGGAACCGAATACCACAAGCAAACATGCCATCATCGCCATTGAAATATCACTGATCCAGGGGCGCATCCACTGACCAGATTCAGCTAAATAATGTAGTACTGTATCCATAAATGATTGATGTCAAACAAAAGGAGTCATTCGTGAAGGACAGGATACGCTGTGTCAGAGGAACGATGAATGTCACCATGTGTGAGATGCAGAGAAGATCACAGAATGTCTTTAACGTTCAGAGGCTTTGTTTCACTGGACATTTGACGGTGGATTCAGACAATAGAAAGAGCGTCGTCACATTAGAAAGAGCGTTATGTTACACATCTCGAATACCGTTCAGATCGCTGACTGGGAAATTGAAATTTCAGCAATTCGTGCTCAGGGAGCCGGTGGTCAGAACGTCAATAAAGTTTCCAGCGCAATTCACCTGCGTTTTGATATCCAGCGCTCCAGCTTGCCTGCCATCTATAAAGAAAAGTTATTGAGCCTGTCTGATCAACGGATCACCAAAGACGGGGTGATCATTATTAAGGCCCAGCAGTTCCGGACACAGGAACAAAACAGAGAAGATGCTTTGCAAAGACTCCAGCAATTGATTCAGTTGGCGATGAAGCAGGAAAAGAAACGCAGAGCAACCAAGCCAACCCGGGCCTCTCAGCAACGTCGTATGGATCAGAAATCGCAGCGGGGTCAGGTGAAGTCGATGCGAAGCAAAGTGAAATACTGAAGGTGAAATAAAAAGTCTTTTAAAATGCTTGTTTATTCGCATGGGGAAGGCTGGCATACTGAGAGCCTCTTCAAATTTTCTGATGATTCCAAGTGGTGATGACAAGGATGAAAAGCATTAATTCTGTCGCAGTCGTGGGCGGCACGCACGGCAATGAATTCAGTGGTATTTACCTATTGCGCCAATGGCAGCAAAACCCGCAGCGCATTACCCGAGATACTTTTACAACGCAGACGCTGTTTGCGAACCCAAAAGCGCATGAAGAGAACAAACGCTATGTCGATAGTGATCTGAACCGTCAGTTTGCGGTCGAAGATCTGGCAAACCCTGAGCTGGCGAATTACGAACAGAGCAGGGCTAAAGTGATGAATGAAATTTTGGGGCCAAAAGGCAACGCCAAGACAGATTTCATCATCGATTTACACAATACAACCAGTAACATGGGGCCGACGCTGATTGTGCTTCAGTCGGATGACTTCAACATCAAAATGGGCGCTTATGTGAAAGCCCGGATGCCGGAAGCCGTGGTTGTTTTTGAAGATCAGATCCCACTGGCCGATCATAAGTTTGTCAGCTCTATTGCCGCGCAGGGGGTGATTGTCGAAATCGGCCCGCAGCCGCAGTCTGTGATTCGTCAGGATGTGCTGGATTGGATGGATGCCATGACGGGTCACATTCTCGACTTTGTCGATTTGTATAATCAAGGCGAACTGCCAGCGCTGCCTGAAACTTACGAAGCATACCGGTATACCGAAACGTTAAAGCTACCTGAAAATGCGAAAGGTGAACGTATCGGTATGGTGCATAAACATGTACAGGACAACGACTTCAAACCCTTGCATGGCGGCGACCCAATCTTCACTTTATTTGATGGGACCGAGATACATTGGGAGGGTCACTACGAAGCGTATCCGCATTTTATTAATGAAGCGGCGTACTATGACAACAATCTGGCAATGTCTCTGGCCGAGAAGATCACGGTGACACTGTAAAAATTTCAGTGTGTACAGGTAGCTGCTGTCCTAACCAGCTCGCATGAACCGTATGATCAGCCAGTTCATTGGCCGAAACCGGATGGATCAGAACAGACAATCCCGCTCTGTTTTGGTCCAGCCAATCGACAAAGCCCGTCCTGTTATCGGCAAAGTGCATTTCAAACATCGGCTTATCATGCGGGCCAACTCGTCTTGGAACCAGCGGGAAAATAGCCAGAATATCATCTGTTCGTTCCACCATAATTTTTTGACGAACCTGTTCGGCTAACGCTTGCTGTGATAAATCAAAATATACGTGGGCGTGAAACATCATTTTCTCCTTTTGTGCGTTCATGTCTGCATCTTATCTCTGTCGAGAATAAAAGCCAGCGGATGAAAGTGAAGTATTTATTCGAAAATTTTGATGGTTCAGAACAGGCATCATCTTGTAATGCGATTGATGACATATTTCTGGATGCTCAGCCCCCATTGCACCATCAGCAATGACCTGATACAAAAGCATTTTCTGCCTATTCCAAAACTCATTGTCAAATTCATTGTAAGGACACACCATGAAAAAAGCCGTGCTTGTGATCGACGTACAGCGCATCTGTTTTGAGCCTGAGCCGCAGCCATTTGAAGGGGATGTTGTGGTTTCCCGAATCAACCAGCTAACGGCATGGGCCAGAGAAAAATCGCTGCCTGTGATTTTTATACAGCATGAAGAACCGGGCACTGAAATTGCCTATCAGACGGAGGGCTGGCAATTGCATCGTGCGTTAGTGACGGTGGAGGGTGATCGTTATATTCGAAAAACAACCCCAGACTCATTTCTGAATACCGAACTGAAAGCGACACTGGATCAGCTTAGGATCGAGGAACTGGTCATTTGTGGCTATGCGACAGACTTTTGCGTGGATACCACCACACGCCGGGCAGCCTGCTTAGGCTATGGCGTGGCACTGGTTTCAGATGCGCATACGACTCACGATAAGCCGTATGCATCTGGTGAACTGATTCGCGAACATCATACCTCTGTGCTGTCCTGGGCTGAGAGTTTCCCGAAAAAGATTCAGGCAATCGCAACCGAGGCGCTGATAACGGGCTGATATGGGGGCACAGCGTCGGGATGAGACAGGGGGAGGAGTGTCCTCCCCCTGTGACTGAATCAGATGGATGACCGATCAGGCAGATTGATAGCCCATCAGCCCAAGCAGTTCCTGCGCGGTTTCAATGGCTTCACTGCGGTTGGCAATATTCAGTTTCTGATACAGATTCCGGATGTGGGTTTTGATGGTTGTCGCAGCTACATCCAGTTCTGAGGCGATTTGCTCATTACTGTATCCGGTGTAAATCAGCCCCAGCACCTGCCATTCCCGTTGTGTCAGTGGGCTGGTGCGAACAAGTTCCGGTAAATCAGGCAGATTCAGCAGTTTTTCGACAAATGCCTCATCAAAATGCACCAGACGATGGCGCTCTTTACTGCTCATTTCACGCAGTAACTGGCGGGCGCGATGCAGTGACAGTTCATTCAGCATTTTTTCATCCACCAGTTCCTGAAGCAGATCCTGAATATCATTGGCAGCAATCAGGAAATTGCCGACCATGCCGGTACTGTTGGTCAGGCGTAGCGCTTCAGCCAGGTGTGCGAGCGCAGATGGACGATCGCCGGCATGTTTGCTGATGACCGTCTGAAGAATCAGGTTCCGGTTGCGGTCGGTTACGAGCTGATGTTTATCGCAGCTTTCCAGCAACAGGGTGAGTATGTTCTGAGCCTGTGTGATTTGACCTGTGATTAAGTTGGCCAGCGCTAAGTTGCGCCATTGTTGCTGCTGGAAATGGTTACAGGAACCATCCGGTTCGACCGCCTGACGCAGCCATTGACTGACACTGTCATGATCGTTGATCTGCTGCCAGTACAACAGATTGGCAATATCGGCATTCGCGCACCAGTCAATATGGTAATCGGCACATTCCATCAGCTCATTACAGCGTTGCAGATACCGGGCCGCTTTGTCTTGCTCTCCACGGGTAATCGCGATGCGGGCCAGCATCGAATAAGCCTGTAAGGATTTCGTATCGTCATAAGGGGCCAGCACATCCAGGCTTTTGAAAACAGCTTCTTCAGCTTCATCGAGCCGGTTCCAGCACCAAAGAATTTGCGCTTTCAATCGCAGCAGGAACTCATGCAATGGCACTTGATGGAGTTGCTGATCTTTCACCAGCTTAAACGCCTGCTCAATCAGTTCAAACGCAGGCTGGACGGCCCCCTGAGCCAGAAGAATTTCACTCTGCTGTAGTAATGCCCACAATGCCTGATGGTAGACGTGGTATTGCCGGGCCATTTTTTCAGTCTGCTGCATCATTGGCAGTGCGCGACTGAGATTCCCCAGACAGTGGTGGACTTCGCCGACGACAGAGGTCGCGACAATCCGGCTGCGGTAGGTGGTGGCCGGTAATTGACCGAGTGCCTGTTCAGACAACAGCAATGCTTCTTCAGGCTGGCCCTGATTAATCGCGACCTGCGCCCGAAGCGCATTCAATTCCCCTTGGAGGGCATCGTCAAAAACGATGTCGTTGGCCTGCATTTCGGCTTCAGATTCTGTGATTAAATCTCCGACTTCATGATAGCGGTGCTGGCTCTGAACCAGCCAGAGTCTGAGCAGAATCAGGCGTGGGCTGCGGAACAGCATTGATTTATCCAGTGAAGCAAGACACTCTTCCAGCAGTTTCAGTTCACCATGATGGAACATATTCCAGCCATGATCAGAGAGAATCGTCACCATGAGTGCATGATTGTTACTTTTGCGCACATGGTGCAACGCCTGTTGCGGACTGTTCTGGTTCAGCCAGGCTTGCGCTGCTTTGTGATGCAGCGCCTTGCGCTGCTCAGGCATATGGGCATGGCGCTTGTGACGTAAAAACTCGGCGAAGAGATGGTGGAAGCGATACCAGTTATCCGCTCCTTCCAACGGACTGATGAAAAGACCGTAGCGGTTCAACAGTTCCAGTTTCATCAGGGCGTCACTGCGACCGGTTAAGTCCATCACCAGTTCGGCATTGAACATGTCCAGTACTGAGCACTGCAACAGGAAAGTGCGGGTGTCCTCATCCAGCAGATCAAAAACTTCTTCCGCGAGATAGTCCCACAAATGACTACGGTTAAAATTTGCCAGCGACAGGGCCGACTCAGCTAAATGGTTGGGACGCTGCTGGGCATGCAGGGCGATGAGCTGAAGGGCTGAAGGCCAGCCTTCAACCTGAGTACGCAGGCTGCTGAGAATGCTTGTTTCCAGTTCACTTGCGACACGTTTGTTGAAAAAACGGGTGGTTTCTTCTTCATCAAATGCCAGCCACTGGTGATCAACCTCGATCAGTAAATCCCGGACGCGCAGGTTTGCCGTCCCAAGAGGTGGCTGGCTACGACTGGTCACAACCAGGGTGAGTTCATCAGGCATGTTTTTCAGGAAGAAGCGCATGCCGTCGTGGATATCTTCATTGTTGATGACGTGATAATCGTCGAGCACCAGATAGGTCTGATGCGGATAGTCTTGCAGTTCTGCAAACAGTTCCCCGAACAGGGTGCTGAGACAGGCAAACTGTCGCCTTTCTGCCATGGCTTTGGTTTTCAGGCAGGCATCCTGTGTGGCTTTGTTCAGCGCCTGGAGCAGGTAATTGGCAAACCGGAAGGTATCGTTGTCATTGTCATCCAGATTAAACCAGCCGGTATGCGGATGCTCATTCAGCCACTGTGTTGCCATTGTGGTTTTGCCATACCCCGCCGGAGAGCGGAACAGCACCAGTCGGTATGCTGGGGCGTGTTGCAGCAGGTCCAGCACTCGAGGTCGTAAAATGGCGTTGTGTAGCCGTGCAGGGCGGGTCAGCTTCGAAGGTATCCACATA
Source organism: Photobacterium galatheae (assembly GCF_000695255.1). Classification (GTDB taxonomy): domain Bacteria; phylum Pseudomonadota; class Gammaproteobacteria; order Enterobacterales; family Vibrionaceae; genus Photobacterium; species Photobacterium galatheae. The sequence continues at coordinate 42,779 of NZ_JMIB01000019.1, read as the reverse complement.
ATTCTGATTTATCTATCTTGTGATGGTTTATCGTGTCAGCGCATTTTTATCATCACCTGACTCGCAGACTAAATCAGCAATTCTTGCTGTCTCATCCCTTAAAGTAAGTGACTGATCACACTTTAATACCGACAACGTTATTTTTCGCAGCAGCTTTGCACAAGCGCAAAGACCCCGGGTTTTGTGACGAAAGTCAGCGTAAGTGGTTCTGAACAGGAGAAAATTCAGAAAATTGTCACATATTTTCGACTGCCGGGCAGACTACGCCCTGTGACTCCTCCCTCAAGCGGATTGATTCAGGAGGATGTTTTTCCACAGTGCCACAGGCAGCATGAGCATCAGATTTTTTCATTTTTGAAGATTAACCCGACAGCGAGAAACCCATGATGCAAAAGCAAACTCAGGCGCTTTTCGATAAGGCCGCATTTCAGACTTCGGTTGAACAACATCTCCTGACCACTTATGCGCAGACACCTGCGACGGCGACGCCGCGTCACTGGTATCTGGCGATGAGCCGTGCGCTGGCTGAAATCAGTACGGGCAACCTGATTGACACCGAACAGCAACTGGCTGCCGAATCTTGTCGCAGCGTGAATTACCTTTCGATGGAATTCCTGATTGGCCGTCTGACCGGGAATAATCTGATCAGCCTTGGCCTGTATGAGTCGGTCTCAGAAGTGATGGCCTCGTTCGGTCAGAACTTGACGGATTTGCTGGAAGAAGAGCGGGATCCGGCACTGGGTAACGGCGGACTGGGCCGGTTGGCTGCGTGTTTTATGGATTCACTGGCAGCGCAGGAATTCCCGGCCGTGGGTTATGGTCTGCATTATGAGTACGGTTTGTTCCGTCAGTCATTCGAAGGTGGCCGTCAGATGGAAGCCCCGGATGCATGGCGCAGTCAGGAAGGGTATCCGTGGGAGGTACAGCGTCCGGAACTGAACCAGAAAGTGGGTTTCTTTGGTCAGGTAGAAGTTTATACCGATGAAACTGGTGCCGAGCGTCGTCGCTGGGTGCCGGACATGCAAGTGGAAGGGATCGCCTGGGATCTGCCGGTGATCGGCTATCAGAATCACAGCGTCTACCCGTTACGACTGTGGGAATGCCGCGCACCTGCGCCGTTTCATCTGGCGATGTTTAATGACGGCGATTACGTCGGTGCACAATACTCGGCGATTGAGGCCGGGAATATCACGAAAGTTCTGTATCCGAATGATAATCATGAGCAGGGTAAGACACTCCGCCTGATGCAGCAGTATTTCCACTGTGCCTGCTCTGTGGCAGATATTCTGCGTCGTCATCTGGCTGCGGGTCATGGGATTGAAAGCCTCGCAGAATTGGAAGCAATTCAGTTGAACGATACGCACCCGACCATTGCCATTCCTGAACTGATGCGCGTTCTGCTGGATGAGCATTATCTGAGCTGGGATGCGGCATGGTCTGTCTGTAACAAGGTATTCGCTTATACCAACCATACCTTGTTGCCAGAAGCACTGGAGACCTGGAGTGAATCGCTGATCGCTCATTTGTTACCGCGTCACTTAGAGATCATCTTTGAGATCAACCACAGATTCCTGGAAGTCGTCAATGCCAAGTGGCCGGGCCGCGATGACATCAAACAGAAGCTTTCTGTGATCGAGGAAGGTGAGCAGCGCATGGTGCGCATGGCAAACCTGTGCGTGATTGGCAGTTACGCGGTGAACGGTGTGGCAGCCTTGCATTCTGAGCTGGTAAAGCGCGATCTGTTCCCGGAATTCGATGTGCTGTTCCCGGGCAAACTTCAGAATGTGACCAACGGGGTGACGCCACGTCGCTGGCTGAAGTTCTGTAACCCGGCACTCAGCACGCTGATTGATGAAAAAATCGGAACTGAGTGGCCTGTGCATCTGGCGCAATTGTCTGCACTGGCTGATTTTGCCGATGACGCCACGTTCCAGCAGCGTTACATGGCGGTGAAGAAAGCCAACAAGCAGCGTCTTGCTGACTGGGTGTCTGAAAATATGGGTATCGTACTAGACACCGATGCAATCTTTGACGTACAGATCAAACGCCTTCACGAATACAAACGTCAGCACCTGAACTTGCTTCATATTCTGTCGCTGTATCACCGTTTGCTGAATGACCCTGATTTCGACATGCATCCGCGTGTGTTTATCTTCGCTGCCAAAGCGGCACCAGGGTATGCGCTGGCGAAAGACATCATCTTTGCAATCAACAAAGTAGCCGAAAAAGTCAACAATGATCCTCGGCTGGGCGGCAAGCTGAAAGTCGTCTTTATTCCGGACTACCGAGTCAGTCTGGCGGAGATCATTATTCCGGCGGCAGATGTCTCGGAGCAAATCTCGACAGCCGGTAAGGAAGCATCGGGGACAGGGAACATGAAACTGGCCCTGAACGGTGCGCTAACAATTGGCACCATGGATGGCGCGAATGTCGAGATTCGTGAGGAAGTGGGCGATGAAAATATCTTCATCTTTGGATTGCTGGTGGACGAAGTGCTTGAACTCAAGCAACAGGGATATCAGCCATATCGCTATTATGAGTCTGACAGTTTGCTGAAAGCGTCGCTGGATCTGCTGTTGGGTGAGACGTTTACACCGGGTGAGCCGGAAGCGCTGGCCGAGATTCGCCATAACCTGCTGGAAGGGGGCGATCCGTATCTGGTTCTGGCCGACTTTGCAGATTATGTTTCTGCCCACGAACGCATTGATGATGCCTATCGGGATCAGGCTGGCTGGGCTCGCAAGGCCATCCTGAATACTTCCCTGGTGGGTAAATTCAGCTCAGACCGAAGTATTCGGGATTATGTCGACAATATCTGGCAGTTGAAAGCTGTGAAACGCTGAGATGTTTTTGCCGGGGCTGGCTTGGCCCCGGCTTGATGATTTGTGCCGAACCTGGGCGTTCGAACACATGCGGAGAGAGACCCCTGTGGCGTCGCGGAGAAGAAAAATGAGAACAGAAAAGGTTGTGAAAGACATTGCCAGACAGGCTGGGCTGGCAGCCAGTTACATCAGTGCCTGGGGGGAAGAAACCGCGGTCAGTACTGAAACCCTGACAAGTTTACTGGCTGCATTAGGTTACGACACCAGCAGTGATGAATCGCTGGAAGCTTCTGCATCCAGATTACAGCCCAGAGATGTTTTGGCACCCGTGAAGGTCATTCGCCGTGGTGAACCGGTTCAGGTTGAGCTGACCCTCGGCCGAAGCGCCCGCATCAGTGATTTTAGCTGGAGGCTGGAAACAGAACAGGGCGATGTCATGGAAGGCTGGCTGCAATCGCAACTGGTTTCCGACGAACGAGAGCAGGGCGGAGACATGCTGTTTGCGCTGCCGGAACTGCCGCTGGGTTACCACAAGCTGGAAATTTTCCGTAAACGTCGTCAGTCTCCTTATGAGATGACGCTGATCGTGACGCCGGTTGCCTGTTATAAGCAGCCAGCACTGGAAAAAGGCAAGAAACTCTGGGGGCCAAGTGTTCAGCTGTACTCTTTGCGTACCGGCCACAACTGGGGCATTGGCGATTTCGGTGATCTGAAGCAACTGGTGTCTGATATTGCTGCGCAGGGGGGGGACTTTGTTGGCCTGAATCCGATTCATTCTCTGTTCCCGGCAAACCCGGAAGGCGCAAGTCCTTACAGCCCGTCTTCCCGTCGCTGGCTGAATATTATTTATATTGATGTGTGCTCAGCCCCGGAATTTGCACAATGTGATGAAGCACTTCAGTTGGTTGGCAGCGAAACGTTCCAGCAGCGTTTGGCTGAAGCGCGTGACAGCAATTGGGTGAATTACAGTGAAGTGGTTTGCCTGAAAATGGCGGTCTTGCCCATGTTGTTTGCCACGTTTAAGCAACGCCACCTGAAAGCGGAAACAGCGCGTGGCCGTGCGTTTCTTGATTTTGTTGAAGCGGGTGGTGAGAGCCTGAAGCATCAGGCAGCGTTTGATGCTTTACACGCTGAACTGAGAGAAAAAGATGATCAGATCTGGGGCTGGCCCGTCTTCCCGGAACAGTATCGCCACGTTGATAGTGCAGCGGTAAAGCAGTTTATCAGCCAGCATCCGGAGCAGATTCAATTGTATATGTATCTGCAATGGCTGGCAGACACGCAACTGGCTGAAGCGCAGCAGCTTGCCGAAGAAAAAGGCATGGTGATGGGCCTGTATCGTGATCTGGCCGTTGGTGTGTGCAGTTCTGGCGCGGAAACCTGGGCAGATCAGGGCGCGTTATGTCAGGACGTGAGTGTGGGTGCGCCGCCGGATATTCTGGGGCCGCTCGGACAGAACTGGGGCTTGCCGCCTTTTAATCCGCAGCAACTACGTAAAACAGCGTACCAGCCTTTTATTGATCTGCTGCGGGCCAATATGCGTCATTGCGGCGCACTGCGGATTGACCATGTGCTGGGTTTACTGCGTCTGTGGTGGATTCCGAAAGGTGAATCGGCAAAACAGGGTGCCTACATGTATTACCCGGTTGACGATCTGATGGCAATTCTGGCGTTAGAAAGTCACCGTTACCAATGTGCTGTGATCGGGGAAGATTTGGGCACAGTACCCGATGAGATTATTGAGAAGCTGGCGACGGCAGGAATTCATTCCTACAAGGTGTTCTTCTTTGAAACCGCGGAAGACGGTGGTTATTACTCACCGTCACATTATACCGAACAGTCCATGTCTGCTTTATGTACCCATGACATGCCAACATTGCGTGGCTTCTGGCATTGCGATGACCTGAAGATGGGGCGGGAGTTAGGGTTGTATCCGGATGAAACCCAGCTGAAAGCGCTGTTCGATGGGCGTGTTGAGAGTAAGCAGCGTATTCTGGACAGTGTGAACTGGCATGGTTTTCTGCCGGAAAATGTGGGCCGTGATGCCATGTATGTACCGATGGATCGTGCTTTGAGCGAAGGCTTGCAGTTGCATCTGGCGGCGGGTTCCAGTGCGTTGCTGAGCTTGCAACTGGAAGACTGGCTGGAAATGGATAAACCCGTCAATATTCCGGGGACTATCGATGAGTATCCGAACTGGCGTCGCAAGCTGTCTGTGAATCTGGAAGATTTATTCAATCGTCAGAACATTGCCGATCTGACCAAACGCCTGACAGAAGCCCGCGCCCGGGCATCACAAACAACGGAGTAGCCTGTGAAGTCCGAACGTGTCGACATTAAGCACTGGCTGCCGGAGATGGCTGAACTGGGTCATCCGTCGACCCAGTATCACCACATGGGCGCTCAGTTACTGGCGATAGAAAGTTCTGACGGACCGGTGACGGGCGTGCGTTTTCTGGTGTATGCCCCGAATGCGAGTGCCGTCAGCGTGGTGGGTGATTTTAATCAGTGGGACAGTCGGAGTCATCCGCTGACGGCACTGGATCAAGGTTACTGGGGCTGTTTTGTGGCAGGGCTGTCTGCCGGAGAACGCTATAAGTTCGAGTTACGGGATCTATCCGGTCACCCCCTGCCGCATAAAGCGGATCCCTGGGGATATCAGGCCGAGCAGTATCCTTCCTTTGCTTCGCTGATTTATGACCACAGCTCTTATCCGTGGCAGGACCGCGATTGGCAGCAGCGTCCGGTGACTGCAAAGCACGCGCAGCCGTTATCCATGTATGAACTGCATGCCGGTTCCTGGCGTCGTCACGACAATGGCGAGCATTTGAATTACCGGGAATTAGCGGCTGAATTGATCCCCTATCTGGCGGAAATGGGATACACCCATGTAGAGCTGATGCCGGTTTCAGAACATCCGTTTTATGGTTCCTGGGGGTATCAGCCGGTAGGAATGTTTGCCCCGACCAGTCGCTACGGCTCACCGGATGACTTGAAATATTTCGTGGATCAGTGTCATCAGGCAGGGGTCGGGGTGATTCTGGACTGGGTGCCGGCACACTTTCCGGCCGATGACCATGGTCTGGCATTTTTTGACGGAACGGCATTGTTTCATGATCCGGATCCGCGCCGTGGCTGGCATCAGGACTGGCAGAGCTACATTTATGACTATGGGCGCGAGCATGTTCGCCGGTTTCTGGTTGCCAATGCACTTTACTGGTTGGAGCATTTCCATATTGATGGCCTGCGGGTCGATGCTGTGGCGTCGATGTTGTATCTGGACTATTCCCGCCAGCCTGGGGAGTGGATTCCGAACGCTGACGGGGGCAACATCAACCACGATGCAGCCAGTTTACTGCGCTGGATGAATGAAGAAGTGTACAGTCGTTATCCGAATGCAATGACGATTGCGGAAGAATCAACGACCTTTCCCGGCGTTTCCCGACCGACCTATGAAGGCGGGCTGGGGTTTGGCTTCAAATGGAACATGGGCTGGATGCACGACAGTCTGACTTATATGCGTGAGGATCCGGTGCATCGCCGTTATCACCACGATACGCTGACGTTTCCGCTGGTGTATGCGTTCAGTGAAAACTATGTGCTGCCGCTGTCGCACGACGAAGTGGTTTATGGTAAAGGGTCGCTGCTGAATAAAATGCCCGGTGATGAATGGCAGCAGACGGCGAATCTCAGAGCTTATCTGGGTTACATGTATGGTCAGCCGGGCAAGAAGCTGAACTTTATGGGGGCAGAAATTGCGCAGAGTGCGGAATGGAACCACGACGGCGTGCTGGAGTGGCACTATCTGCAATATGATCGCCATGCTGGTGTACAGCGTTTGGTCAAGGCACTGAATCACCTCTATTGTCAGACGCCTGCGCTGTATGAGCAGGATTGCGATCCGGCCGGATTTGCCTGGTGCATTCAGTCAGATTCAGCACAGAGTGTGGTTGCTCATGAGCGGTATGCCAGAAAGGGTGACAAGGTGCTGGTGGTGAGTAATTTCACACCGGTTCCGCGAGAAGATTACGTGATCCCTGTTCCGGCTGCCGGACAATATCAAGTACTGTTGAATACAGATGACCTGGAGTTCTGGGGCAGTGGTCAGGTGGTTCAGGAACGCACAGTTACACGCTGGCATGAATCCAGCCAGACGCATCAGCTTGTTCTGAATTTGCCACCACTGGCGACGGTATTTTTACGCTGTTATCCCGTTTAACGCATTGTGTTGTCATCAATTGCAGTATCGCGAATGATCGTTTGATTCTTTACAGACTGATTCATTTTGACGGTGCGCTTAAATCGACCGTTTCCAGTGGGTTTGGGCAGAACTGACGGGTTCTGTCCAGCACCTGTTTTTGTAGTGACTGATCCGCATTGATGTTGGGATATTTCTTCCGCAGTGCACTCATGCATTGTTCGGTTGCGTTCATCATTTGCGTGAGTTCCCCCTTTGAGTTCATCAGGCGGCTCAGGTCATTGCCTTTCTCTGTTTTCATGGCCTGCAAGGCTTTTTCCAGTGCGGCATAAGGTTCAGCCAGGCAGCCACAAACGTCTTTTGCTGCCTGATCGAGTGTTGCCTGGCTCGGGTTATCCGCCAGTGCAGGCGCAGCGATCATTTGTGAGGTTGACAGGAATAGCGCGGTTGACAGGAAGAACGGGGACAGTTTTTTCATGTAAATCTCCGGCCAGGCAAAAAAAATGTGAAGATAAATCTGTCGTACAATTTTGCGGTGTATCTTGCTTACCAGCGAATAAGTCTTTCTCTCCATGAGGATTATCGATTGTTCGCTATAGCAGATAATTACTGAGGCGGCATACTTCGTTTAGCAAAAAAATACTTGTATTATTTTTGCGACATCCCTCAAAAAATACCCGCCCTATACTCAAGCCTAGATGCACTTGTGACGATGTATTAGAAGCGTCTAAAGAAAGACGTACAAAACATTATAAATAAGCGTGTAGGTTTAGGGGGCGATATGAGAAGCGCATATCGGTGTCACGGTGTCTGGGTACCAGTTGTCCTGCTTGCAGCGTCAGTTCCACAATCTTCCTGGGCTGACAGCGGAAAATCCAGTTTTGTCAGTTCAGTGTCAGATGAGGTTATGGATTCTCTGATGACTCTTGCCAGTGATGTTCGGGTCGATAAACCCAGTCAGAAAGAATCCATCCATCCGGCTGCCAGCATTTATACACCCACGGTTGCGTTATATCCGGGCGATGTCAGTGCCCGGACCAGCAGTGTCCGTCAGGACAGCCGGGGACGCGCGGTTTATGCTGCTTCGAATGAAGCGAGTGCGGCCGCATCTTATTTTGATAATGCTTCTGGCGGACTTGGCACCTATATGCGGGTTGAACGCTCAAAACCGCAACTGACGTTCAGTCAGTATCATTCAGGGCGAAATCAGTCTGCGACCAGTCAGGCATATTCCGTCACCATGGGCGGGGATTACCTGCTGAATAATAATTACCTGTTTGGTCTGGCGCTGGGAATGCCGAGTTACAAATCTGCTGACTATGAAAATGAGAACAGCACCGACATTGATGGGTTGGTCGCGTCGGGTTATTTCAGTTATTTTGAAGATGCCTGGTTTCTTGATTTTACGGCCAGTTACGCCCTGATCGATACCGATGTGAACCGTCAGGTGAATATGTATACCGATCCGGTTGTCAGCAGTATGGATGATGCGGATTCTGATGTCTGGGTCTTCACGCTGGGTGGCGGTTATGTGGTGGATTATCCTTACGCAAAAATCGCTTTGGAAAGCGCCGTGCAATACACGCTTTCAGATCAGGACAGATATAACGAAAGATTATCGAAAGGGAACTCGAACTATGTGATTTCCCAGGTGGATGATGTCAGTAAACTGGAAGGTACCACCTTTATTACAGGCGCCACCATTTCGAAGCCTTTCCGGACCAGTGTCGGTATTTTTCAGCCTTATGTGAAAAGCTATCTGCACTACGATTACCAGTTTCACTCAGACCGAATTGTCAGCCAGTTTAAATCCAGTTACTCCAGCAGCAGCCTGCCGGTGATCACAAAGTCGGAAGATCAGTTCTATGGCCGTTTCCATGCGGGTGTGTCGGGTGCTTTCAATGGTAAATGGGTCGCCTATGCTGAAGCGAGTACCTTGGTTGGTCTGGATGATATGACCCCGTCACTGTACAGCATCGGGGTGATCATTCCGTTTAAATAAGGCTTATCCGTTGTATTCAGGGTAAGCCTTACCCACCGCGGTTACCCGCCGTAATACAGGCAGATGCGCTGCCCGTCGATCTCTTTGATATCAAACGGGATCTCATACATCTCTTCCATGATTGTCTTTTCAATCACGTCATGGACTTTTCCGCTGGCGACGACTTCGCCCCGCTTCATCGCGACGATGTTATCTGAATAGCAGGAACTGAAATTGATATCGTGAATCACGATCACCACGGCTTTCTGCATGTCTTTCGCGAGCCGGCGAAGTGTCATCATGATGTCCACCGAATGGCGAATATCCAGATTGTTCAGCGGCTCATCCAGAAAGATGTAGTCGGTATCCTGTGCGACGACCATTGCAATAAACGCCATCTGACGCTGACCGCCACTGAGTTCATCAATAAAACGATCCTGGATCTCCCGGATCCCTAAGTGGTCCAGCGCTTCATCGATGATGCGGTTATCGTCCGCTGTCAGTCGCCCCTGAGAATGCGGATAACGACCAAACGCAACCAGCTCACGAACTTTGAACCGCATGTTGATGTTGTTTGACTGCCTTAATACAGCCAGCCGTTTTGAGAGGGCTTTGCTGTCCCATTGCGATAAAGGTGTACCTGCAATCACCACGTGACCGGCATCACTGTTGGTCAGCCGGCTGGCCATGGCGAGCAGGGTACTTTTACCGGCACCGTTTGGGCCGATAATCGAAGTGACTTCACCTTTGGGAAATAGCGCCGAGGCATCTTTGACCACGGCCGTGTTGCCATAATGTTTGGTTAATCCGGTTAATTCGATCATAAGTTTCAGATTTTATTTCGGGTGAGCAGATACAGGAAATAACTGCCACCGACAAAGTTAATCAGGACGCTGACAGTGGTTTCAAAACGCAGCACTTTTTCAACGAAATACTGGCCGCTGATGAGCAGCAAAACGGCCATCAGGCTGGAGATTAAAATCAGAGATTTGTGATGGTAAGTCTGAAAAATTTCTCGGGTCAGGCTGACAACAATCAGACCAAAGAAGAGGACAGGCCCGACCAACGCTGTTGAGATGGAAATCATCACAGAGACAACCAACATGACTTGCAGGGTCAGCTTGCGGGTATCGACCCCAAGGCTTCTGGCATTGTCTTCGCCCAGCCACATCACATCCAATTGCGGGGACAGGCCCAGCAGATACAGCAGGCAAAGCATGAGAATCGGAACGCACCAGTAAACCAGTTCGCTGTTCACATTGTTGAAACTGGCAAACATCGCATTCTGAATAACGGTGAACTCGTTCGGGTCGATGAGCATGGCAAAGAAGTTCGAAATATTCGAGAACAGACTGCCCAGCACAATCCCAAGTAACAGCAACGTGAACACATTGGTATTCCGGCGACGGAAATACAGACTGAACAGCAGGGTGGACAGGCCAGTCATCAGCAACACGCAAACAAAGAAATTAATTTTCTGATTGATAATCAAAAAGCTGGCGCTGCCAAACACCACGACGATCAGGGTTTGCAGCATGATGTAAAGGAAGTCAAAACCCAGAATGGACGGGGTCAGAATCCGGTTATTGGTGATGGTCTGAAACACCATCGAAGAGGCTGAAATGGCAATGGCCGCCAGACAAATTGCTAACACTTTCGGGATACGGCGGGACAGGAAGAAGCTGTAGTTATCCGGCGTCAGTCCCTGTCCGATGAAATAGCCAATGACCAGCACAGACAAAGCTGCAATCCAGATCACTTTCATGGAATTACGCATTGGTTTTGTCCTTCAGTACCAGATAGATGAATGCAGCACCGCCAAGCACGGAAACGATCATGGAGATTGGAATTTCATAAGGGAAGATGATTAATCGGCCAAGAATGTCACAAGCCAGAACGACCACGACACCCCAGAAAGCCGTCCACGGTAGATTTCGTTTCATGTTGTCGCCAAGGAACAGAGACACCAGATTCGGAATAATCAGTCCGACAAAATAAATGACGCCGACGATCATCACCACAGATGCGGATATCACAGCCACAATAATGACTCCAATCAGCACGATGTTCTGATAGTTCAGGCCAATATTTTTCGCGAAACTTTCACCGACGCTGGCTGCACTGAACTGGCTGGCAAAATGATAGGCAATCACAGCAGCCGGAATGGCCAGATATAACAGTTCATACTGGCCCTGAAGGACCGAGGAAAAGTTGGCAATCGTCCAGGTTTCCATCGTCTGAATCAGGTCATATCTGTAGGCAATGAACTGAGTAAAAGCTGAGACGACATTCCCAAACATCATCCCAATCAGCGGGACAAGCACGGTATTTTTGAAGGTCAGCCGTTGCAGGAATTTGACGAACAGCAGGGTGCCCCCGACCGCAAAAGCAAAAATAACGGCTAAATCGACCCATTTGCTCAAACCGGAGAAAAACACCATGCTGGCCACATAGCCGAGCAGGGCACAGTCGATGGTGCCTGTGGTATCCGGGGCCGCAAACCGGTTCTGACAGATCTGCTGCATGATCAGTCCGGCAATACTTAAACCAGCGCCGGCCAGACAAATGGCGAGTAATCGTGGAATGCGACTGGCGATCAGGATAGACGTTGCTTCTATATCACCTTGCCATAACTGGCTGAGATGAAGATCTGCCACACCGACAGACAGGGAAGCAGCGCTCAGCAACAGCAGTAAAGTGCCGGAAATGAAGATCCGGGAAGAATAAATACTTGATGACTTCATAGTAAACCGAGACCTGCCCGCAGGCAGATCTCACAACTTGGGTTAGAACAGGGCGTTAATATCGTCGATCATCAACTCGGTGGCTGTAGCGCCAGCCATTGTGATGTACCAGGCATTCGGATTCAGGTAGACAATATGGTTCTGTTTGTAAGCAGGGGTGGATTTTACCAGTGGGTTGTCGAAGCGCGCTTTCGCTTTGCCGTTGTCACGGCCAATCGCTTGTTCACGGTCCAGAACCAACATGGCATCCGGTTTGGCGTCGGCAACATATTCAAACGAAATCAGGTTGCCGTGTGGGCCACCGGCTGAAACTTTTTCGCTTCGCGCGGGGGTGAAGCCAAAATCATCAAAGACCATGGAAAAACGGCTGCCTTCGTTGAACATGGCAAGCTTGTTGCCATTGTTCATCAGCATCAGCGCATTCATCTTGCTGTCTTTGACACGTTGTTTGGCTGCATTCAGTTTTGTCTGAGTCTCAGCAATGAGTTGTTCAGCTTCAGCCTGTTTATTGAAGATTTCACCCAGCATGCGCCAGTTTTGTTGTGCATCCTGCCAGTATTGACCGTATTCAACGGAGTACATAATGGTTGGGGCAATCTCACTCAGTTGATCCATCAGCGCTGTCATTCGGGCTTCAGCAATAATCAGATCAGGCTTTGCCATGAAGATGGCTTCGAAATCCGGTTCAACGACCGATCCTACGCCGACGTATTTTTCATCCTGATATTTGTTGAGGTAGGCAGGCATCATCGATTTGACGACACCAACGGGTTCGACACCCAGACGATCCAGCGTATCCAGGCTGCCCTGACCCAGAACAACAACACGTTGCGGTACCTTGTTCAGGGTTATCTCACCTAAAGCGTGTTTGATTGATTTCGGTGAATTGTTATCGGCAAATACGGCTTGTGCAGCCAGCAGACCGGCAGCTAGCAGAACAACGCGTGACAGAAGGCCAAATGATTTCATTGTCTCTACGTCCTCAGAATGAAATAAGTCGCACAATGCTATTCAATTTACGAATTGATGTCACGAATAAAACTGAGAATCGTTCTTTTTTGTGTTTGTGTGGTGGTGTCAAAAAATCGCTGACAATGAGGGTGTTTAGAACATAAAGTGATTTAAAATCAGATATTTAAATATGTTATCTGCTTCAGTCTGTGCCTTGTGCGTCAACTCGGTCTTTACATTGATTTACCAATACCGGGGCAGATATTCACTCAGATAGTCATTCGAAATGGCGATAAAGTTGTTCCGCCGCTCCTTATGGTGGTGGTTTTGCCGATGACGGTCAAACGGGTTGATGAAACCGGCTCGGGGCCTTTACTTGCCTTGTTATAGAGATTTTATAGAGATTGTAGAGTAGGAAGACTGCCTCAGACTGATGGAAATAAGCGATTGATTTCTTCCATCAGGGTGGGGCAGCGGCAGGGAGTTCAGTGAAATATGGTTCGAATCCTGATGGCAAAGTACAGAGTGAGGATGCCGTCAGGATTTTCGCTTGAGATCTGCACAACTCAAGCCTTTTAAAAAGCCGAGGACGATTTTGTCAGTTTTTTCCATCACATCTTTGGTGCCATAGTCTGTGAAGTCCATGTGTTTTGAGTGTGGGATGTCGACAACACAACTCTCAAATTCCACCTGCTCGGATGCTGTTGGTAAAATACCATTTTTTGTCGGGTATTCCTGTGCTCTGATTGACAGCACGCGGGTCTGATGAGTTTTAGGCAGCGCGACTCTTTTATGATCGAACGTAATCAACTGATGTACGTAATTATTGTCCTGAAGGCTTAACCAGGTTGAAATATCTCCACCATTTGAATGCCCGATGAAAGTTAATTGATCGAAATTGTAGGAGGGAAATCGATCTGGCAACGTTTTCTGAAGATAACTCAGAGTTTCAGCGCCACGTTTCCAGTTCTCGATCCTTGTCTGATATAAGTCACCTTTTCTTGATAATGGCGGATCATGCGGAAGTTCATGGTCGACTGCAATCGTCATATATCCAGCATTGTTGAGTGCCTGACTGATAAACAAGTACTTGGTGTAAGGAACGCGATACCCCGCACTGATCAATACGACGTCACATTTTTGTGTTCGGGTACAATGTTCGGCTTTTGTCGGGAAATGGATCGTGAGTGGGATATGGCGATCCCTGTTCTGATCATGAATTGTTATCGTTTGTGCATATGATGCGAATGACAAGAATAAAAGAAAGAAGCTCGGTAAATATTTCATACGTATCCTAAACGTGTGTCTTTGAGTCGAGATGAAGATGCTCGCTGTTTGTTATAGCGACTTTCCATTCACCAGAGACCAATGGTGGGGCATGAGTTCTCGTATTGTTTTGAAAACCAGATCATTGCCTTGGGTTGTTATTGCTGCTTGAACATCACCCCCCCAATGAACCAAACGCTCCTGGCAAATACCACAGGGTGATAAAACCAAAAACGCGCTGTTTTCATCTTCACGGCAGAGGCACAAAGAGTGAGTCACTGCTTCATTCAACTTATGTGCTTCTAAATAGGCTCCGACTTCCATGCAAAGTGATAGCGCATCGTTTTTGATGTCTGGGGCAATACTGGTTAATATTTTTCCGGAAGCCGTTCTCACTGCTGCTGCGCCGCCCCAACCCGTCGGATAACGCGTTTGAATGAGTTGAATTGCAGGCTCATAAAGAGTTTGTTCTATTTGTTCCATTTCATCAATTCCATTTTTTAGTACGTTTCAATGAATCCTGGGGTCCTGACAGACTTTGTTACCATTGATTCGCCTGATGCCGATAACGCTTGAGACTCTGCATGGCATCAGCTTTTTTGATATTGATAAGCTAAAAATTGCGTAGCTATCTATGAGGCGGATCATCAAGGCAAGTGGTTGATTGACAAAAAATGCCGTGATCAAAAATCTTATTGTTTCTTTCTATATTTTGCAGCGGTGAACAGACCCACTGTAGAACAACACACCTAAAGTAGGTTGCGTATTACCATTGTCTATCCAAATCTTTGGAATACAGTAAGATTGCCCTTTGATAGTTTTTTATTGAATCACTGTTTGTGGTTGATACAAGTAACTCAAGCAGTAACGATATCGCATCTTGATGCTGTCCAACGTTATATAAGCACATTGCGTAAAAAGGCATCACTTCAATGGCGTCTGGATATTCAGATATTGTTTGTTCAAAATATGTCAGGGCATCGTTGTAGCGGCCTAAGCTGCGAAGTGTACAAGCTAAGCCAAAAATGGCATCAAAACGTTCAGTTGTCGATAAAGGCCCAGTGAGTGCTGACTCATAATAAGTAATTGCTTCTTGCTCTTTACCTTCATTATCGTAAGCCCACGCAATTTGTAGGCACGCTTTCGCTTGATATTCATGATTCGATAGCAACGAAAAAAGTAATTTTCTGGATGCTTCATATTGACCTGACTTGCGTAATTCAATTGCATTTTCGATGATCGAATGCATGACTTCTCCTGAAGAGTGGAACAAATGATGTGAATGCCATCGCATCAGGTTTTGTCACACTTTTATATGGATTGATTTTTAAAAACTTCACCTAGTATCCATGTAGTGGCTCATCAAGGCAAGGTATTGAACCTTCCGAAAAATCTTCCTGCCAGTTACGGATCTGTTTTTCTATTGAAGTGATCAAAAATAGTTTCGGATCATGCCACCTGTCGTCATCATTATTATTGATGATGTGCCAATCCAAACAGAGCATTTTCAATGGGGAGCCATTGATGCATAAAAGGTTCAAAATCGGTATGAGGCACAAATTTTTTGGCTGACATGTTTCGGTTCAAATACACTGCTTCGAGTGCCCAGACATGATGGTCTGCAAAAATCCCCCAAGCTTTCGCGCCGTCGTGAAGTTGATCTTGAGTGATGTGATTCACCGCCATGTAGCCGTTGATAAAAGCGATAGTTTTATTCTTTTCCAATTTAAACATGTACATACAAGCTCTTGCTATCTCATAAGCACGAGGCATGTTTTGTAACAAATCCCAATCGATTATTCCGCACACGTTCGACTGCTGATCAAAAAACAGATTGTAATGATGATAATCACCATGAATGAGTGTTCTTTGCGTTTTAGGGCGATACGTGTGTGTCGTCTTTATATCAGACAAATAACGCATCTGTTTTTGGGCTCTTCTGAAGGCCCATTCGTCAGTGGTGTGTTCTATACCGTTTGACTCAATCGTTGTGATGACTTTTTGAAGCCTTTGTACCCAGGCACATTTATCCCATGAAAGTTCGATCGTGGGGAATTTGTCACTTGTGAAAGGTGCCAAATGACGGTGCAACTCGGCGAGTGTTTTACCAGCTTGAAAAGCATGAGATTCAGAAAGCGCATCTTGGTTAATCAATTGCCAATTTGCTTCAGGAAAGAGAGCATAAAGATGGCTTCCAATCTTCGTAAAAGTTGATTTGTGACGTGTCAGAAAAGGGGAAACAACAAAATCTAAATTTTGAGATAGCTGCAACAGAAGTTCATGTTCATTTTGAACCCGCGTGATCTCGTTTGTCCGATACTTGCGAAGGTAAAACGCTGGTTCAGTATTCACTCGGAATACTTGGTTGGTTGCACCTAAGGTGTTTTCAACGATTGTTGCTTCATGTTCAAACTGACTCCAATGCTCCCTGAGGCGTTTGTACAGCGCCGCTTTCTTTCTGTCCATCTGTAATTTTTCCATCGGCATAAAATGAATGGCAGGTTGTTGTGGAACAACGTATTGAATCTCAATCGATATGCACACGAACAGGATTGTGTTTTCGAGCGAGTGCACAGTCATCAGGGTTATGAACTTACATGGACAGACACTTTAAGTTCCAATAATTAAGGGTGACTGTCCCATTAACTGCTATGGAGATTACAGGACAGGCACCTTAAGAAAAAAATACCTCTATCATTTTCATCAGTTCAAGACCGATCTTTCGCCTTCATCACTTATTCCTTTCCTCAAAAACCAAACTGAAATACTGTTCATTCATCCAGTAATCACTCATTCAAGAACCATGACCACAGCACGCAGCCAACTCATTAGTGTCGAAGCAACGCCCTATTACCATTGTGTTTCCAGGTGCGTGCGCCGTTCATACCTTTGTGGGTATGACGAGCTGACTCAAACTAGCTATGAACACCGTCGTGACTGGGTTGAAAAGCGATTAAAGCTGATTGCTCAAGTCTTTTGTATTGATGTTTGTGCCTACGCAATTATGAGTAATCACTATCATTTAGTCCTGCATATCAACACTGAGAAAGCACATCGCCTTTCAGAGCACGAGGTCATTCAACGTTGGCTTACTTTACACCGAACTCCAGTGTTGATTCAGCGATTTCTAAAGGGTGAAATTTCAACTGAAGCCGAGAAAAACGCATGCCTCACAATCATCCAAACCTGGCGGGAAAGACTCTGTTCCATCAGCTGGTTTATGCGTCTACTTAATCAATACATCGCCAACGAAGCCAATCGCGAAGACGACTGCACAGGCCACTTTTGGGAAGGACGTTTCAAAAGTCAGGCGCTGCTGGATGAAAAAGCATTGGCCGCCGCTATGGCGTACGTTGACTTGAACCCGGTACGAGCAGGTATTTCTGAAACACCAGAAACATCCGACTTTACGTCGGTGAAAACACGCATAAAATCGCTTCGTAAAGACGAGGCATCAGCACCCTCTCTTTTTCCTTTCGCTGGAAATCCAAGAAATGACATGCCGGATGGGCTCCCGTTTCGATTGCTGGATTATCTTGAGCTGGTTGACTGGACCGGACGGCAAATCAGAGCAGGTCAACGCGGCTATATCGAATCAACACGGTTGCCAATTCTTGAACGACTCGGTTTAGGAACGAATTCATGGCTAAGCCTTTGTACAACCATAGAAAAGGGCACACTGATTGGCTCAGCCGCTGCAATTGAAGCTGCACTGCCTCAATTGAATCGACAGCGACGAACCGGCTTACAAATTCTGTAGACTTTTCATATCGACTTTGCCCCTCCATACATACATTGATGTGTATGCTTACTCTCGCCCGAAAACTATGTCAGTCAGATCAAGTCTGTTACTGAATATAAAAATATTTTAATTCGTCTCTTAAGGTGATTCTCAAATCGATTTTCAGCCAGTTAAGGCTGTGGTGTTTTTCTTAAGGTGGACTGTCCTGTTATTAAAGGTGACTGTCCGGTTAGCTGGCTGGTTGATTTGTGACGCAAGACAATTTTTTTGTTATCGGAACGTCTAACTCATTACTAATCGACTACGTTTAGTCGCGGGCAGATCCCGACTCATATAAGGAGAGAACATGGGAATTAAACCTGGACAGAAAAGAAAAAACGAAGACGGCACACCGGATAAAAGACAGCGTGTTCGCCCTGAGAACCAGAAAAAACACCCTAAGTTAAAGCCACATGAACACGAGAAAGGTGATTAGTCTGAAAAAGCAGCTTTTTGGAAGCTGCTTTTTCAACCGATTACATGGACAGGCAGTTTAAGCTCCTAAAGGGCCATGACGATCTGGTTTACAGGTTCTATGGTTCATTTTTATTTACTAAGAGAGATATTCCAACTAATACATCTTTGGCTTCCATCTTCGACACGCCAATCAAACCAAGACATAACGTCTATATCAGCCATAAAGGCTGCAAGCAGGGCAGAGTACTGTTCTTCTTTATTTACTTGATCTGCAGGAACAGAAAATCCTTTTGCAATCCCTTCTGAAAAATTACATACACATTCATTGCTAGGTTTAATATTGAAGTACAATGCATCATCTTGTTCTACCCAAACTTTTGAGACTTGACCAATACAACCCGCTGCCGCAAAAATATGTCCGGAAGAAAACAAAAGAAGTAATGCGATAGAGTTTTTTATTTTATTCATATAAACCTCGTTTAATAAGATAAAAGATAGTGAGATATGATATTTAACAATAAATATTGATGGTTTTGACCGCGATCTTTATGATAAATGTTGAATTTTATGTTATGTGGAGATAACCATCCAGTTCATATGTTTTGAATAAATCTCTGAGTGGGGTGAAGATTCAGTTTGATTAATCAAAAAATCTAATCTCTTCATGATTTGAAATGATAAATTGCTTTTTAGTCTAATATTCCCAAAAACACTTGGTCTGCTTTGGCCCCAATCGATTTACAAACACGCTACCGCCTTTGGCAATTAAGCCACACTTATGAAGATAACCTTCCGATCACTCCCGTTAGGTATGATAGATGCGAATAGATAATGCTTCTCTGGTTGTATTTAAGTTTGTTGCATATCTGTGCGCGAGAGCAAAATTGTTCCAATAACAGTGATGAAGAGGAGGTAAGGAATGTATGGATCCACTGTGCTCACAAGCCGCTTCAGCCGGGTAGCCTGTTAAGGCTGCATTAATGGTGACTGTCCTGTTAATTCATTAATGGTGACTGTCCTGTTAATTCATTGTCCTGTTAATTCGTTAATGGTGACTGTCCTCTATATGGACAGACGCTTTAGTACGGACGCTTCAGCCGGGTAGCCTGTTAAGGCTGTATTAATGGTGGCTGTCCTCTATGTGCTTCTATATGGACAGACGCTTTAGTACGGGTATATTTGACCAGAGTGCTGGCATCACTGTTATGATGGCCTTGTTTAGGACATAAAAGGGATGAATTTGATGGCAGCAGTTGAGCGCTTTGAAACCTGTGAATTTTATACACTCCGGTTGCGAGTGAGTCATCTCTCGAATGCATTGAATCAGTCGGTGTCGGAAGTCGACCTAGTTCGTGCAGCTTTGAGGTTACTCACGCCGAAGGTAACGCAGTCGCTTCCTCCTGAGTTTCAATCGGTTCAGAATGAACAATCTGCCCAAGCGTGGGTGCAGGAAATGATGCAGGAAAGCCATTTTATCTTGATTCAGATAGCTGCCACGCAAGAGATTATCGGTTTCATGTTTCTTGATGTGTATGAAGAAGCGGGCACTCAAAAGGCACATCTGGGCTATCTGCTCGGTGAAGCATTTTGGGGGCAGGGCTATGCCAGTGAGTGTCTGGCTGGACTGATTGAATGGTGTCGACGTACACAACCTGTTTCAACTTTATTGGCCGGAGTGGCAGCGGAGAATACCCAGTCAGTCAGGCTGCTTCAAAAGCAGGGTTTTGAGGAAGCGACGGCAGATGCGCCGGCCGGTGTTTTGTTCTTTGAGCGCTGTTTGGTTTCATAGCAAGATTGATTGGGTGTCATAGACGAATCACGGTTTCGGAATGCTGCGGTAGAGTTGGTTAAAGCGTCTGTTTTTGGTGAAATACAACTCGATCTCAGCAAGAATGCCGGGATTGATTTTATAGTCGTATTCTTTCTGAAAATTGACAGACGGTGTCAGTTTCATATAGAGCCAGTGCTTATGTAATCTGCGCTGCCAGCTAAACGAGATCCAGGCGTTTTCTGTGGACAGGTTGGGACGACTGTTGGCACTCAGGCCAATTGAGTATGTGAATAGGTTGCGGTTACTGATTCGATCATAAATTTCGGCCAGGTTAACGAATTGCCAGTTGTCGTCATCATCCAGAAACTGAGCACTGGCGCCAACTCGGAGAATGGTCAGTTCTGCTGGTTCAAGTGCGTTATAAAAATCGGCAGATGTCAGGGTGCCGGGGCCTTTGCTGTGGTAATAAAAAAACTCCTGTCTGACCAGGCTCGTCCACCCGGCACCTAATTTATCCACACGTCTGAATCGGGCACGAGTGAAGGGATCTAAGGGGAGCCGAAGTTTCAGGCCGACATCAAAGTCGGCGTACCATTCGCTGAATTTCCGGCTTTCGAGACGCACCCCTGCAATCGCACCTCGGTTTTCGGTGCCGGTTGTATCGGCAATGCCCCGTTCTTTATTTTCCAGGCTCTCGTAATCTTCCGGGTCGGTTTCAAAGATCAGTTTCCAGTCTTTTTCCGCATGCGGAAGATCCATTCTGAGTGCAATACTGGAATCAAACTCAAAGTCGCCCCTGTGCGTGTAGTAGGGCTTCAGTCTGATTCGCAGATAGCTTTCATTGACCATCGGTTCTTCTTCCTCATTGAGGCTGAGGAATTGATCAATGTCTGTGCTCACGTCGGTAATGGTTTCAGAAACGGAAGTTTGTGTGGTGTCTAGCCAGGCTGGTAACAGTTTGTCGTCTTCGTCGTCTTCCGGGTACTGCCATGGATCAACGGGTGTGGTGTTGTCTGCGATACAGATGGTTGGTGCACCTAGCCAGTAGATAGCGGTTAAAAAAATGATACCGGTTCGATGCAGACACTTCATAAAAGTCCTCGGATCGGGTGCTGACAAACGGATACTTCTACTGTTCAGTATAGGTAATGCTGAAGCGGGCTTGCTCTGGAATCCATTGAGCGAAAAATTTGAATCATATCTAAAATTTTGCAGCAAGTTTTGAAATCGTTTACATGGGGTATGGTGCGGGAATGAAAGAAAAGGCTTGCGGTACGGAGAGTTATCCTCAATGAGGATTATTTGTCAAAAATTTTGCGGTGATGGCTAAATTTTTGTGTCATAAAACTCGGCTACACTTTACCCGTGAAGAAAATCTATGCACCCCTGCATAGGTTAGTGATGGTGAGGTGTAGGATGGATATGTCAGATTTTGATGGAATCAGAAGGGATATCTCACTGAAAGTTGAACACATTTTTGAAGCTTATGAAAAAGACAATTACTGCATGCCGACGATGGAAGAATTCAGGGCCATGTTTAATGAACATATCGATGAATATGTTGGCCCGGACGATTCGCTGAGGGGAGCCGGACTGGGCATGCCATCAGACATTAAGCAACGACGTGAGCAGAAGGTATGGCGTGTTGTGAATGAGCTGGAAGCCGAGCAACGGTTCTTGCGTTCCGAGTAGCGGAATCACCAGCGTTTCAGAGGAAAAAACGAGGTCAGTGGGAGGGCACTGACCTCGTTTTTTTATGCCTGCTTCTGCCTTCGAGCGGCCAAGATTGCTAACGCTGCATTTGAATTGGGTTGTTTGCCCAGACGCTGGCAAATGGCTGCACCGACATCAGCCAGTTTGTCGAGGTCAATGCCGGTTTGAATGCCAGACTGTTCACATAAATACACCACATCTTCCGTTGCGACATTCCCGCTTGCGCCCGGCGCATAAGGGCAACCGCCCAGTCCTGCAACGCTGGCATCAATCGTTGAGACTCCCATCAACAGAGATTGATAGATATTTGCCAGTGCCTGTCCCCAGGTATTGTGGCAGTGTACGGCCAGTGCCTGTAATGGCAAGTCATTCATGCAAGCTTCAAGCATGGCCGCAAACCGAAGGGGAGTCGCCTTGCCAATGGTGTCGCCCAGTGAGATTTCATAGCACCCCATCTGGTAGAGGGCATTGGCTATCTGGGCGGTTTGTGCCGGAAGCGTTGGCCCGTCGTAAGGGCAGTCGGTTACGCAAGACAGGTAGCCACGAACAGCGATACCGTTTTCGTTTGCGATACGTAAGACAGGTTCAAAGCGCTTCAGACTTTCAGCAATGCTGCAGTTGATATTCTGCTGGCTGAATCCTTCAGACGCAGAAGCAAAAACAGCAATTTCGTCAGCGCCTGCCGCAATGGCCAGTTCAAGCCCTTTCAGATTTGGCGTCAGGGCTGTGTAGGTCACGCCAGGAACGCGGGTGATCTGTTGAAAAACGTCAGCTGAGTCAGCCATTTGCGGCACCCATTTAGGCGAAACAAAAGCGCTGGTTTCAATATGACGAAGCCCTGTCGCCGAAAGCTGATCGACCAGCGCCACTTTATCGGCTGTACTGACACTGAGTTCATTCTGTAAGCCGTCTCTCGGGCCAACTTCAACAATGTTGACCTGTTTTGGAAATGATGCCGACGCGGTAAATAAGCCGTTCTTCATGTGTGCTTACTCCGAAAGGCTGGGGGCTTCGCTGGCAGCACTGAGTTGAACCAGTTCCTGACCATGCTGAACCTGATCGCCATAACCGACCAGCACCGAGAGAACTTCGCCATCATGGGGTGCGCGAACGGTATATTCCATTTTCATGGCTTCGATGACAACCAGCCCCTGATCTTTCTCAACCGTTTCACCGGGCTGGCACAAAACTTCAGACACAATGCCGTTGAGTGGCGCAACCGGGCTGTCTTCATGATCTGTCTGATGATGGCCATAATTAGGACGCAATTGATACGTTTTTTGCTCATCTTGGGTGAAAGCCAACAAGGTGTTGGAGTCTGTCAGCCGGACCAGGCGGATCTGATGACGAGCGCCAAGAATTTCAATGCCGCAGTCCACGACAGAGCCTTGCGCGTTCAGGTCCAGTAACGTGATTTGGACCGGCGTCAATGGAAACGGGTCTGTTCCGATCGTCAGTTGCTTCAACCGGAGCTGATGATCTGATCGGCTCTCAAAGGAGAACAAGCGATTTTCGTTTTGTGGATCATAGAGTGTGATGCTGTGCTGACTGTACTGGTTGAGCCGCCAGCCCGTCAATTGGTTCTGAACGGATTGTTGAAAGCACAATGTGGCGGCAGTGAGCAGTGAATTGACAGGGATACCGATGGACGCATTAGCGATCGTTTTCAGGTCAAACTGAGCAGGGGAGTCAGCGGATAATGTATCCTGATAGTGCTCAATAAAGTGGGTACTGAGCTTGCCCTGCACAAAAGCATCGTGACTGAGAATGCGTTGCAGGTAATTCAGGTTGGTCGCCAGACCGCCGAGTTGATATTCAGACAACAGTTTTTTGAGCTGCAGAATGGCGCTCTGTCTGTCTTCGCTCCAGGCAATTACTTTGGCCAGCATGGGATCATAGAATGTCGTGACCGTGTCACCCTCAGTGATGCCGCTATCGACGCGTGTCCGAATTTGTTGCGCCGGGTACGCAGGAGCATGTTCTGAAACCGGCTCTCTCAGGAAGTGAACGGTGCCAGATGCGGGCAAAAAACCTTGCTCGGTATCTTCAGCGTATAGTCTGGCTTCAATCGCATGACCCTGATGCTGGATTTCATGCTGCGCGAGCGGAAGGCGGTGACCTTCGGCAACCCGAATTTGCCATTGAACTAAATCCTGACCGGTAATCATCTCTGTGACCGGATGTTCAACCTGTAATCGCGTGTTCATTTCCATGAAGTAGTAAGCCTGACTTGTGCTGTCATAGAGAAACTCCACGGTGCCAGCACCAACGTACTGAATCGCAAGTGCGGCCTGTACAGCCGCTTCACCCATGGCTTTTCTCAGGTGGTCACTGAGACCGGGAGCCGGGGCTTCCTCGATAATTTTCTGATGGCGGCGCTGTACCGAGCAGTCGCGATCCGACAAATACACACAATTGCCATGCCGATCGGCAAAAATCTGAACTTCGATATGACGCGGTTCAGTCAGGTATTTTTCAAGCAACAGTGTTTGGTCACCAAACGCAGATTTTGCTTCACGCCGGGCCGACTGAATGGCTTCTGTCAGTTCGCTTTCCTGACGGACGATTTTCATCCCTTTTCCACCACCGCCCAGCGCCGGCTTCAGTATCACAGGGTAGCCAATCTGGGCTGCCGCCCGGGTGAGGTTTTCAAGATTATCTTCGTCGCCATGATAGCCAGGTAAAAGCGGCACACCCGCTGTTGCCATGATGGTTTTGGCGTCAGATTTTGAACTCATTGCAGCCATGGCTGACGGGCTGGGGCCCACAAAAATAAGCTGGTTTTGCGCGCAGGCTCTGGCGAAAGCGACATTTTCGGAGAGGAAACCATAGCCGGGGTGAATCGCATCGGCGCGGCTGCCTTTGGCAGCGGCAATCAGCTTGTCGATGGCCAGATAGGAATCCAGAGCCGGTGCTGGCCCGATACAAAATGCTTCGTCGGCCATGCGGACATGTTTCGCATGCCGGTCTGCTTCTGAGTAAACGGCAATGGTGGTGATGCCCATGCATTTCGCGGTCTGGATTATGCGGCAGGCAATTTCTCCACGGTTGGCTATGAGCAGGCGACGAATGGTGGAAAGGTCGACGGAAGATGCCCCAAGTGAGCCCGATGTGGCAGGTTGCTCGTGGAGTGGCTGCAGCAGATCACCCGGTTTACTCATCTTGCTCTCCTTGCATTGATTGATAGTGTTGAACCCAGTTTGGGGGGCGTTTGTCAAAAAACGCGGATAAACCTTCCTGACCTTGCGCTGAGACACGGATGTCGGCAATCATTTCACTGGTCAGTTGAATCAGTTCGTCATTGATTGGGGAAGTTTCACAGTGGCGGCAAAGTAATTTGACCTGACTCATCGCCTGAGGACTGTTTGCAAGCAGCGTCGTGATTTCCAGTTGCAGCCGTTCTTCAAGCTGCGCTTCAGGACAGACATCATGCAGAATTCCCAGCGCTTGTGCGCGTTTTGCATTCACGGTTTCCGCCGTCAGCAACAGACGCCGGGCCTGGCGTTGCCCGAGGGTGCGACAGACATAAGGGCCAATGGTGGCGGGAATCAGGCCCAGTTTGACTTCACTGAAACAAAAACGCGTATTTTCGGTGCCTATCGCGATGTCACAGCAGCAGATGAGTCCCAGCGCCCCGCCAAATGCAGAGCCCTGAACAGAAACGAGCGTCGGATGCGGAAAGGTATCCAGCTCATGCATGAGCAGAGCCAGTGCCTGTGCGTCATTCAGATTGTCATGACGGCTCTTCCCTGCCATTGATTTCATCCAGTTCAGGTCAGCGCCCGATGAGAAATGTTTACCGGCAGCCCGCAGTAACAGGACGCGAATATCCGGATGACGGGCCAGTTGTTTCAGATAGTGTCTCAGGGCTGCAATGAGCTGATCGTCAAAGGCATTATATTTTTCGGATCGGTTGATCGTCAGGGTTGCAACCCCCTGACGATTGATGGTGCAAAGGACAGTGTCCCGGGCGGTCGCATGCAGGATTTCCGCAATGTTGCCCGGCTGAAATACAGGCGTTATTTGAGATGTCATGGTGTGACCTCACTTTTTCAGACGGTTACATTCGGAAAATGCCAAACTGGCTGTCTTCAGCCGGTGCATGGTGTGCGGCTTTCAGTGCCATTCCCAGGACATCTCTGGTTTGGGCCGGATCGATGATGCCGTCGTCCCACAGTCGTGCACTGGCAAAGTAAGGCGAACCTTCTTTTTCGTACTGTTCCCGGATGGGGCGTTTAAAGGTTGCTTCGTCTTCGGCAGACCAGTTTTCACCTTTGCGTTGTTTGATGTCGCGGGTCACCTGCGCCAGCACACCAGCCGCTTGTTCGCCCCCCATGACAGAAATGCGGGCATTGGGCCACATCCAGATCAGCGTTGGATCATAAGCACGGCCACACATTCCGTAATTGCCGGCACCGTAAGATCCACCGATGATCACCGTAAATTTCGGCACATTGGCGCAGGCAACCGCCATCACCATTTTGGCACCATGCTTGGCAATGCCTTCTGCTTCGTATTTCTGGCCCACCATAAACCCTGTAATGTTCTGCAAAAACAGCAGTGGAATATTGCGTTGCGTACAAAGCTGAATAAAATGCGCGCCTTTTTGGGCTGATTCTGAAAACAATATTCCGTTATTTGCCACGATGCCGACAGGGTAACCATGCAAGCGAGCAAAACCGCAAATCAGGGTGTCACCGTAAAGGGCTTTAAATTCATCAAATTCTGAACCATCCACCAGCCGGGCAATCACTTCTCGGGCATCGATTTGCTTACGCAGATCGGTGCCGACAATGCCATACAGATCGGTCGCCGGATAAAGCGGCGCTTTGATGGGTTCTGGCTGTCTGGATAGTGGTGATGCTGTATGCCGATGGCAGCTGTCGACGGCTTGCCGGGCTAACGCCAGCGCATGGGGTTCATCGTCGGCGTAATAGTCAGCGACGCCAGAGGTTTTGCAATGCACATCGGCGCCGCCGAGTGCTTCTGCGCTGACATCTTCACCCGTTGCAGCCTTTACCAGAGGCGGACCGGCCAGAAAAATGGTGCCCTGATTTTTCACCATGATGGCGACATCAGCCATGGCAGGTACATACGCGCCACCTGCCGTACACAGCCCCAGCACAATGGCAATTTGCGGGATGCCTTTGGCCGACATTCTGGCCTGATTGAAAAAGATCCGTCCGAAATGATCTTTATCCGGAAAAACTTCGGCCTGATGCGGCAGGTTGGCACCACCGGAGTCGACCAGATAGAGGCAGGGCAGGTGACAGCGTTCCGCTATCTCCTGTGCTCTTAAATGTTTTTTGACGGTTAACGGATAATAAGTGCCACCTTTGACCGTTGGATCATTGGCAATGATCATCACCTCTGTGCCCGATACCTGTCCAATCCCAGCGACCACACCCGCACAGGGAATGGCCTCATCATAAACTTCCCAGGCAGCAAATTGACCGACTTCCAGAAAGGCACTGCCAGTATCCAGTAACCGGTCAATCCGTTCCCGCACCGGGAGTTTGCCTTTCGACCGCTGTCTGGCTTGCGCCTGTTCACCGCCGCCCTGAAGCTGAATGCTTAACCGGGTCTGAAGGTCATCGACCAGTGCAGACATGGCCTGATGATTGTGCTGAAACTGTGTGTCATGTGGCTGAATGTGGCTCTCAAGTATCGCCATGATATCTGTCCCTGTTGTATGGATACTTAGCGGCTTTGTTCGAACAGCTCGCGGCCAATCAGCATGCGGCGAATCTCAGAGGTGCCAGCACCGATTTCATAGAGCTTGGCATCACGGAGCAGTCGTCCGGTCGGAAATTCGTTGATATAGCCGTTACCGCCGAGGATCTGAATGGCATCCAATGCCATTTGTGTTGCCAGTTCTGCGCAGTACAAAATAACGCCTGCCGCATCCTGACGCGTGGTTTCCCCGCGATCACATGCCGCGGCAACGGTATACACATACGCGCGTGCGGCATTCATACGGGTATACATGTCAGCAACTTTGGCCTGAATCAGTTGGAACTCGCCAATGGGCTTGCCAAATTGTTTGCGGTCATGGATATAGGGCAGGCAGATATCCAGACAGGCACGCATGATTCCCAGCGGACCGGCCGCAAGCACAACTCGTTCGTAATCCAGTCCGCTCATCAGCACTTCAACGCCCTGATTGAGTTTCCCCAGCAGGTTTTCAGCCGGAACTTCACAGTTGCTGAACACGAGTTCGCAGGTGTTAGACCCGCGCATGCCCAGCTTGTCGAGTTTTTGCGCCCGGGTGAAACCGGGAAAATCGCGCTCAATGATGAACGCACTGATCCCACGGGATTTTGCCTGTCCATCGGTTTTGGCATAGACCACAAAGGTATGGGCATCCGGCCCGTTGGTAATCCACATTTTGTTGCCGTTCAGGACAAAGACCTCGCCTTTTTTTTCGGCTTTCAGCTGCATGCTGACAACATCTGAGCCTGCATTGGCTTCGCTCATGGCCAGTGCGCCGACGTGCTCACCGCTGATCAGTTTCGGCAGGTATTTCTCCTTCTGTGCCTGTGTGCCATTTCGGTAAATCTGGTTGACACACAAGTTGGAGTGAGCCCCATAGCTCAGCCCGACAGACGCAGATGCCCGGCTGATTTCTTCCATCGCGACCACATGGGCCAGATAGCCCATCCCGGCACCGCCAAATTCTTCGCTGACGGTGACGCCGAGTAAGCCCATGTTGCCTAGCTTTTCCCAAAGATGAGCGGGGAAGAGGTTGTCTTTATCAATCTGTTCTGCGAGCGGTGCAATGGCATCGGCTGCAAAATGATTGACATGCTCCCGGAGCATGTCCAGGGTTTCACCAAGGCCAAAATTGAGCGGGGTAAACAGGTCTTTCATAGCATCTCCCTTGTATCCGAATATTCGGACGAGTCATGAGAAACGACTAAATTCTCAGGATGATCAGTGATTGTCTCAGCCTTCATATTTCGACTGACTGTGATTGTTTTTTCTGCGTTTTCGGTTGGTGCTTTTGTCGTCCAGCGCTTGCTGACATCGTGCTTTCGCCGTGTTCAATTCTTGCATCATGACTTCGATGTCGTCTAACTGCCGCTGGAGTTTCGCTTGTTTGTCATCAATGATTTTAATCATTTGCTGAAGCTGGCTATCACTTTGATTTGTATCGTATAAATCAAAGAGTTCACGAATTTCAGCCAGAGAAAATCCAAGTCGCTTTCCGCGAAGAATCAGCTTCAGCCGGGTTTTATCCCGGCGTTGATAGACTCGGATTGTGCCGTCTCTTTCCGGCTGGAGCAGACCCACGTCTTCATAAAAGCGAATACTGCGGGTCGTGACGCCAAATTCTTTTGCCAGCTCGCTGATCTTAAAGGTATCTGCCACACTGCTGTCCTCCCGATGTTCGTAAAAGCGGGACTGAAAAGCAACCTCGTCAGAGTGAGACCAGAACACGGTGCTTTCTCCGGAAATGGCAACAAATCTGTACGCTGATCAATCAATATTGTTGTGTTGATGTTTCTTAACGTTTACGTAAATGTTAGTGCTATGCTTACGTAAACGTCAAGAAAAGCGGAGCCTGGAAAATGGAAACCAGCACCAGTTCAACTGCAGTACCCTCAACCGAGAAAGAAGTGTGGATCGTCTCAGCCAAACGTACCCCTTTAGGCAGTTTTCAGGGGCAGTTTTCGTCGTTGTCCTCACCGACTTTAGGGGCGTATGCCATCAAAGGCACCCTCGAAAGCATCGGGATTTTTACTGATGAACTCTTCCCGACCAAGGCCGATGGTCTCAGGATTGATGAAGTCCTGATGGGATGTGTCCTGCCTGCCGGTTGTGGTCAGGCACCGGCGCGTCAGGCGGCACTCAACGCGGGTTTGCCGATTTCTACCGGCTGTGTGACGGTCAATAAAGTCTGTGGTTCAGGGATGAAAACCGTGATGCTTGCCGCAGATATGATTCGAGCCGGCAGTATTCAGACCGCGATTGCCGGCGGGATGGAAAGTATGACCAACGCCCCTTATCTGCTGAAGCAGGTCAGGGGCGGTTTTCGTTTAGGACACCAGACGACCCATGACCACCTGTTTCTGGATGGTTTGCAGGATGCCTATGAAGGGGAACTGATGGGCGTTTATGCCCAGCAGATTGCCGATGCGAAAGCGTTTAGCCGTGAAGACATGGATGAATGGGCGGCGATGTCTGTCCAGCGAGCCTGTCAGGCGATTGAAGCTGGCGCTTTTGATGATGAAACCTGCCCTGTGGTGGTTGCTGATCGAAAAGGTGAGCATCTGCTCAAAATGGATGAACACCCGGGAGAAGTCGATCCGACGAAGATCCCGAAACTGAAGCCGGTATTTGCCAAAGCGGGCAGTGTGACGGCGGCAAACTCCAGTTCTATTGCCGATGGTGCAGCCGCTTTGCTGCTGATGGACAGCGACACAGCCCGGCAGCATGGCTTTGAGCCGCTGGCGATTCTTCGCGGTCAATCGACGCATGCCCGTCTCCCGTCTGAATTTACCATTGCACCGGTAGATGCCATTCGGCAGTTGCTTGAACAGTTGCAATGGCAAACCGATGACGTGGATCTCTGGGAAATCAATGAAGCGTTTGCCGTAGTCACGCAAATTGCGGTCCGTGAACTGCAACTGGATGCCAACAAGGTCAATATTCATGGCGGCGCCTGTGCATTGGGTCATCCGATTGGTGCCAGTGGTGCCCGCATTATTGTGAGTCTGATTCATGCGCTGCGCCGTAAGCAACAAGCGGGTGAGCCAGTCAGTCGGGGCGTCGCTTCTTTGTGTATTGGTGGCGGTGAAGCAACGGCCATCGCTATTGAGCTTCCGTCTCGGTAATTTCCGGCTCAGTAAATGCCAGCTCAGTAAAACATTCGCATCTGGTCGCTGTATCACCAGCAATGGAAAAGACAGTTTAGAGGACGTGAAAAATGATTGAGAGAGTACCCCTGTTTATTGATGGTCAATTCCGCCAGTCACAGTCAGAAGAATGGATTGATGTGACGAACCCGGCCACCAATGAAGTGATTGCCCATTTGCCCTGTGCATCAATCTCAGAAATGGATGAAGCGATTGCCAGTGCGAAAAGAACCTTTGAGAAGTGGAAAAATGTGCCGGTGCCTGAGCGGGCAAGGCTGATGCTGAGTTATCAGCAACTTCTGAAAGCGCATCATGACGAACTGGCTTGTCTGCTTTCCAGCGAGACGGGCAAAATCCTTGCCGATGCCAAGGGGGATGTCTGGCGCGGCATTGAAGTGGTGGAACAGGCTGCCAATATTGCCAGCCTGATGATGGGTGAAACCAGCGAAAATGTTGCCACCAATATCGACACTTATTCCCTGACTCAGCCTTTGGGTGTATGCAGCGGGATAACCCCGTTTAATTTTCCGGCCATGATTCCGCTCTGGATGTTCCCGCTGGCGATTGCGGCCGGGAATACTTTTGTGCTGAAACCTTCTGAGCAGGTGCCGCTGACGTCGGTCAGATTGGCGGAACTGTTCGAACAGGCGGGTGCGCCCCCGGGTGTGTTGCAGTTGGTCCATGGGCGCAAAGCGCAGGTCGATCATCTGCTGGCGCATCCGGATATCCGCACCGTTTCTTTCGTGGGTTCCGTACCGGTGGCGCGTTATATCTATCAGACCGGGACGCATCACCTGAAACGGGTTCAGGCGTTTGCCGGGGCAAAAAACCATCTGGTTGTCATGCCGGATGCGAACAAACAACAGGTGATAAATAATCTGGTCGGTTCTTCTGTCGGTGCGGCGGGACAACGCTGCATGGCCATTTCCGTGGCGGTTTTTGTCGATGGCGCCAAAGACTGGATCCCTGAACTGAAAGAAGCCATGGCGAAAATGAAGCCCGGCGGCTGGGATGAAGAAGACGCAGCTTACGGGCCTTTAATTAACCCGGAAGCCAAAACCCGGGTACTGCGACTGATTCAGGAAGGGAAAGCGCAAGGGGCGGTGTGTGAACTCGACGGGAGTGATTGCACGGTCAAAGACTACCCGGCAGGAAACTGGGTGGGACCAACGCTGTTCAGTGGTGTAACGCCGGACATGAGCATTTATCGCGAAGAGATCTTCGGGCCGGTGCTGGTCTGTGTGGAGGTGAGTTCACTGGAAGAAGCCATCGCACTGATTAATGACAACCCGTACGGTAACGGGACATCGATTTTTACCGCGAACGGTGCGGCAGCCCGCAAATTCCAGCATGAAATTCAGGTCGGTCAGGTTGGTATTAACGTGCCGATTCCGGTGCCATTGCCATTCTTCTCATTTACCGGCTGGCGGGGCAGCTTCTATGGCGATCTGCATGCTTACGGTAAACAGGCCGTGCGTTTCTATACGGAAACGAAAACGGTGACTGCGCGTTGGTTTGATGATGATATTCCAAAAGGCCCGAACCTGACGATTAATATCGATCATTAAGACTGACCCGACGGAGTAAAGCGATGGATTTTGAACTGAACGATGATCAGCGTGCATTTGCTGAGGCCGCACGGCAGTTTTCTCAGGAACAGTTGCTGCCTATGGCGGCGAGCTGGGATGAAACCTCAACGTTTCCGAAAGATGTACTGCGTAAAGCTGGAGAAATGGGTTTTCTTAGCCTGTACACCCCAACAGAATCCGGCGGTATGGGGCTGAGCCGGCTTGATGCCTCGATCATTTTTGAACAACTGGCAATGGGTTGTACTTCAACGACAGCCTTTATGACCATTCACAACATGGTGACCTGGATGATCGCCAGTTTTGCGACTGAGCAGGCCCGATCTGAATGTTGTCCGAAATTGATCACAGGCGAGTGGCTGGGATCTTATTGTCTGACTGAAGCCAATGCGGGTTCAGATGCGGCATCTCTGGCCACCCGGGCGGAACGCAGAGGTGATCACTATGAAATTTCGGGGTCAAAAGCTTTTATTTCGGGTGCAGGCGATACCGATGTGCTGGTTGTGATGGCTCGTACCGGAGAGAACGGCGCGAACGGGATTTCTGCCTTTATTGTGCCAGCCGATGCTGAAGGCATCAGTTATGGCCGAAAAGAGCCGAAACTTGGCTGGCACAGTCAGCCAACACGAGCGGTCACATTCGACAAAGTGAAAATTCCGGTTCATGACCGTTTGGGTGAGGAAGGCGAAGGGTTCCGCTTTGCCATGAAAGGGCTGGATGGCGGCCGGATTAATATCGCCACCTGTTCTGTGGGGACGGCGCAGCAGGCGCTGAACCTGGCCAGACAGTATATGACCGAGCGAAAACAGTTCGGGAAACCCATCGCACAGTTTCAGGCATTGCAGTTCAAGCTGGCCGACATGGCCACTGAGCTTGAAGCGGCACGGCAGTTGGTGCGGTTTGCGGCATCAAAGCTGGATAAGCGTGATCCGGAAGCGACCGCATACTGTGCCATGGCCAAGCGTTTTGCTACGGACGTCGGGTTTACCGTCTGTGATCATGCCCTGCAACTTTATGGTGGCTATGGCTACATTCAGGAATATCCGATTGAACGTCATTTCCGGGATGTGCGGGTACATCAAATTCTGGAAGGAACAAACGAAATCATGCGCTTGATCATCGCGCGTCGTTTATTAAGTGAGGATACTGGACTGCTTTGAATCACTCTGATGTCTTCGCGCCGTTGCCATTTCTCCGCTTTTTCGAGCGTGGCAACGGTGTGAATGAAGGGGATCGGCAATCAGTCCAGTTGCCTTGCATAGATCTCAACCCAACAAGGATGGGCGTTATGCACGCACTGACACAAACAAGTGGTCCGATTGAAGTTGAAATTGATGGCCATGTCGCGGTACTGACGATGAATAACCCGCCAGCCAATACCTGGACGGCGGACAGTCTGAATCAGTTAAAGGCATTGGTCAAAGCGCTGAATGAAGATAAAAACATTTATGCTTTAGTGCTGACTGGCAAAGGGGAAAAGTTTTTCTCTGCCGGTGCAGATTTGAAGCTGTTTGCCGAGGGCGACAAGGCGATCGCAGCAGATATGGCGTTTTGCTTTGGTCAGGCTTTTGAAATGTTGTCTGAATTTCGTGGCGTCTCGATTGCTGCAATTAATGGTTATG
Organism: Photobacterium galatheae; assembly: GCF_000695255.1. Taxonomy (GTDB): domain Bacteria; phylum Pseudomonadota; class Gammaproteobacteria; order Enterobacterales; family Vibrionaceae; genus Photobacterium; species Photobacterium galatheae. Next base: position 9,069 of record NZ_JMIB01000019.1, on the reverse strand, counting down.
CTATGGGTGGCGGGCTGGAAGTTGCTCTGGCGTGTGATATTCGTATTGCGGAAGCGCATTCGGTGATGGCTTTACCAGAGGCGAGTGTTGGGCTGTTGCCTTGTGCTGGCGGGACGCAGAATCTCGCCTGGCTGGTGGGTGAAGGCTGGGCGAAGCGGATGATTTTATGTGGTGAGCGAGTCAGCGCATCACAGGCACTGGACATCCGTCTGGTTGAGGAAGTGGTGGCAACGGGTCAGTCTCTGGAGACGGCGAAAAAACTGGCCGCCGAGGTTGCGCATCAATCACCGAGTGCTGTGACGGCATGTAAATCACTCATTCAGCATGCCAGGTTTGCCCCTTTACATCAGGGATTAATTCAGGAAAGGGAACGTTTTATCCGCCTGTTTGATACATTGGATCAACGGGAAGGGGTCCGGGCGTTTTTTGAAAAACGTCCTCCGGTATGGAAAAACGAATAATGACGGCGGATTGATACGGATACGCGAATGACAAAGCATGCAGTCATTCGCGTGCATGGAGTGAACATGACTGGAAAGATAACATTTAGCGAACTTGAGTGTGGACGCGGTAAACAAATTGGGATTGCGGCAATTGAGAACCCTTCCTCTTTAAATGCGCTCACATTAGAGATGTTGCAGCAACTCAGTGCTCGTTTGACTGAATGGGAAAAAGACGATCAAATCGCTTGTGTGTTTTTACACAGCGATCATGCGAAAGCATTCTGTGCTGGCGGTGATGTACGAGCCCTGTATAAAGCGATACTCGAAGCAGAATCACATAAAGAAGCGGGTGAGGCTGGCGCATCTCCGGAATCTTTTCTGACCGAATATTTCAGCACTGAGTACCGTTGTGATTATCAGATCCATCAGTACAAAAAACCGCTGATTGTCTGGGGGGAAGGCATCGTGATGGGCGGCGGTATCGGGTTGTATATTGGTGCCAGTCATCGGGTCGTGACGCCATCCAGCATGTTAGCCATGCCCGAAATTTCCATTGGCATGTACCCTGATGTCGGCGGCACCTGGTTTTTGAATCAGTTACCCCCGGGCGTCGGTCTGTTTTTAGGGCTGACGGGAGCCCGTGTGAACGCAAGTGACGCACTGGACCTGAAAATGGCCGATCATATTTTGCTGGCGGAGCATAAATCGGCTGTTTTAGAAGCTTTACAGGCGATGGACTGGCTAAACATGCAGGATGCGGATCAGGCTGTATCTGACTGTCTTCATGAATTTGCAGACTCAGCCAAACGCGAGTGGCCGCCCAGTCAGATGATTCCTTATTTCCCTCAGATTCAGGCTGCCTCTGTCGGTCGGAATCTGGAAGAAATTTGCCAGCAGATCCTGGCGATTGATGGCTTAGGCACCTGGCTTGAATCGGCGAAGACAAGCTTAAAGCAAGGTAGTCCGATTTCAGCGCATATTTGCTACCGACAATTGAAGGCTTATCGTGACTTAACGCTGGCCGATTGCTTCCGTCTGGAACTGGGTTTGTCCGTGCGATGTGGTTTGCTGGGCGAGTTTCAGGAAGGAGTCCGTGCGCGACTGATTGATAAAAGCGGTGAACCCACCTGGCTTTTCTCCAGTGTGTCTGCGGTCGATGAAAGTGTGATCGATGATCTATTTGCGCCAATGTGGCAAGCCGCTGAACATCCATTGGCTGACTTAGGCGAGGAATCACTTTCCTGAGCCTCTGATCAACTCTGGAAATTTTCCGCCTGTATCTATTATTGCAGCAAGAATTGCAGCGCGTTGTTGGGGGAACATCAGTGGTCCCCCTGGTTGTACCTGCATCACTGCACCACAGATTGAAGATCTGAAAAGGAGTGTGTTATGGCGACAACAATTGCGTTTATCGGGCTGGGCAACATGGGCAGCCCGATGGCGAGAAATTTATTAAAAGCGGGTTGTCATGTGAAGGTCTTTGACCTGAATAGGGAGGCGGCCCGCAAGCTGGAAGCCGATGGTGCAGTTGCTGCCGCGAACCTCAAAGAGGTCGTTGCTGGCGCAGACACTGTCATTACGATGTTGCCGGCAGGGCAACATGTTCACGATGTCTATCTGGGCCCCAAGGGTAAACCGGAGCAAGGGCTGTTCGCCATGGTTGCCCCGGGTACTTTTCTGATTGATTCCTCAACGATTGATCCCGCCACGGCGAAAGAAGTCGCAAAGTATGCCGAGCAGCATCAGCTTGAATTTGTGGATGCCCCTGTTTCTGGCGGGGTGGCCGGGGCTGAAGCCGGCACATTGACGTTTATTGTCGGCGGGACAGATTCGGCATTCCATCGGGCTGAAGCTGTTTTGCAATATGTCGGAAAGAATATTTTCCATGCGGGTCAGGCGGGTGACGGGCAGATGGCAAAAATCTGTAATAACCTGATGCTGGCTGTGCAAATGGCGGGTGCCTGTGAGGCATTGAATCTGGGGGTCGAAAACGGTCTGGACCCGAAAGTACTCTCAGACATTATGTTGCAAAGCTCGGGCCGGAACTGGGTGCTGGAATTGTATAACCCTTGTCCGGGTGTGATGGAAAATGCACCGGCCAGCAAAGGTTATCAGCCCGGATTTATGAGTAAGCTCATGCTCAAGGATCTGGGGCTTGGAATGGATGCAGCACTGCACAGTCAATCCGCTGTTCCTATGGGGACACTGGCTCGCAACCTTTATGCTTTCCATAATGCGAACGGGAACGAACTTTTGGATTTTTCGAGTTTGTTTGAGTTCTACCAGCGTCAGCAAAAATAAGTTCATGCAGCATTCAGGAGATCAATATGGATATTAAAAATTCTGTCATTGCAATCACAGGTGCAGGTCAGGGGCTGGGTCAAATGATGGCGATTACCCTGGCTCAGGCCGGGGCTGATCTGGCTTTAATTGATCTGAATCCGGAAGGCTTGGCGCAGACCCGTTCACAGTGTCAGATGCTCAGCAGTAAAGCGATAACCTACGAAGTAGATGTGACGCAGGAAGATCAGGTTGAGCGTGTTTTTGATCAGATCATTGAAGATTTTGGGCAGTTGGATGGGCTGGTGAATAACGCCGGGATTCTTCGTGATGGTTTGCTGGTGAAAGAGAAAGATGGCGCAATCCATAAAATGTCGCTGGAGCAGTTTAATGCAGTGATGACTGTTAATGCGACCGGCACTTTTCTCTGTGGTCGTGAGGCGGCAGCCCGTATGATTCAAACCAAGCGTTCTGGCGCGATTATCAATATTTCCAGCGTTGCCCGCGCCGGTAACTTCGGACAAACCAACTATGCTGCCTCAAAAGCGGCTGTCGCAACGATGGCGGTCTGCTGGGCAAAAGAGCTGGGCCGTTATGGGATTCGGGTGGCTGCGATTGCGCCGGGAGTTGTTCGGACAGCAATGGCCGATCAGTTGCCGCAGGAAGCGATAGAGCGTTTGGAAAAGATGATTCCTTTGGGTCGGGTAGGTCAAGCCGCAGATATCGCACATGCCGTGAAATATATTCTGGAAAATGATTATTTTACGGGGCGCGTTCTGGAAGTGGATGGCGGGATGCGGATGTAACGTTCACCGTGCAAATCAACCGAATGAAAAACGGGCCATCTCTGGCCCGTCAACAATGATGGCCTTTAACAATTATGGTCCGTAAACGATCGCGTAAAGCGCTAAGCCCCCGCCAATGACCAGCATGATCAAAGACAGATAGACGGTAAATTGAGTCAGCACGGACAGCCATTTTTGTTTGGATTCTTTCATCTTGAAGTCTGTATTTCACAATCAATTGACAACGCGCACCATGCCATAAATGGGCCTGACAGGCGAGTGCTATTCACATTTGATTGCAGTTTTCATGACGACCAGACCTTGTTCTTTTGCGACGTTTGTTTTTGGCAACGCGGCAAGAAAGTGCTGACTGACTGTTCGGGCAACTTGTGTGGTGAGATGGGGGTGTGACTGAGGTGCCAGCACCAGCGCAATTTCAATGCCGGGTAACGGTGGCAGCCAGTCGACGTGAAGCTCAACGAAGTCGGGCGACATACTGCTTCTTGCCATGGCACCCACTGCCAGTCCAGCGCGGACCATGCCACGTTGCGCAGTCGCACTACTGCTGCAACTGACTAAATCGAAACTGATTTCCTGCTTGATCAACCCATCGAGCGCTGCTGCATGAAATTTGCAGTCAGCCTGAAACAGCGCAATCGGTAAGGGCCGCCGGGATAATAAATCGGTTTCAGGTAAACCATACCAGATGCCTTGATCGTGCATTAACAGGTGGCCCTCATCTGAGCCGGGCTGCCGGGTGAGCATCGCAGCATGGAGTTCGCCTTTATCCATGAGCTGGCGCAGGCGAGTGCTGGAGGCACACAGAATCTGAATCTGGATCGGCCCCAATTGTTGGCGCATCAAAGAAACGAAGTAAGGCAGCAAGGTTTCGGCATAATCATCCGGACAGCCAAACAGCAGTGGTTGGCTTTCGGCTTGTTCCCGAAGACTGGAGACGGCTTCATCATGCAGGCTGAGCAACCGGCGCGCATAGCTTGCCAGTTGTTGTCCTTCATGCGTCAGAACGAGTTGCCGACCTGCTTTTTGAAACAGGTTTTTCTCCAGTTCCTGCTCCAGTTTTTTCATCTGCATGCTGATCGCAGATTGCGTCCTGAAGGTCTGCTTAGCCGCTCGGGTAAAGCTGCCGGTATCAATAAAGGCCAAAAAACTTCGAAGCGCTTCAATATCCATAAGCAATCCTGATAAACATCCATGTAATGTCGGTAAGCATACTGGAAATGACGATGAATTGAATCGTTTGAATCGAAAAGCAGAAGAAGAAGAAGAAGAAGAAGAAGAAAGAAGGCAACACAGTGTTGCCTTGATCGGGGAATCAGTTCTGGAATCAGTTCTGGATTCAGTTCTGGATTCAGTTCTGGAGATCTTCCGGTTGCGGCTGACTGAGTGGTTTGGCCGGACGCTGACGTTCATCCTGAGGTGTTTCAGATTCGAAACAGGCCAGATCCCGGACATTTTTTTGTGTCACAACCGCGCTGAATAACCCTAAAGCAAATGACATGGCAAAGAAGCCTTTTTCATTTAAGGCAAGGGTATCTGCGTTCCAGAGTCCGATAAACATTAATGCACAGGAAATGATGACACCGGCAATGACCATGGCTTTATACAATGCCGTGACATGAATATCTTCCATTTCATCCCGGACTGTTTTTTGTAATGTGATGACACTGAACAAACCAAAAAGCAGCACCACAAGATAGTAGCCCTTTTCGTTCAGTTGAAGGTTGGCGTTGAGTAACCCGACACCATAAGCAACGACAGCCAATGCGAGGGCCGCCCAAGACGTGATGACAAAAGCCTTGGTTGGCTTGAATGATTCGTTCATTTGAATATTCCTGTGAGAGAGTAGAGCAAGCAACTGGCTGAATATGAAAGCCTTCTGAAGATAAGGCGGCAGAAATGTCATGTTTCTTTAAAAATATGCAACAAAGTTAATTCAATGGGGTGTAGGCAAACGGGCGGCTGATGATAAGAAAGATGCAGTATGAGCGATGGCACATGGGCAATGCTGCGGAATTGAACAAACAGGTGTGTGTCCGAAAAAATAACAAAGGTATGTATCAGCCGCTGAAGAGAGCGGCGACTGCGGTGATGTTTTATTTGGATGTCGTTTTCACTTTCATGGCAGTGAAATTGTGAGTTGACGATTTGGCCGCATTTTTTTGATTTCTGTTGTCCTCGCGTCTGTTGAATTTTGTTTCAATGTTTTGCTGTATTTGTCGCCTGAATCATTTAGGCTCGGCCGTTTTTCAGTTGGGGACGAAGAGAAGAGGAGCATCTTTCTCTTTCCTTGGTCTGCCAAGTCTTGAAAGGATGAATGCCACCACTGATTTATGAAGGCGATAAAATGCTTTCTGTGTTTCGTTAATAATTCTTCCAGGTAACTACCAATGAGTGAAGTCATCAATCAAAACCTTTTCTTAGTCAAAGAACATGTCGGTGTGCTGAAAGCTGCCAATAACTTTGATATTCATGACCCAGCAACCGGCAATGTCATTATGGAGTGCCGTGAGCCGAATTTAGGCTTTTTGACCAAGTTGCTTCGGTTTACCGACTATAAAGTCATGACGCCATTTGATATCCAAATCGTGACGCCGGGTGGTGAACCGATTGTGCGTGTGCAGCGTGGCTTTTCACTGTTCTTAGCGAAAGTAACGGTGCGGGATAAAGACAATCAGGTGATTGGTGGTTTTAAGCCGAAGTTGTTCACCATCGGTGGTAAATTCGATGTTCTGGATAAAGATGACAACGTCATTTGTGAATTAAAAGGCAAATGGACCGGCTGGGATTTTAAGTTTAACCAAGGCGATAAAGAACTGGCGCATGTTTCTAAAGAATGGGCGGGTCTGGGGAAAGAGTTATTCACCAGTGCAGATAACTATGTGTTGAAGCTTTCGGAAGATATTCCGGCAGGTGATGATATGCGGAAGTTGATTCTGGCCGCAGTCATGTGCATTGATATGGTTCTGAAAGAATAATCATCACAGTACTCGGTTTTTTGCGGATTGATGGTTGCTATCGATACTCATTCGATTTCCTGATGTGTACTATGAAAAATATGCGTTAGTCATCATCTATCTGAGTGCGTAGAGTGTTGCTCAAGGACGCAATATGTATTTGAGATGAGGACAACACATGCAATTAATCATCGGCAATAAAAACTATTCCAGCTGGTCACTGCGTGGCTGGCTGATGCTGGCTCAAAACGGTATTGTATTTGAAGAACAAAAACTCAAACTGCTGACCGAAAGTTTCTATCGTGCGCTGCAAGCATATACACCCGCGGCCAAAGTACCGGTTCTGATTGATGGTGATGTCACGGTCTGGGATTCACTGGCAATTTGTGAATACGTGAATGAAGTGTATTGCAATGGCAACGCATGGCCACAGGATCAGGCAGAACGGGCAAAAGCCCGTGCCATCAGTTGTGAAATGCACTCGGGTTTCATGGGGTTGCGCAATGAAATGCCCATGAACTGCCGTGCAAAACGCAGGGTTGAGCTGTCAGACGCGGCGAAGAAAGATATTGCGCGGGTTGATCAAATCTGGTGTGAGCAGATGGCACTGTATGGTGATCAAGGCGGCTGGCTGTTTGGCGAGTGGAGTATTGCAGATTGCATGTTCGCGCCCGTTGTTCTGCGATTCATCACATACGGCATTGAAGTTTCAGAACTCAGTCAACGTTATATGGCGCATGTCTTGCAGTCTCCAGCGATTCGTCTCTGGCTGGAAGAAGCTTTGCAGGAAACGCAGATTGTGCCAGAGGATGAAGCCGGCACTGAGGTGTAATGCCGAAGTTTAATACCAAGGTTTAAATCAAGGTTTAGATCAAGGTTTAAGACTGACACGCCTCATCTGAAATATCAGAAGGGGCGTCTTTATAATAATTCATACCTGCTTCCTGAGTCCGTGATACACTCCCGCGTTCCCGTAGAGCCCGCTCTACTTCAAGCGATCAGAAAGACAGAGACGAGACATGCCATTCTCTAAACTTGGACTCAGCAACGCACTGGTACAGGCCGTGACTGAGTTAGGTTATACCAAACCGACGACCATTCAGAACAAAGCCATTCCAGTGATTTTGCAGGGGCAGAATCTCATTGCGGCAGCCCAGACGGGGACTGGTAAAACAGCCAGCTTTGTATTGCCGATTCTGGAAAAACTGAGTAAAGGTCAGACGCAGCGTAAAAAACGCGTCCGTGCTTTAATTCTGGCACCAACCCGTGAACTGGCGGTTCAGGTAGAAGAGAAGGTCAGAGCGTACGGAAAACATCTGGGCCTTACATCGCTGGCAATGTACGGTGGTGTGGATGAACAGCATCAGAAAGCGCGTTTAATTGAAGGTGTGGATGTGCTGGTGGCGACACCGGGCCGACTGATTGATCTCTATGGTCAGCGTGCTGTCTATTTCGAAGAAATTGAAATGGTGGTGCTGGATGAAGCGGATCGCATGCTCGACATGGGCTTCATCGACGCCATTCAGAAGATTCTGGATCGCCTGCCTGAACAGGTTCAGTTTTTGCTGTTTTCCGCAACCTTGTCGCGCAAAGTCCGTGAACTGGCAAAATCTGCGGTTCATGATCCGTATGAAATAACGATCGCTGCCAATCAGGCATCCAAAGCCAATATTGAGCAGTGGCTGATCACCGTTGATAAAGACCAGAAATCAGCATTGCTGAGTCATCTGATTCATGAACATCAGTGGGATCAGGCGCTGATTTTTATTGAAACCAAGCACGGTGCTGCGAAGCTGGCGTCCCAGCTGGAAAAGCGCGGCATTGAGGCTGAAGCATTCCACAGTGGTCGCAGTCAGGCGGTTCGCGCCCAATTGCTGGAAGATTTTAAAGCCGGAAAGATTCAGTATCTGATCGCAACGGGTGTTGGTGCACGAGGTATTGATATTGAAGAGCTGCCGCGTGTTGTGAACTATGATCTGCCATTTCCGGCGGATGAGTATGTTCACCGGATTGGACGTACTGGTCGTGCCGATGCGACAGGCGAAGCGATTTCCTTCGTTTCAAAAGACAACTTCAAGAACCTGTGCATGATTGAAAGCCGTTTAGGCCACCTGATTGAACGCCGCGAAGTGGCAGGGTTTGCCCCGAAAAAGCCGGTTCCGGTTTCGATCCTGAATTATGTGCCTAAAAACAAGCGTCCGAAAAAAGACTAAGTGAAACCAGAGCTGTTCGATTAATCAAGTCCCGGCCAGCTCTGTCTTTTGAGCATACTTTAAAGAGCAAAGGACTCTGTGAAAGGGTGACCGCTCTTTCCTATTATCTGTTTCCTTCAGCCATTCCCGTTTTTCCGTCATCCCCGTTTTCTCAGTCATCCCCGCGAAGGCGGGGATCCAGTGACTTTTAAGGTTAAACTGCGTGGCAGGTGAGGGAGAAAAAGGAATCTGGCAGATTACTTTCATCTCGTGCCTAGTGGATTCCCGCCTTCGCGGGAATGACGGTAATATATTGATTATAAAAGATAATTTATCGATTTTTCATCGGAGGATTTGTGTGGGAAAGACAGGAGAAGGCGGGGATCCAGTGACT
>NZ_JMIB01000018.1 GCF_000695255.1 Photobacterium galatheae | reverse complement strand
AATAATTAAGAATATGTAACTTTTATCAACTTCAATAAATAAACTCTTCCCAATTAATTCCGCAGACACCTAACAAATAACATAGGCTCCCCCTCATCAGAGCTTTGCCACTGGGTAAGTCTGACCACGAAACCACTGGAGGCCACCATGTCACTATCTCTATGCATTGATTTAGCCACATACAGCCTCAGTATCTACGGCGAGGATCATCAAGACAAGCAATTGCTCCACAAAACAATCGCGCGATCGAAAGTCTTTGAAACTTTTGCAAACATACCAGCAGGCCATCATCCACACACCCTTTAGAGTGACTGTCCCGGTAGTTCATTCAAACGAACAAATAAACGAATGTCTCACCGTGCATCCCAGAAAATCATGCCGAGATAACCAACACCAATCAGACTAACTATAACAATCAACCACCAAAAGCATGATGTTTCGCCAAAATCGCACAGAGCTCCGATAATACCAACCAGTAAAATTAGCCCAACTCCTATATAGAAGGCTAATCCAGGAATAAATACTAACATCAATACAGCACCAATAAGCCCAGCGCCAAAACCAACATAATACCAACCTATAATCCCCCCAATAATCGCCAATAGGCATATAATCACACTACATAACACAGATGACTTTTTAAATAAGTAAGGGTAGACGATAAAGAAAGTCGCATAAATCGAACTAAAGACACATACGATCACTACGATAGGGAGTAAACCTTCCTTACCAAGAAGAGTTATAATTATACCGTTCATTGACTCTACTCAGTCATAGAAAAAATGACAAACAAGGACAGGTACCTCAGAGATTACTGCATATCTGTGCTTCCGGGAAAAGTTCTAAAGTAATTGAAAAGGCAGACAGTGAGATCAGAAATGGTCACACTGAACACCTTGCCATGAAGTATCTTTCCTTCACTGTTAACCGTCTACCTCAGAACGTGTTGTCATGTGAATTATGCACGCTTGCCTAAACCCGGCGCACCACCAGATACAAATAGACCACATCTCTTATCAAATTCTCCGCCAAGAGCACTTCCCTGAGTCCGATCTCGTTTTGCTTGACCCTTTACCTTTTTTTGCTCAGCATCTCTCTTTTGCTGCAACTCAACTTCCATTTTTATCTTGACTGAAATCGCTATTTTCTGCTTGAGCAAGTGTGATGCTACGATTTGACGGTTTAAACACTTCTCAGAGTCTGATTTTCCAAAGATAATTTCTCGCTCTAGACGAAGAACTTCTTTTTCTAAGTCTGCTTGACTATATTTTTCATCCATAGCCATTAGAAATTTCTTTGAATTTTTGGGTAACGGCATTCTCAATGCCCACTCAAACGATCCTTGCACTGAAGCTCGCAATTGTCGTTTTTTCTTGGAATGTTTTATTTTGAATGATGGCTCTATTTTTAGAATGTAATTCTGACACTCAGACTGATGCTGATTGTTATCTACTTCCGAAGAAAATAATAAGCCACACCCAGTACATTTAAATTGCTTCATACTACTCCACCACAGAATATTTCATTTAATTTGTCATATATCACGACAAGCAAAAGTACGTATAATCTACTGTTATATAACTTAATCAGCAGCGCTAATCGCAGGACAGGCACCTCAAGACTGCATTTCTTTATGGTGTCTGTCCCTATAATTCAAGATAATGATATTAACTATTGACCGTCCATCTCAGGGCGAGTTGTTAGTTGCCATTTTATTGGCAATTAATGAGGGAAGTAGCTAACACTCAATCTACGTTTTTCTCTAGCGTTTGTTGACTGATTTCAGCCCAACCATTTGCGTGCATCAATATTTTTGATTGTATCTTTGCGTCCCCACTCTCTGGGCATTTTATAAACACACAATCAAGCTCATCAACTGACCTAAATCTAGAAGACCAATTCAAAAAGTTTTGATTACTTCCGTGTTTAGTCCGGTCTTGAATAACTTTTAAAAGTTCATCTTTTGACTTGTCGAAAAACTGCTTATTTCCTGATGCGTAAGCTGTATTAGTAACTTTATGCACCAAGATGACCATCTCTTTCATTTAATCTCCAACTCCTTAGGAACATACTTTGGCAACTAACGCCCTGCTCAGCGGGCAATTGAAGCGCAGCGTAAATTGATCCGCTGCAGCAGTTTGTTATGCATTGAACAGCCCCCGCCTAAACACTCCTAGTTGCTCCGCCCACTTTTTTGAAACTTTGTGTAGAAGATGAGCAAGCTCTCTACAGCACTCTGGAGTAAAAAAAGCATTATCTTCGCCAAAATCAGTATTTATGTATTCAAGAATATTGCCATGGCAAAGATTGTGGCGAACACGCACGATCTCAGTATTGACTTGATTTTGCTTCTTACTTTCTAGCTTTTCTAGAAAATCACCCTCTTCTGGAAAAGCCAAAGCCTCTACTGGCAAACCTGCATCTTGCGCGGATTTTAGAAGCCTGTTGCTCAAAGTTTTAACAGGATCAAAGACTTCCACTCGAGCTGGGTTCTCTACCTGAGATATTGTAACTCTCAGCGAGGCTTCGATACCGTTAATGAAACTTGTACATGCTGGTAGGTAGAGTTCGCTTTTCAGTGCTTGAACTGCTTGCGTAAAAAACCAATGGACTTCAGCGCCCAGGCCTTGTTCAGCGAAGAATACTTTCTCTTGATGTTCCCTACGCCCGCTCTCTATGAATTCCTGAATTTCTTCATCCATTCCCTGACCTCAAGATGCATAACATTTTATTCAACGACATCATGTCATATAACTCTGTCATATACCCCCACAGACCAAATAAAACATAAGCATCTGATAAATAAAGATATAACTAAGAGTATTACATCAACAACTCAATAAGATATACGACATCATGTCGTGTATCTCCTCTTACCCCAAATTCAGCCCAACGCCACAACATCTCAACTCGCCACCAAACACGCTACCGCCCATAACACTGAAGTCACTGAAGAAAATAAAATTACACTGATCACCACACTTTTCAGTTATGGAACAGGTTTCTTCAAAAGGCATATTCGGGATTGCATATCTGTGCTTTGGGGCAAAGTTCTGAGGGGATTGAAAAAGGAAATGATGCGGTTGGCAGCCGTCGTACCAACGTCTTGCCAATGCATAGAGATTTGCGATGAAAACAGGGTTTATAGGGGCACCTGCCGGCAACTCACACCGTCATGTGCCCCATATCGTTCTCTTCTTTTGGATTGGGGCCATATTCGTTGGTGCCGGGTTGGCCGTCCTGTACGAAAAAGTAAAGTAAGATGAGGAAGCCCAGAACCGGGAGCAGGCTCAGCAGCATCCACCAGCCTGTCCGGCCAATGTCGTGCAACCGTCGGACACCGACAGCCACAGAGGGCAAGAGTATAGCCAACGAATACACCCCACCCAGCAACCCGGTGCCTTCTTCCGAGCCGGGGGTACTCAGCAGATGATCGGCAAAGCCCAATACCAGTGTGATCACCAGATTGATCAGGAAGAAGTACCAATACTCCTGTCGCTGAGCGCGTCCTGAAAATACGGCGTACTTTTTGAGTGCGTATAAATACCAGTTCATCTGAATCCCTCTGGGCGATTGACCTTTCAGGTATCTCTCATCACGAGCTGATGGACATTTACACTCAAGTATAGAGGCGGATCACAAATTTATCGGATCTCATGGTTAAAAATAATGAAAAATCGCCTGATATGCCTGACGAATATGTTCAATCAGTCAGCGAATTTTTTGTGATGGCCGGAATCGTCGGGACAGACATCTTCACAGGTCCGCTCAGGCTTTCCCCAAAACCACTCACGGCGTAACGGCTTCGGCTGCTGCCTGACGTGTTTTGCGCCCTGAGACATCGACCACCTGTACAACTAAGATCAAATCATCGGTCTTGCCCATCGGGATTCATCACTTTTGGAATGGATGTTGTTCATTGCATTCATTTATTCCCGAAAAAGAAAGCGATAGGGTTCACAACCACTTCACATGGATGAAAACAAAATGCAAACCTGGGATCCCAAACACTCATTCCTGTTGCAAGCACGCTAGACTCAAAGTCAGCACTGAATATCCATCTGATTCATAAACAAAAGATTTTCTCAGAAAACAGGAACAGCCTCAGAGCAAAGGCAGACCAATCATGACGAACAACGATCAGCAGCTGATTTCCCGGCTGGAAGCAATTCTCACCCCCGAACAAATCTTGACCGACGAAGCCAAACGGCTGGCCTACGGCACTGATGCCAGCTTTTACCGCATGGTGCCCAAGGTCGTGTTACGGCTGAACACGCTGGAAGAAATCATTCAGGTGATTGGCCTCTGTGCCGAGCTGCACGTGCCCTACACCTACCGGGCCGCTGGCACCAGTTTGTCGGGACAGGCAGTGTCTGATTCCGTGCTGATCACCCTGAGCGATCAGTGGCGTCATCATCACATTGAAGAGGAAGGACAGAAAATTACGCTCCAACCCGGTGTGATCGGAGCCGATGCCAACCGCTATCTGGCTCCTTACGGCCGGAAAATCGGGCCGGACCCGGCGTCCATCAATACCTGTAAAATCGGTGGAATTGCAGCCAATAACGCCAGTGGCATGTGCTGCGGCACCGCACAGAATTCCTTCCGTACGGTGAATGGCATGACCCTGGTGCTCACCGATGGCACCGTGCTCAATACCCGGGACGAAACCAGTCAAGCAGCATTCCGGCAAAGTCATGCTGAGTTGCTGACTGGGATCGCGGCGCTCAAAGAAAGCGTCGAATCCAATCCCGACCTGAAAGCCCGAATCAACCACAAATACCGGCTGAAGAACACCACGGGCTACGCGCTCAATGCCCTGACCGATTACAGCGATCCCATCGACATCATCGAACACCTGATGATTGGCTCTGAGGGCACCTTAGGCTTTATTGCCGACATCACCTATAACACAGTCATTGAGCATCCGCACAAAGCGTCCACCCTGCTGGTGTTCAGCACGATTGAGCAGGCCAGCGAAGCGACGTCTGTCCTTGCAAAAACACCGGTCTCAGCGGTCGAAATGATGGATGGCCGCGCCATGCGTTCCGTCGCCGACAAAGCCGGGATGCCTGCTTTTATGGCCGGACTAGATCTCGAAGCCGCGGCCTTGCTGGTAGAAACTCGAGCCGGAACCGAGCAAGACCTGATGAAACAATGCCAGACAGTGATGGACAGTCTGGCAGATTTTCATATTCTCGAATCTGTCCCCTTCACAACCGAGCCGACGACGGTCAATACCCTCTGGGCAATCCGCAAAGGAATGTTCCCTGCAGTCGGGGCGGTGCGGGAAACCGGCACCACAGTGATCATTGAAGATGTCGCCTTTCCGGTTGCCGATCTTGCCCGTGGCGTTCGGGATCTGCAGGCGCTGTTTGATCAGTTCCACTACGATGAAGCCATTATTTTCGGCCATGCGTTAGAGGGAAACCTGCACTTCGTCTTCACTCAGGGGTTTGAGGCACAGGATGAAATCGACCGATACGGTGCGTTCATGGATGCGGTCGCTGAACTGGTGGCGGTGAAATATCAGGGGTCACTCAAAGCCGAACATGGCACCGGACGAAACATGGCGCCTTATGTCGAGCTTGAATGGGGCAAAGATGCGTATCAGTTGATGCTGCGGATCAAACAGCTTTTTGATCCACAGGGGCTGTTAAATCCGGGCGTGATCATCAATGACAATCCGCATGCCCATATCACACACCTGAAACCCATGCCTGCCGCAGATCCAATTGTAGATCGCTGTATCGAATGCGGCTTCTGTGAGCCTGTTTGCCCGTCCAGAACGCTGTCGCTGTCTCCCCGACAGCGGATTGTGCTGTACCGTGAATTGCAACACCGCCGACGCAACGGACAAGCTGAGCAGGCGGCCTCACTCGAAAAGGTCTTCAACTACGAGGGCATTGATACCTGCGCCGCCACCGGCTTATGTGCCGAGCGCTGCCCGGTGGGCATTCATACCGGCGAGCTGGTCAAAAAACTGCGCACTGAAAAATACCAGCGCTTTACCCCGATAGCCCGCTGGACTGCCAAGCATTTTTCAACCACCACACGCCTGGCGAAAACCGGTCTGGGAGCGGCCCACGCGCTGCAATCCATGCTGGGAGAACCCCGAATGCAGACACTCAGCGGGCAGGCAAGAAAACTCACCCGAGGTGCGGCCCCGCAATGGCTCCCAGAGCTGCCGGTGCTGAACCGCCACCCGCTCAGTGAAGCCGACAGCACTCAGGTGCATGGCGAGAAAAAAATTGTTTACCTGCCGTCCTGTGCCAGTCGCATCATGGGGCAGCAGTCGGATAATCCAGAAACCCGCCCCCTTACAGAAGTGACAATGTCACTGATTGAGAAGGCAGGCTTTGATGTCATTGTCCCACCACAGGTAAACGACCTGTGCTGCGGGATGCCCTATGACAGCAAAGGAATGACGGAACCGGCTCTACAGAAAATCCAGCAGCTGGAAGCATCGCTCTGGCAAGCCAGCGAGCACGGTAAGTACCCGATTCTGATCGATACCAGCCCCTGTGCCAAACGCAGCATCGAGCACTTTACAAAGCTGATGAATATTGTCGAACCGGTCGGACTGGTGCTTCACTATTTACTGCCTCATCTGGCGCTCAAGCGGAAGCAGGAAACCGTCATGCTACACATCACCTGCAGCAGCCGCCGGATGGGCCTTGAACATGAAATGATTGAGCTGGCCAATGCCTGCGCCAGTCACGTTGTCGTGCCGGAGCATATTCAGTGCTGTGGCTGGGCGGGTGATAAAGGCTTTACCACACCAGAACTGAACGCTGCCGCGCTGGCACCGCTGAAGGCACAGGTGCCGGACGAATGCACCCGAGGTTTCAGTAACAGCCGGACTTGCGAAATCGGCCTGTCACACCATAGCGGGATTCCTTATCAGTCTATCCTTTATCTAGTCGATGAAGTGGCAAGCTAAGCTGGGCCGCGGCTGTAGCGAAAAGCTGTAGCAGAAAGAAAAGCTATAGCAGAAATTTGTTGCGCTGTTGTACTTTCTGTTCATCGTGGTACACAGCGCTCATTTCTCACCCTTAAGACAGTCAGAATGAAAAGTGACCACTAAGATCAGTAATGCCTTTAGGTCTTACAACTAGCGATAAAAAACCCGCCAATGGGATTCCAATGGCGGGTTTCTTCTTTTACTTTTTTATTTGTTGATTCTGCCTATTGATTTTCCAGTGTTCAGAAACATACCTCTGCGTCGTTTCAGGACACCCGGAAGAAGCTGACCTGTGCCTTCACTTCCTGACTGACCCGCTGCATATCGTCGCTGCACTGCACCGTATCGGCAGCAATCGAGGCTGTTTTGTCTGACAGTGACTGCACGACATGAATATTCTGACTGATGTCCGCAGCCACAGCGCTCTGCTCTTCCGCCGCTGTTGCGATTTGCTGCGTCTGTTCGTTCACTTGATGAATCATATGCATGATATCGTCGAGCAACTGATTCGTCTCAGCCATTCGGGATTCAGCCTGATCCGCTTCTGCGGTACTGTCAGCCATCATATCGACAGCACTACCGCATGCCTGTTGCAATTGTGTCAGCATCTGCTCGATTTCATTTACCGAGGTTTGCGAGCGCTGCGCCAGTCCGCGCACTTCATCCGCAACAACCGCAAAGCCACGGCCCTGTTCACCAGCGCGGGCCGCCTCAATGGCCGCATTGAGCGCCAGCAGGTTCGTTTGCTCTGCGATTCCGCGGATCACTTCCAGAATGCTTTCGATTTTTCTCGACTCGCCATGCAGTTCGTTCACAACGCCCGACGTCTGCTGCAGGGTTGTCACTAAACGTTGCACCACTGACTGTGTGTGATTGGACGATTCAATGCCCCGCTCTGCCAGCCCCATCATCTGATCCGATGCTCGGGCAGAATCTGAGGTATTCGAAGCAATACTTCGGCTTGTGGTCGACAATTCTTCGATGGCCGTAACGGCCTGAATGGTGTGCTCCGACACTTCACCGGCAGCAACCTGAATATTATTGTTCGCTTCCTGCAGAATATGACTGTTTTCCGCAACCAGTGCACTGGAACTGACAATCCCGCTGACCGTATTTTGCAGACGGTGAACCGTGCTGTCGATGGCACTGCTGAGCTGTGCGACTTCATCCCTGCCCTCAACATGAGACAGTACATCCAGATGACCACTCGCCAGCGCTTCAGCCGTGGCTTTCACCCGGCTGATCCCGTTCACCAGTCCGCGTGCAATCCAGTGACTCAACACAAAGGCCATCAGCAGCGCCAGCACAATCGAAATGTAAAACACCATGTTGGCATCACTGATTGCATTGACCGTGTCATGATTCGCGCGAACTGCACTTTCCTGGCTGGCTCGCTGAATGCGATCAAACTGCAGATTCAGTTCGGCATAGCTGTCCACAAATGCCCGGAACACTGGATAAGGCGCCCGGTGATTGGGAGAGCTTTGCATGTCACTGACAAATTGCTGCGTGTTTTTCTGATAAGTATTGAGTTTCGCTTCGAACTCAGAGAACAGCGCCGGATCACCGCTGTAATCTTCTTTTAAGGTTCGAACGAGTGCCGGTGTCTTCGCGCTGTTTTTATCAATGATGGCGCGAAACTCTGGCACCTGCTCTTTCAGGCCGAGCAGGTAAACCACCTGCAATCCCCGGACATTCCCGAGAATATCGGCCTGTGCCTGCCGGATCTGCCCGATCAGTGAAGAGACTTGATAATTGTGCTCATAAAACTCACTGAAATTTCGGCCAATGCGATCATTGGCTGACTTAATAAAAAGCATTGCAACCACAAACAGCAGGGAAACAGCGCTCCCTAAAACAAGAATTTTGTTACGAATAGATAAATGACTCAGCTGCATCGAAGCATCCCAATAACCAGTTGATGTTATTTTGTGCATCAACTATTCATAAATTGGACACTAAAGGCAATAAAATGCTGAATAGGAATGCTGGAATATCCCTCGGGCTCAAATTTTCTTATAAAAATTATCAAATTTATTCATTCGCTCTTGAATATCAGTCAAGCATTTGCTTCGGTATTGTATACAAAAATGTATATGCATCACGCTGATTAAATTTAAAAATTGCAGCCACAGCACCGTGGCTGCTGCACTTAAGGTGAATACAATAGTCGAGTGTAAAGCTTCTGTGCTGACCTCTTTTCAGCGCAATTGATGCGTAAGCCTTCTGTATCAGAGATGCTTTGCTCAAATCATCTTGACTGAAATTTTTGCTTCAGGCGCAGCACAGCCCCACCGATAAAAAATGCGCCGAATATAGCCAGACCTGAAGGCTCAGAGACCGGTGTGTCGATCTGCATCGCCGAAATGTTCGCCCGGATAATGGCACTGTTCGTACTTTTCTCCATGGTTTCAAAGTGGTCGGTAAACAGGCCATTCACCAGGAACCCCTGAATGTTCAGCGTGTATTGAATGCCATTGATCTCCGTCACATCGCTGAAATCTGAAGTGGTCACGGAAATAATATCCGCACAACCATGTGCATTCACACCCTGCCCATTCGCTTCACCATTCGCACAATGTTTGGCGCTGTTCAGGGTTTCGTCATGGTGAAAGTGAAAAACAAACTGCACGTCAATCGGGGCTGCACCATCGATGGCAACCGTCGTGCTGAGCTGCAGATCAACAGTCTTTAACCTGGCCCCGCTGCTGAGAATCATGTTGTTCAGATGTGTAAACTCGCCCAGCAGAAAGTCGTCACTTGTCCCTGTATCCGTATCAAACTGAGTCTGAAACCCTGCTGTTGATTCAAACTGATAACCACTTTGCTTCCCCGGATGATGATATAAAGGCTTCCCCCAGCGAAGCGTTGGGTTCACCGTGCCATTGCCTGAAGTGACAGGCTGCCCTTGACCTGGCTCAGCCACGGCATTGACCCATGAACCGGTAAAGTCCCCAAAATCAACATCCACTATCGCAGCACTCACATGTGCACTCACCAGTAGTATCAGGCCCGACATCACAGCTTTTGCGAAAGACTTCATACATCCCCCCAACCAAAAGATTTTGTTCGGGGAACAGGTATCAACATATATGCCGTTTCTGCCCAGCCTCATCTGCACGACAGATTGGGAAATCAGACATTTCAGAAGAATGATTAAAAAATCATGCAATTAAGTTAGTTATCATTAACGAGATCGGTGATGTATTTCAGACGCCTTTTTCAAATAGCCCGATCTGAAAATTCTTCTTTCTATCGCTGTCAAAAAAGCTGACACCTCACGCAGTAAGCACAACAACACGAGAGATCCTTCCCAAAATGAAACCGCTTTTTTAGAATGAAATATTCTTAAGTGGTATATTTTAAGCGCTTTTCGTAATCTAAGGTTGCAGTTCGACTTGCTTTCCCTTCGCTTTTCAGCGACTTAGATTTCCCTTCATAGAGTGTTCAATAAACTGCAACAAACCTGTCATAAAACTCTCCTAACCTGTGCCTCGTTCGTTAAACACTTGATTGGCAATTTCGCCAAAATCGAAAGGATTAGGAAAATGAAAGCAAAGGTTCTCGGCGCAATCGCACTCGCAGGCTCAATGATTTTCAACCCGGCTATGGCGGCTGAAACAGTTTCTGTCGTCGGTTCATCTTCTGTAAGCCCGCTGATGGAAATTTTTGGCGAAACTTATGCTAAAACTCATGACGTTGTCGTTGAAGTGCAAGGTCCTGGCTCTTCTGCTGGTGTCCGTGCTGCACACGACGGTTCCGCCGACCTGGGCATGAGCTCACGTGATCTGAAATCTTCTGAAAAAGCTTCAGACATCAAAGAAGTTGTGATTGCTCGTGACGGAATCGCTGTCGTGGTTCACAACTCAAACCCAGTCAAAGACCTGACCAAAGAACAGGTTTCGAAAATCTATAAAGGCGAAATCACCAACTGGAAACAAGTTGGCGGTGAAGACAAACCAATCGTGGTTGCAACCCGTGATACGGCTTCTGGTACTCGTGGCGCATTCGAAGACATCATGTCTCTGAAACGTAAAGTCAACGGTAAAAAAGTTTCTGCAATTTCTCAGCGTGCTCAGGTTGCCAGCGGTAACGGTCAGCTGAAAACCATGGTGGCCAGCAACCCATTCTCAATCGGCTATATCTCTCTGGGTTCTGTCGACAACTCTGTGAAACCGCTGGCGATTGACGGCCACAAACCATCTGTTGATGCCATCAAAGCCGGTGACTACGGTGTTCAGCGCCCATTCCTGGTGATTTACAAAGAAGGCCGTCCATCAAAAGCTGCTCTGGACTTCCTGAACTGGATTAAAACAGCCGACGCTCAGAAAATCGTTGCTGACAAAGGCTTCATCGCAACGCACTAATCTGCAAAACCTTTATGTCCGGTCTGATTACAGACCGGACATTTCATTCCTCAGTACCTGAATGTTTTGGTTCAGTGTCTGGAGTAAGTAACAATGACCATCGCGAACAACGTAGAAAGCGCCAACAACAAAAACCCGCTGACCGAAGCGGATAAAATCGACTGGCGTGAACTCTTCTTCAAATATCTGTTTCTGGCAAGTGCCGTTCTGGGCATTTTGTCTCTGATCACCATCGGCTATTTCATCTTCCGTGAAGGCTATGCGGCTTTCGCAGAAGCTGGCGTGACCGGCATTGTGCTAGGTGACGAATGGCTGCCACCTGCACTGTTCGGTATTTTCCCGATGATTGTGGCTTCTGTTGTCTCCACAGCCGGTGCCGTTATTCTAGGGGTTCCCGTCGGTGTGATGACGGCGATTTTCATTGCTGAAATTGCCCCGAAACGTCTGTCGGATGTGATCCGTCCGATGGTGGAATTGCTGGCCGGGATTCCATCTGTCGTCTACGGCTTCTTCGGTCTGGTGATTATCGTGCCACTGATTCAGGACGTATTCAACGTTCCTGCCGGGAACACTGTCCTGGCCGGGATTATCGTTCTGGCGGTAATGATTCTGCCCACTGTGATTACGGTTTCAGAAACCTCCATTCGTGCCGTGCCCCGCAGTTATAAAGAGGGTTCTCTGGCACTGGGTGCTTCGCATATTTTCACCATTTTCAAGCTGCTGGTTCCTGCTGCCCGTTCAGGCATCATGACCGGTGTGATTCTGGGGATTGCCCGTGCACTGGGTGAAACCATGGCCATTATCATGGTGATGGGGAACTCCCCGGCAATGCCACAAGGGATTCTGGATTCCGCACGAACACTGACCGCAAACATTGCGATTGAGATGTCATACGCGACCGGTATCCATGCAAGCGCACTCTACGCGACCGGCATTGTCCTGCTTGTTTTCATCATGATGCTGAATGCTGCCCTGCTCTATCTGAACCGTGAGCGTGCGAGGTAATCACAATGACTTTATCTTCATCAAATACAATCCAAATGGCAGGAAACCCTGCCAGGCAACAACTGAAAGACAAAATCTATCTGGGACTGATCTGGACATGCGCGACCATTACTGTCGGTTTCCTGCTGTGGGTGGTTTGGTACATTCTGAGCAATGGCCTGGCCTATGTAGACTGGACTTTTATTTCCAGTAATTACACCACACTGGGCGAAGAGTCCGGCATCTGGCCGATGATTGTCTCCACAATTTATATGGTGCTGGCCTCCATTCTGGTCGCAGCGCCGCTGGGCATCATGACCGCCATTTACCTGACCGAATATGCCAAAGTTGGCAGTCGTCTGGTGAAAGTGATTCGATTCTGTACCGAGTCGCTGGCGGGCATTCCATCAATTATCTATGGTCTGTTCGGGATGACCTTCTTTGTGGTGGTTCTGGGCTTTGGTTTCTCGATTCTGTCAGGTGCGCTGACCCTGAGTATCCTGATCCTGCCCGTGATCATCCGGACCACAGAAGAAGCCCTGATGGCTGTACCGCAAACCTATCGTGAAGGTTCTTACGGTCTGGGTGCTTCAAAAATTTACACCATCTGGCGTTTGATACTGCCAAGTGCAATGCCAGGTATCGTTACTTCTATCATCCTCAGTGTAGGTCGTGTTATCGGTGAATCAGCGCCGGTCTTCATGACAGCAGGGATGGTGGCGCGACTGCCGGAAAGTCTACTGGACTCTGGCCGAACGCTCACCGTTCACCTGTACAAGCTGACTCAGGAACTCTACACCATTCATGAATGGCACCAGGCTTACGCCACGGCCACCATTCTGATTGTTGTGGTTCTGGTCATCAACCTGTGTACCAAGCTGATTGCAAAACGTTTTAACACTGCGACTTACTGATTTCGAGGAAAGAGAAAATGAACAAATTCAACATTGAAAATCTGGACCTGTTCTACGGTGAAAACCAGGCACTGAAAAAAATTAACCTGCCGATTCCAAACCGTCAGGTCACTGCATTGATCGGCCCTTCAGGCTGCGGTAAATCAACGCTGCTGCGCTGCCTGAACCGCATGAACGACCTGATTGAAGGCGTTAAAATCAAAGGCAAACTCACGATGGACGGTGCCGATGTTTACGGCAACGTGGATGTTTCCAAGCTGCGGATTAAAGTCGGCATGGTATTCCAGAAACCGAACCCCTTCCCGATGAGTATTTATGAAAACGTCGCCTATGGCCTGCGTGCACAAGGTGTGACCGACAAGAAACAACTGGATGAAGTCGTGGAGCGTTCGCTCCGTGGTGCTGCGCTGTGGGATGAAGTGAAAGATCGCCTGAAATCTCATGCCTTCGGTCTCTCTGGTGGTCAGCAACAGCGTTTGTGTATTGCCCGGACGATTGCCATGGAGCCAGAAGTCATTCTGATGGATGAACCAACATCCGCACTGGATCCAATTGCGACCAAAAAAATCGAAGATCTGATGGAGTCGCTGAAGAAAGACTTCACCATTGTCATTGTCACCCACTCCATGCAGCAGGCACGCCGCATTTCAGACCGCACCGCCTTTTTCCTGATGGGTGAGCTGGTCGAACACGATGAGACTTATGCGCTGTTTAATAACCCACGTGATGATCGTACCCGTGGTTATGTGAACGGTGACTTCGGCTGATCCTCCCGAAATCAGCAGTGTTCAAATCAATGATTCCCGGCTGGTTTTGGCCGACTGTCCCGGGAACAACCGAATAATAATAGCGATGGTAAATACTTGCCCCCTTTTCAGGGGGCTTTTTTTTGCGTGATTTTTTACCCATTTCTGACATTGAAATCAATGGCCGGACATAGACTCCAAATGAACACTGATTAATTCCCTGAAAGCCACGTTTCTGGCTCATGTTATACAGGTGAAACGATGCAAAAGAGCCATGAAATATCACATGCAAAGTCCTGGATTGACATGCTCTCAGCAATGGATGCTCAACCGAAACTCACTGGCATTCTCCAGTCCTCAAGAGTCATCACCCAGCAGTTAGCCGCATTTTGCCGGCTTCAGCACCTGATGGCCTTTGCCTATACCCGAAAAAATCACCAGCAGTTACTGGCCGAGACGATCGCAGCTTCTGGCTGCGATACCCTGATCTGTGACCAGCACCACTACCCTGCGCTCTGGTATATGCTGCATCAGGTGAAACGTCCTATGCTGATTATTCTGAATCAAGAGATGTGGACACCAGACTGGTGCTGGCAGTTCAGCCACCACCGCTTTCTTTGTCAGCAAGATCTGCTTTCAGCACAATAACTGTCCACAGTTGAATCGCGGCACGGCTATTGCTGCGATTTCCTGTTTCTACCGCGCCACAAGCATCCGGAACCCATTCAATGATACGCAAGTTTTTACTCCTTTTTACGCTGTTGGCATTGAGCTTCAGCACACTGGCAGAACCTGAAACCGCTCAGTCAAAACTGGATGACCTCGCTCAGCTCAACCAGGAAGTCATGGCGCTGTACCAGACCAGCAAGTCTCGCACTGGCTCCACACGAGATGTCCTGCGAATGCAGGTGCTCAATAAAAATGATGATCTCCGGGACCAGCTCGGGCAACTGATCAGCGCCCCACCAGAGGGTGCCGAAGGCAAGCTGATTGACTATGTGAGACATCAGATCCGCTATACAGCTGCGACGGCAAGATACCTGGATCAAAAAATCAAGGTCGATGAGAAAGCACTGGACAGTGCACCGCAGGAAGAACAGCTTCTCAAACAAAAACAGCTGGATGAAGAGCGGCAGTTATCCGTTCAGATGCTGGGGGATCAGTGGACAAACTACCACTGGCTTGAGCAACTGGGCATCAAGACCGCAAAAGACAAAACCAAACTGGCCAAAGATATCAGCGAGCGGCTGGAATTTGTCTCTGCATCACTGGAGTACAATCACCAGCAGGAAAAAGAGCTGTCGAAGCAACTGAAAGACGCCTCAGACAGTGAAAAATCTGCACTTCAGCTCATGCATATTCTGACTCAGCGAAAAGTTTCCAGTGACATTGATCGCCTCAACTATCTGGCAAGCCTGGGGGACAAGGCAGAGATTGACACGTCTGACTACAAAAAACAGCAATTTGAAGTCACCGGAGACCTGACCAACGATATTTTGAACATTCAGGTCATTTACTCTATTTTTTCCGCCTGGACGGACAACCTGAAAAAATGGCTGGTCGACTATACGCCGCAGGTACTGTTCAAGATTTTCATCTTTATCCTGGTCATTCTGGTGTTCCGGTTGCTGAAAAATCTGACCCGCAGAGTGGTAAAACGGGCGGTCTCCTCACCAAACCTGCGAATGTCACAGCTAATGCAGGACTTTTTCATTTCGATGTCCGGTAAGGCGGTGTTTTTTATCGGCCTGCTGATCGCCCTGTCGCAAATTGGACTGAATCTGGCCCCGGTTCTGACCGGTTTCGGGGTGGCGGGTGTGATCGTCGGTTTTGCGTTGCAGGATACGCTGTCGAACTTTGCATCCGGCATGATGCTGCTGATTTACCGCCCATTCGATGTCGGAGACTTTGTTGAGGCGGGCGGTGTTTCAGGCAAGGTCAGCCACATGAGTCTGGTCAATACCACGATTCGGACCTTTGATAACCAAATCATTATTGTGCCAAACAGCAAGATCTGGGGCGATACCATTAAGAACGTCACCCACGAGCGTGTGCGTCGTGTCGATATGGTCTTCAGCATCGGATACAGTGACAGTATTGAGCAAGCCGAAGCTGTGTTGCATGACATTATTGACAGCCACCCGGCCGTTCTGCGGGCACCGGAAAAAACAATCAAAGTTCATACCCTGAACACCTCATCTGTGGACTTTATTGTCCGCCCTTGGGTAAAAACAGATGACTACTGGGATGTCTACTGGGATGTGACCCGGGCCGTCAAACTCAGGTTTGATCAAGCAGGACTGACCATTCCTTTCCCGCAACAGGATGTGTATTTACACATGGTCAAACAGGAAAACCTCAACGCATCACCAAGCGTGCACAATTCGCTTCTACAATAAAGTGAAGTTGTGTACGGAATTTTTTGCCTCGACACAAGTCATAAGTATTCAAATCCATCAGGGGAAATACAATGAAAAAACACCTGCTGACTGCAATGGGCACCGCCCTGTTTTTATCTGCCTGCGCCGGAACAGGTGGCAGCACGGCCTCTCAATCGTCAGGTGACCTGACTCAGTACGAATGGGAACTGACGAAAATTGATAGTCAGGCGATCACCGTACCTTCCATGGGCGCCGTGCCGACACTGGGCTTTGAAAACCAAACGATGGCGCACGGCCATTCCGGCTGTAATCGCTATTTTGGCAATGCTGAAATGAAAGACGGTCAGTTCCGCATTGAGAAAATGGGCATGACCATGATGGCCTGCCCTGAAGATGCAATGAAACTGGAGCAAGTGATGAGCAAAACACTCAGCCAGTGGAGTAAAGCGGAAATGAAAGGGAACACCCTGACGCTGTCAAACAGTCAGCACACCCTTACCTTCAAAGCGACTCAGCCAATGTAATCTCTGATTGTGCTGGTCTGTCTGCTCCGATATGAGCAAATCCGAGATGAGCAAGACGGCCTCTGAAGCGTAAAAAACATCCCATCAGCTGAGTACTTGCTCAGCTGATGTCTCCCCCTCAACCCGATCCGAACAGATCTTATTGATCCCTTCTTCCTGAGCACGACGGAGCAATGCCTCTGTCTGATGGAATAAGGCTTCCGCCGTTGTCTCCCGGATATCAAACACAGTCAGAACCCCAACCGATACCGTCAGGTACGGGTTGGCACTCATATCAGGGCTGGCGAGATTCAGTCTTTCTGCTGCCGCCCGCAGATAACGTGCGACGATTTCACCGTTATTGGTGTTCGGCAAGACCGCAGCAAATCGGTCATCATCCAGACGCGCCATCTGATCTGCCGGGCGTTTCAGAGTCCGGTCCAGTTCATTGGCCAACTGTCGCAAACTGGAATCCAGTGTCTCGGCTGAGCACTGGCTGGCAAAGTGCGCATAATCATCAATCTCGACGACCAGCAATGCCAGCGGTGTTTTTTCCCGTCGGGCGATCCGAACCGCTTTATCCAACTCTTCTTCAAAGGCACGTTGATTCGCAATACCGGTTAATGGATCAACCCGGCTCATGCGCGCCAGTTTTTCATTCACAAGCAGCAACCGGTCATTCTGCTGATTCAGATTATCCAGATACACCTGGCCACGTTGAAATACAAAGAAGCTTACCAGCGCAGCCAGCACAAAGAACGCATTCACCCCAGCAAATACCCACCATGGCGTTGCGGAATAATGGCTGGTGACATACGCCTGCAACGGAACAGCTTCAATCACCCACCGGCGGCCACCTTTGCTCAACACCTGATGTACATAACGGAAATTTTCATCATATTGCTGTGCCAGCACATCCGGTGTCAGTGTTTTCTGAACATAATGATATCGCTTCTGCTGGCTGACCAGCCCGGTTTCCGCTTCCGGCACCAGACTGAATACCACACGGTGCCCTGAAGGGGCCTGAGTATCAATCAGCGTCAGGGAAAAAGCATTGGCCTCATGGGCACCGGATGAAGATAAAAAGATTTCGGCCGGGTGAAAGACGCCCCCCACAAATCCCAGCAAACTATCCTGACGTTCCACCGAAGTCATGGGCTCCGGAAACTCATAAACAGGCAACAGGCTCATCACACCCTGCGCGTCCATGTTATTTCGGCGAATCTGCAAAGGCACCGTCAGTTGTAGCTGACCACTGTCACGGGCACGTTGTACCGCTTCAAACCGAAATGCGTGTGATCCTAAGTCATACCCCATCACCGCTTCGTTCCCGGCAACCGGTTCAACATAATAAACCGGGTAGTACAGATTCCGATCACTGGCAGCGACCCGCTCACCGGACGCCACCTGCTCGGTAATCACATAGCCCGGCAGCCAGGTGCTGCCCTCGGCTTCATGATCAGCACGCGCCTGATGTTCAACTTCAGGAATCCACTCTAGCGCGGTGATTGCCGGATAACGTTGCAGGATTTTACCGGTCAGGGTCTGAAAGCGCGTTACATCCGGAATGCCCTGGGTGTCCAGGTTCAACTGAAGGGAATACAGCGCTTCAAAATGGTTGTTGATCGCCTGAACAAAAAAATGCGCCGTTTCGGTGACATCCGACTGAAACTCCCGCTCGACCCGCTTTGTTTCCAGGTGAGAAAAAATAAACAGCAGAACCACGGACAACAACATCCCGGCGGCTAACAGTAAACTGATAAAGGTAAGGCGTTGTCGCTTCATTGATTTCCCTTACACGCGCTACATTCCACTCGGCCTACCCCTATTTGTATGCGAGTTACATGATATTTGCCAATGAGTCATCGGAATACGGATCCAAGATCAATATGCGGCAGCCTTTCAGGTCAGATGTAATCATTTGTAGACGTCTAGATGTTTACACTGCTTTCAATAACCAGTACCCTGATTCGCAGAAAACTTCAGGGACTGAGTGGACATGATAGAAATTAAGCACCTTCGTACTTTAGCGGTATTGAGAGACACGGGCTCCCTGACTGCAACTGCCAACACGTTGTGTCTGACGCAGTCAGCGTTATCCCACCAGATTAAAGATCTGGAACAGCGGATCGGTGCGCCTCTTTTCCTGCGTAAAACCCGCCCGGTAAAATTTACGGCAGAGGGAGAGATTTTGCTCAAGTTGTCGGATGAACTGATGCCCCGCATTGCACGGGCTGAGCATGAGCTGGCGAATTTGAAGGAAGACGCCAAAGGCCGTCTTCATATGGCGATTGAATGCCACTCCTGCTTTCAATGGTTGATGCCAGCGCTGAAGGAATATCAGATCCACTGGCCGGCCGTCAGTCTGGATTTTTCTTCCGGCTTCAGTTTCGAACCCATTCCGGCACTGGCTGCCGGGGAACTTGATCTGGTGATCACCTCAGATATCAACCCGCGTTCAGAAGTCCATTACGAACCATTATTTGACTTCGAAATGCGTCTGGTCGTTTCGCCACAATCCCCCCTGGCTGAACTGAGCACCATCAAACCGACCGACCTCGCCAGCCAGACCATGCTGACGTATCCGGTTCATAAAAGCCGCTTGGATGTGGTGAAACATTTTCTGCAACCCGCGGGGATTGAACCTCAGGTATGGAAACAGGCCGACAACACCCTGATGCTGGTCCAGATGGTTTCTGCCGGTTTGGGCGTTGCTGCACTGCCAAACTGGGCGATTCATGATTTTGCCCGACAGGGACTGATTGTCAGCAAACCACTGGGCAAAGGGTTATGGCGCAGACTGTACGCCGCAATTCGGGCGTCTGAACGGGATCGGCACTATCTGCAGGCATTTTTTGCCACTGCCCGGCAACAATGCCAAACCCACCTGGAAGGCATTAAAGCGGCCTGATAGCGAATACCTGCATCCCAGTTTCTGAATCCCTGTACCTGAACTTTCCAACAAAAAACGGGCACCATCATCGGTGCCCGTCCATCTGACATCACTGATTATTTAAACTGATTCGAGATTGGATCATACCGGTAACCCAGCGATTCCATTTTTTCTCTCAGCGCGTTCTGGTCCAGTTCATACCGGGTTGAAAGTTCCTCAATCGTATCGCATTCAAGCCGCAATCTTTCGTTCACGATTCCCAGGACAATGTTGGCATCCATGTTCAGCAGGTTTCTGATTTCCACAGTCCCTCCTTCGGCGACAGCCGTCCGATCATCCGCAAAAGGGAAATGGCTTCCCCACAATGCATTCCAATCATTCAATTGACATGACCTGTTAATAGCATAGTCGCAGATGCGGATATCTCACCAACAGAACACCTTCACAGCATTATTCGCCCACCATTGCCCGGCCAGTCGCTAGAAAACGGCGAGCTGCAAACCTGCCGAAACAGACAGCAGGAACGATGCGCAGGCAAGCTGCCAGAAATGAACGGTTTTTGCCAGAACGATGTGGCCGACCCAAACCAGTTGCGCAACAATCAGCAGTAACAGAGCCGCACAGATCACCAGCAACTGACTCTCAACAACGGCCTGAGGCAAGGTGTAAAGCTGCCACAGCATAAGCAAGACACTCAGCATGGCGCTGACCAGACCAACCGCTGGCAACAAGCGGTGAAATGCCTGCAACCGGGTCCGGGCCTGAGTCAGCAGTAAATGTGCAAAAGAAGCACCCAATAATGCAATGGCAACCAGACTCATGCCAATCGCAGGCAGTGAGAGAGAAGGCAACAACAGCAACCAGTTAAGCAGCGCCAGTCCACAGGACACATAAAGGACCCACAATGGGCCGGCATCGCGGGTTTTGCCGGTTTTCACCTGAAAGGTAAACCAGGCCAGCGTCAGTAACGGCAGCAACGCGGCTGCCTGGCTGACCGCCACCAGAACCCAGCCAAGCAGGAGCACCGGCAGGGTTTTATGAATCCGCCCTCGTTGGCCCGGGCATATTTCGCCCTTCGTCAGGACCAGAGACAGAATGAGCTGCACCCCAAGCAGGGCAGGAATCAGAAAAGTGGTATAAGCAATATTCATGACAGGCTAACAAAGAAGACAAGGAATAAAGCCGCGGATTATATCAGATGGCTGATGTAAATACCCAGTGCTCATCTTTCGTACAGCAACCCGGTTTCACATACATTATATGAATCAAGATCACGGTTTTGGGCTGCATCCTGTAGAATAATTGCCCAATAATAAAAATAAAGGACGAGTAGCGTCTGTTTTTCTTCGTCAAAAACAGGTGTCAGATGGGCTGGAAGCAAAGATGATATCAACCTATAACCATTTTTACCGGCAACTGTGCCATTCCCTCAAGCTCTATGTCCCTGATTTATGGAGTGCAAAGGCACACACGCAAAACTTTCAGAATACCCGAAGCGGTTATTTGCGCAGTCGCATCTCGTTGCTTTGTATCGTCTGGGCGGTCCTGATCATCGCCTGGATCCCGTTTGATTTTTTTTACCTGAACACCGGAGAAGACACTCGTATTGCCACTGCCCGGCTGATTTTGGCAACATTTCTGATTCTGGTTGCTCGGCTGAATGAATCTCACACCACCCTGCGCCAGTCGCAGTTTTGCATGGTCCTCTTGGTCACCGGACTGAACTTGTTTTACAGCTATTGCATCTGGGTACTCGGTTTTCCGAAAGTTTACAGCGGGTTTGAATACGGCTATACCCTGCTCCCCATTTTGCATGTCGCCATTCTGACGATTTTGCCGATCACATTAAAAGAGAGTCTGTGCTTACTGGCGATTACTGCGATCACTGAAATTAGTGTGGATGCGCAGGCAGGCAGTATCCAAACCCCGGAAACGCTGGCCAATTACTGGCTGCAAAATATTCTGGCTGTCATTGTGATCTGGTCACAGCTATCGAAGCTTTACATGCTGATGCGTCTGTACCGTCAGGCAACACTGGATCCTCTCACCGGTATTTACAACCGCCGCATGCTGTTACAGCAAGCCCAGAAGGCCCTTGAGATCTGTCAGGCAAAGCGACAGCCGTTTGCGCTGCTGCTGTTTGATATTGACCGGTTCAAGCGAATTAATGACACCTGGGGACATGGTGTCGGAGACAAAGTCCTGCGGGGATTTGCCGAGCACCTTCAGCAGTCTTCCCGTAAGACCGATCTATTCGGTCGCTATGGCGGTGAAGAATTCATCCTCTGCCTGCCGTTTTGTGACACCTTAACCGCTCAGAAAATTGCTGGCCGCATGCTTCAGGATATCCGGGACTTATCATTACCAACCGATATTGAAGACACCCAGATTTCTGTCACCGCTTGTATTGGCATTTCGGCCTACACGCCGGGTGACAGCCTGATGACCATGATCGACCGAGCAGACCGAGCACTGTACGAATGCAAAGATGCCGGTCGGGACTGTTTTCGTTTTCTTCCGCATGGCTGCGAACCTTCCAGTCGTGATCGGCGAAAACCACTTGAAGTACACACGAAGAAAACCCCAAGAATTGCTGTGGTTGAGTAGGGGGAGGAACTTACTCACCTCCCCTTCAAATCATCTTCGACTCATCAATTGCTCACCTATAAAGAAATACAGGCGTCAATCATTCATCACAACCGGACTTCGGTTAAAGTACATAAGTTGGTATCGAATACCCAGACTTCCTGAAATCGAATAAGCCTATTGATATCGTGAACGACGTATCCAAGCCAAAACGAGTAACCCAAATCCGACGCCGAAATCTATGCTGCCACCGCCACTTTGACTGGCGTTCATGGCACGTAGCAGCTCGAGTTCTTCTCGTATCAGATCAAGTGTGAGCTTTTGATGTTTGATATTCGTTAAACTTACGTGGCTATCTAATTGCTGACTGTATTGATGCCTATGATAGACAAGACGAACAATGTTGCGTTGATCATACATCTCGACCGATTGAGGCCCTCGGTTCAATACATCACCTGATTTACTGCCACGAATCGTTTGGTTGACTACACCATTCACATAAATAGTCAAAGAATCGAGAAACTCAGTAGAATGCACCCAGTAATTAAACGTCAGTTCCCCTCTTGGCAAGCCTTCTAGGACTAACTCTGAAACTTGATCTTTTCCCAAATTGGTAGCACTTCTTAGATCATCACCACTCACTCGCCATACATTGCCATTATCGTATGCTCTGTGGCCGGGCAACGTAGAAAGATATTGGCTGACCTCTTGAGGTGCATCTTGCAATGCGTGATAGTCAAGCCAAGCGGTAACTTTGCCTGCCCTGAAATTGTCCGAATCAAATTCCAGCAGAACTCTTCCCTGTTTATATCTTGGAATCAAATAAGATATTTCGATGCTACACTCAGCATCGGGTTCTAAATCACCACTACATTGATCTTTATTTGGGTCAATATAACCAAGCTCCAGGCCATCCACAGTCACTTTCGGGTTGTTTAGCCTGATCGTTTCACTAGAGTGATTCGTAAACGTAAATGTGTGGAAGTAGTTACCCATTTGAATGATGCCGAGATCTTCACTTTGACGATAAGAGAGCCCTTTTATATGATCGGCAATCCAATCATTGTAGTGACTAACTTCGGTATACACACCAGGGTAAATACCACATCCGTTGCCCCAACTCACGATGCCCATCTGTTTAGGACCATCGTTAGTGTCGAATAAAACAGGGCCACCACTGTCACCCATACAAGTATCCTTACCTGTTTCTCCTGCGCAAAATACACCCTCACGCAAGTTTTGGTAACTACCGGGAAATTTTTTACATTGCGTCAATGGAACAAAGGGAACTCCGACTTGGTGCAAAACTGGCGAACTATCACTGCCTGCTTTTAGAATCGGATCATATTTGCGATAACCAAAGCCGATCGCTGTCAGTAAATAGCTCTCTTTAAGCTCATCAAAATTATTCTGACTCGCTAACTCTATACGTGATTTTTCTACCGATTTGGTTAATTCAAGAATTGCAATGTCATCGCCTTTGGTTTTGAAAGCACTTTGGTAATCTTTATGTTGATAAATATGTTTAATCGTGACACGTTCGGCTGATGACAAATCATTCATATCATAAGCACCAACCACGACTTCAGCGTCGGCTGGCTTTAACCCCTGAACACAATGAGCAGCGGTAAGGACATATCGATCTCCTAAAAAGCTACCGCCACAGAAGGCGTGATTTTTATTGGGGCGATTTAATGCGACCATAAATGGCCAAGTATTTAATTTCGACTTTTGACCGCCAATAATTCGACTCGTGATGTCAGATTCCATTCCAGAAGCAGCAAAGGAGAACGATGCCAACAAGAGTGCTCCAATCACTCCTGGCAAATAGAATTGCGTCATAGATACCTCAAGAAATATCCCACAGCCGTTGTGGGAACGGTACCATAGCATGATTAAATAAAAAGTAAATCAAAGAGATTTAGGCTGAAAAAATTCACGATCTTTATACTTTAATAAAACATATTGATTACGAAATAGTAGGAGAGCCCCTCTGAAAATCAGGAAGCTCTTACTGTTTCAAGTGCTCACTACACTGAGCACTGCAAAATCCTGACTGGATGTTGTGGAAAGCGACCGAATGACAGCTTGAAGACCATGTTCGGCAAAGCAGAGCGGGCGTTGTACAAATGCAAAGATGCTGACCGTGACTGCTTTCGTTATCATCGACATGGTTATCGGCCATCGAATCGTAACCACTGAAAACCACTGGAAGTACAAAAAGAAGGCCATTGAAACAAATGAAATTAGTGTCGCACACTCAGCCTTCCCTCAATAGGAATAGATTTTCATCTACTCAACTCATCAGGCAATAAAGTAATTGTGCCATGATTTACCACGATTTTTCCCGCTAAAATCAATTCTATCGCTTGTTGTGGTGCAATCTGATGTCTTTGCAACCAGAAAGAAAGAGAATTCAATTCAAAATCTTCAAGGTTCTCAGACAATAAATAAAACTCTTCTTTTGTTAGTGTGTCATTAATATGCTTACTCAGCAGTTTCGTTAATTCATGTTTTGATAAATTTGTCTTTTTATAGTTTAAAACAAAATCTACAATTTCATCTGCAGTTGGCTCTTCTTTATGAAATCCGGGGACGTGAGTAGGCCAGAAAATTAAATCAGAGATATCGGGATAAGGAACATTTTTTGAGAAAATTTCCAAGTATGCTTCAAAATCATCATCATTCTCAGGCATACAACGATGCGCCAATTCAACCAACTCATCACGTGTAACATTCTCCGCGGGTTGAATGATCACTGAATATAAAACCAGCCGAACCCAGTCAATATGCTCACCGCCACCGTAAAGGCCCTGGAAGTCTTCAAATTCATGTGATGTTTCAGAGAGTTGATTAAATTCAGACAGCCATGCTTCACTTTCTTCACGTGATGCGCCGTCAATCCAATCTGCTAATTGAGCCAATCGATGTAGTCGCTCATCATCAAGTACGGGAGGTAACAATTCAGCTCTGAGATTCACAATTTGCCTCATGTTTAAAGTTAACCTAAGAGAATAACGGTATGCCAAACAAATACAACCGCCATTGATACCCTTATGCGGCTTCAATGAAGAAAACAATAAGAGTTGCGATCAAAATTCGAATCCACTCAAATGAAAAATGTCGTTAACTACTCTAACTTCAGTTCAATCTATGACAAAGAATGCCGGGTTTAATACAGGACAGACACTAAAGAAAAATACGCCCAGGAATTCAACTCATTGAAATCAGATAACGTCTAAAATTATTTTCCTATCGGATGACTGTCCCATCATTTTATGCACTGGATTCATTCATATTTAAAACACGCCATTTCCATTGCGAATCTGACCACCTGTCATAAGTGCATACAACCGCATTGAGAAACTGATCCCCTGCACCGCATCCCAGTGTTCAACCAATCGGCCGTCTACGACTTTCCACGTATCGACAATATTCAACCCCTGCGTATCATCACCACGATGTTTCGCTTTCAGCGTGGCATGCGAATGTAAAATCACGTAATCGCCATCCACATAAACATGCTTCACGTCATAGCTAAACTCTGGAGCATTTTTAACCAAATTACTCACGGTATTAACCACGCCCTCAATCCCATTCGCAATGTTCCGATTATGCTGTTGATATGGCTGTCCTGCATATCGACGTGTCATTTCGTCAAAATTATGGTCGTTCATCATCAGTTGGACAAACTCGATTGCAAGCGCCGCATTCCTTTTGTCTGTGCTGCTCCAGTGAGATTTTTCCAGCGATTCCAGATTAATTTTTGGGGATGACATCAATTTACTCCTCATCATTTCAAGCGACTTGCCGGTTCGACCGACTGACCTTCAGTTAACTTTCAAAATGCAAGTTAGTCTATTTACTTGCAATGTGCAAGTGTTTTAGACTAAGAAGCACAACAGAAAACGAGGTGAACATGACACGACGCTCAAACTGCCCTATCTCGAATGTACTGGATATCGTCGGCGACAAATGGAGCTTATTGATACTTCGAGATCTCATGTTTTTTGGTAAACGTTCGTATTCCGAGCTACAACATTCAGAAGAAAAGGTGGCAACCAACATACTTTCCAACCGATTAGAACGGCTGGAGAAAGACGGCTTGATCACCAAGCGAACTGACGAAAACGACAAACGAAAAAAACTTTATGCGCTGACACAGGCTGGCAAAGACATGTTACCCATCCTGTTAGAGATGATTATGTGGAGCAGCAAATACGATCCCAACACCAATGCTCCCAAGCAATTAATAGAAAGAGCGAAGCATGACCGCGAAACCCTGATCAATGACTTATTGGCCAGAATAGAAAGTTAACAGACGACTGAGACACCCTCAAATCAGTCTTTAGGGCACCCGACGAAATTTTCCAAGTGCATCCTGCCATTATCTGTTGATGAGCAAAGCATCCAAGACCAGTGAGCAAGTGACCTGCTCACTGGTCATTCGAAGGACACTTAAAAACAACGCCAAGCCGATGACCTCAGTGAGAAAACCACACATCGACCACCTTGAATAAAACACCTATAAATCAATAATTTAAATAGATATCAATTGAACGAGAATAGATTAGCTGGGGGTTGAGATAACCATCAAGTTCATCCGTTTGGGCTAGTTCAATCACACCTCTATGATGAGTGACATTTGGATTGAGTCCAAAAATTTCCCATCTAATTTCATTGCATTTTTCTTTATCGTCGTAATCTCAAAACCAAACTACAGCAACCACAGAGCCAACCTCCTCCCAAACAACTCAAAGTTCGGTATCGCTATCGCTGCTTTGTTCATTGTGAACCAAACGCTTTTGGTAGAAAATTTTATCTACGCCCGATCTTGGATAGTCTGTATATCGACCAACCTCTTTAAACCCAAGCTTTTCATAAAACTGAGGTGCCTGAAACGTATACGTATCAAGGTATATATTGATGGCACCAAACTTTTTGACTTCCGACTCAACATGCTGAATCAGCTTTCTTCCATGGCCTAAACCTCGAATCGATTCAGACAGCCAAAAAAAGTTCACATGGAACGTTGTAAAAAGTAATTTCCCTGTTAATCCACCAAGAATTTCCCCACTTTCATCTCGAATGAAACATGCCATTCCTTTCTCATCAAGATCAGGAAAATGTGGTCCATTAAACTCAACCAGACCATGGTATATTTCTGAGATCTCATCTTCAGACGGTGAAAATGTAAAATCAAAATTCATCTTAACCTCAATATGAACAAACAATTACTTTAAAATCATCACGCGAGCGATATTCATTAAAAACTTGGTAAATATACCATTAGGCAGTATCAGCGTGGAGTCTTATGGATGAATAACAAAGGAAGGATTAAGGGGACAGGTACCTCCAGTAAAAAACACCTCTATCATTTTCATCAATTCCGGACAGATTTCTCGTCTTTTACACTTGTTTATTTACCCGTAAATCAAAACAAAATACTGTATATTCATCCAGCCAAATCCAATTAAGCCCATGACCACAGCACGCAGCCAGCTCATCAATGTCGAAGCGACGCCTTATTACCATTGTGTTTCAAGATGAAAGGATTAAGGGGACAGACACCTCAAGTAAAAAACACCTCTATCATTTTCATCAATTCCGGACAGATTTCTCGTCTTTTACACTTGTTTATTTACCCGTAAATCAAAACAAAATACTGTATATTCATCCAGCCAAATCCAATTAAGCTCATGACCACAGCACGCAGCCAGCTCATCAATGTCGAAGCGACGCCTTATTACCATTGTGTTTCAAGATGCGTCCGTCGCTCATTTCTTTGCGGGTACGATGAACTGACTCAGACTAGTTATGAACACCGTCGTGACTGGGTCAAAAAGCGATTAAAGCGGATTGCTCAAGTCTTTTGTATTGATGTTTGTGCCTACGCAATTATGAGTAATCACTATCATTTAGTGCTGCATATCAACACTGAGCAAGCGAATCGTCTCTCAGAGCACGAGGTCATTCAACGCTGGAGCACTTTGCACCGAACACCCATGTTGATTCAGCGGTTCTTAGAAGGTGAAACGTCAACTGAAGCCGAGAAAAACGCATGCCTCGCAATCATCCAAACCTGGCGGGAAAGACTCTGTTCCATCAGCTGGTTTATGCGTCTTCTCAACCAATATATTGCCAACGAAGCCAATCGCGAAGACGACTGCACCGGCCACTTTTGGGAAGGTCGTTTCAAAAGTCAGGCGTTGCTGGATGAAAAAGCATTGGCCGCCGCCATGGCGTACGTTGACTTGAACCCGGTACGAGCCAGCATTTCTGCAACGCCAGAAACATCCGACTTTACGTCGGTGAAAGCACGTATTAAATCACTTCAAAAAAACGAAATATCAGCACCCTCTCTTTTTCCTTTCGCTGGAAATCCAAGAAATGACATGCCGGATGGACTCCCATTCCGCTTACTGGATTACCTTGAACTGGTTGACTGGACCGGACGACAAATCAAAACCGATAAACGCGGTCATATTGAATCATCGCAACTGCCAATCCTTGAACGACTCGGCTTAGATACCCATACTTGGTTGAAAATCTGCACACAGATAGAAAAAGGCGCACTCATTGGCTCAGCCGCTGCGATTGAATCCGTTTTACCACAATTAAATCGACAGCGACGAACCGGCTTACAAATTCCGTAAACCGCTCACATCGTCATAATCCTCAACTCGTGCTTCATTCTGGTGCTCCCGCTCGCCTGAAAATCAGGTTAAAAGCATAAATTCGAATGTGTCAGTCAAAAATCATGTGAATCGGCATTCTAAAATCTGTTCAGAGAAAGATTCATTGAATTTAACAAGTCATAACATTAGTTTTTCTTTAGGGTGTCTGTCCTGGGAAATAGTTGAAAAAAGGACAGACGAAATCAAGGCGAAATCAAGGGACTGTCACCATAAGAACTTTAGCGTGTCTGTCCAAGTGTTTTCAACGTTTCACCAAACGATGCTTTTCGGGTTGCATATCTGTGGCTAAGCGCAAAGTTGTATGGCGGAACACATCAAGAATGTGTATTGGGACCATTCAAAGCGCCCCGTTCATTAAGAGGCGCAATGAATTTCAACAACTTGAGAGAATGGATTAAGATGAAACGTTAGAGACTGCTGTTTCCGGCACTGGAGTCAGATTCCCCAGTTTCCAGCACAGGCCATAAAGCAGCAGATAGAGTCCGCTTCCGCCCGCCAGCACGCCGTGCCATCCCCAGTATTGCCAGCAGGTGATGAGATAAAAACCTCCGAGGCTGCCTCCGATGTAATAATGCACCAGATAAAGCGCGGTGGCCGTAGCTTTAGCGCTTTTAGCTTTCTGGCTCACCCAGGCATAGGCCAGAGAATGGGTGAAGAATGCGCCAGAGCTAATCAGTAATAAACCGACCAGCATGGCAGACAGCGAATCCAGCGCTGCCACCCACATGCCCAGCACGCTGATGGTCGTACCGAGTACCATGCCGTTGAGCGGTTTATACCGAATGCTCCATCGACCACTCAGTTTAGCGGTCAGGGTGCCACTCAGGTAACACAGAAAAATCATCGAAGCCCAACTGACCGGCAGGTTATACGGCGGAGACACCAACCTGAACCCCATCACAGTGTAGAGATTCACAAACAAAGCAAAATTGATCCCGCCGATCAGCATGGGAATCCATAACGCAGGTTGCTGCAAATGACGGATCACATGCTTGGTGTGATGGCGAAGTTGACCGCGCTGCGGTGTGAAATATTGCTGCGGGGGTAACAGACGGGTGACCACAATCGCACCAATCAAACTCAGGACCGCCATGCCTGCAACAGCGCCCTGCCAGCCCCAGGCATCGGAGGCAAAACCGCCAAACAGACGTCCGGCAATGCCGCCTAAGGAGTTCGCGCTGATGTAGCCGCCAACAGCCAGCGACAATGCTTTCGGTGAAAATTCTTCAGCCATGTAAGCCACCGCGACGGCAGCGAATCCCGCCAGTGAAGCCCCCATCAAGGCTCTGGCTAAGCTCAGCATCAACAGGCTGTTGGCAAATAGCATGATCCCACCCACCAGCGGAAGCAGAAACAGGCTCAGCAGCATCACCCGACGTCGGCCAACCATTTCAGAGCTGACCGCCCAGGGCACCAGCGTCAGTGCCAGCGCTAGTGTCCCCGCAGCCAGCAGCCAGTTCACCCGGGTCGCACTCGCTGAAAAAGCCTCGGTCATCACCGGTAACATGGGTTGAAACAGGTAAAGATTACAAAACACCAGAAATGACCCCAATGCCAGCGCAAAACTGGCACGGCGATACGCAGCGCTATGGATTTCTATCATAAACAGCGACCACACAATAAAAAGATACGCTGACGGTAGCAATTTCCGACTGATAGTGAAAATATATTAAAAATATCACTTCCATAAATTTTATTAATAACAGGGAGTAAATCATGGACATCCGACAGTTAACTTACTTTATTACCATTGCTGAGAGCGGCAGCTTCACCCGCGCCGCTGCAAAACTCCATATCGCACAACCAGCGCTGAGCATCGCGGTAAAAAAGCTTGAACAGCAACTGGAGATGCCGCTGTTTCATCGCGGCGACCGGAAAATCGCCCTCACCCATGAAGGCGAGGTATTGATCCAGCATGCCCGGCTAATTTTGCAGCAAGTGGAAGATGCACGGATTGCCATGGCGGAGCTGAAAGGACTCCAGAAAGGAGAGGTTCGTCTGGGTGTTCCCAGTATGCTGGGCTCCTACTTCTTTCCTGAAATTCTGATGGGCTTTAAATCTCGTTATCCCAACCTGAAACTGACGCTGGTTGAAGCGGGTACACAATCGATTCGTCAGATGTTGCTCAACGGCGAGCTGGATTTAGGCGTTATTCGCAGTGCTGACCTGCCCGACAGTCTGGAAGCCGAGCCATTGCTGACTTCTGAGATGGTTGCTGTCGTCAGTCCGAATCATGACTTTGCCCAACTCCCTTCGGTTTCCTTTGAACAATTCTTCAGTCAGGAACTGGTGATGTTCAAGCAGGGCTACTTTCACCGAGACTATCTGGACTCGGTTTGCCAGACACATAAACTAAAGCAAAATATTGCCTTTGAAACCAATCTGTTGCCGATGATACTCAGCATCATTCGTCAGGAATTTGCAATTTCTGCACTGCTCGAAATGGTGACCCGCCACGAGCCGGGCCTGACTGCAATTCCTTTCGATGAACCGGTCCACCTGAATCTGGCAATTGCCTGGCGTAAAAATGGCTATTTATCATTGGCAGACAGGGCCTTCATGGAGTTTATCAAAGCGCATCAGCGTCACCGCAGACCCCATTCCGTCTGATCGGACTTCAAACCGGAGTTTTTGAGCCGATTGCAAATACGCAATGTGATCTGTATCACGTGATATTTTTTGATAGATGATGTTTGTGTGTCATTTTCTTTTACAATGGAAGCGAGCCCGGAAACCTGATCGCCCCGGAATGTCAAAACCCATACCGGATTTCTGACTGTCTGATCCCTCGCGGACAACAGAATTTCGATCAGGCTCACATGACCATCATATGCTTATGGTCTTTCCGGACACGTCCACCGTATCACTGACTAGCATGGATGATTCACGAATGTTTGAAAAAATCGTTGCCGCACCTGCCGACCCAATCCTGGGCCTGACTGAAGAATTCAAAAATGACCCTCGCGCTGAAAAAATCAACCTTGGCGTGGGCATCTACAAAGATGAATCCGGTAATACACCGGTTCTGGCGACAGTGAAAAAAGCTGAAGCGATCCTGCTGGAAAAAGAAACCACCAAATCTTACCTGAGCATCCCGGGTACCGCAGAGTACGGGCTGGCTGTTCAGGAACTGCTGTTCGGCAAAAATGCTTCCATTATCTCTGAAAAACGTGCGAAAACCGCCCAGGCACCAGGTGGCACCGGTGCCCTGCGTGTCGCGGCTGAATTTATCAAACGCCAGTTGGGTGATGTGACGGTCTGGATCAGCAACCCGACCTGGGCAAACCACTTTGGTGTTTTCGGTGCCGCTGGCCTGCAAACCGAGCAGTACTCTTACTACAGTGCTGAAACCAAGGGCATGGATTTCGACGCCATGCTGAGTTCGCTGGACAATGCGAAAGCCGGCGATGTTGTTCTGCTGCACGGTTGCTGCCACAACCCAACAGGTATCGACCCAGATGCCGATCAGTGGCTGACACTGGCAAAACTATGCGCCGAGAAAAACCTGCTACCAATGTTTGATTTTGCTTATCAGGGCTTCGCGAAAGGCGTTGAAGAAGATGCTGCCGGCCTGCGTATCTTTGCTGAGCACAATACAGAACTTCTGATCGCCAGCTCATTCTCGAAAAACTTCGGTCTGTACAACGAGCGTGTAGGTGCATTCACACTGGTTGCGAAATCTGCTGACGTTGCAGACACTGCCTTCAGTCAGGTAAAGAGCATCGCCCGTGTGATCTACTCGAACCCGCCAGCGCACGGTGCTGCGGTGGTCACTGAAATTCTGAACGATGCCGCCCTGCGTACTGAATGGGAACAGGAAGTCGCAGACATGCGTGACCGGATTCAGGAAATGCGTACCCTGTTTGTACAAACCCTGAAAGACCTGGGTGTTGACGCAGACTTCAGCTTCATTGAACGTCAGAACGGCATGTTCTCTTTCTCTGGGCTGAACAAGGATCAGGTCGCACGCCTGAAAGAAGAATTCGGCATCTACATCGTCGGTTCTGGCCGTATCAGCGTTGCCGGGATGACCAAAGACAACATGATGCCACTGTGCAAAGGCATTGCCGCGGTACTGTAATTCACCCTGAGACAGGCTGAATATCAAAAGGGGCGCCTCATGCGCCCCTTCTTTATATTGATCCTGAATGATTGATTCCTGATGCTTCTTCAATGCCTGAAGGCTGTCAGCCCGATTTGTCCAGAGGCAGCACATTACAGAACAGCTCTCGCTCGTACTGTTGTTCCAGCTGTTCACGCCAGGAACGCTTCGAGATATGAACCAGATAAAAATTTTCCCGTGACGTGTCTGTCACAAATGCCATGCCATATGGCATCAATTCATAGTGAATATCGTGAACAAAACCCAGAGAAAAGCTCTGACGGCCCGTCAGCTGGTTGATATCTTCACGTGTTAAGCACACACCCTGTTCATCCTCGGCAAAACGGCTTCTGAGCCATTCTGAAAACTCTCGAGCACTGATCATCGTCATATCACCTCGTCTGTGAGTGCCTGCATCCGTGAATAATCCGATCCTCTATAAGGTATAGCAGAGTCCTATTGTTTCGTCAGAACAAAACGAAATTGCACAATAAAATCAGCCAACAACGGCAGAAACAAACGAGACAGGAGCGCGTTAACGGAAGGGATAAACAATTGAAAGAGGGAAGAGAAGCAGATACCCGCTCCTGAAACGTCTCAGGAACGGGACAGGACAATTATAGCGCTTTGTATACGACTTTATTGCCAGCCAATTGAAGACGCTCAACGAGGTTTTCTTCAACCAGCTTCTTCAATGCACCTGTTGCCCAGGAAGCGGCTTTACTGTCTTCCTGACCGGCTTCAAGGCCGATGCTTTTCGGGTTAATACCTTCAGCATTTTTAGCCACGATATCCAGCACCTGCTGCTGCTTTGGTGTCAGAGAGACCGAGGTTGCGACTTGCGCCGCTGGTGCCGCTTGCTTCTCTTCAACCTGAGGCTTTGCCGCCGCTGCTTTCGCTGGGGCTGCCTTCTTCACCGCTGCTTTGGTGACAGGTTTTTGAGCAACTGCAGTGGCTGCTTTAATGCGTTTTTGCAGTTTCAGCTGTACTTTACGTTTGTGAGAGATTCTCATTAACTTCCTACTCCGTTGTACTACTTTCAGTCGCCAGTTTGGATGTCCAGCGGGAAAAAAAGTAGCGCGTGTTATACCAAGGATGTCAGAGAAATGCCAGCAAACGGCTATTTTAAGCACGATAAAAGCCAGATTTAAGGGATTTTAAGCGACAAGATCTCATTTTTATCTTTTTTACTGACATGCCATTTATGGCATAAAAAGCATATTTCATGCACACTAACTCGCTGTAAATCAATATGAAGTCGTCAAAGGTTTGACATGATTGACCTACGTTTCTGGTGCTGTAGCACCTGCCGTCAATTTGCCATACTGAATGAAACAAGGTTGTTGTTTTTTTATACTATTTCGGAGTCCTCTTGAATACGGTTTATATTCTGCCCCGCCATCCGAAGCCAGGTGCCTACCTGATCTGGCTCAGTCTGCTTGCTATTTTGAGCCTGGGCATCACCGTATTTCTGTTTCCCGACATCAATGGGGTTGCCATCGCCCTGCTTCTGTTTGCCCTGATCAGCCTGCTGGGAATAGGCATTCACATGAACCAGCAACCCCCTGTGGGTTTTACCCTCACCTTCATGCACCTTCAGTATCACAGCCCACAGGGCGGATGGATCACCAAATGGCAGGATATCTCAGAGATTGGCCGGGCATCAGTCGGTTATGAAGGCTGGTATCATCCTTTGCCCTGGGTTGGCGTGCGGTTGAAAGATTACGATGACTTTCTGGACAGTATTTGCCCACGTATCGCCAGCCAAATCCTGATGGAACAGCGCGGACTGCTGATCATGGCGTACAAGCGGACAGAGAATCCGCCCCATGACATTGAAGACATGCTGTTTGATGATAAGCATTATGTGGG
This sequence comes from Photobacterium galatheae, assembly GCF_000695255.1. GTDB lineage: Bacteria > Pseudomonadota > Gammaproteobacteria > Enterobacterales > Vibrionaceae > Photobacterium > Photobacterium galatheae. The sequence goes on along the minus strand of NZ_JMIB01000018.1, from coordinate 76,507 downwards.
CGAAAACGGAAAAGTAAACAAGGGGCTGCTCGCCATGCTGGCAAACCGGATGCGCTATAACCGTGAGCTGATGGGTTTTGATTTCTTTATTTCAGAAGATTTACTCGACAGACCAGCCGATGATTTCATCGGACTGGCCCGTCGCTTTCTGGCGCAGTCCAGATAAGCGGTTAAATCAGTACAGCGGCATATGATCCGCCACATGCGGGTTACTGGCGCGTTCTTCACCGAAAGTCGACATCGGGCCATGCCCGGGAATAAAACGGGTTTCGTTCCCTAATGGCCACAGCTTGTTTTGAATGGAGGCAATCAGAGTGTTGTGATCACCCCGGGGAAAATCGGTCCGGCCAATGCTGCCGTTAAACAGTACGTCACCCACAGCAGCGAGTTGCGCTTCCTGACTATGCAGCACCACGTGCCCCGGTGTATGGCCCGGTGTATGGTAAACATCCAGTTTCTGTGAGCCGAAAGCGATACTATCCCCTTCCGCCAGCCAGCGATCCGGCTGAAACTGAGTGACTGGCGGGAAACCAAACATCTGGCATTGCTGCAGCAGTGCATCGAGCCAGAACGCATCATCCTGATGAGGTCCCCAGACCGGTACTTCCAGCTGTGCAGCCAGCGGCGCTGTCCCGCCGACATGATCCAGATGACCATGGGTCAGTACGATTTTCACAATCCGGATCCCTAACGCATCAATTCGTGCAGTAATCCGCTCGATATCGCCGCCGGGATCGACGACAACACCTTCCATCGACTGATCACACCACAGAATGGAGCAATTCTGCTGAAAAGGGGTTACTGGCACGATTTCAAACTGCAGACTCATAAACTTGTCCTAACTGTTCCAAAACAGCGCCAGCATAACACACTTCATCCAATACCGAAGGCAACAGCATGCAAGTGATTTCACGCGGACTTACCAGCGGCGTACCGGGCCGGTATCAATATGGACAAAACCACTGCGGGGATAATAGCCCACCCCACCCAGCTTCAGATCCAGTGCGACGCTGCGCACGCGGGACAGAGAAACACCTTCGAGGTTAAAATCGATCGCCTGACCGGTCATATGATAGCTTTTCTTCGCCACCCCTTTGGTACTATTCCGTAGCATTTGATTGGTTTTGGCCGAGCGGTAGCCGGAAATAATCCGGACCTGACCATTGTGTCCCAGTTCTTCCCGAATCTGAGAGAGTGCATCGAACAAGCGTCGATCCATCGGTGCGATTTCATTCTGACGGTAATCGCGGCAGATATGATTCAGGCGTTTCAGCTCACGGTCGAGATAGAACTTCCCGTCAAAGTAACGGGTTTCCAATTCTTCCTTGGTGTGAATGTTGCAAAGATACAGCTCTCGAGGGCTTTTCGCCCGGTATGGGCTTGCCACAGCAATCTGAGGCAACGCCAGGGCGCCTAAAGTCAGCCCGCTCGCAATCAGGAACTGACGACGCTTATTATCTACTTCTGACATCCTGAAAAAACTCAACTGGAAAACACAAAAAACAGGCGCGCAAGCCCGTAAACGACAGCAAGATAGCCGTGTGTTTTCTTTGAGTCAACGCACAGATGTCAAAAAATAGACATCAAAAAGACGTACTTTTGACTAGTTATTGACGAATAAGGAATTTAGTTTTTGTAAACGAATGCAAGTTTTTCTGAGTCTGGTGAATTTTTGCCCTGGTCATCATAACGATAAACATCCTCTCGATAATTCACCAGCCCTTGGTCATCTACCCAGGCCGTCTGATAAATGAGATGAACCTCAATGCGTGGCTTCACCCCCACTGTTCGGGTTGACCGTCTGCCCGCAAGCTGTGTAAACCGCTCCTCTGACACCCCCGCATAAGTCAGCAGCATTTTGGCAAGTTCATCGGCCCCCTGCACACGGATACACCCTGAGCTGAATGCCCGGACATCCTTGTTGAACAGACTTTTAGACGGCGTGTCATGCAGATAAATCGACTTGTTATTGGGAATATTGAACTTGAAGCGTCCCAGCGCATTATGAGCACCGGGTTGCTGCCGCAACCGATAGGGGAAATTTTTCGCAGAGACATAGCGCCAGTTAATACTGCTGATTGGTATCTTTTCGTTACTGTTCCAGCCACGCAGCACATCGTAATGATGACGATAGAGATATCCCACGTCGTAGCGGACTTTCGGCAAGATATCTTTCCTCAGAATCGAGTTCGGGACATTCCAGTATGGATTAAACACCACGGCAGCGATTCGGGAACTCATCACAGGCGTCGGCCGCTTCGGTTGACCAACAATCACCCGGGCGTCAAAAACCGGTTGATTATCCAGCCATAATTTCAGTGCAAATCCCGGGATATTCACCACCAGCCGGGATGGATAATCAGACACCCATACTCTGCTGCGCTGTGCGTTCATCGCCAGCAGCCGGATACGCTGTTGCGGGGTCACGGACAGCCAGGCGCGAGTTTGAGGGCCAATCGCACCATCCACTTTCAGTCCGTGCCGCTGCTGAAAGTGCTTCACCGCCTGAACCAGATCCACGTTATAGTGTTTCTTGCCCGATGACCGGAGCTGTTCAGCCTGATAGGGCGTTAAATCTCCCAGACGTTCCAGAATTGTAATCAATGAATCGGGATTTCGGAGCCAGGCCCCCAGTCGAATAATTCCCCCCTGACTGAACACAGGCCAAGGCTGCTCAGCAAGGCGTTCCATCCGTTGAATCGCCTGCAATAGCTGTTGATATTGTCTGCCTGCCGGTTTCAGTGAGGAGACGAACTGATTCAGTTGATCACGCTCCAGTGCGCCCATCAGCGTACTCATGGTTTGATCTGAAGGGGCGGGAATTTGTGCGGGCACCGCCTCACCAAACAGCCAGTGGGTCCGACTGTCGCGCACGTGTTCAATAAAACTCAGGTACGCCAGCAAGGTGTCTGTTGCCAGTAAATCGTATTGTCGCCAGTCATTCGCCTGTTTGAGGTGCCTGAGCTGACGCAATCTGCGATCGAAATCAGGGCTGACCTGTGCCAGATTCAGCAACCAAAGCTGTTTTTCAAACTCGGTGACGGTAAAGCTGTCCTGCCAGAGCGGGACATAACCTAAACCATGATAAATACCAGCCAACTGATCCCGATACCGCAAGCCGGGGAGGTTGCTGGAGACTTCGTTCACCCAGGCGAGCGATTTTTGACGAATTTTCGCCAGCTCCGCTGCCTGTGCTTCGGCCTGAATCTGGTCTGGTGTGAGTGCCTGGGCTGCCTCAGCAGGCATTGCAGGTCGCATCGCAGGATCCGCAACCGTGGCCTGCTCAGCAACGGAGGCAACCGTCGCCACTGCCAAGCCAACAGTGCGTTCATCCCGGCCTGTCTGTTGGATTTCCCGGGATTGAAGAGGGAGTGAAACGCTGCCCACGAGCAGAAGAAGCCCAATACGACCTAGCCTCGTCATGTGTGCTCTCCGGTTCTGATATTATGATTATGGCAAAGCGAGCCACTTACCGCCTGTTACAAACGGTAAGTGCATACTTTTGAACCCTAATAACAAAGGTAGCGAGAAGTACGGAGAGGCAGCTGTTTCAAAGTTTCAACTGGGCAGCAGATTCCAGTGGTTATCCCACATCACAGCAGACTGGGCAATCTGTCCGGCCTGTTGAGGCTGCCGGGTTAAGATCTTACCTGCCCCGGAGCCTACCACCCATTGTCCCTGGCTGACGGCTACACCGGATGCGTCTGTAAGCGGCTGTAAATCAACCAGTTCACCGCTGGCTTCATGCCAGATCCCATAACAGTTACCTCGGGGCGAAGTTGCCAGTAGATAACCGTCCAGACTGGCAATACTGGCGATGTAATGGCGAAAATGAAGCCATTCCTCGTCTTCGGCCAGTAAGGGCTGGAGTTCCCCACCGCGACGGTGCAAATGCACCAGTGGCGCAGCCTGTTCCGGCGATCCGCGGTATTGTTGCCCGCAGGCAATTTCACCGGTATCCGTCACCGACAGATGACGAATACTGAGCCGCTTATCCGCCAGGACTGCTTTGTCGAGGACTTCCCCGCTTCGGATATCCAGATAAACCAGCGCCGGTTGCATGCTGTCAAGATTCAGAGGCTCACGGCCGTGGGTATGCACGCCACCGACACCCACAGCCAACGTATTGGCGTCCGCGAGCACGACTTCGTGCGGCCCAATTCCAAACCCAGTGTATTCAGCCACTTTGCGTAATTGAGCGGTTGTGTCGTAAACACCGATAACACCTTCACTCGTTGCACTGATCCCTTCTGTCGTAAACAGATAATGGCCATCCGCAGAAAATGTCCCGTGGCCGTAATAATGGCGGCCCCGATCGGCATGGCGCAGCGGCAATGCCACGCCGGTATTCGGATTGAATGCCTGCATATAGTTGCCGGGACGCCTTGCAAAAGCCACGGCCAGCCCACCGCCCGGTTGAATGGCAACACCATGTCCGCGTTCTGGCAAGGCAATCTGATGTAACGGATGCCCGTGTGTGTCTGCCACAACCACCGCAAAATGGCCATCGGCTGTCCGGCTGCATCCAATAATGCGATCACCTTGTCCTGCAAGCTGGTTTTCCTCAGCTTCTGCTAAGACACAGCCCGACAACACACCAGCCGTCGGCAGCAAAATCGCAGTGCCCAGCGCTTTCTTCAGCAGCGCACGTCTTGTTAAATCAGTCACCATCGGTTGCATTAAACCCTACGACAATACCCAACACCGGAGAAACTTCATCATGAAGCGTAAAACGGATGGACTCCAAATCATTGTAAAGACTAATGAGTTCACGATACCCGTCTCTCGATTTCAGCATCGCGCCCAGTCCCGGACTTTGCGGCCAGTCAGCCAGCAGATTTTTAAACTGACCCGAGAGCCGATCGGCCATTGCAACTTCGCCCTTTGCGCGCAGCAATGCATCCAAACCATTACCTTCAGCAAGGTACAGCGCCTGCATCGCTTCGACATTGGCCTTCAAGTTGGCCAGTGATGTCTGAGAACGCCAGGATTCCGCCTGATATGGACGCGGATGCCCCGGTTTCCCCATCGGCAGCGTCAGTTTTTTCATGGCAAAATCAAGCTGGTTTGTCAGCGCACCGACATATTCCCCCAGTGCCAGTTGTGGTGTCATGGCCTGCCATGGGTCGTCTTTCCATGCCTGTTCTAATGCATCCCCGCTTTGCATCAAGCGCTGTCCGATCGCAGTCGCCAACTCACAGCCATGCGGCTGTTTCAGGCGCTCAGGGTGACCATAGAGCAGCCACTCCATCGCACCCACGCCCTGCACCGCCACACTTTGGTCTGCCAGTTCCTGGGCAGTCCAGGCTTTCTCTTGTGCCAGCAACTGTTCCATCTTCCGGCCGGTGATGTCTTTTTTATCCGGCCAGAACTGAATCTGCCAGGAAAGCGATAACGCTGCTTCGCTGCCTTTTTCACGGCCCTGCAACACCATCCAGTCTTTCATCAAGGTCTGCCAGGCTGAACGGCTGGCCTCAAGTGCCTGTTCAGAGGGGGAAGCGCACAGCGATGTCACAGCATTTTCAAGCTGTTTGGAAGATGCATCAATTGCAGCCGCCGCTTGCTGATGCTGCTGGTGAATCACCGCTGTCGTGGACGCTTGTTTATCATCACATCCCGCCAGCCCGGACAGGGCCGGCAGTAAACTGAGGGCAATCATGCTTTTTTTCATGCGTGTGTCCTTACAGTGAATGCAGGAAGGCCATCAGCGCTTCACGATCTTGTTTGTTCATTTGTAAGACTTGTGCACGGCTTCGCTCAGCTTCGCCACCATGCCAAAGTACGGCTTCCATCATGTTTCGTGCACGACCATCATGGAGGAAGTAAGTGTGGCCATTCACTTCCTGGGTATAGCCAATGCCCCACAGCGGCGCCGTACGCCATTCGCGGCCATCCGCCAGGAACTCACCCCGATGATCCGCCAGCCCTTCGCCCATGTCATGGAGCAGTAAGTCGGTATATGGATGAATGGTTTGTTCGGAAAGCGCTGGCAGGCTGTCGACTTTCGCTGTTCTGAGCTGACTTTGGTGACAAGAGCCACAACCACTCTCGGCAAACAATTGTTCGCCTCGCTGCACCTGCGGATCAGCCAGGTTACGCCGAACCGGTACGCCCAGATGACGAGAATAAAACTCAACAAAATTCAGGATTTTGTCGCTGACTTCCGGCGCACCGCCATTTGGCAACGTCTGACAGACCGTTTGATCGCTGCTACAGTTTTCGACCGGGAACAGGCGAGTAGTCAGCCCCATATCACCATTAAAGGCACCTGCATCCTGCTGTTTCAGCGTTGGCTGACCTGCTTTCCAGCCAAACCGGCCAGCGACGGTCTGCTGTTTCTCAACATCCCACACTCGATTCAGCCGGCCGGAAACGCCTTTTCCTTCTTTCAACTGTGCTTCAGCCAAAGACTCAAGGGTCTGCTCTGGGATCTGTTCCAGCAAACCCAGACCAATCATCGGTGGTGCAATACGCGCAGACATCATAATATCCGGATGCATTTCACCGTAATTCAGATCGGTCATCGCCAGTTTTGGTTTACGCAGGGTGACCACTTCCCCATCAGCAAAAATAACCGGGACATCAGTGTATGTGACTTTCACCTGCCCTTCCGGTTTCGCATCTGGTAGTGCAAAGTCTTGCAGTTGACCACCATAAACCGGATCAGGGACCACACCATTCACAATCAGAGATTTTTTCTGCGCTGCCGTCATCGCCGGAATGCTCAGACGCACCAGCATGGACACGCTATTCGTGTCACCGGCTTCAGGCGGATGACCACGGCCATCTTTGATATGGCAATTCTGGCAACCATTGGTGTTAAACAGTGGCCCTAAACCGTCTCGGGCATCTGTTGTCGCCGGTGCCTGTACCCAAGGGTTACGAAAGAAACTGTTGCCGACGCTGAAATCCAGACGGTTCACTAAAGGCAGGTTGGCCGCTGGCATTGAAAATGCGTTCGAGCCAGTCTTCGTCACACTGGTTTCACCACCTGATTTCAACAGAACCGTGTCAACCGAAGGGCTATCACTTGGCTGGGCAAAAGCAGGGAACATCACTGCCAATGGCAGAGAAAATACAGCGATCCTGGCTGCAAAAGTTCTCAATTTCATTGTCATATACTCACATTTTTTCATATTTATTGATCAACAATGACGACAAAAGGGCTCAATTGAGCCCTTGTTTTATTTTTGATTCTGTGACGTCATCACGGATTAAAACTGGTGATCCGCTGTATCCGGGTTCAGGCTCGTTACTCCTAAAATTCCCGCAGCACGTTCGATCTCAGCCGTTTGTTTCACCAGTGCCATAATGGCTTGATTCACAAGCTGGTTTCCAGCCTTATTACCCGCTGCAATCAGCTGATCAAAGTGCTGGTTGTTTTTCTCTGCAGATTCAACCAAGGCATAAACCTGCGCACGAGCCTGATCAAATTCAGCGTGAATCGCTTTCGCCGCTTTCGGATCTTTCTCAGCAACCAAGTCATGAATGCTTGGACCAGACAACGTACTGCCATCTACACGCTTGTAAGTTCCGGTGTAAATGTTGTAGATACCCTGCTCATCATAGAAATGAGAATTGTGGGTATTGTCTGAGAAGCAGTCATGTTCGTCTTCTGTTGAGTTGGCTTCCAGTGCGACTTTCATGCGCTCACCGGCCAGTTCACCCAGTGACAGAGACCCCATGCCAAACAGCATTTTACGCAGGCCATTCTCCGGGCTGTCTGCCAGAAGCTCGCTGCGGTAATTTTCTTTCTCGGTCGCCGACCATTGCTTGGTCATCCAGCCCAGATCCGACAACAACAGCTCAGAAGCAGCCTTCAGATAGGTCCGGCGACGCTCACAATTGCCATTGGTGCAGTCTTTGCCACTTGCAAAGTCGGTATAAGCCCGTTCACCCGCGCCGGCATTGGTGCCATTCAAATCCTGACCCCACAGCAAAAATTCAATGGCGTGATATCCAGTCGCAACATTCGCTTCAGAACCACCAATTTCATTCATGTCTGCCAGGAGTTCTGGCGTGATTTTTGACGCATTGATGGTCACATTACCCACCTGAATCTGGGGATTTGCAATGATATTGGCCATGGCGCCTTCGTTACCCAGCTCATGGTGATACCCCTGCGCGACATAGTCGATCAAACCTTCATCAAGCGGCCAGGCATTCAACTGACCTTCCCAGTCATCAACAATCGCGTTGCCGAAACGGAATACTTCAGATTGCTGATAAGGGATACGCGCCAGTTTCCAGGCTTCTTTTGCCTCGGCCAGCGTCTTTTCAGAAGGATTTGCAATCAGTGCATCAATTGCTTGATCCAGGTTGCGTGCGGTGGATTGCGCATCGCTGAATACGTTAAACGCAATATCTGCATAATGTTTGACAACGTCTTGCTTGGTGGCAGCCTGAGCGTGACCTGTCGCCAACACAGAAGCGGCGAGTAAAGAAAGGGCAAACGTCTTTTTCATTGTGTTCATTGTGACAAGTCGTCCTTGATCAGTTTAAAAGCAATTAAGGCTAAAATTGATAATCATTATTATTCACACGAGCAACAATAACAAGTAACAGACAGACACAATTTGAAAAATTGTGCATGAAAAATATACAAACAGAATTCTGCGGCGATACCTTTTACCTATTTTGCGCACCTGCACGCACATGAGTTCAACAGCACGATTTATCAGCCATTGCCCCATCACCTAAACTCAATAAGAAGCATCATCCCGTTGTACAAAACGGCTGCAAAAACACTTATCGACATACTGAAGCACTAAACAAAGATGAAAAATCGAGCAAATCATGGTTTTTACTGCGTTTTTTGATAGAAGGCTAAACAATTGGCATGCTAGAATTTCGCATCAGCGAAAGGGGCCTGCCTGTATACGCCAATCTCACGCAGCTGTTTACCCTAATATAAGAATCAATCATGCATTTGCCGATCTATCGTCTGTCTGAACTTTGAGGATGGACGAACGGCAGAAAGGTGGGAGAGCAACATGGACAAACATGAAGAAGTCCTTATCGCCCTGCGACAAATTATCCGTGCTATCGATCTGCACTCAAGGCAACTGAATAAGTCAACCGGGCTGACCGGACCGCAGCTTGTATTAATGAAGGCCATTCGGGATTCAGGTGAAGTCACCATCCGCCAGCTTTCCAACAATACCAATATGAGTCAGGCAACGGCGACAACCATTCTTGATCGTCTGGAAAAACGTGGGCTTGTCGTTCGGGAAAGAAGCACCCTGGATAAGCGAAAAGTCCACGCGCATCTGACCGATGAAGGAAGAGCGCATCTAGACAAGGCCCCCCTGCCACTGCAGGAAAGTTTTGTGTCTCGTTTCCAGAAATTAGACGAGTGGGAGCAGTCACTGCTGTTATCCTCCGTCCAACGGATCTCTGCCATGATGAACGCAGAACATCTGGATGTTGCCCCAATGCTTGAAGTGGGCAGCATTACACAGACGCATCCAGACGATACCTCAAACAATCCCTAATCACCCTTCCTGTGCCGCCAGTATGCGATGACTGGCGGTTCATCACCGCCCTATTCCACCCATCCGCTATTCTTTGCTAGAATTCATTCCGTTTTTTCATGAGTCAATCCTCTGGAGGTGCCTGTGCTGCTTGAAGGTGTAGAAACGCTGTTGGTTCTGGCAAAAGAAGGCACCATGAGCCGTGCGGGCAGTCGTCTCTATATCAGTCAGAGTGCGGTCAGCAAACGTATCGCCCGGCTGGAACAACGGCTGGGAAAAAAACTGATTATCCCCGACGGCCGCCATATCAAACTCACACCTGAAGCGCAGGCATTAGTGGCTCAGGTTGGCCCCGGATTCAACGAACTGAAAGGCCGGATTTTCGAGCAGCAATCCGTTCGGGATAACACCCCGATTACGATGGCTTGTTCTGAAACCCTGGTTTCCGGGTATCTGGCGACGCTCATGGGAAATTACCTGAAAACCGACCCTTATATCGTGATCAGCACCCATCACACACCTGTGATCGTCGAGCGGGTTCGGTCTGGAGATGCCACCGTTGGTTTTTGTGCCGGTCACATGCCAAGCCAGCATGGTCTGCAGCGCATTCACCTGATGAATGAACCGTTTACAGTTGTGTTCGACCACCCTTTTGATGAACCGCCCACCGGACTGCTGACCAATGATCTCAGTAATCCAGCAAACGCTTATCAGGCTGGCCTCCTGCAACAGGCCGGAATCAAGCCATTAATGGAAATGGACTCTTACACCGCAGCAGCCAAACTGGCACTGGCGGGCACAGCTCCTGCCCTGGTGCCCTTATCTGTAGTTCAAACCCTGGCCATTGCACCAGAACATTGTCATCACTTTCCTTTTCTGGATGATCTGTGCCGCCCGATTTATCTTTGCTACCGCCAACACAGCTACCACGCTGAACGGGTCAGAACACTGATTGAAACCATTGCGGATTTTGTTCCCAAAGCAGCTTTACTGCCATCAGCATTGACATGACAACCACCAGCGGGCGAATCAGTTTTCGTCCCTTACTGACCACCACTTTTGCACCCAGCCGCGCACCAATGAAGCCACCTGCGGCCATCACCAGACCAACTTTCCAGACGGGCAATCCGGCCAGAATAAAAAACAGTAGTGCGGCAATGTTCGAGGTGAAATTCAGGACTTTCGTCCGTGCCGTAGCCTCGACGATTCCCAGTCCTGCCAGCGTCACAAAGCAAATGGTAAAGAGTGAACCGGTACCAGGCCCAAAAAAGCCATCATAAAACCCAATCCCTGTACCCACCGTAAAGGCAAACAGGTTGTCAGAAATCCGTGCCTTGCCCCCATGAATACTGGCCTGAGGCGCCAGCAGAAAATAGAGCGAAATGGCGATCAGCAGAACCGGGATCAGCATGGTCAGAACACTCGCATCGATCTGCTGGACCCACTCAGCGCCAACCGCAGAGCCAACAAAGGTACAGGCAATCGCCAGTCCCATCTGCTTTAAATTCACCATCCCGTTTCGGACGAAATAATAAGTCGCTGAAAAACTGCCAAAGGAGCTTTGCAATTTATTGGTTGCCAGTGCCTGTGTCGGCGGAATTCCTGCCGCCAGCAACGCTGGCATCGTAAGCAATCCACCACCTCCGGCGATCGCGTCGATAAATCCGGCCAGTCCGGCCACAAAAAACAATAACGCTAGAAGGTCAATTGATATGTCCATACTTCTCCCTGAAACCAAGCACTTACGTCAGGCAGGAAAAGTAACAGCCTTCTGATACTGATAACAGCGAAACCTGAGCCATAAACTCATTCCAAAATGGAATTGGTGTAAGGACAGTGAGCACAGCAAAACGAAACTCTGTTGGGAAGGGGCTACACTGAATATGGAGGTGAAAATTTATGGATTTCTATCTGTTTGCGAAATCACGCAATTCAATGATTCCTGAAACTGAAACCTTGCAGGAATGGGTCGAAGCTGCCATTCAGGCCATCGAAGACCTGTTTAAATCACCTCAGGATACCTCAACGCTCTGAATGCACACGGTGAAAAAAAGGGAGCCGAAGCTCCCTTTGGCGTGTTTTACAATGCCTTCAGCAATTATCGCTGTGTTTCACCTGACTTACCTGACGCCTGCGTACGCAAGCAGCCACAGTGAGTAAACCTAAACCCAGCATTGCCATACCTGAAGGCTCTGTCACCCATGTGGGGGGTTCAGTAAACGCGATGGTGTCATGCGCCCATTCTTCATAGCCAGAATCAAACTCATCAAAGCTGGCATACAGCACGAAGTTATTCTGACTGGCAGGGATGGATGAAAAATAATCGTCATTGATGAAAAAGGCTAAATCGGTTGCACCGCTACCGGGTCCGTTGTTGTTCTTACTGGCATCCAGCCGGATCGAATTATCCTGAAAAGCACCATTATCATCCCAATCCAGACTCCACAATAAGGTACTGTTTTGCAGGTTGTTGATGTCATCCACATTCTGAGTGGGTGTGCTGGTCGAAAATAACATCAAATTTGTCAGTACAATTTCGTTGTCATTCCCGGTTTCATTCACATCCAGAATGAAGGCAAAAAACCCATTCAAAGACTGAAGCTCGGAAAAGAGAACATCACGTGTAAAATTTCCTGACGGGTGCTGATCCATCATATAAGGGTCTGTGGTACTGGTATTAAACCCTTCCTGAACCCCATTCCCGTCCCCGTTGCTGTTTCCGTTCCCGTTTCCATTGCCGCCTTCCTGAATGCGAAGGAAAGACCCTAAATTACCGGAACCCGCCCCGGTTTGCTGATAAACAGTGACATAGCTGTTGCCCTGATTCCCCATATTCAACACAGCTAAATCCATCCCTGGAGTCGCCAGATTAATCTCATTGGCATTCGCCGAGACTGCAAAACAACAGGTTGCAACAAGTGTTAACCTTTTCAACAACTTCATGCTTTTTATCCTCTGTGACTACAACTTTCAGGTAAGAGATAAAAAGCAAGAACTAGACCAAAAGTTAACCGACTGTTTTTCAGCCAAAAGTATTAGTTCGAAAAGATGAAGTGTAAAAATTTCTGACATCAAACCTTAGTTTGAAGGGTGACGCATCATTTCCGCAGCCAGGGTCAGCTGCACCATGACATAACGCTTAAACACTTCATCATAAGGTTGAGCATCCAGAGCATATTGCATGCAGTTCAGCCAGGCTTGGTTTTCAGCACCGTTTAACCGGAGCCGCTTCGGGCTGGCAGATAAATAACGCCTACCATTGGATTTGCTGTACAACGGGGTTTCTCCCGTCATCCAGATCGTGAGGAAAGAGATAAGAGAGCTTCGAAACTCTGACAGATCTTCAGGGTATTTCTGACGGATAATCTTTGCTTCCGAAAACGCATCCAATGCATTGCAAAATGCATCCGCAAGTAAACCGATCCCAACTTCTCCACCGACAGCTCGCATGCGATTCTCGCCAGAGGAATAATCTTGACTGTCCAGGCTCACAATGCCGGAAATATCTTGTTCTCGTGGTATCACAACAGCGAATATTCCGAAAATCATTCATCTATTGATTATCGTGCCAGCTGACGTGAATTTCTGTATTTGAAATGGGACAAAAAGAAAGCCTTCACAAAATGGTGAAGGCTTGATATTGCATAACAGGAGAAGAAAGATTGGTGTTATGCGAAAAGGGAATTACAGAGAAGCGCTGTAAATCGTCTGATTTTGCTGGTACAGCTTCAAACGCTGTGTGAATTTCGCAATTCGCTGCGCCTCGGCGTCCTGCTCCAGCTTGTCCAGCGCAATTTTCTGCGCTCTGACAGCCTGCGGGAATTGGCCACAAGCAGCATAGGCAGCAGCAAGATTGTCATAGTCGCCTGCGTCAGCACTGGTTTTACTGATGACCTGCTTGGCCAATTTCAGCGCCAGGTGACCATCACGTTCTTTTTCGTCGTTACAAGTTGCGTAAAGCCAGACCAGATTCCGCTTTGAGTCCAGTGAGCCACCATTCGATGCTTGCGTGAACCAGTGAATCGCTTTGCCACAGTCAACCTTGCCGTCAGCACCCGAGGCATAAAACATCCCCAGCTCTTCCATCGCAGGCAGGTCGCCTTCCTTTGCCGCTTTCGTGTACCAGTGAACAGCCATTTCGCTGTCCTGAGGCACTAACTGGCCATTCTTAAACAGATCGCCAATCATGGTTTTCACTTCCGGCATATCCACGGAAGCCTGCTCCAGCCAGTACAGGCCTTTCAGCAGATCGGCTTTGATACCGCTTTTCCCTTCAAGGTAGGCACGGCCCAGGAAAAGCTGCATATTCTTATCGCCTTCCTGTGCTTCCAGCTCTACGTACTTCAACGTAGACTGCAAATGATTGGTTGGTTTCGTGGTTACAGATGCCTGTGCAGGTTGAATGCCGTACCCTAAGACAGCAAGACCAAGCACTGAACCGAATGCAAAATTTTTAAAAGAAGTGAGTCCGTTCAAAGCCGGTGAAAGCAGTTTGCCACTGAATGTCATAGCTGTTTCTCTTTGTTCCTAATATGCGATGCAGAAGGAATGTAATGAATGAGAGGTCAAAAAACAACCAGTAAAAGCTAGGCAGATACGCATAAAAATAGCGACATTCACAGCAAAAAACACTGGAATCAAGATGTTGGAATTCAACGATTCCGATAATTTTTCCGCAAAAATGAGATATTGATCTTGCTCGAAAAGCTAAAAATGAACATTGCCAGCATGATCAACTAGTCATTCAGCGAATATTCAATCTCCTCCCTGAACAGCAAACCGGCCAAACTAAGTTGGCCGGTTGATCCGAACGTCGACAAGAGCACAAAGGTTAATTCGTTGAATCGTACAGGTCGTAGTTACCCGATGCATTATCGGTCACTTCAACATCATACTTACCGTACCCGGAGAACTCTGGTATCGCATCATCAACATCACACATGATTTCGAAGTCATAGTACCCTTTCGGAATACGGGACATCCCATATGAGTAGGTACCGTCGCCATCATCATTGGCCATGGTGATGTAATCCGGATAACCACCTGAACTTGGGCCGTCAGAATCAGATTTGAACAGATAAATCAGTTTCATGGCATTCTCAACACAAGCCGACTCCAGTACATCGCCCACAACATCGACCGCATCGAGTTTGTTGACCAGCCACATACCCTTACCAGTCAGGCCATACGCACCGTTATCCTTCATTTCCAATGCGCTGTATGGGTCAATCATCATGGAATAGGTTTGCGGATAACCATACTTGTCTTTCAGATTGAAGCCGGCGAATTCCAGCTTACCGCCCAAATTGACTGCTTTATAGTCGCCGTCGTATTCCTGCACATAGGAATACGGGTTACCTGAACTGATATCGACATCACCGTCAAAGTCGATGTCAAAACCACCGTAGGTTCCCTCGTCATTAATTTTCAGCGTCACACTGACATAATCATCGACAGGTAAACCAACCCCTTTCAGCAAGTACACCAGGTCATCACTCATGTGCAGTAAATCAACCAGCACCATGCCATCCGGCAATGCATCCCCCACAATATCTGATGGCGGCACACAATCCGGATCTGATTCCAGCGCTTGCTGAATCACCTGATTGGTATATTCAATCACATTACCGCTGCTCCCTTTCAGCTCCAGACCCGTAATCGCCAGACACACTTTGCGAGGGCCATCATAGCCATCCCCCGGATTGCCCGGGTCAGCAGGATCGGCAGGATCCGTATTCGGATTTTCTGGCACCTCGATCGTGACAGGCACTTCCTGCTGACCATCTGAGTCCAATGGTGTATTTGCAGCATTATTTGCACTATCTGAATCACTACAGCCCGCCACTGCCATCATAGCGAGCATTAAAAGAATTATATTTTTCATGTCATTACCCCTACGACAAAACTGAATGAATCGTTTTTCTTCACCCAATCACGGCCGCCCAAGCTTCGCTTCGTATTGAGTGGTTAGTCAGATGGCCGACTCCAACACTAAAATTCTAGGCACTCAGTCACGGTAAAAAGCGCTATCGTCCGCGACACTAACGATTGAGAAAGGGGTCTTAGGAACAAGACAAGGTTGGATGAACAAAAAGACAGGCGTTGTAGCGTTCAATTCCGTTTCAAATGGCGATTGGAATAACTTTATGAATGAACACAGCCCTCGCACAGAGGGCCGCTTCAGAGAAGGAGAAACATTAGAAATGAAATAAGGTGTTCATTTCAGACTGCAATAACTGGTCAAGTTTGCCTAATCCTTCTGCCAGTCGCTGATCAGAAGAAACAGACATCAGGGATAACCGGATATGATCAGATTCCTGCGAGTCCGGACAGAAGTAACTCCCGCTGCTCACAATCACATCCCGGCTTTTTGCCTCCATCACAAACCGCTCTGCGCGCCAACCGTCAGGCAACGGCAACCAGATATGATACCCGTGAGATGCCGTATAAGGGGCATGCAGCACCGACTGAGCAATACGCTGACGTTGCCGGGCAATTTGCTGCTGCTGTTCTGCCACGTGAAAGGCGCTGCCATGGGTGATCATTTCAGCCGCAGCAATATAGTTGATTGGCGAAGACAACCAGATGTTAGCCCGGATATGCGCATTGATCACAGACACCTGACTGTCAGGAACTTTGACAAACCCGCAGCGCAGTGCAGGACTGATCGCTTTCGACAGACTGGTGATATGGAAGCATTGGTCGGGGATCCAATTACAAATCGCCGGTATCGTCTCGCTGTTTAAAAACGCATACACATCGTCTTCCACCAGCCACACTTCTGAGGCTGCAATCACCTGCGCGATTTGCTTCCGGCGTGCTTCCGGCATCGTCACCCCTGTCGGGTTCTGATGGGATGGAATCGTCACCACCAGCCTGGGCTTCTCGTGCCGGATCACCGCCTTCAGGTGCTCTGGCAGCATGCCATCTTCATCCATATCGACCCCGACAACCCGTCGCCCTAACAAACTGGCAATCGCCAGAATCCCCGGATACGTCAGCCTTTCAACCGCAATCGTATCGCCGGGCTTTGTCAGCGCAATGATCAGCAATGACAACGCGTTCTGCGCACCATCCACCAGCAAGGTGTTTTCCGGGGTTCCGTTTTCCAACCCGTATCTCGCTGCCCACTGTACACCCGCCGCTCTGTGCGCCGGATGGCCGGAAAATTCCGTATAGCCGATCAACTCCGTACTCAGTACCTTTGACGCCTGTGAAAATGCTTCCTGCAGCATCGGCAAGCTCTGCGCTAAACAGGGCTGTAATATTGAAAAGTTATAAGCGGTTTCGAGATCAGGCGCCTGAATCACCTGCGCCAGCTCAGTCTTCCCCTTCACAAAGGTACCCCGCCCCACGAAAGATTCCACATAGCCCTTTTCGACCAGTAATTTATAAGCTTTCGCGACCGTTGCCGGAGTTGTTTCCAGATCGTCAGCCAAATCACGATGCGTTGGCAATCTTGAATTCGGCGGATACTGACCCCTGTCAATCCTCGCCTCTATCGCACTGGCAATCTGCCTGAATTTGTTTTCACTCACGCCCAAACTCCATGAGATGACCACTTCTTATCTAAGCCTGCCAGTTTAATCACGATTGAGATCATTTGAAACTCACACATTGACATATGTCAATCAAGTTGGTTAAAGTGATGCCCAGTGAAAATAAGAATATGTCAATGTCATCAGATGCCCGGATCGAATTGGAATAAGGATACACAGGAAAATGCTGCCATCTGTATAACTTAAATTGACATAGCTCATTCGAACAAACTGAACACAAACATAGATCAAGGGAGATCATCATGAAAGGAAAAAACATCGCATTTATTGGCTTGGGCGTTATGGGCTACCCCATGGCAGGTCATCTGTCCCGTACGGGTCATCAGGTCACCGTCTATAACCGCACCGGCAGTCAGGCCGAAAAATGGACACAAACATACACGGGCAAATCCGCTCAGACGCCAGAAGAAGCAGCCCGAAACAGCGATATTGTGTTTGTTTGTGTGGGGAATGATGACGATGTCCGGAGTGTTATTTATGGTGAAACAGGCGTGCTTGCATCGCTGAAACCGGGCAGCATTTTAGTCGACCACACCACAACCTCAGCTCAGTTAGCGATTGAACTCGCACGGGCCTGTGATGAAAAAGACGTCCATTTCATCGATGCCCCGGTTTCCGGCGGTCAGGCGGGTGCCGAAAATGGTGCACTCACCGTGATGTGCGGCGGTGAACCCGCGGTTTATGACAACATTGCAGAAGTGATTCGCGCCTACGCAAAACATTCGGTGCTACTGGGCGGTCACGGACAAGGCCAGCGATGCAAAATGGTAAACCAAATCTGTATTGCCGGTGTGTTACAAGGTCTGAGTGAAGCCCTGCTGCTGGCAGAAAAGTCAGATCTGGATATCGCGCAGGTCACCAGTGCGCTGACACAGGGTGCCGCCGGCTCCTGGCAAATGGCTAACCGCGCCGTCACCATGGCAGCGGATTCCTTCGACTTTGGCTTTGCCATTGACTGGATGCGCAAAGATCTGCTGATTTGTCTGGATGAAGCAGATCGCAAAGGTCTGACACTGCCGATGACACAGGATGTGAATCAACGCTACCAGCAGTTGATCCAGCAGGGTCTGGGCCGCATGGATACCTCTGTTCTGATTCAGTCTTACAAAACCGCATCCGCTCCTGTTCATGAGGAGGCGTAACCGATAGATAGGTTTCTGAACGAGTTCTCTTGGTGGATCATCGCCGCTTTCATGCTCGCCGTACTCGCGACCGGGTTTATCGACAGCGTCGCTGGTGGCGGCGTGCTGATCCTTGTGCCTTCATTCATCCTTGCGGGCTTACCCCGCCAGTTGCACTGGGTCAGGAAAAAATAGACAGCACCTTAAGCACCATTGCAGCCATTCGTAACTTTGTTCAGAGCCAGAATGTTATCTGGGCTATAAGATTCTGATGACCAGATCCCAGCCATTTCAGGTATAAAAAAACCAGCATGTTGCCATGCTGGTTTTTCTCACTTTCCGATGAAACCTGATCAGGCCGGATCCAGTTCCAGTTGTCGGCCGGTCTCCGCTTCGATGGTTTTCGGCTCCTGACCGAAGCCACGCAGACCAACGACATGCACGTGCTCGCGATCTTTAAAGATCTTCCGCACCAGCTTATACGTTGTTCCTTTCTCCGGACTGATATTCTCCGGTGCGGCAATCAGCAACTGCATGTCCAGACGTTCACACAGCTCGAACAACGTCGCGATCGACTTGGCGTCCAGACGGGCTGCCTCATCGAGGAACAACAGACGGCATGGAATGATATCTTTCCCACGCAGGCGACGAGCTTCTTCTTCCCAGCTCTGAACAACCATCAGCAGAATCGCCTGACCTGTACCAATCGCTTCACCGGTCGACAACGCACCGGACTCCGCTTGCAGCCAGCCATCTGTGCCCCGGTTCACCTCAATGCTCAATTCAAGGTAATTCCGGTAATCCAGCAACTCTTCACCCAGTGTCTGCGGCGAGCGCTGACCCAGCTCAATATGCGGGTTCAGACGCTGGAACAGCTTGGCAATGGCTTCAGAGAACGTGAGACGATTATTCCCGAACAGATCCTGATGCTGATCCTGTTGCTCAGACAGACCCGCCAGCAAGGCTTCGTGGGTCTCACGAACATTCACATTCAGACGCACGCCTTTCACCTGACCAAAGCTGATATTCTGCAGACCCTGGTTCAGCATTTTGATCCGGTTCTGCTCACGCATGATGGTCTTGCGGATAATGTTCGCCACACTGTCTGAACTGATCGCCAGACGTTTTTCACGGGCGGTCAGCTCTTCCGTCAGACGGGCCAGTTCCACTTCCATCTCTTCGATGGCTTCCACCGGATCATCGGTGCGGATAATATCGTGACGGATCCGCTCACGCAGATGCTGGTACACTGCAATATAGAAGAGGACTTTGCGTTCCGGACGGGAAACATCTTCCGACTGACGCAGTGCATCGCGCAGGGTTTCATTGTCCGAAACCGCCAGACGCAGTGCACCCAGCGCTTTATCCGACAGCGAACGCAGCTCATCTGCGCTCATGTATGCCATTTCACGGCGGTGCAGACGACGTTCAACATCGCTCTCACGCGCCAGACGCAGCACCGCACACCAGCCCGCTTTGGTATTCACCACCAGCTTACGCAGGTCGGCATAGTCTTTCTCGACTTTACGCAGACGTTTCACCAGTCCGCGCATTTCCAGTTCCAGCGAAGTTGTCGCTTTCTCCAGCTCGCTGCGACGGTTGCGTGAACTGTGCAGGCGTTCGTGCAATTCGTCACGGCGCAGACGGGCGCGCTCTTCCGCTTCCACATCCGCACGGACACCCAATTCCTGCAATTCACGTTCAAATTCCTGAACCGTCTCCAGCTTCGCCTGATGCGAACTCTTCAGCGAGGCCAGCAACTGGTTGTACTGGTTATTCTGTGTCTGCGACTGTTTCAGGTTTTCACGCTGGCGGGTCCGCTCACGTTCCGCCGCTTCCAGTTTCGATTTCAGCTGTTCATTCAGCTCAGAACTCTTACTCAGCAGCTCAACCGCATCGGCATAGCCGAAGTGATGACGGCGCTCAGCCAGATCCGACAAGGCAAAAATCTGACTCTTCAGCGTTTGCAGCGCCTGATCCGCATCCTGATATTCACTCTGCATCGCATCGAAACGTTCCGGGTCAGCATCCAGTGCAGACACCAGCCCTTCCAGCTCGTCCAGCGATTTGCCGTGGCGATCCAGGTAACTGCGCGCTTCGTCGATTTGAGACAACTGCTGCTCAACTTCTTCCAACCGTGCTGCCAGGGTGTCATCTTCCAGCATGCCTACAACAGGTTGCATTTTCGCCAGCAGGGACAGACCTTCACGGGCCGCGGTCAGCTGACTGCGTTGCTGCTGTTCAGTCGCTTCGGTATCACTGAGCTGACGCTGAATCTGATTACGCTGCTCGCGGGCCACACGAATGGCTTCTTCCGGATCTGCTTCGAAAGCAACCGACAGATGGCTGGCAACAAAGGCATTAAAGCTCTGATACAAACGTTGCAGTTTCTGCGCATCAAAAGATGCCTTGGCATGATCTTCAACAATCTGATCCCGTTCTTCACGCAGCGTTTCCAGACGTTGTTCACGGGCCGCACGGCCAAACAGCGGGACTTTCGGGAATCGTGAATAACGCAGTTGCTGCTCATTGAGCTGAACACAGACCGCGCCTTCCAGTTCATCCACCACAAAGCTGCTGTCGTCGAATGAGTCAGCATCCCCTTCGATGATATACAGGTCGTCCGGGCAGTCATCCAGTTCAGACAGCTTCTCACGAACGGCCTGAAGATCCTGAACCACAATCGCGTGACGGGCCGGGCCATACATGGCGCTGAAATACGGCGCATCATCAATGGTGATGTCATCATAAATTTCAGACAGCAGGGTGCCGCCCAAAACATCGGCAATCACACGCAGACGTGAGTCATCACTGCCGCCGGGCAGGGCCAGACGTTCAATTTCCTGTTCAACGTCCTGCTTACGGATCGCCAGTTTGTCGCGGGTATGAATCGCTTCACGTTCGGATTCCAGCGTCTGATGCATCGCGGTCATCACCGCCTGACTGTCATACAGATCCTGACCCGACTGTTCGGCCAGTTTCTCCAGTGCATCACTGGCTGCAATCCAGGCGGGTGCCTTGCCTTCCAGCGCTTTCATTTGCTGCGACAGTTGCTGTTCCTGACGGCGCAGTTCACTGCGTTTTTCCACCAGTTCAGCCTGATTCTGTTCCAGGCTTTCCAGCGTTGCTTCGTGTCGGGCCTGTTCTTCAGCCAGTGCAAGTTCACTGTCAATCCCGACCGCAAAGCGCTTCGTATACGTGTCTGCCAGTTCCTGTGCCTGACGCTGGTGGCGCATATTACGTTCCAGATCGCGGTACTGCGCACTCAGTTGTTCGCTGCGCTGGGCAATCATGCGCATCTCACGGCCGGTTGCCAGCAATTCGCGGGCTTTCTGACCGGCTGAAGCCCGATCCACAGCACCGGCAATGGTGATCACCAGTTGCAGACCTTTCTCAAACTGCTGTGCTGCCGCTGCGGACATATCCAGCTTGTGTTTCAGGGCCAGCAACGCCGTGGTTTTGCTGTCTTGCTGCTGCTTCAGATCGCTTAGCAGCTCGTTGGCATTGTCTTTATCCAGCTCAGTATCGCCGGTGATCGCGCGGGCTTTCTCCAGTGCCTGAACCGCCTGCTGATATTGAAGTGCACGAGTTTGCTGGGTGTCCAGCGCCTGCTGGTAGTCGGCCAGCTGAGACTTCAGGCTGTCCACTTCTTCTTCACTCAGCATGGCCTGTTCTTCGGCCATCGCCAGTTGCTCTGCCGCTTCCTCGACAATCATCACCTGCTCTTCCAGGCGTTCTGTCAGCTCGAGCAGATCGTCACGATAACGCTCAATTTTTTCCTGCTGACGAACTGCCGTCTGAACCAGTTGCAGGTGGTCAGAAGCAGCCTGATGATCCTGCTCCAGCGCACTTTCGTTATCTTTCAGCTCGTCCAGTTCCTGCGACATATTGCTGAACACTTGCTGCTGATCAATCAGGGTATTGCGGGAACCCAGCAGTTCGCCACGCAGATTCAGCGTCTGCTCCAGCTTGACACGACGCTCATTGGCATGGCGCATATAATCCGCAGCCACATAGTTGGTCGCTTCAGTGATCAGGTGTTTGAAGAGATCACGGTCATTCTGAGTAACTTTGATCGCTTCCAGCGTCATGCGGTTTTCCCGCAATGCTGCTTCCATATCCTGGAAGGCTTTTTTCACGCCGGAATTATGCGGCAGCAGGTAGTCGCGCAGAGAACGGGTAATCGCACTGGAAATACCACCGTACAGAGAGGCTTCAATCAGACGATAGAATTTCGAACGATCCGTGCTGTTGCGCAGCTTCTTCGGCAGCACACCAAACTCAAACATTTGCGTGTGATAGTCGGTGACTGAGCTGAAGGTTTTGAACTGCACACCTTCGTACTGAGATACCGCATCTTTGACTTCATTCAGCTGGCGAATCCGCGCCTGATTCTCAGAGAGGGTTTCCATCAGCACATCGGTGGGTTTCACCGCTGCTGGCAGTCCCTGAATCAGGAAAGGTTTAATGTCGACTTTTTTGTCACGGCCCGCGACCTGCTGCAGTTTCACGGCAAAAATCACGCGCTGATTTTTCGAGTTCACCACGTCCAGCGCCGAATAACAGGCGCCCGGCTTCAGCTTACCGTGTAACCCTTTGTCGCGAGAGGCAGTTGAGCTGCCCGCTTCTGTGGTATTCCGGAAATGCAGCAAGCTCTGATCCGGGATCAGAGACGTGATAAACGCGGCCATAGTGGTGGATTTACCTGCACCATTACCGCCGGAAAGTGTAGTAACCAGTTGGTCAATATCAAAAGTCCGGGCAAAGAAGCCGTTCCAGTTGACCATGGTCAGAGACTGATACTTACCGCGTTCCATCAGGCTTGCTCCTCCTGCGCCGATTGTTCTTCACTGGCTGAATCACCGGCCTGCATCTCATCAATCAGGCTGGATTGTGTCGGTGGCTGCTGATGCACCACGGCTTCGCCGTCACGGATCAGGCGCAGCTGCGCCTCACGAATGTCGTCGCTGGTCCGGACATCTGCACCAAAGCGGAACACGGCTTCGCTGATCCGGAATTTCCCGGAATCACCCAGCAGGATCACCATGCCCAAACGACGCATCCGACGCAGAGAGGTTTTGACTTTGTCGAACAGCTTTTCGCGATCCAGGTCTGAACCCGTGGCCCGGTTGGTCACCAGCTTCATCAGCTTCTTTTCATCCGCCAGTGACAGGAGTTCATCAAACAGTTCCTGATTGGTGAAAATCCCTTCATGTGCCAGACGTTCCGGGCTCAGATAAAGGAAACACAAAACCTTACCCACCAGCATATCCAACTCAGACATCACAGAACGGCTGATCAGGGACGTCGACCGCGGACGCAGGTAAAAGAAGCCTTCCGGTGCACGCACCAGTTCCGCATGATAGCGTTTGTAAAACAGCATCAGTTCCTGCTCGAATTCCAGCAGAAACGCATGATTATCCAGATCTTCGCTAGATACATGGCGACCAGAGCGCAGCGCATTATCCAATGCCGGAAACAATGGGTTGGCAATGGCCTTTGCCAGATTCTCTGGCATAAATTCTTCAATATTTGTCAATGACATTGGCTTGTACCTTGGCTCCGTAGTCGTTGATCAGTTCCCAGTCAGGCTGAATGGCGGTGAAATCAGACTCTGAATAGCCTAACCTCACGGCCTGATCGACAATAATACGAGCTAAATCAAAATGTTGTGCATGCGGATACTGGTGCAGATATTCCCGGATCACCGACCCGAGATTGATTGCAGTTCCCTGTGATTTATGGGCATCCAGCATGGCGGCAATTTGTTCTGAGAGCTGATCATTCACCTGGCTCAGCTCTTCAAATTCCACCGATTCAGGAACGATCCCGGTCACTTCATCATCACGCAGGACCAGTTCTTCATCTCGCATGTCCAGCAGGCGTTCGGCATCTGCATAAGTCAGCTGCCAGGGCGCATCAAAAAATTCTGCAACAGACTGGCGCAGACGCTGACTGAAGGCCCGGTTTTTATCCATATCAATAGCGGTACGGATGAACTTATGCACGTGGCGGTCATAGCCGATCCATAAGTCAATCGCCTGCTGACCCCAGTTGATAATGCGGTCCAGTTTGGCCTGTTGGGCGTACACCATGCCATCAATATATTCCAACTCCAGCTCAGGTGCAGAAACGACTGCATCCTGAATCGCTAAAAGCTGAGTTTGCAACTGGTCACCCGCGGCTTGCAGGGTATCCTGCAGCTCTCGCAGCGTACTGGAGGTTTCATTCAGCAGACTTTCACAGTTGGTGATCGCGGCACGCCAGTCCTGATTCAGCAGCTCTGCAATGTCTTGCTTCACTTGCTGCTGTTGCTCATCCATCGTGCGCTGGTTGAGATCAATCCGATCAAAAATCTCAGCCACGGAATACTTCAGCACCGCGTAAACGTTCAGTTTCCAGTGCTTATCATCGCCGCCTTCATGGGCCGCGACCGCCGCTTTATTCAATTCATCAGCCACCATCGCGAGCTGAATCGACAGCTTCATCGATGAGAACTCACGATGGCGTGAGTAATAATCGGCAATGCCCAGTGCCAGCGGACTGAGCCGGTAAATATTGGCACCTTCGGTCATTTCGCTGGTAAAACGGGACATCAAACGCTGACGCACCAGCTCATTAATCGCATTGTTGGCTCGAAAAACCAGGGTATCTTTTGACTGATCGAACATATCGCTCACAATTTTGAACGCATCAACCAGTTCACCCTCCCCCAGCTCTTCATCCAGACGCTCGCCGCTCAATACAGCAACCGCCAGTAAAAATGCCAGCCTTTCCGTGGGCAGGTTCAGGGCGAATTCATGCTGTTTCACCCAGGTCACCAGCTCAGGAACGGTCTGGGATTGGTCACTCATCCGTTGTCCTTATTTGTTAGATTTATTGCATGCAACCGACAATCGTGTCGTTTGCTTACTGCAACGGCTTTTGGGCGTAAACGTGAATATAGCGCCCCAATGATAAATACGGTTCCTGACGGCAGATACTCTGCTCCATCGCCAGTAATTGCTCCAGACTGAATTCACCGACCCGGGTAGTCCGCATATAGTCGTGAAATGTCCGCACACCGGTTTTACCTAAAATGTTAAAACCGCCTTCCGTGAGCCAGGCATACACCTCTTCCGGCTTCTGTGCCGATTGTGGCTGAAGCTTAAATCGTTTGCGGTGTGGCATGCCCTGCTCAACATGGGTCAGGTTGCCGCAGACCAGATTCTTAAACAGCAGGCCATTATAGTTGTAAAACATCACTGAAATGATTCCGCCAGGTTTCACCTGACGCATCAGGGTTTCCAGCGCGGCCCGCGGGTCTGTCAGCCACTCCATCACGGCATGAAACAGAATCAGGTCAACGGGTTCATCCAGATACTCATCGACCTGCTGTACCGGACAATGAACCAGTCGATATTGCTCAAGCAAGCCGTTTTTAGCAATTTCCTCGCGGGCGAGTTTCAGCATTTCTCCAGAAAGATCACATAAAGTCACCTGATGACCCAGTTTTGCAATCAGTTGCGATAACTGCCCTAAGCCACCCCCGGCATCCAATACGTGCAATGATGCGCCCTGACTGGCCGAAGCCGCGTCAAGGGTATGTAAAATTTGCTCCAAATCTTGCCAGACGACAGTCTGACGGATCAGTCCTTTGGCTGTACCGTAGATGTTTTCTGAGAACTTTTGGGCTAAATCATCAAAATTTCGGTCTCTGATCACGTCAGTTTTCGTTATGATAGCGTTCTTGTCAGACGCTATTGTGTCACAAGCTTTAGAGGAATAAAGGCTTGGAGCGTGTTTTCAAGCTCAATCGC
This sequence comes from Photobacterium galatheae, assembly GCF_000695255.1. Classification (GTDB taxonomy): domain Bacteria; phylum Pseudomonadota; class Gammaproteobacteria; order Enterobacterales; family Vibrionaceae; genus Photobacterium; species Photobacterium galatheae. Next base: position 50,555 of record NZ_JMIB01000018.1, on the reverse strand, counting down.
TGAAATTTCGGACGACCTGATATGTTTGAACTGAAAAAAATCTTGTCGGCTTTTCTGATGCCTCTGCCACTGTTACTGATTATCGGTGTCACCGGTCTAATGGTACTTTGGTTTACACGCCGACAGAAACTGGCCTCCGTGCTGCTGGCCTGCTCGCTGCTGGGTATTTTCCTGGTGGCATTCCAGCCTTTATCAACCCGCCTTCTCAGCCCGCTGGAACGCGAATATAAGGGCTACATTCCATCGGGACAACCCGTCGATTACATCATGGTGCTGGGCAACAGCCATGTGGTCGATAAAGAACTGCCAATGACCTCGGAGCTGTCGCGTGCTTCTCTGATGCGCCTGGCAGAGGCAATTCGCATTCACAACCTGTCCCCGGGTTCTAAAATTATTCTCTCTGGGTATGATGGCGGAACTGAGATCAGTCAGGCGCGGATGATGGCAAAAGTCGCAACCGCACTGGGCGTGAACAAACTGGATGTCCTGCTGCTGGAAACTGCAAAAGACACCTGGGAAGAAGCCTTTCAGGCTGCCTCTGTGGTTGGCAAACGGAATCTGGTACTGGTGACTTCAGCCAGCCACATGCCCCGTGCCATTGCAGAATTTAAACTGGCGGGACTGGATCCGATTCCTGCCCCGACGAACTTTCTGGCCAGCAACAAAATTCACCAACCCTGGCTGAAGTACGCGCCAAAAGCACAGTACCTTGAGCAAACGGAACGCTTCTGGCATGAAACCCTGGGCCAATGGTGGCAAAAACTACGTGACATGGCCGACAGCGCCGCTCCCGTCAACGTAGTTCAACCCGTCACCAAAGATACAACCGCCTAGTCACACTGAGACGATTCTACTCACAGCCAGGTCCTTCCTGGCTGTTTCTGTCTTTACTCCCAGCCATCAACGCGATTTTTTACTCAATGTGAACAGGAATACATCCATATTCCGTTTAGTTTTATCATGTTCCATTTTTGAATAGTCAAAGTGATAAGCAGTCGTTTCTTCTGCGCCACTTAATCCCTATGATGCAGGACAATTTTATACAGTTCTGCGCACTGTCCTGTGCGATATTCCATACAGACTGAACACCTTTTAAGTAGAGAAAAATATGTATCTGGTTATCAATCTGGCGATTTTTGCACTGCTGATCGTCTTGCTGGTTCAACAACAGAAACGTGAGCAAACACTATCCAAACGAGTTTTCACCGGCCTGGGTCTCGGTGTTATGTTTGGTGCTGCACTGCAGTTTTTCTATGGTGAAGGGAATGACACCATCGCCACAACCCTGAAGTATGTCGGTATTGTCGGTTCTGGCTATGTCAGCCTGCTGAAAATGATTGTGATGCCGCTGATCATGGTCTCGATTATTGCAGCCATCGTGAAAGTGAAAAACGCTGGCTCACTGGGAAAAATTGCCGGTCTGAGTATTGGAATCCTGCTGGCAACAACGGCCGCTTCCGCGCTGATTGGTATTCTGGTCAGTAACCTGTTCGGCCTGAGTGCTGAAGGCATTGTTCAGGGAGCCCGTGAAATTGCCCGGGGCGAAGCATTGCAAACCCGCCTGACCTCTGTTGAGAGTCTTTCACTGGCCGACATGATTATTTCTTTCTTCCCGGCCAACCCGTTCGCGGATCTTGCAGGCAGCCGTCCGACATCAACTATCGCTGTGGTGATTTTCTCCGCCTTTATTGGTGTTGCCAGCCTGACCGTAATTCGCACGCAGCCAGAACTGGGCAAGAGCCTGGAAACGTTCGTCAATGTGGCGCAGGAAGTGGTTCGGACGCTGGTTCGTATGGTACTGGCCCTCACCCCTTATGGCGTGCTGGCACTGATGACCAAAGTGGTTGCCGGTTCAAACTACAGCGACATCCTGAACCTGCTGAACTTCGTAGTTGCCTCTTATGTTGGTCTGGGTCTGATTCTGGTGATGCACCTGCTGCTGGTCTCTGGCATCGGTATCAACCCGATCCGTTTCCTGAAGAAGATTCTGCCTGTACTGACTTTCGCGTTCACGTCCCGTTCCAGCGCAGGCACCCTGCCCCTGAACATTGAAACGCAGGTGAAAAAACTGGGGAACGGCGAAGCAGTTTCAAACTTCTCGGCTTCATTTGGTGCCACCATGGGCCAGAATGGCTGTGCCGGTCTTTATCCGGCCATGCTGGCGGTGATGATTGCCCCAACCATTGGTATCAACCCGATGGATCCAGGCTTCATCCTGACACTCATCGCCATCGTCACCATCAGCTCATTCGGCATCGCCGGTGTGGGCGGCGGCGCGACCTTTGCCGCGATTATTGTGCTGTCTGCACTGGATATGCCAGTTGCACTGGCGGGCCTGCTGATTTCAATCGAACCCCTGATTGACATGGGTCGTACCGCAGTCAACGTCAGCGGTTCAATCACCGCCGGAACCATCACCTCCCGGGTACTGGGGCAGGCAGACCACAACGTCTTCAACCAGGATGAAGAAATCAGTGGCGAGCGCGTGAACGCTTAACACTCAGAGAATCATGCTCTGACGCCTTTCCTGAAAACAGACAGCCCGGTCAATTGACCGGGCTGTTTCTTGATCACATCTTTGAGGTCAAAAAACCTGGGAAAGTGGGTAACTGCTTCCCGCTCCCTTCTGTCATCCCCGCGCAGGCGGGGATCCAGTGACTTTAGAGGAATAACTACACGGAAAATGAGGGACAAAATGATTCTGGCAGATTGCTCTCATCTCGTGCACATTGGATTCCCGCCTGTGCGGGAATGACGGTAATTAGTTGATTCTGAATGAGAATATATCGATTTTTTCATCGAGTTATTTGTTTAGGAAAAACAGCTCATTGAACCGGGCTGTGTCTATCTGCCAGCAAGATCTTGTCTCACAAAAATAAACAGGCTGCATCACAACAAACTGAGCAGCAAAAAGGCCGCGATTGCGGCCTTTAATCGGTTAATTCGTCACATCATCTTGATGTTTATGCAATATGGATAGCGAAGGGAAGTACACTGCAAAATAAAGCAATATCATCACAAGTACTTCCATACCAGACATAAGCTCATAGTCTGTCCACAGAGAATCAACAAAGCTGAATACACCAACCGCAGCCGTATTCAAGAACACGAACTTCAAAACCACCCGGCTTTTAAAAACGACTTTGTGATAGGCATACGCGTACAGGCACAAGAACATCAGTACGCCACTCGCCAAACCCCAGGCATCAACGAAGGAGTTTGATTCCTCAAGCAGCAATTGTGTGTTATCAAACATGACCAGATTCATGCCAATACTCAGCACCGTCAGTACCAGTAGAGCCCAGAAAAACACTTTAGCTTTCGTTCGCTGCATCTTTACCACCAATAACCATCCATAATTTTACGCGGGTCATCTGGTAAACGTAGAATTGAGTCACGATCTACCAGATATTTTCTTTTAAAATTAAGGCGTTGAATACCATATGCAGGCAATTCCTCCAATAGTTCTGGTGTCAAATATCTGCCCGTAACCCGGTTGCTGACCGGGCTGTTTATTTCCTACCGTCTCTTTTCCGGCACGTCCTACACCTGAATACCCAGCTTACGTAAACGCCGATACAGGGTATTTCTGCTGATCCCCAGTATTTTAGCGGTACGGGAAATATTGCCCTGATTGGCCTGATAGGTTTCCAGCAGCGTCCCGGAAATGGTCGCTTCAAGTTTCTTTAAATCTTTACTGGGCTGGCCCGCATGGGTTGCCGCCGGTAACTGAGCCGCAAAATGCTGCGGTAAATGTGCCAGCGTCAGTACGGTGTCACCTTCTGCCAGCACTGCGGCCACTTTCAGCATATTGTCCAGTTCGCGAATATTCCCGGGCCAGTGATATCCGGCCAGCCGGTCTGATAACTCAGGGCAAATCTGTAAGGGCGCATCACAGTATTGCAGCAAAATTGCCTCAATCAGTTCGGCTTTGTCCTGCCGCTCCCGCAACGGCGGTAAGCTGAGGATCAGGCCATTGAGCCGGTAGTACAAATCTTCCCTGAACTGACCTTCAGCAACCGCTTTGGTCAGGTCTTTATGCGTCGCGGCGATGATCCGAATGTCTACTTTCACAGGCTGAGTGGCACCCACAGGAATCACTTCTTTATCCTGCAGGACATGCAGCAGGCGGGTTTGCGCGGATAATGGCATATCGGCAATTTCATCCAGAAACAAAATGCCCTGATCTGCCTGCCGGATCCGCCCCGGTTGCCCCTGTCGGCTGGCACCGGTAAACGCCCCCGGTACATAGCCAAACAACTCAGACTCAATCAGATTCTGCGGCAGCGCACCACAGTTGATGGAAACCAATGGTGCATGACGTCTGGCACTGTGCCGGTGAAGCTGCTTGACGAACGCCCCTTTCCCGACGCCGGTTTCTCCCAGCACCAGCAGGCTGATGTCTTTATCCACCAGCTTGCAGGCTTGCTGCCAGGCCAGCTCTACCCGGTCATCACCAAAGTGCAACGGACAGGACGGTGACAACAAAGAATGACCGGCAACCCTGGTTTGACGCCGGGCTGGCTGTAAGACCTGCTTGTGGAAGACCAGAGACGGCGGATTACGCGTACCACGCCGGGATTCTGCCACCAGCTCATCGACTTGACGCCCCGAAACACGCTGGCCCAGCAAACGCTCAGCGATACGATTATGGGCCAGCACCTGCCCCTGTTCATTGGCAACCAGAATGCCCTGCCAGCCGGTTTGCAACAGGCTTTGATCACATGCCAGATCAATCCGCAGACTGGCTTCCGGTAAGTGACACAGCAACGTATTTTCCACTAACTGCACCATATGCTGCACAAAAAGCCGGGTTTGTTCCGAATGAACCTGTTGCTCGCTGGTAATATCCAGTACACCAATCAGCTCACCAGACGAGCTGAAAACCGGTCCTGCCGAACAACTGATGAAGCGGTGCTGGCGAATAAAATGCTGATCACCAACCACCGTAATAAACTGTTTTTCAGTGAGCGCATTCCCGATGGCGTTCGTCCCTTTCAGACCTTCTTGCCAGCACACACCGGACTCAAGCGCAATGCCGGTTAAACGCTGCTCAAATCGTGACTGTCCCCAAGACTGAATGATGATGCCTTCGGTGTCACCCAGCAGTAACCGGCTGTTGGTTCCCGCAAAGACCTGATTAAACAAAGGCAGCGCCATGTGCTCGACTGCGGCAATCAAATCCGCAGCATTCGAACGACGCTCATCCAACTGTGTATTTTCCAATCGAATATTATCAGGCCGCTGGCTTTCTCTCAGCCCGGCCATCTGGCATCGATTCCAGGATTCGCTCAGCCAGTCGGTCTCAATTCGGCTTGCAAGTGTCGGCATGATCAAGTGTTCCATTTTAGGACAGTGTTCCACCGTTCTCTGACAAAGAATGGAACACTGGCAGCGGACAACAGTTCAGTGCCAAAAGCAGCACCGTTTGAATAATATTTGATTCATCATAGCTTTACATTTATTTAACAACAAGCCCGCCACGTTGGCCCGCAACTTGCGATGTTCACCGGGAAAATAAACATCACTCTTCTGCTATCACATTGAAAAGACGGGTGATTCATCAAGGTTTGAAACCACAGGAAAAGGATATTGCTATGATCTACGCTCAACCGGGTTCTGCTGACGCACGCGTCCAATTCAAATCCCATTACGACAATTACATTGGCGGCGCATGGGTCAAACCTGTCTCCGGGCAGTACTTCGACAATGTATCGCCGGTCAATGGCAAGGCCTATTGTCAGGTGGCCCGCTCGGATGCGGCAGACATTGAACTGGCGCTGGATGCAGCCCATGAAGCCCGTGCCAAATGGGCCGGTACCAGTGTGACCGAGCGTTCCAATATCCTGCTGAAAATTGCCGATCGCATCGAAGCCAATCTTGAAATGCTGGCGATTGCGGAATGCTGGGAAAACGGGAAACCGGTCCGTGAAACACTGGCAGCGGATCTGCCGCTGGTCGTGGATCATTTCCGTTACTTCGCCGGTTGTATCCGGGCGCAGGAGGGCACCGCCGCTGAGTTAGATGCCAACACCGCCAGCTACCATTTCCCGGAACCTGTGGGTGTCGTCGGCCAGATCATTCCCTGGAACTTCCCGATGCTGATGGCCGCGTGGAAACTGGCACCAGCCATGGCCGCCGGGTGCTGTGTGGTGCTGAAGCCCGCCGAACAGACCCCAACCTCCATTCTGGTGTTGCTGGAAACCATCGGTGATTTGATCCCGGCCGGTGTGGTGAACATCGTTAACGGTTACGGCAGCGAAGCCGGTCAGGCGCTGGCAACCAGCACACGCATCGCCAAACTGGCCTTTACCGGTTCGACGGATGTAGGTCATCACATTCTGAAATGCGCCGCAGAAAACCTGATCCCCTCCACCGTGGAGCTGGGCGGGAAATCCCCGAATGTTTACTTTGAAGACATTTTCGATCACGAAGATGCCTATCTGGATAAATGTGTCGAAGGTTTGCTGCTGGCCTTCTTCAATCAGGGTGAAGTCTGCACTTGTCCGAGCCGGGTGCTGGTGCAGGAATCGGTCTACGACAAGTTCATCGCCAAAGTCATTGAACGAGCCAGCACCATTAAACAGGGGAACCCGCTGGATACCGACACTCAGGTCGGCGCGCAGGCATCTCAGGAGCAGTTCGACAAAATCCTGAGCTATCTCGAAATCGGCCGTCAGGAAGGTGCTGAAGTCTTACTGGGCGGTGATGTGGCAGTGCAGTCCGGAGAGATTGCATCCGGCTATTACATCGCACCGACCATGCTGAAAGGTCACAATAAAATGCGGGTGTTTCAGGAAGAAATCTTCGGCCCTGTGATTGCAATAACCACTTTCAAAGATGAAGCCGAGGCACTGGCGATTGCCAATGACACCGAATACGGCTTAGGGGCCGGGGTGTGGACCCGGGATGCCAACCGCGCTTACCGGATGGGCCGACAAATTGAAGCCGGTCGTATCTGGGTGAACTGTTATCACGCCTATCCGGCGCATGCAGCCTTTGGTGGCTATAAGAAATCCGGGATTGGCCGTGAAACCCACAAGATGATGCTGGATCACTATCAGAACACCAAAAACCTGCTGGTGAGCTATGATGTGAATCCGCTGGGATTCTTCTGATTCCGCCCGCCTGAAACCCCTACCACGATCCATGCCGTGGTGCACGGGGCATCAAATAACCGGAGGAAAGCCTGAGCCTCCTCCGGTTGTCAGAGCCTGATGTCAATGCAGCAATAAAACACATCAATAAGAAGCATCCAGCCGGGCCAGATACCGCTCACAATAGTGCTGATCAAGGGCTGGAAAATGCACCCCGGCCTCTATCATCAACCGCTCAGTTTTCGCCTGACTGAACGCAAACACAGGCAAATTTTCAGATGGTTGCTGCCCGCTGTCGCTTGCTTCAGCCGCACGTTGCATTGCAAGCCAGTAAGGCGAAAATGGCAGCGGATGATCACTCTGGCTGTGTTGCCCGACAATCGCCAGCCACTCAGGGAACGGCACCCGTTTCAGTGACCATGGGCTGTATTGTAAAATCTGATTCCAGCCGAGCTGATCGCGCCCAATCAAATGAAAATCCTGCGGCTGACGGGCCTGTCTCAGACTCAGAGCCACCATCGCTTTCACAGCCGTATCCACCGGGATCATTTTTTCCGTCTTTTCATCTTCGGGATACTGGCCTAACTGCCGGCATGTTTGCAGGTAACGCGCCAGAATATCCTGGGCAGCACATTGTCCGGTCTGACTGTGCGCAGCAACCCGCCCTAATCGAAAGATATGACATGGGATCCCCTGCTGACGGGCCTGAAGCACCATCCCTTCGGCAACCCACTTACTCGCCGCATAACCACTCTCTGCAAGATGCCGCTGTTCATGAAGCGGTGTCTCTTCAGAAAGCCATACCTGCTCCGTCAGGCGCCGTGCTTCACCCTGCGGATTGAGTGTGCCAATCGCAGACACAAAACTGAACAGCTTCAGGCGCTGCTCACCGGCCAGACGCAGCAACGCGGTTGTGCCATCCACATTGGCGGGTTTCAGCGCGCTGTAAGGCAGCAAGTGATTCACATGTGCCCCGTTATGAATGATCCACTGGACGGTTGCGGCCAGACTCTCCCATGCCTGCTGAGTCATGCCTGCATTCGGCTGACTGAGATCCGCCGGAATGACCTGCAACCGGGCAGTATAATCCGGATGCCATAAACCGTATCGGGTCAGATTCGCCATGATACGCTGCTGACCGGTTTGTTCATTGTCGGCACGGACAAGACAACAGACTCGCGCGGAAGGCAGGGTCTCCAGCACTTCATGCAACAGAAATGCACCGATGAACCCTGTACTGCCGGTCAGCAGCACCTGGTGGATTTCGGTGGCATCAACCGCAAGGGAAACGCGGGCTTCAGCCGGAATACCACTGATTTTCACATCCCCCTGCGCAGCCATTTCGACGGCCAGATCAATCCATTCCGGTTGTGTCTGCTGGTTGTTGTCAATACTGGCGGCCAGTTCCCGGATCGTTGAGCGCTCAAACAAATCCCGGATGCTGAGTTCAACGGCCATCTGATCTTTAATCCGGGCAATAAGCTTCACCCCGAACAACGAGTGCCCGCCCAGTTCGAAGAAACCGGCATCCATACTGATGCGTTCCCGTTGAAACAAGTCACACCAAATCACATGCAAGGTGGCTTCCGTTGGTGTCGTTGCCGCCAGATGTCCTTGATCCGTTTCCTCGTCAAACTCAGGGACCGGGAGCCCGTTTCGATCCAGCTTGCCATGAACCGTCAGCGGAATCCGGTCAATGGCGATCAACCTTGCCGGGCGCATGTATTCCGGTAACTCTGCCCGTATCAGCCGCCACAGGTCATCATCAGACCGGATAGCCTGCGTGTTCCCATCCTGACAGACCACATAGGCCAGCAGCAGTTTTCCGCGTAACGGATCGTCATGAACAATCACTCTGGTCTGATGTACAGAAGCATGCTGGCTGATGACACTTTCAATCTCGGCCAGTTCAATGCGGTATCCCCGCAACTTAATCTGATCATCCTGTCGGCCAAGATATTCAATTTCTCCGTCCGGACGAAGACGCACCCGGTCACCGGTGCAATAACAACGCTTGTTCAGCCCGGGCAGAATCGCCTGTTCAATGAAAGCCTTTTCCGTCTCAGCCGGATCCAGGTATCCCTGAGCCACAGACGGACCGGCAATACAGAGTTCTCCCGTCACACCATCCGGCACCACCCGCCCTGATTCGTCCAGCACATAACACCGGTGACTGGCGAGCGGACGTCCAATCGGGACGGTGTGGCCTTCATCCCAGTGAGCGGTGTCAAAAATCGTCGCCACAATCGTCGTTTCCGTCGGACCATAAGTATTGAGCAACTGAATACTTTCGCCCACGGCCGTTTTCCAGCGGCGCAGCTGGTGTGCAAGCAGTGCTTCACCGCCCAGAATCATCAATCGCAATGACGATGCCGGCCTCACGGCTTCCAGATCCGCATCGGCGCACAACTCATTCCAGACGGCAGTCGGCAGCCCGGCCACCGTCACCTGATGCCGACGGATAAAATCATTGAAATGTGTCCAGCCCGCCAGCATCAGATCATCCCGGTAGACGACTGTTGCACCGTGGATGAGCGCCATAAAATGCTCTTCCACGCAGGCATCGAAACTGAAAGATGAGGTTTGCAGCACTTTATCTGCCGGGGTGATCCGGTAATGCTGCTGTGCCGCCCGGCAATAGTGCGCAAGGTTGCCATGGCTGATCCGAACCCCTTTCGGATTCCCGGTTGTGCCCGAGGTATAGTTCACATATGCCGTTGCCTGAGTTGCAATGGTTCGGACCGGCCAGGCCAGACCCACAGGTGACGACAGCAATTCCGCTTCCGCACCTTCAACTGCCGCTTCATCAACATGCAGGCACGTGATCCCTGCCCCCGCTGAGTCGTCATGGCAGATCAGCAGATCAGCGCCACTGTCTTCCAGTAAACGCTGTTTCCGGGCAGAAGGCATCGCCGGATCAATCGGTAAATAAGCGGCGCCGCAGCCTAAGACAGCCAGCATTGCAATGCTCATCGCCCGTGACCGGGGCAGGCTGATCGCCACCAGATTCCCCTCGCCAATGTGATGCGCCAGCAACCGACTTCCCAGCTGACCGGCCTGACGGATCAGTGCCTGATAGCTCAGGTGCTGTTCACCCGCTTCAACCGCAATTGCTGCGGGTGTCCGTTCGGCTTGTGCCATGATCTGAGAGACGACATCAACCGCAGTTGCAGTATTCAAGTCGGTATCCGGGGCTGTCTCGGGCTCTGTGAGCCTTGCCTGTTGTGCAGGCGGGATCAGATTCAGCTCATCCACCGGACGATGACTGTGCTCCAGAATCTCTTCCAGCAGCTGACGGAAACTGTCCGCGAGCCGGACCACGGTTTCCCGGGTAAAAATATCAGTCGCATAAGTCCAGCTGAAAGAATACTGTCCTTCATGTTCAAACCCGCCCAGTGTCAGATCAAACTGACTGGTCCCGGCTTCAAACGGAAAAAAACTGCTCTCAATGCCCTGAAAAAACACATCATCCGGCGTATCGTTATTTTGCAGGACAAACAACACCTGAAAGAGCGCGTTGTGGCTCAGACTCCGGGTTGTTTTCAGTTCCTCCAGCAGCATTTCGTAAGGAATGCTCTGATATTCAAATGCATCCAGAATAACCTTCCGGTTCTCTGACAACAGCGTTTCAAACCGTGTTGCCGGTTGCCACTGTGTCCGAAGCAGCAGCGTATTAACAAAGAAGCCCATCAGGCCCTGAAAGTCAGACTGATCACGGTTTGCAATCGGTGAACCAATCACCACATCTCTTTGATGGCTGTAGCGGCCAATCAGAACGGCAAATGCAGTTTGCAGCAACATGAACAGGGTCACTTCATACCGGTGCGCCAACTGTTTCAGCTGATCACACAATGACACAGGTAAAAATTGCAGGTAGTAGTCGCCCCCGTGTGTCGGCTTCTCCGGGCGCTTGTTGTCCAGCGGTAACGCATGAACCGAAGGCACATCTTTTAACTGACGCTTCCAGAACTTCAGGTGCCGGTCGAGATTTTCACCGCTTAACCAGCTTTTTTGCCAGCGGGCGAAGTCGCTGTACTGAAAGTTCAGCGCCGGCAACGGGTTGGGAGCGCCTTCTGCAAAAGCGTTATACAGGCCCGTCAGCTCATGGAAAAAGATATTGTTTGACCAGCCATCCGTCGCAATATGGTGCATGTTGATCAGCGCCACCTGCTGCCCCGGAGACCGATGGAACAGGTGGAATCGCAGCATAAATTCATGGCTTAAATCAAACGGCCGGCTTGCTTCCGCAGCAACCCGCGCTGCCACATCCAGCTCATCATGCAGACCGGACAAATCGACATCGGTGATCTGAAAGTCTTCAACCGGCAGCAACACCGGAACGGGTTCGCCATCCTTCAGGCGATACACAGTCCGAAGCACCTGATGGCGTTCCAGCATCACCGCCAGCGCCTGTTCTAATGCCTGCCGGTTGACCTGACCTTCCCAGCGCAGCGCCAGCGGCAAATTGAACTGGCTGGAAGCGCCCAGTTCCTCAATAAACCACAACCGGCGCTGATTGTAGGACATCTCCGGGGCATCACCCGCCTGCCCAGAGCGCAACAACGGCTGTGGCGCCGATAAATGTGCAATCATCGCTTCTTTTTGCGCTTTCAGCTCAGCGATAAGCTCAGGCGTCAGAATCCCTTCAGGCGCCTTCACTTTCAGTTTCCCTTCTGACAGAAACAGGCTGATATCGTGCTCACTGCAATACCGGAGCAATTCAGCTAAATTCATCATTGACCTCATGAACATCCTTCTTGACAGGCCCGAGAGATCACCGGATCAACACGGGCCAAACGGTTTCAAACATGCATCAGGCATGTTTCATCCGCTATAACTCCATTTCATGGTATTTGGTGGTTTTCGGCCGGCTTTTCTGCTCGTTCAGTGACTCATTCAAAGCCTGATTTCTGTTTTTCTGTAAGTTTGCAATGCCCTCGACCGTCTTCTGCTCGAAGATGTCCCGGATCTGAATGCCAAGCCCCAGCTTCTGGTTGATCGCCGTCACCAGCTTCACCGCATGAATTGAATTTCCGCCAATCCGGTAATAGTTATCGAACACACCGACGCGCTGGACCTCAAGCGTCTGCTCCCAGATCTGGCACAATTGCCTTTCCAGCTCATTGCGGGGCGCCACATAGTATTCCGCTTTGACCCACTGAGGCTCAGGCAGCGCCTTCCGGTCTGTCTTGCCATTCGGCATGAAAGGCATCTGTTCAATCAGGTTGATGGCAGAAGGCACCATGTAGTCCGGCAACTGCTGCAACAGACGATGATGAAATTGCTCGGTATCCAGACCAGCTGCGTGATCTGCCACGATGAAAGCCGCCAGATGTGACTGCCCTGCATGCTCCCGCACCGTCACGGCCGCAGCCTCGATGCCGGGGAACCGGCACAGCGCATTTTCCACCTCGCCTAACTCAATCCGGTGACCGCGAATCTTGACCTGATCGTCATTCCGGCCCAGCGTAAACAACAGTCCGTCTGACTGTCGGCGGACCAGATCGCCGGTTTTGAAAAAGGTGCTGCTGAGACCAGACAGACGCACAAATCGCTCTTGGGTCAGCGGTTCTGAGGTATAACCGACAGCAAGTCCGGCACCGCTCACATACAGCTCGCCGACAAAGCCATCCGGTAATTGCTGCCCGTTTCGGTTCACCACAGTGAGCGTGGTCTGAGTGATCGGATGACCAATCGGCACAAATCTGACATCTGAAGGGAGTTCACGCGTGTCATACCAGGTAATATCTGCTGCGACTTCAGAGGAACCATAAAGGTTCAGCAGACAGCTGTCTGCAAAGACACGATAGAACTGACGGACCAGATTCACAGACAGCGTTTCACCGCTGGAAGTCCAGTAACGAATCGCAGACAACGGCAGCAATGCCTCATCCGGCAGAGCAAGTAATCCTTGCAGTAACGAGGGCACCAGAACCAAACGGGTGACCTGATGGTCAGCCAGCACCCGGGCTAAACGTAAGGGATCATCAACGGTCTCCTGATCAGCCAGCACAGACGGCACGCCATGTAGCAACGCACCAAACAGCTCCCAGACATGATCGACAAAGTTCAGCGAGGTTTTCTGGCAGCAGACTTCGTCTGCTTCAAACGGGAACTGTGCCCACATCCACTGTAAGCGATTGAGTACCCCGCGCTGTGTTCCCAAGACTCCTTTCGGCACACCGGTTGATCCCGATGTATAGGTGATATAAGTCATCGCATCACCCGCTGTCTTTTCACTTTTCAGATCAGATGCTGAGACCGCCGGTTGATTCATCGCATCAGACAAATCAACTTCAACCACAGGAACCTGAGCCATCAGTTCTGTCTGCTGCCCCGGCGTGATCGCAATCACTGTCACACGGGCATCCTGTACCATATAGACCAGCCGTTCTTCAGGATAATTCGGATCAAGCGGCACATAGGTTGCCCCCAGCTTCAGGGCAGCAAGAATTGCCACAATCATTTCCGGGCCACGCAAGGTATGAATCCCCACCCGGCTGCCCTGCTGTATGCCGCACTGTCTGAGCGTCTGTGCAAACATTGTTGAGCAGGTGTCCAGCGCGGCATAAGACCAGCTCTTTTGTCTGAAGATCAGTGCAGTCGCATCAGGCTGCTGCTGAACCTGTTTTTCAAAGAGCGATATGAGATCAGTCTGCTCATCATCCCCCTCTGTCACCTGTCCTGCAGGAAGAAGAACCTCAGGCGTTACAGCCGCAGGCGAAAGCAGCGACAACTGCCGGAATGGCACCGCCGGCGATGCTGTCACTTCATGCAGTAAATGTTCAAACAAGTCTGCCAGGGAAGCCATCGTATCAGCCATAAACAGATCGGTGTTGTACTCCCAGCTCAGAATAAGCTCACCCTCTTCTTCACTCGCATAGAGCGTCAGGTCATATTTCGCCGAGATCGCCGGGTTCGGTTCTGCCTTCACAGCCACACCGGGAAAGTCCAGCTCCGGTGCAACGTTGTTTTGTAAAACCAGCATGATCTGAAACAACGGGCTATGATTCTGCGGCCGGGCAATATTGAGCCGCTCCAGCAATAAGTCGAAAGGCAGCTGCTGATGTTCAAATGCATTCAGCAGAATCGAACGGCACTGCGACAGTAAATCAATGAATGAATCCTGTTCATTCAGCTGGCAGCGCAGCGGTAAGGTATTAATAAACAGACCAATAATGTCATTGAGTCGCGTATCTTCCCGGTTGGCAACCGGTGTGCCGATCACAATGTCATCATCCTGCCCCAAAGCCGAAATCATCATCGCCAGGACGGCATGCAGTCCCATAAACAGCGTGGCATTGTGCTTCTGACACAAAGACTTCAATGCGTTTAACGGCGCAGCAGCGAATGTTGTTTTATGAATGGCACCATGGAACGTTTGCTCCGGCGGCCTTGGAAAATCAAGCGGCAGCGTGTGCGACACCGGGGCACCCAGCAAATGATCGCTCCAGAAAGATTCCAGCGGCGCTAAAACTTTCCCTTGCAGATAACGCTGCTGCCAGAATGCATAATCGGCATAGTCCAGCGATAACGGCGGTAACGGCGTTTGATCACCCTGCACATATTTTTGATACAGTTCACTCAACTGCTGAGTGAGGACACTCAGAGACCAGCCATCCGCTGCAATATGATGCAAGGTATGCAGTAAGACATAATCATCCGCGCCCACCTGAAGTAACCGGTTTCGGATCAGGTCGTCCTGTTCCAGATCAAAGGCCTTGTACAGCTCTTTCTGTGCTTCCTTCTCCACAGCATCCACCCGGGCCGCTTCAGCGAGTCCGGTCAGGTCCACCACTTCCAGAGGTTCGAATGCAAACGGACGAATACGCTGCCGGGGCTGTCCGGATACAACCGTTGTCCCGGTCCGGAGAGCTGGCTGAAGACGAACCAGTTCATTGAGACTCCACTCCAGCGCCGCAATATTCAGCTCGCCTTTCAGCCGGACCCGCATGGGCATGTTGTATTGCAGACTCTCATCACTGACCTGCTCCACCAGCCACATCGCCTGTTGCGGATAACTCAGCGGAATAATCGCGTTCTCCGGACGCAGACCCAGCGGCTGATTCTCTCCGGTATTCCCGTGCTCTGACAGCCATTCCAGCAACATGGCTTTGTGCTCTGCAATTGTCGCTCTCAGCGACGGACTGATCGCCACTTTGAGTTTCCCTTGGTCCACAGAAAGTTCGATGCCTCGATCTTTCAGAGAATCAATCAATAATTCTGCATTCACTGTTAAATCTCCTCGTCCATAACTATGAGATCATCGACCCCGTCTAAATCCGAATCCGGCATCACCACGATGTCTCCCCCCAGTTCAGCCAGTAAGGTATCAATCACGGATCCGAGGCGTGCAATGGTCTGGTGCTCAAAAATGGTCTGAACAGACAACGGCAGTCCGGGACAGCGTTGTTTAATCTGGTTGATCAGTCTGAGCGCCAGTAACGAATTCCCGCCCGCTTCAAAAAAGTTCTGGTCCGTACTGCAATTCAGCGAAAGCAGGCTTTCCCATTGTGCCGACAGCCAGGCTTCCGTGTCCGTCTGCGCCGGACGGAATGCGGTTTGCTCCTGAACCACAGGTTTCGGAAGTGCTTTCCTGTCCAGCTTGCCGTTCGGCGTCAGCGGCATGTGCTCAATCACAGTGATATACGCCGGAACCAGATGCTCCGGCAGGCGGGCACGCAGAAAAGTTCTGACCGCATCAGCCATCAGTTCCTCGCCATGGCTCGGCACCAGATAGGCCACCAGCGCCGGACTGCTCAGCGACTCATCCAGCAACACCACAGACTCCCGGATACTGGCCATCTGACCGAGCGCAGATTCGATTTCACCCAGTTCAATCCGGATACCCCGCAGCTTAATCTGATGATCCAGGCGTCCCAGATATTCCAGCGAGCCATCCGGCAGCCAGCGCACTTTGTCACCGGTTTGATAAAGCCTGTCAGTCGGGCTGCGATCAGTCGGGCTGCGGTCAGTCATGTTGAAAGGATTGGCGATAAAGGCAGCGTCGGTCAGTTCCGGCTTGTTCAGATATCCGCGGGCAAGACCCACGCCACCCAGATACAGCTCACCCGGAACATTGACAGGCACCGGATTGCGCTGCGCATCCAGCACCACGGTCTGCATATTGGCGATCGGTCTGCCAATCGGTACCCGCGTCTGAGTCCCCGTGCGCTGACACGCCCACCATGTCACATCGACAGCCGCTTCCGTCGGGCCGTAAAGATTGTGTAACTCAGCGGTCTGATGTCTGGCATAAAAACGCTGCTGCAACTCAAATGGCAGGGCTTCGCCGCTGCAGAACACATAGCGGAGTGACTGACAACGTGTCAGTGCCGGTTCTTCGACAAAAAGCTGCAACATTGAAGGCACAAAATGCACAACCGAGATATCTTCACGAATCATCAGTTCAGCCAGATAAGCGCTGTCCTGATGTCCGCCCGGCTTGGCCACCACGAGTCTGGCGCCAACCATCAGCGGCCAGAAGAACTCCCAGACTGACACATCAAAACTGAATGGTGTTTTTTGCAGAATGCTGTCCTGTGCTGACAACGTATAGGCATCCTGCATCCACAGCAGCCGGTTCAGGATTGCCCCGTGTTCCACCATGACCCCTTTGGGGTTGCCGGTTGAGCCTGAGGTATAAATCACGTATGCCAGATCGTCTGCATGCACGTCGACGGCAGGATTGCTTTGTGGAAGCTGACTGAGTGCATCAGTGACGGCTTCAGAATCCAGCAGAACCGCACGGTCAGAAGCATTCTCCAAAATACCGGCCTGTGTCAGAACCAGCGGCACCTGCGCGTCATCCAGCATGTAGCGGATTCTGGCTTGCGGGTATCCCGGATCAACCGGCACATAGGCCATGCCTGCTTTCAGAATTGCCAGTAAACTGATCACCATATCGAGACTGCGATGCAGACACACACCCACCAGCGTATCCGGTCCGGCATCGGGAACCTGCGACAGCAGATAATGGGCCAGCTGGTTCGCCCGCTGATTCAGGGCTTCATAAGTCAGGTGCTGATCCCCGAAAACCAGTGCAACCGTGTGTGGCTGGCGGGCCGCCTGCATCTCAAACCATTGATGGATCAGCATCGAGGTATCGTAGTTTTTCCCGGTCTGATTCCACTGCGTGAGCATGGCTTGTTTCTGGCTGTCACTCAGTAAAGCCAATGTGGAAACCGGCGCATCAACCGACGTCACCACATGCCACAGCAGGGTTTCATACTGCTCTGCCATCCCGGCAATCGTGGCTTCCGAAAACAGTGCGGTGGCATACTCGAAGAATGCACCGATTTCACCATTTTCTTCCTGACAGTACAGGCTGAGGTCAAACCGGGCTGTACCTTCTTCCGGCATGGACATCTGAGACTGAACCCCGTTCAGCGACAGAGTGTCTGCACGCATCGACTGCAACGCAAACAGCACCTGGAACAACGGCGTATGTGACGTACTCCGTTCCGGACGCAGCATATCCACCAGCCATTCAAACGGCACATCCTGATAGGCCATTGAAGCCGTGATGTTCTCCCGGGCATCCTTCAGTAACTGCGCCATCGTCGGGTCATCCGACAAATCGGTCCGGACCACCAGTGTATTGACGAACAGACCAATCTGATGCTCCAGTTCAGCGTAATCCCTGCCCGCCACCGGCGTTCCCATCACAATGTCCTTCTCGCCGCTGTAGCGGCTGAGCAACACACTGAACGCGGTTTGCAGCAACATAAACAGCGTGACGTTCTGCGCCTCACAGACCGCACTGAGCTTCTCAGTCAGCGCAGCCGAAAGCCTGAAGTGGTGATATCTGCCATGAAAATCCTGTACCACCGGCCGCGGATAATCGGTCGGCAAAGAATGTAACGCCGGAATGCCCGTCAGATACTCTGCCCAGAATGCCTGAAGTTCATCTTGTTCGCGGGCCAGCCATGTCCGCTGCACCGCAGCAAAGTCAGCCATGTCATAAGGCAGTTCCGGCAAAGGCTGAACCTGCCCGGATGTCTGGTTATACGCCTGACTGAGCTCATCGAGGAATATCCCCCAGGACCAGCCGTCCGAGGCTGCGTGGTGCATGGTCAGCAGCAACTGATATTGTTCATCGCCCAGTCTCAGCAGCCGTGCACGCAGCATGTAGTCCTGAGACAAATCAAACGGCCGGGCAGCCATATCCTGCTGATGCTGCCGGCATGCCGCCGCCTGTTCCGGTGCCGTCAGGTGTGACAAGTCTTCCGTCTGCAACGTGAAGTCACCGGCAGGCAGAACCGCCATCACAGGTTCGTCATCCCCGGACACAAACACTGAACGGAGTGCGCTAAACCGTTCAACCAGAGCCGTCATTGCCTGTTCAAGGCGTTCAGCATCCAGATCACCGGACAGATGAAATTGTGCAGGCATGTTATACACACCCTTCCCGTTCGGGAGCTGTTCGATGAACCACATTCGTTGCTGCGCATAACTCGGCAGGCGCGGCAACGAAGCATCCGCCTTCACCAGTGCCGGTCTCACACTCAGGCCGCTGCGCTGGATTTCAGCGGCAATCGCCTTCAGTATCCGATGCTGGAAGACGGCCGTCAGCGGCAGTTCAACGCCGAATTTCGCCCGGACTTTCACCACCATCCGCATCACCAACAGCGAGTGTCCGCCCAGTTGAAAGAAATCGCTTTCCGGGGCAGGCGAGGCGCTGAGTCCGAGGACGTCCTGCCAGATCATTGCCAGCTGACGCGCCACTTCCGTTTCATAAGACACAGCCGCTGTCGGCTGGCCGGATGGCGCTGGCCGGGGCAGCTTTTTCCGGTCGACTTTGCCGTTTGGTGTCAGCGGCATTTGCGTCAGCCGGTGAATCACCGCAGGCAACATATAATCCGGGAGCTGCGCTTTCAGAAATGCGCTCAGTTGCTCTGTATACGCAGCTGCATCTGTGTCGGTATCTGTTTCACTATCGTTCGCAACAATATATGCCAGCAACTGCTGATGAGCGTCGACACCATCGGCAATCACAGTACTGGCCTGAATGCCCGGATAGCGATTGATGACCGACTCGATTTCACCCAGTTCAATACGGTGACCACGAATTTTGACCTGATGATCCAAACGGCTCAGGTAAGTCAGCTTGCCGGTGTGCTCCAGCCGTACCCGGTCGCCGGTTTTATACCATCTCCGGTCCGGACAGCCCGGCAGGCTGAATTCAGTAAAAACGGCCTCCGTGAGTGACGGACGCTTGTGATAGCCTCTGGCAAGGCACGGGCCAGACAGATAAAGCTCACCCGCAACTCCCACCGGAACGACCTCGCCCAAAGCATTCAGCACAACCGCAGCACAATTCGCCAGCCAGCCGGAAATCGGCACATAGCCATTCTCACTGCCAAGATCTTCCTGAGTGACCTCGGCAGCCGTGACCCACACCGTAGCTTCAGTCGGACCATACTGGTTCCATAGACGCCCGCCGGTCGACAGCAGTTTCTCTGCCAGTGATACCGGCAGGGCTTCACCACCGCATAATAAGTTCAGGCCGGGCTGACCGGACCACCGCCCGCTGTCCAGTAAGAACTGGTAGCCGGTCGGGGTTGCCTGCATCAGACGAATCTCATGCTGTTCGATCAGTGCCTGAACCGCTCTGCCCTGCAATCGTTCTTCACGGGTCGCCAGCACACAGGTTGCCCCGCTGATGAGCGGTAAAAACAGCTCAAGAATTGCGATATCAAATGAAATCGTCGTCAGTGCCAGCGTATGATCCGTGTCCTGAACGTCATACCGGGCTTTGACGGCTGAAATGAAGTTGCTCAGCGCGCCGTGTTCAATCACAACCCCTTTCGGCTTCCCGGTCGAACCCGAGGTGTAAATCACATACGCGGCACTGTCTCCGGCAATGGCAATATCCGGGTTCATGTCATGACCGGCAATGACAGGTTGCTGCCAGAGTCCGTCCAGCAGGCAGACCCGAGTCTCAATGCCGTTCAGGAGCGGCTGAAGCGTCCGGCTGACCGCCTGACAGGTGATCACCAAGGCACACGCAGCATCTTCCAGCACACCGGACAGACGTTCTTCCGGGAAAGCCGGATCTAACGGCACATAGGCGGCACCGGCTTTCATCACACCCAGCAGCGCGACCAGTGTATCCACGGAGCGATCCAGCAAAATCCCCACCCGATCGCCATGGCCCACGCCCAAAGCGCGCAAATGATGTGCAAGCCTGTTCGCCCGCTGATTCAGCGCCTGATAAGTCAGGTGTTGCTGACCGGAAACCACGGCAACCTGCGTCGCAGAACGAAGGACCTGCTGCTCAATCATCTGAGGCAGTGCCAACAACCCCTGTTGCAGACCGTTTTCATCTGCGCCGCCACAGAGCAGTTGCTGTTGCTGGCGGCATCCTTCCGCATCGTACACCGAGGGATGACCGGCCTGCGGATGCGCGGTCATCTGGCTGAACACACGCTCATAACAGGCTGTGAGTGCCCGGGCGTACTGGTGATTGCGCTCATGCGCACCAAATTGCAATTCCAGAACCAGCGCATCGCCTCCCAGCAGCATAAACTGCGACACCCAGGCAAACGCTGACGCTTCATATTTCGCCAGATAAGACAAACGGATATCACTGTGTGCTGCCAGCTCGTCATAACTGTGGAACTGAATGAAATTAAAGAGCACCTGATCCAGTTGCAGCCCCGAACATTGCTGGATATCCGCAATCGGATATAAACGATGGGCTGCACAGTGATTTGCCATCGTACTGACGTCCCGGATCAGCGACTGCCAGTTGCCGTGCGTGATCTGGTGACGCAACGGGAGCGTATTCAGGAACAGTCCCAGACTTTTCTCACTGCCTGACATGGCAGGGCGGCTATGACTCACCACGCAACTCAGCACATCGGTTTCACCCGTCATCAGAGACAGCACTTTGAAGTGCCCTGCCAGCAACACATGCTGCAACGGCACCTGCATCTGATTCGCGAGTTGTTGCAGTGATGGCAGAAACGCCGTGAGCGCATGGCTGATATGGCTTGCTTTCCCTTCCGCCTCACTCGCCGCAGGCAGTTGCGTCACAGACGCCTCAGCCAGCGTATCCTGCCAGAACTGCCGGGCATTGCTGTCCTGACGGCAATCAAGCTCCTGCTGAATAAACAGGCGATAAGGTAAAGGCTGTTCCTGCCACGTCCAGGGCTGCTGATGGAGACGGGCGTGATAGATCTGACAGAGTTCTGTGTTCAGTCTGGACACACTCCAGCCATCGAGCACGGCATGCGAAACCGTCAGTGTAAAAGCGAACGTCTCGTCATGGAGCAGGTACACCCCGACCCGGATCATCGTCTTGCCAGTGTAATCAAGCGGCTCGCTCCGTTCCCGGAGAATAACCTGATCAATCGCAGGCTGAATGTCTTCCTGCGCCAGATGCCGCCAGTCCGTGACCTGAACGGCAGGCTCCGCGTGACCATAAACAAACTGAATGAACTGACCATCATCCGGATCCAGCCAGAATCCGGTTCTCAGCAATTCATGGCGTTCAACCATCGCCTGCAACGCATCGCGGAAGGCTTCCGACTGCCAGGCTAAAGACAGCCGGAAAGCAAACACATCGTGATACAGATCGGATTGCGTCTCCATCAGACGCTGATAGAGCATCCCTTCCTGCATGGCCGAAGCCGGATAGGCATCCGTCACATCGGTTCGTGCCGTCAGGACATCGGGTTTCCGGCCCGGTTTCAGCAACGAGAACGGGCGATAGGCTGGCGTACTTACCTGCTGTGCCGAGGCTTGCATGGACTGAGCAATCGCCGCGAAATGATTGGCCTGGAAGAGTTCGCTCACCGTAATTCGGTAACCGTTTTCCGCCAGTCGTCCAATCAGCTGAAGTGCGATAATCGAATCACCGCCGACCGCAAAGAAACTGTCCGTCATACTGACGTCATTCAGGCCGAGTACCTGCTGAGCAACCTCAGCGAACACATGCTCCTGCGGGGTCTGAGGCGGCGTCACAACACGCTGGATCTGCTCGGTGTCCAGCGACCGTAATGCCTGCTGATCCACCTTCCCATTACGGGTCAGCGGAATCGCTTCAACCGGATGGATCACCGATGGCACCATATAATCCGGCATTTGTTCAGACAAAGACTGACGCAGAGCGTCAGAGTCAAAGGCAGATGCCCATGCGGACTCGACTTCGACAAAGGCGACTAAGCGTTGATGGCCTTGACCCGTGCTGACCGCCAGAACCGCGGCTTGCCGGACCTGATCACTCTGACGTAAGACAGATTCGATTTCGCCCAGTTCTATCCGGAATCCCCGGATCTTCACCTGCTGATCGATCCGGCCCAGATATTCCAGATTTCCGTCAGCCAGACGCCGGACCAGATCGCCGCTGCGATACATGCGGCCCCCGCGAGCCAGAGAAGGATGATCGATAAAACGGGTGTCGGTCAGTTCCGGACGGTGTAAATACCCGCGGGTCACCCCTTCTCCGCCGACGATCAGTTCGCCCGGCACACCATCCGGTAAAAGATTCAGATGCGCATCGCAAACATACGCAGAGAGATCCGGTAAAGGTTTCCCGATCACACTGCTTGGCTGATCACAATGCTCACGGCGGATGGCCTGATACGTCACATGCACCGTGGTTTCAGTAATGCCATACATGTTGACCAGTAACGGCTGGGTGTCACCGTAACAGTCAAACCATGCTTTCAGAGCGCTGATATCCAGCGCTTCACCGCCAAAAATCACATAACGTAAAGCTGTTTTCCGCCCTTGAGACACCGCGGCTTTGCTCAGATGATAAAACGCAGATGGCGTCTGGTTCAGCACTGTCACGCCCTGCCGGCAAATCAGATCCAGGAACATGGCCGGGGAGCGGCTCTGCTCGTAACTGACTATGACCAACCGGCCACCGTATGCCAGCGCCCCCCACAGTTCCCAGACCGAGAAGTCGAATGCGTATGAGTGGAACAGTGTCCAGACATCCTGCTGACCGAACGAGAAATGCTGGTCTGCTGCCGTAAACAGCCGCACCACATGACGATGCTCCACCATCACCCCTTTCGGCTGACCGGTCGAGCCGGAGGTGTAAATCACATAGGCCAAATTTGAAGATCCCAGTGATGCAACCACAGGGTTCAGGTCATCGTCTGCATCCGCCTCATCCTGAGCGATCGGAATCACTTGTGCCTGCATACCCGTCTCAGGGGCAATCACAAGCTCACGGTCAGAGACAATCCAGGCTAACTGCGCATCCTGCGCAATCAACTGGCGCCGCTGTTCAGGATAATTCGGATCCAGCGGCACGTAAGCGCCACCGGCTTTCAGAATGCCGAGAATCCCGACCACCAGATCAAACGAACGCGACGCATGGAGCCCCACGAGCTGATCCGGTGTCACACCCGCCTGAATCAGCGTCCGGGCCAGCCGGTTGGCCCGCCGGTTCAGAGCCTGATAACTGAGTGTCTCCCCTTCATGAACCAGCGCAATCCGATCCGGTTGCTCCGCAGCCATGTGTTCGAACTGTTGGTGAATACACCCGTGAACCCCGGCAGAGGTTTCTGGCGTTATCTCATAGCGGACCGCAAGATCCGCGTCATCTTCGCTGAGCAGCGACAACACCGACACCGGTTGCTCGCCATCCCGGATCATATTCCGGATTAAAGACACAAACTGATGCAATAATGCTTCAGCCTGATGCACCGGCAAATAGTCAGCATCGACATCCAGATGAATTGCCAGCGTTTCACCCGGCAAAATAATGAGACTGATCGGATAGTTATTCTGTTCCAGCGCCTGAATGTCAGCCATGATCAGCGCGTCCGGATCGGTACTGTACTGTTCCGTCTGACCGAAAGAAAAGTTTTCAAATACCAGCAGACTGTCAAACCGTGCAATATCCACGATGCTGCACGACTGAATCTCCCGCAAGCCGATAGCACTGTGTTCTTCATCCTGCCGCAGGTGCTGTTGCGTTTCTTTCAGCCAGTCAGACAGGGATTGTTCTGTTGCCGGAAGTGTCAGACGTGTGGGCACAGTCGTCAGACACGGGCCGACGATCGTTTCGATCCCTTCAACGTCAGCCGTTCTCCCGGAGACCGTCTGACCAAAAAGAATGTCGTCGCTGTGGCTGTATTTACTGACCACGATGCCCCATGCAGCCTGCAAAACCACATTCTGAGTCAGCGCATGGTGCGCCGCAAAATCTTTCAGGGCCTGCGTGAATTGTGTGTCGGTCTGAACCGATAAGTTCACGATGTTTCCGGATCCTGATGGCGGGCTCACCCGGGTATTTTTTGCAAACAGACGTCCCGGTTCAGTCATCCCAGCCAGGCGGGTCCGCCAGTAATCCTTCGCAGCCGTCTGATCCTGTCCGTTTTGCCAGGCCACATACTGACGGAACGGGACCGGCTCAGGCTCAGGCTCAGGCTCAGGCTCAGAAAGCGCCTGATGTTGATACAGCGCTCTGAGTTCATCCAGTAACAGCCGGATACTCCAGCCGTCAAACAAGCTGTGATGAAGTTTCCAGACAAATTGCCATTCATCTTCTGAAATTCGGATCAGGGTAAAACGAAGAACCGGTGTCGTATCCAGCGCAAAAGGCAATGCTCTGATCTGTTCGATCCACGACTGTAACTGAGGCTGCGGCTCATCCCGCCAGTCCAGCACCTGCCACTCGATGGCACCCTCACAGTGAACAACCTGATGCGCCGCCTCACTGTCTAACCCCACAAAGGTTGTCCGTAAAATATCATGGCGTTTTACCAGCGTATGCCAGCATGCTTTCAGCCGGTTCTCGTCAAGCTGTCTGAACCGGAACACCAGCACATTGTGATAGACAGGCGCGTCAGGATTCGCGATGGAATGGAACAGCATCCCGTGCTGAGTGGGTGTTAATGGATAGCGGTCCGGCTGAATGTCAGCGTGTTGTACCGCTTTTTCAGACGCATGGTCATCCTGAGCATTGTCTTCAATTTTTCCGACAGAGCCGGCCTGCTCTTCAATGGTCTGATGCTCGAAAATAAACTTCGAACTCAGATTCAGTCCGGCCTTACGGGCCTTCCCGACGAGCTGAATGGCACGGATGGAGTCGCCGCCCACTTTAAAGAAATTACTGTGAATGCCGATGTGCTGCTCAGGTAATACCGAGCACCAAAGCTCAAGTAACTGCTGTTCTAACAGAAAACGCGGCCCGATCAGTGCATGTTCAGCTTCCGCCTGAATATGGCGCTGCATGGCTTTTAATGCCTGGCGATCCACTTTACCGCTGCTGGTTCTCGGCATCGATTCAAGCACATGAATCTGTGCAGGAATCATATAATCCGGTAGCTGCTTCGACAGCGCCGTCCGGATTTGTACTAAAGCATCCGCTTCATCCATCGACTCCGCCAGCAGAATATAAGCAATGAGCCCCCCGCCATGCTGCTCATCGACAAAAACGGCCTGATTGCGGATTAAATCGATCCCGGCCATCGCGGCTTCAATCTCTCCCAGTTCAATCCGGAAGCCTCTGACTTTCACCTGATTGTCACGACGCCCGTGAAAAACCAGTTCCCCGTTTTTCCAGCACACCAGATCGCCGGTTTTATATAAACGTTCATAACCGGGTGCTGCATACGGGTTCTCCAGGAAATGCGCTTCCGTCAGATCAGGTCGGTTCAGGTACCCCCGGCTGACTCCCCGTCCTGAGAGGTAAAGTTCACCCACAGCCCCTTCAGGCACAAAAGATAACTGTGCGTCGAGTACGTAAGCCCGCGTATCATTGACAGGCCGCCCAATCACCGGCTCCACATCCAACTCACCTTCAATGAGTGAATAAGTAGAGTAAATCGTGTCCTCCGTCGGACCGTACAGGTTATAAATACGACGGATCTGAGAGGTCTGAAAGATATTGTTCACACGTTTTTTAGACAGCGGCTCACCGCCCACAATCAGTGTCTGTACCGAATCCGGTATCGCCTGCGCCGTAATCAGTGCTTCCAGCGCGCTCGGAACGGTATTGATTAAGGACGGGAAAAGATCATCCCGTTCAACCAAATCCAGAATACCGTCGGCCAGCACGATCGTGCCTTGATTGAGTAACGGTGCCCAAATTTCAAAAACGGAAGGGTCAAACCCAAGCGATGTACTGAACAGAACCTGACTGAGTTCATCCGCCGAAAATGCCTGTGCCATCCAGTCTAAGAAGGCAGCAACATTCCGGTGCTCAGCCATGACGCCTTTCGGCTGGCCTGTAGAACCCGAGGTATAAATCAGATGTGATAATTGGGATGGATCACAGGCAACATCCAGATTTTCTTCAGAAAATTCTGCACTATCCAATTGCCAGTCGTCGGTCGTCAGCAATGCACAACCAGTCGACGTAAAATTCGCTGCATCATCAGCTTCTGTCAGAACCATCTGACATCCTGAATCTTCCAGAATAAACTGCTGACGCTCTACAGGATAACGCGGGTCAATCGCAACATAGTAGCCACCGGTTTTCAGCGTTGCCATAATCGCGATAACCACGGATGGTGAGCGGTCCAGACAAATGCCGACCGGAATTTCAGGTCCGGCGCCCTTCGCCACGAGCTGACGGGCAAGCTTGTTTGCCAAACCATTCAGCGCCCGGTAAGTCAGGGTCTGATCTTTATCTTTGATGGCCGTTTTATCCGGTGTGTGTGCAACCAGACGTTCAAACTTCTGATGCACACACCAGGGCAGGTTCGGCTCAGACGCCGATTGCGCACCACGGATCAGCTTAGCCTGTGCCTCCGGACTAAACAGGTTCATCTTCGAGAGAGGCTGAAAAGCATTCCTGCTGACGGAATCAAAAGCATGCGCCAGATGTTCTGCAAGCTGAGCAACCGTTTCCTGCCTGAACAATGCCGTGTTGTATTCAAAGTTGAGCGTGAGTCCTTGTTCATCCTCGAAACAAATCAGCGACAGATCGTATTTCGTATGCGAATAACAAGGCTGCTGAATCGCCTGTTGGGTCATCCTGTTCAGATGCAGCGTCGGCGTGTCCATATTTAACAGGACCAGCATGATCTGAAAGACAGGGGCATAAGCATTACTGCGATCGACCTGAAGGGCATCCACTAACACATCAAACGGCAAGTTCTGATGCTGATCCGCGGCTTTAATGATTTGATTCGCCGACTGGAGCCACGCCGCAAATGTCGGGTCACCTTCCCATCGCATTCTCAGGGCCAGCGTATTCACAAAGAAACCGACCATGGCTTCAAACTCAACGTGATTCCGGCCGGAGAACGGCGAACCGACGACGATGTCTTTTTCACCGCTGTAACGGGACAGCACCACCGCGAGTACGGCATGGAGCACCGTGAATAAGGTGACATCATGGTCACGCGCCAGTTTGTGCAGTGCCTGAGTCTGTGCCGGTGAAAGGGTCAGCGAATGGGTCTCGCAGCGGTATGACATCGTCGGGGCACGCGGAAAATCCAGTGACAGCCGGTGTAACTCCGGCGCACCGGCCAATTGCTGCTGCCAGTATGCCAGCGACGGGGCAATCTCCTGCTCAAACTGCACTTTTTGGCGCCAGGCGACATAATCACTGTACTGAAATGCCACAGGTGGTAACGCCAGCGGATGATTCTGAGCAAATGCATTGTATGCCGTTTCCAGTTCACGCGTCAGGACTCGCCACGACCAGCCATCCATCGCAATATGATGCATGACCATCATCAGCAGATATTCATCATCACTGAAACGGACCAGTCTCACCCGGAGCATCAGATCCCGGGCCAAATCAAAAGGCTGACGTGATTCTGCATCCAGAATCACCTGTTCTTGTGCTTGTTGCTGTTCGGGCGTCTGTCCCCGCAGGTCATCGACCTGAATCTTCAGCCCGGCAGCCGGTTCAATCCGCTGCCAAAGCTGATTATCCTGAAAGTGATAAGTCGTCCGGATGATTTCATGACGTTCGACCAATGCAGAAAATGCCTTCTCTAACGCGGGAAGATTCAATTCCCCGGTCAGGTAATAGCGGTAGCCGGGTTCAACATACGCCGCCTCAGCACCATCCTGCTGACTGATAAACCACAAGCCGCGTTGACCGTTATGCACCTCAAACAAGGTCTGATCCGCACGGGCACCGGCGGTCAGGACGGGTTGACGTCCGCCCCCCAGCAAAGCAAGCAATTCGGGCTTATGGGCAACAACGTCATCACGGAGTTCAGCCGGTAATTTTCCTCTGACCCGTAACTGGCTACCCTCTGCTTCTAATTTACATCCCGCCGCTTTTAATGCACTCAATAACTCAATTAGGCTCATATCCGCTTCCTGCAACTTATCACCATGGATTCAACGACCGCTGATTGTTCAGACACCTGACTGTCACACTGCTTTCAGCGATGCGCACAACTGATCCAGCAAATAGGCTCTTTGCCTGAAATCTACAAAGAAATTATTAATCAACAACACCACGCCATTGCCGCTCTCCGGGTCAATCATGACGCGTGAAATAATGCCCGGCCCGCCACCATCATGACCCCAGAATGTCCCGTATCTGGGGGATTTGAACTGAAACCATCCCAGCCCAAGCGTACTGCCCGTACTCGGATCATGGCGCTGAACCTGCCACATGCGTGCAAGGGTCTCTCTCTTGAGCAAAGCGGGTGCGGTTTTATCCTGAGGCAGAAAAGAACGCATCAGCGTGACAAATGCAGTGGTAGAAGATCCTAATAACGCTGCGGCATTAAACGGTGAAAAGTAATTGCAATCATCAAAGGCAAAATAGGTTTTATGGTCATCCGCCGAAACAGCGGTCCGGCTCAAATACCCTCTGTCTTTCATTTGGTGGGTAAATACCGCCATGATTGGCGCACGCGGGCTGTTTTTGGCCTCGTAAGGCGTCATGATTTTTTGCTGATCCAGTTCAGCCTTTTGCCAGCCGATATCCTTCAGACCTAAGGGCGCAAAAATAAATTGCCGGGCATAGTCTTCAAACGAAAGACGGCTCACCTGTTCAATCAAATAGGCTGCGACCATGGTATTCAAGCTCGAATAACCTGAAATCACGCCAATGGGGTCCGGTGTTACGTGTGAAAAATCTCCCGGCCGGTAAGGATCAAATGCCAGATCCGGATTGTATTGGGCCCCCTGTGGCGATAAATTCGTCGTGACCCAGGTTTGCAGATCAGCCGAATCCTGCTTGCAGAAGAAATCAGCCATGCTGTCTGGTGCCGACGTCATTCTTCGGGTCGACAGCGACGAGCTGTGGGTCAGCAAGTGATAAGGCGTAATTAGTGTGTCCGGAAAGTGCGGATTGCGTAATGTGAACCCCAAGTGCTCACTGGCATCATCGTCCAGTCGAACCTTCCCCTGTTCCACCAATTGCATCAGTGCTGTCCAGGTCACCAGCTTAGAGACAGAGCCCAGCGTCGGCCAGATGCTGTCCATGGTCGCCGGCACCCGGCTTTCCAGATCCTGATAGCCAAAACCTTTGCCCCACACAAGTTCGCCATTTTTGATCAGAGCTGCGCTGAGACTAGCTGCCGGTAAATCAGTGAGCGCATTTTCCAGCAAATCTTCCAGCGCGTTCACGGAGGGTTGTTGACCGGAGAGAAGCCAGGCACCGGTTCCTCCGGCCAGCCCTGCCAGTGCAGCGCCTTTGAAAAAGGTTCGTCTTGAAATATTGCTCATTTACCCACCCTGAAATCAAAGGAATTCACATGATCAAAACGACGTGCGACAGAGACCGCTATCTGCTTCTGGTCTTCCAGCATGACGTCAATATCCGATTCGGTGGCCAGCGGATTGCACAGCACGGCTCTGAAAACCACACAGTCCCCGGTCACCTCTCGTAAGGTGGTTGCGGAAACAAAGGTATCTCCCTTCTGAAACTGCTGTTGCTGAATCGCAGCATTCATCTGGTTGAGTTGTTGTCGCTGCAGATCGGTGAAAGGTATGCCCTGCTCAGCCAAACTGCGCAGATGGGGTGGCATATAGCGGTAAACCACAATATTCAGATCAGGCTGGTAATAAAGATAAAACTCGTCACTCTGCGCCAGTCGCGACACCAGGTAATCCGTTAATACCAGCCCGCGGTCAAAGACTTTCGCCATGCCGACCTCTCCCCATAAATTGAGCAAGGCATGCAACAGCAAAACAGATGCGGGCCGTGATCCTTCAATGGTGTAACGTCCCAGGTCATAGCTGCCTTTTTTACACTGATAGCTGGTGTTATTTTCTGAATCACGGGCAAAATCAGCTGATTTGAACAGACAGCAACTGATCCCCATCGGTGCGTAAAGCTGTTTATGGGCGCAGATGGCAACGGTGTCGGCCAGTTCAATCCCCTGAACCAGTGCCCGGTGTTTTTCAGAAAGCGCGTACGCCCCCCCCCAGGCCGCATCAATGTGATAATGCACCCCGTACTCACGCGCCAGCTCCCCCAGCTCGGCCAGCGGATCAACATGGCCGGTCTCTGTGGTCCCTGCAATCCCGATAACAGCCAGCACGAAAGTTTGATTCTGACGGCATGCGTCCAGTTTGCGTCTCAATGCCACCGGATCCACATGCCCGGAGGCCGTTGCCGGTATCCGCACCACACTGCGCTCGCCCAGTCCCATCAGCTTTGCGGCTTTATCGATTGAATAATGCATCCGCTGTGAGCCGAGAATGACAACATCCTGATAGCCGTAATGACGCATCGCCGCAAACAGCCCGGCTTTTGTGATGCCGTCAAACCCCGCTGACGGACCAAACGCTTTATTCAGCGCATAGCTCAGGCTGGTGATGTTTGCCATGGTGCCGCCACTGGTGATCACCCCAAGACTTTGTTCAGGGTTTTGCAGGCTCTGACGGTAAAACCGTTCCGGAGCCCCGAATACCTTATGGTGCAGCTCGCCGATCACCTGCCTTTCAATCAGGGTCAGCACATTAGATGTTTCCACTTTCACCTGATTCTGATTCAGCCGCGTGATGGCCGTCGTCATATCGGCCATAAACCCGGGTAAAGGCGCCGTCATATGGCCCAGAAACTTCGGAGAAAGAAGATTGACCGAATGTCCGATGACTTCCTTTTCAAAAAATGCCCGGTACGACTCGGCAGACAGGGGCGACTGACTCATCCGGATATTGGTGAAATCCGCCTCATGCTCACTCAGCGGACGACAGGCATTCACTTTGTCCTGTTGTGATAACTCATGAAACGCCTGCTGAAAAACATCTCCCAGAGACAATGCATATAAGTCCTGAATCGTTTTGTATTGCCTGTCTGACGTGCTCAGTACAGTAGGTTCTGCCAGAAAATCTTCGACAAGACTCATAACAACTCTCCTAAATCCAGCATGACGTCCTCTTCGTCATCGTCCAATTGGCTCTTGAGCAAGCCAATCAGCGTGGCTTGTTCAACAACTGTCTTCGCATCCATCATGCCCTGTACGGTCAGTGACACAGAGAACAGCGGATTGAGCTTATTCACCAGTCTCAGCATCACTAAAGAATCTCCGCCCAGCGCAAAGAACTCATCATCCAGTCCGATGCTTGCAATCCCGAGTTCTTCTTCCCAGAGGGCTGCGATCTGCCGTTCTTCCTCAGACTGCGGTGCCCGGTAAGCGGTTTCCAGCTTCGGACGCGGCCGTTTGCCATTCAGCGACGAACCCACGACGGAAGACAGCGTATGAAAGTCGCGGTAACTCGTCTGGCCGGTCATCACCCAGTCAAACTGCTGTGCATCAAAAGGATAAAGTGGCAACGCAATACGCTGTCCCTGATTCTGGAACGGGAGGGCGTGCCAGTTGATCTCACATCCCTGTTCAAACAGCCGGGCGATTGCATTCAGCAGAATTTCCGGTTCAGCCGCTGTTTCTTTGGCATGGCGTGTCAGATGGACGACTGAATGTGACTCACCCAGCGCCGGATGACGGCGGATCAGTGCACCCAGTGTTTTGCCGGGGCCCATATCAATGAACAAGGTATCCGGCTCCGCCATCGCACGTTCAATCCCGTGGTGAAACTGTACGCTCTGGCGCAGATGGCGCACCCAGTAATCCGGCTGAACGACCTCATCGCCAATCCAGTCCCCGGTGCAGGTGGAGAGATAAGGTATCTGTGGTGGCTGCATAGGAATCTGAGCCACGGCCTGTCTGAACTCATCCAGAATCGGCGCCATCAGGTGGGAGTGATTGGCTTGCCCGACCGGCAATGCCTGACAGGCAATCCCTTCTGTCGCCAGCCGCTGTTCGAGCTGTGTGATGGCTTCAACCTCACCAGACAGCACGCATTGTGCCGGACCGTTCACCGCGGCCAGACTCACCGTCTGGCTGAGGTACGCAGTCGCGGCTTCCTGAGATAAAGACACCCCCAGCATCCGGCCCGGTGCCGTCTGTGCCATCAGTTCGGCACGGCGCACCACCAGTTGCAGTGCATCCTGAGCAGACATCACGCCCGCCAGCGCAGCTACGGCATATTCGCCAATACTGTGGCCGATCATGCCGCGCGGGGTGATCCCCCACGACAGCAGCAAACGGCCGAGTGCATACTGACAGATAAACAGCGCGGGCTGGACCAGCCGGGTATCCTGAAATACCGTCTCAGACGGCTGACACATCAAAGCCGTTAATGCCTGACGAAGCGTATCGGGCAGCCAGGAGAAACACTGGTCTGCAATGTCCCGGTATGACGGCAACGTCTGATACAGTTCAGCAAGCATGCCCGGATACTGTGCACCCTGCCCCGGGAACATGAAAAAGACCGACTTCGCCTGAGAGATACCCTGCGGATTGACCGCCCTGAATTGCGCAACGGCTTCACTTCCCTGACGACAGACGGCCGCCTGACGAAAAGCAAAATGTTCACGGCCGTACGTCAGCGTGAAAGCAATGTCTGCAAGGGCCTCATCCGGCGTGTCATTCAGAGAGTCAGCCAGTTGTTTGCACTGCGCGGCCAGGGCTGCCGTCGATTTGGCTGAAACCGGCAGGATACGCCATGTTTCATCGGCGGCAGTCGTTGTCTGTCGTCCCGGTGCCTGTTCAAGGATCAGATGGGCATTGGTTCCCCCGATCCCAAACGCACTGACACCGGCACGTAGCGGTTCCATCGCGCCCTGCCAGTCCCAGCCCCGGTCATTCACTGTCAGCGGGAGGGCATCAAAATCAATGTGCGGATTCGCCTGCCGGTAATGCAGCGTCGGCGGTACAAACCGGTGTTTCAGCGATAGAACCGTCTTGAACAGCCCCGCCATACCCGCGGCTGCTTCGGCATGCCCCAGGTTACTTTTCACCGCCCCGAGCCGGCAGTCAGCCACGGTACGATGTCCCAGGACCCGGGCGAGCGCTTTCACCTCAATCGGGTCGCCAATTTGTGTCCCTGTGCCATGTGCTTCCACATAGCTGACTGAATCCGGTGCGACACCGGCATCCTGATAAGCCTGTTCAATCACCGCAACCTGACCCGGCACGCCCGGTGCCAGATAACCAACCTTCTGATGACCATCGTTATTGATGGCACTGCCTTGAATGACGGCCAGAATATTGTCTTTATCTGCCAGCGCCTGCGCGGCAGACTTCAGCGCAACGACGCCCACACCTTCCGTAAAAATCGTCCCGTCGGCATCTGCATCAAAAGGACGGCAGACGCCACTTTCAGAAAGCATCATGCCGGATTGACGAAGATATCCCTGCTGAATTGCACCCACCGCAGCCGCGCCTGCCAGCGCCATGTCACAATCGCCGTTTCTGATGGCCTGAACCGCGGTGTGAACCGCCACTAAGCCCGTTGAACAGGCCGTCTGAACCGTCACGGCCGGGCCATTCAGATGCATGGCATACGCAATGCGTGTGGCAATAAAATCCCGGTCGGCAAGGGTTTCAAACGACATCGTGTCGGATAACTGCGGCAAATCCACCCGCTGTTCTGCCCGCCGCATCCAGTCCCGGTTATGACGGCTGCTGACACCCAGATACACACCGATTTTCCCGGTATCCCGGGCTGAAACGTAACCGGCCTGTTCAAGGGCATGCCAGCACTGCTGATGAAGCAGACGAGACTGCGGATCCATCAGTTCTGCATCCTGAAGTGCGTACTCAAAAAATGCAGCGTCAAACGCATGCGTCCCCAGTACCTTTCCGCCGCGTCGGACATAATCCTGTTGCCGGGACAACGGTGCATCATGAAGCGCCAGCTCTTCAGCGGTAAAAGTCGACATCATGTCTTCCCCGGCCACCAGCTTTTGCCAGAAGGTTTCCAGATCCGGCGCATTCGGGAACTGACCCGCCATCCCGATGATGGCCACACCTGAACACTGCCCGTCTTCCGCCGGGGTCTCGGTGCCTGTTTTTTCGGTGCCTGTTTTTTCTGTGACGGCCTTTTCTGTGACTGCCTTTTCTGGGGTGGCTTTTTCTGAGGTCATCAATGCCGCCATCGCTTGAATATTCGGCGCTTCAAACAGCACGACAGGCGTCAGACTCAGGCCGAATACCTGATTTATCCTGGCAATCAGACGAGCCGCCAGCACAGAACTTCCCCCCATTTCAAAGAAGTTGGTCTGCGGGCTGCACCGGTCCACTTCGAGCACTTCGCACCATAGCGCCGTCAACGCTGCCTGATGGGGCTCTGCTGTCTCCGCCGTCAAGCGGTTTTCAGCGAGCGTCAGCCCGGCAAGGCGCGTGTCGAAGGCCCCCTGCATCAGCGCATCCTGCAGCTCAGTCCGGCGGATTTTCCCGATACTTGTTTTGGGCAGGGTCTGCTGGGTTAACGGCACAATGGCCGATGCACGAATCCCGGCATGCTTCGCCAGTTGCGCGCGAATCGCCCGGATCACCGGTAAATATCGGTCATCTTCATGGTTCACCCATGCTTGATGTTCAGGCACAAAGAAAACGGCCACACTTTCCTGTTCAGCACGCCGATCCGCCACAGCAGCAACCCATCCGGGTAACACCCCTTCGACCGAGCCCACCAGATGCTCAAGCTGGTGGCAATAGAAGTTTGCGCCATTGATAATGATCACATCCTTCAGCCGGCCACTGACAAAGAGCCTCCCCTGATCCAGCAATCCTAAATCGCCGGTCCGGAACCATCCGGATCCCTCATGGCACAACTTGCGCCCCAGCAACTGTATTTCACCGATCTCACCCTGATTCACCAGCTGTTGCTGTGCATCGACAATGCGAATGGTCATCCCCGGCAAAGGTTTCCCCAATGAAGAAATCCCCTCCGTATTTCCGGCATGCATCACGCTCGAATCCGGGTCCCAGTGCTGCTCGAAACTCACACCGGCGGCAGCTTCAGCCATACCATATGACGGCTGAATCACATGCTGACCCAGCCCGGCCGGCGCAAATTGCGCAATAAACTGAGCCACCACAGACGGGGAAACGGCTTCGCCTCCGCTGACAATTTGTCTGACCCGGGATAAATCGGGCAGTGTCTGCGGTCTTTCTTTCGCGATCTGTTCAAGCACGAGCTTGAAAATAAAATTCGGGGCAAAACAATGAGTCGCCTGATACTGCGCCATCTTTTGCAGCCACAGCAGCGGATTCGCCATCACCAGCGACGTCGGCAGATGCACCTGCTGACGTCCCAGATAAACATCGTGCAAATGCACGGCCAGCAATCCAATCACATGATCAAACGGCAGCCAGTTCAGCGAAACATCTTCGGCCTGATAACCGCAGTGCTGATTCACGGCGTGAATCTGCGCTGTCACAGCCTGCTCAGTGACCGGAATCACCTTCGCCTGCCCTGTGCTCCCGGAAGTCAGCTGATAAAACAGCGGACTGACCTCGTGCACAGCGATTTGTTCTGTCGCGGATGAAGCCCCCGTTTCTGCCAGACGGCTGACCGTCAGCAAACGTTCGGCTGCGGGCGGAAAATGCTGTAACCGGCTTGCTCCCTGTTCACAGCACAAAACCCATTTGGCATCCAGCACCGCCA
This sequence comes from Photobacterium galatheae, assembly GCF_000695255.1. Classification (GTDB taxonomy): domain Bacteria; phylum Pseudomonadota; class Gammaproteobacteria; order Enterobacterales; family Vibrionaceae; genus Photobacterium; species Photobacterium galatheae. The sequence goes on along the minus strand of NZ_JMIB01000018.1, from coordinate 14,607 downwards.
GCGCCTGCGTCAGTTTTTCCGTATGCTGATCGGCCAGTGTGTAATCTGCGGCCAGCATCACCGTCAGTGAAGGCTTACCTGCCAGCACACAACCCCAGAAGGCTGTCAGATATTCGGCAATATCACCCGAGACGATCACAACCGGTTCCGGTTCATGTCCTGTTGTTGCCTGCAGCCCGGAAGCAACCTGCCGGGCTTTCTGCCAGAGCGCCCGATAATCCAGAGCGACCTGACAGCCGTCTGCACCATAACAAACGATCCGGGTCTCCGGAGATTGACTGACCGTGCGCTGAAATGCAGACGCCAATGACACCGCTGCAGTCTCCGGGATGTGAAGTGCATCGCCGGGACACAGCGCAGCCGTACCACCAACCACCTGAAGGTCGATCAATGCCCGCACCGCAGTCAACTGTGCGTTCAGTTGCGCGCTCACTTGCATTTGAGCGCTGGATAATTCCCGGGCATCCGTGATGTCCAGCTGAATCAGCAGCGCCATTTTTCCGGCTTCATGCGTCACACTCACCGCGGCAATGGAAGCAATATCAGATAAGTCACGGGAGACCCGGCGGGAAATACGCACAGCCATATCATCCGAGGGTTTCAGACAATACGACGTGATTAACGTCACCAGTGTTTCTTCACGCGAAGACACCATGACCTCCTCCTTTCATCATTTAAAATACCCGTTGAATGACGCGATATGTTTGCTACGGCAGCCATTCACATGAAATCAGAGCCTGACCGGAATAAACACGATCGTTCAGGGCTGGATAATAAAACGCAATCTTTTGAAATCCGGCATCAGATAATGCGTGGCTCCACCCCGTTTCATTTAAAAGCGGGGAATGCTCAATTCTCATGGCGTCCTGAAACAGCCACCAGCCCGGCGTTAATCCAAACGTCATCGTGGTAAATGCAGAAAATCGTACAAGCTCATTAATGATTAACTTTCCGCCAGGTTTGAATTGAGACACCAAGTTTTTTAATACCATATGAATATCACTGGTGGCATGAAGTACATTCGACGCATAAATCAGGTCAAACGGTTCCTGACAGAGCGGTTCCTGACTTGGCTGTGTGAAATGAGGCTGTTCAATATCCAACACACCATAATGTGTAAACGGATAGACCGCTGAATATTGTTGTCTGGCGGCATTGACCAGGCTGGGCGATATATCGCTGATCCACAGTTCCGGCGGCTGTTCAAGCAGGCTCAGTTTCTGTAAGACCGCTGTCGTGGCAGCACAGGTACCTGCCCCCACTTCCAGTATCTTCTTGCTTTCATTCGCATCCCGGAGTGAATGGCAAACCGCCTCAGCCAGACTATTGTGCAGATAATCCTGTAATACATTGCCCTGATAAGCCCTGCTCACCAGTGTCGCTTCTCCGCCGGGGAACAACACTTCCAGTCCGCTGCACCTGCCAATCAGCACCGCCGGGAGATGTTCTGCACAATGCAGCAGCAGCTTGATATGCGCATCAATACTGGGTGACAGCGCCAGACATTCCTGTTTCAGAGCCGCAAGTTCGTTGAGCGGTTTCACCCGCGAGACATTGACGGCGAACGAAGACGCCCCCGGTTCTGCAGACAATAACCCGGCATGCTGCAAAGCAAACTGACAAGCCCGATATAACTTTTCGATCGCCGGATTTGATGTCGCAATTTTTTTATTTTTTACTTTTTCTATACCGTAGGCCATTAAATGGACAGCTAACATTTCCAGCTTTTCATGTGCATGGATATAATTTTCCAGTGCCTCTGAATATCCAGTGTTATCCATTATTCAACTCACCTGTTTATTAACGTTCACTGAAAGCCGAATCTTTCATTTCAATGAGTGGCGATAAAAAATAATCAATCATTTTTCTTTTCCCGGTTTTCATTTCTGCCATCACAGCCATTCCGGGGGACAACGTTAATTCACGTCCCTGATAAGGGATTGCCTGTTGATCCAGCGTGATTTTCACTTCATAAAAAAATCCAGCCTGATTCAGTTCAATGGTGTCTGGAGAAATATTTTTCACCACACCACTGAGGGTGCCGTACTGCGTATAAGGGTAACTTTCAACTTTGACGATGGCTTTCACGCCTTCCTGAATAAACCCGATATCTTTATTCGGCACATAAACCACAACTTCAAGCGGCGTTTGATCCGGAATAATCTGCATGACTGGCTGAGCTTCTACCAGAACCTCACCTGCCCGGTAAGCCTGCAACTGATGCACAACGCCAGAAACAGGGGCATGCAGCAGGCTGTGCGCAATCCGAGTGTTCATACGCTTCAGTTCTTCACGGGCTGTACTCAACGCTTCCAATGCTGATAACCGTTCAGCAGCCAGCTGACTTTCTTTTCGTGCCTGAAAACTCTTTTTTTCCTGCTGAATCTGCTGAATGGACGCATTCATCCTGCCGACCCGCTGCCGCAGGACCACAAGTTCCTGTTCATCAGCAATCAGGTTCCGGCGCTCTTCAAGCCAATCCAGACGGGAAAACAATTTCTGCTCGCTCAGGACTCTTTTGGCCTGCTCCTGCTCCGTTGAAATGGTCAGTAATTGTTCAAGCTTGCTGATTAAAGCGTTGAGTTCGGCCAGCTCAGCCTGTTTCTCTGTCACCTGACTGTCGTACTGCGCCAAATCAGCAAAATAGCTGAGAATATCAGAAGCCATTTTCAGTTGCTGATGCTCAATAAACTCAGGCTCCAGTGACGGCACCGGTGACAAGGGCTGCGAGACCCAATGCCCGTCCCGAAACGCACGATCCGTCATCGCCAGCCGTTCAATAATAATTTGCTGATAAGCCAGTTTCCGCTCAAGGTGTTGCTTATCGACATCAAATTCAGTGGTATCCAGTTCCAGCAGCAACTGACCTGCGTCTACATGCTCCCCTTCTTCGACCAGCAGACGCCGGATTTTTCCAACCGCCACAGGCTGAATACGGGTCATGTGGGTGACGGTTTCAACTTTTCCGTATCCTGTGACCAGAATGTTGACGGTACCCAGCGTTGCCCACAAGCCGACAGCCAGCGCAAGCGCGCACACCACACCAATCAGACACTGTGCTGCAATCGCAGGCGGACGCTGCTGAAGCCGGACCATTGCCGGTGAAAACTCAGGTTCCATCGTGACTTTTGCCACACGTTTTAACCACCGGTTAAACATAAACGACTCCCGGTTTGCTGCTGATGTAACTGTGCGTAGATACCATTCAGAAGACACAGTTCTTCATGTGTTCCCTGTTCAGCAATCCGTCCCTGTTCGAAAGTCACAATACGGTCAGCTTCTCTGATCGTTGAAAGGCGATGCGCAATCATGATGACCGTACGCCCCTTACAGATGTCCTTCATACGGTCCTGAATGATGCGCTCTGACTGCGAATCCAGTGCACTCGTTGCTTCATCGAAAATCAGAATTCTGGGGTTGGTTGCCAGTGCCCGGGCAATCGCAATCCGTTGCCGCTGACCGCCGGACAGATTGCCGCCCCGTTCATCCAGCACCGTGTCGTAGCCCTGCGGGAGCTGCATAATAAACTCATGCGCCCCGACCATTTTTGCGGCTTCAATCACCTGAGGCAGGGAGAGTGACGGGTCTGCCATCGCGATATTATTTTTGACTGTGGTCGCAAACAGCACGTTGTCCTGAAGCACGATACCAATCTGTTGTCTCAGCCAGGCGGTATCCAGCAGATTCAGCTCATGTCCGTCGTACAGGATCTGGCCGCTGTCCGGCTGATACAGCTTATGCAGCAGACGGACAAGTGTGCTTTTGCCGGAGCCTGAGCGGCCGACAATGCCTACAACCTCTCCGGGCGCGATGGTCAGCGAGATATTGTCCAGCGTCCGGGGACCGTCAGGCAGGTAAGAAAAGCCAATATTTTTCAGCTCAATACGCCCATCCAGTGCTTCGGGTCTGAATGCGACGGCAGATGCATCGGTCTCATCCGGGCTGTTCAGGATTTCGGCCAGCCGCATCACGGCAACTCTGGCTTTTTGTAAACCCTGCCATAAATGAGCCAGCCGGATGACCGGCATCATGATGTTGTTGGTCAGCATGCTGAAAGCAATGAGCTGACCAATCGTTAAGCTGCCGCCGATAACGAGGTTGGCGCCAAAATAAAGGACAAAGATCGTCGTCAGCTTACTGATGAGTTCCACCCCCTGAACGCCGCGGGCCTGGATCATTTTTCCCCGGAAAACGGTCTGAATAAACTCAGCGAAAAAATTGTCCCAGTATTGGGAAACATTTTTTTCCACACCCAAACTTTTCAGGGTTTCAATGCCGGAAATGTTTTCCACCATGAACGAGTTATTTCGCGCCCCCAGACCAAACTGGCGATCCAGATTTTTGAAAAAAGCTGGTACATTCAGAGAAAGTAGCAAGACATAAAGCGCAATCGAAAGCAGCACAATCAAGGTTAGAACCGGACTATACAGGTACATCACGGCGATCAGGACTAATGTAAAAGCCAGATCGATGATCATCGTGACCGTTGAGTCATTCAGAAACTCACTGATGTTTTCCAGCTCTCTCACCCGGGAAAGCGTTTGTCCGACTGAACTGTGGGCAAAATACGAAAACGGCAGTGACATCAGCTTTCGAAATACTTTCGAACCCAGGCTGGCATCAATCCGCGTGATCGTGTGATAGAAAATATAATTTCGGAGTAAAGCTAAAATGACATCAAAACAGGCAATCACGACCATACCACCGGTCAGAATAATGAGCGTGTCAATGTTTTGATGCACCAGAATTTTATCGACGATGACCTGAAAAAAGAAAGGCGTAACCAGTGCAAAACACTGCAAAATGAGGGTTGCGATAAAGAGCTGGGTAATCACAGCCCGGTGACGCAAAAAAGCAGAAAATAACCAGCGAAAGCCAAAACCGGATTCTTGCACAGGCTGAATGCGAATGACATTCCCGGTCCAGCACTGTGAAAGTGTGTCAAAGTCCATCTGCTCCGGCACACCGTGTTCATTCAGAACCATGACCTGCTCAGCCAGTACCTGAACCACCACAAGCCACTGCTCCCCTTTCATCTCAAGCATTGCCGGACAGGTCATTTGCGGCATGTCCAGTAAGTTACAATGCTCTGAAATCACACGGTAACCCATTTTTCGGATGGCTTTGCAAAGCGATTCTGTTGATGCTGAGGTCAGAGCGGATTTCGGTATGTCAGTTTCATTGAACTGAATCCCATGCTGACTGAACAATAAATACAGCGACCGTACCGTAGACATAGCAAACAACAACCTCACAGGAAATGATAACAAGAAGCATGCTGGAGAATAATTTTCTGCAATATCGCTTTTCAAAACTTTATTCGCAATCATTTTTATCGATAAAAAATAAAACCATCCATTATAACTTGATCACAGGCACACAAATTAAACAATCATTAAACTATCAATTACTAATAATGTTGATCAAAAACTCGATTTTATAGAAAACACTCAAAATAAATAAATAAATTCGACTCAGATCAATAAAACAAAACTGACAAAGAAATATGAACAATTCAATAAGTATCAACATTTAATGTAATTAATATTTATATAGATTTCATCAATTCGGTATCAAAATGATATGCTTGAAAGTTTAAACTCTCAAGTAGTGAATCAAGCAAATAGAAAACTACGTGTTAAATCACATTAAAAATATTTAAAATTCATACAAATCACAATAAAACATGATTTAAATCAAATTAAATTGATGAGTGAGTCATAAATACTTATTTCCCACTTAAAAATATTTTTATTTTCCCATACCCTGCTTGAGCAGAATGAATTCAGCCATTTAAGCATTGTGCCAATACGTAAGCGTGGTAACACATTCAGAGTTTTAAACATATTCATGGTTTGAAATGAACAAGTTATTTCAAGTTCACAGGTTCTTTCCGTTCGCTGTCATCGGGCAGTTGAACAAATGTGAAACTTTATTTTTTCACGCTTGGCTCATCATGAGCACAACAACGAGAGGACAGCTCAATCTCTGAAATCGCTACATTCTGAACACAGATAAGAAAAAATTTTTACAAAAAATGCCTTCTGTATGGAAAATTCACATTTTTATCAGAGTATCGGAGCCTGACCGCATCAGAACAAGCAGAAACACATAAAGCGGAGTTCACATTCAACATCAAAACCAACCGATCCCTTCATCAGGTTTTCCATCGGTATGGTGTTGAAAGATGAATTCGCCAGAGAATTACGTTGAACCGTTGGAAGAGAAATCATGAACACCTATTCAAATCACGCCATTGTATTTGGCAACGAGCGCTTATCCATTGAAGATGTTGTTGATATTGCAAACGGAGCTTCTGCCGCACTGAACCCTGAACCACAGTTTCAAGAGAAAATTCAGCGAGGCAGCCTGTTCCTCGACAGGCTGCTTCAGGAAGAAGGGGTGATTTATGGTGTGACGACAGGCTATGGGGATTCCTGCACCGTCGCCATTCCCCAGGAACTTGTCAACGATCTGCCGCTGCACTTAACCCGTTTTCACGGCTGTGGTCTTGGTGACGACCTGACACACCAGCAAAGCCGCGCAGTGCTTGCAACACGATTGTGCTCGCTCACGCAAGGTGTTTCCGGTGTCAGTATGGCCCTGCTGGAACAACTGACGACCCTCATCAATCAGGACATTGCGCCACGGATTCCGCAAGAAGGCTCCGTGGGCGCCAGCGGTGACTTAACCCCACTGTCTTATGTTGCCTCCGCCCTCATCGGCGAACGGGAAGTGTTCTACAAAGGTGAACGCCGACGCACAGCGGAAGTCTTTCAGGAACTGGGGATCTCGCCGATTCAGCTGCGTCCGAAAGAAGGTCTGGCATTAATGAACGGAACGTCTGTGATGACCGCACTGGCTTGCCTGGCATTCAAACGCGCTGAGTATCTGGCTCAGCTGGCAAGCCGGATTACAGCCATGGTGTCTGTTGCCATGCAGGGGAACAGTTTCCACTTTGATGAAGCACTGTTTGCCGTGAAGCCGCATCCGGGTCAGCAGCTTGTTGCCCGCTGGATCCGAGACGATCTTCAGGCATCCGTGCCGCCAAGAAACAGCGACAGACTTCAGGATCGGTACTCTCTGCGCTGTGCGCCGCATGTCATTGGCGCCCTGCAAGACAGCCTGCCCTGGCTGCGTCAGATGATAGAAAATGAGCTGAACAGTGCCAACGATAACCCGATCATCGATGGTGACAACGAACGTGTCCTCCATGGCGGCCATTTCTACGGCGGCCATATTGCGATGGCTATGGATACCCTCAAAACAGCCATCGCCAATATTGCTGATCTGCTCGATCGCCAGATGGCACAACTGATGGACACGAAATATAACAATGGCCTGCCCAGAAACCTGTCCGGTTCAACCGATCATCAGGCACCAATCAATCATGGTTTCAAAGCCGTTCAAATCGGCATTTCAGCCTGGACAGCAGAAGCCCTGAAACACACAATGCCTGCCAGTGTGTTCTCCCGCTCCACGGAGTGCCATAACCAGGATAAAGTCAGTATGGGGACCATCGCTGCGCGGGACTGTTTGCGGGTCCTTCAGCTCACAGAACAAGTCACGGCGGCGTCGTTAATCGCGTCAAAACAAGCGATTGAAATTCGTCTGAAACAGAACGAAATTGAGGAAGGCCAGCTCAGCCATGCCCTGCTGCTCATGGTACGTTCTCTTCAGGAATCTTTTGAATTTGTTTCGGAGGACCGGCCGCTGGAAGACGAACTTCGCCAGTGTGTCACTGACATACAGGCCGAAAAATGGACGCTGTATCTGTAAACGCAAATACAGGTGCTTTCAAGAAAAACAGAACTTCAGTCCTTCCGGAAATGTGCTTCTAAAACAACATCAGCCAGTCTTTCGACGGGCTGATGTTTATCGTTTACCGAATCATCTGACGTACTTTTTCCAGATCTTCCGGCGTGTCTACACCGGCTGGCGGTGGATCAATCGCGACATCAACATGGATTTTCTCACCATGCCACAGCACACGAAGCTGCTCCAGCGACTCGATTTTTTCAAGCGCGCTCGGCTCCCAGTGAATGTAGGTCTTAATGAAACCTGCCCGGTAAGCATAGATCCCGATATGCCGTAGCAGGTTCTGATGAATTTCCTGCGGACGCTTGGCAAAATTATCTCTGTCCCACGGAATAGAAGCACGACTGAAATAAAGCGCGTAACCATTTTTATCCGTGACAACTTTCACTGCATTCGGGTTAAACACCTCATCGGCATGATCAATTTCCACAGCCAGTGTCGCCATCGGCGCGATACTGTGTGCAAGATTGTCCGCTACCTGACGAATAATGCTTGGCGGGATCAAAGGCTCATCACCCTGTACATTGACCACAATTTCATTGGCCGCGAGCTGATATTTTTCGACCACTTCGGCCAGACGCTCAGTCCCTGAATCATGATCAGCCCGTGTCATACAAACCTCACCACCAAAGCCTTTCACCGCATCAGCAATGCGTTGATCATCCGTGGCAACAATGACCTGTGTTGCCCCGGCTTTTCTGGCCTGCTCGTAGACCCATTGGATCATCGGTTTTCCAGCAATGTCAGCCAAGGGTTTGCCCGGCAGTCGTGACGACTGATAACGAGCCGGAATAATGACAGTGAATGCCATTACATCACCTCTTCCGCACTCAGGGTCCGCGCTTCAGGCTCCAGAAGAACCGGAATGCCGTCTTTGATCGGATAAGCCAGACGATCAAATTTGCAGATCAGCTCATGATTGTCTTTATCAAAGTGCAGTTTGCCTTTACATACCGGGCAAGCAATGATTTCAAGCAGACGATGATCCATATTCTTCCTTCACTTTTTTAATTTTATTCAACAATTCTGTCGACTCCGGCTCAGATAATCTGGCTCCGACAGGCAGATACCACCAGTTTGGCTGAGCGAATTCCTGACATTTGACGGCATCTTTTTCCGTCATCACCAGATGCTGGCCCAACGACGCAAGTTCAGTCAATGTTTCAGCCGTATATGGCTGATGATCCGGAAAAGACTGGCAATGAACAGGGGTCAGCCCTAATGCGTTCAGTGTCGCGAAAAATCGAGGCGGATGGCCGATACCCGCCATTGCGACAACGTCCTGCAAGCACGCTGCAGGTCGGTGCTCCCCTGTCACCAGATTAACCATCAACCCGGGCTCCAGCTGCATACTGATTTCACCCGCTTGCGCATCTTCCCCATTACAGATCAGGAAATCAACTTCCTGCAATCTGGCACAAGATTCTCGAAGCGGTCCCATGGGGATAAGCATTGCATTACCAAAGCGGCGCTTGCCGTCAATCACGACAATTTCAATGTCCCGGTCAAGCGCATAATGCTGGAGACCGTCATCTGTGACAATGACATCGACCTCGTTTTCCAGCATTTTCACAGCTTCCGCTCTTTTTGGCGCAACCACGACCGGAGCCCCTGTACGACGCGCGATGAGCACAGGCTCATCACCGGCTTCCGCCGTCGTCGTTTGCCCGGTCAGCCGAAGTGGATAATGCGCAGACTTGCCACCGTAGCCACGGGAAACCACCCCGACCTTCACCCCCTGCGCCTGAAGCTGCTCGACCAGCCAAATCACAACCGGTGTCTTGCCATTGCCTCCGGCAGTAATGTTCCCCACCACCACCACAGGCACACTGGCCCGATAGGCTTGCTTTTTTCCATTCTGATAAGCACGGCGACGTGACTGACTCAGCCAGCCAAAGACCTTGCTCAAAGGCCAGAATACCGGGGCAAGCGCCCACCCGGCCGGGTGGCGCTCAAACCAGATTTTTTCGATCAGGTTTGCCATACGACTCACTCAATCGCCAAACTGGATACGGTGCAGCTGGGCGTAAGCACCATCTTTTTCCAGTAGCGTCGCATGGACACCGCGTTCAATGATTTCGCCCTCATCGACAACCAGAATCTCGTCTGCATTTTCGATTGTCGATAGTCGGTGCGCAATCACCAGCACCGTTTTGTCTTTCTGAAGCTCATCCAGTGCCGCCTGAATCGCACGCTCTGATTCGGTATCCAGCGCCGAGGTTGCCTCATCCAGAATCAGAATTGGCGCATCACGCAACAGTGCGCGAGCAATTGCAATTCGCTGACGCTGACCACCGGACAAACTCACACCGTTTTCACCGATGACCGTATCCAGACCATGTTCCATGCCCTGAATGAAGTCCATGGCATAAGCCAGCTCAGCCGCTTTTTCAATGTCTGCCCGGCTGTATCGATCACCACTGGCATACGCAATATTGTTGGCAATCGTGTCATTAAACAGGTGGACATTCTGGGAGACAATCGCGACCTGATCACGCAGATTCGCGAGCTGATACTCGTGAATATCGCGACCATCAATGGTAATCAGTCCCGAATCAATGTCATAGAAACGCGTCAGCAGGTTTGCAATGGTACTTTTCCCTGAACCGGAGCGGCCAACCAGGGCCAGTGTTTTCCCTGCTGGCAAATCAAAACTGACTTTGCGAAGTGCCGGCGTGTCTTTCGTTGGGTAGGTAAAGGTCACGTCTTTAAACGCCACATCCCCTTTCACACGATCAGCAACGTATGTGCCGTGATCTTTTTCAGTTTCCATTTCCATCAGACCAAACAGCGTCTGACAGGCGGCCATCCCACGCTGGAACTGAGACGTCACATTGGTCAGTGCTTTGAGCGGGCGCATCATGCCAAACATGGCACCAAAGACCAGTGCAAAGGTTCCCGGGGTCAATTCGTTGCGCAGACTTTCAGTATTGGCCAGAAGCAGCACAGCAACCAGTGCCATCGAAGCAATGATTTGGATGACCGGGTTTGCGATTGCCTGTGCAGAGACCAGCTTCATGGTCTGCTGACGCATGCTGTTGCTGACTTTCTCAAAACGCGTTTGTTCAACATGCTGCCCCCCATAACTCAGAACGACTTTGTGCCCTTTCAGCATCTGTTCGGCAGATGAAGTCACCGAACCCATCGTGTCCTGCATATTTTTGGAAATGCGACGAAAACGCTTGGAGACGATCCGAATACTGATCGCAACCACAGGCGCAATCACCAGCAAAATGGCAGACAGTTGCCAGCTGTTCCAGAACATCATGGTCATTAAGGCAATAATGGTTGCCCCTTCACGAACCAGACTGACCAAAGCACCGCTGGTTGCAGAAGCGACTTGCTCACTGTCATAAGTAATGCGAGAAAGCAGTGCACCGGACGATTCTTTATCAAAAAAGCTGACCGGCATCTTCATGAAATGGTTAAACACCTGGCGACGCATATTCATCACCACGTTACCCGACACCCAGGACAGACAATAAGTCGATACAAAGCCGCTTAATCCCCGAACCAGCATTAATCCCAGAAGATAAAATGGCATCATTGCCAGGAAGTTAGATTCCACACTGTTCAGACCGCCAAAACTTTCGTCCATCAGCGGTTTGATCATCGACAGCATCAGTGCGTCACTGGCAGCATTGACAACCAGCGCGATGACGGCGGCCATCAGCCCCGCTTTGTATAAACTGATGGAAGGCCAGAGTCGTTTGAACGTATCCCAAGTGGATTGGTCGTTAACTTGTGTCATGTAAAACCGATTGTTATCTGTGAGTGGCGGCTATTCTACTCGTTAACTTGAAATGCACCAAGTCAGTTGCCACGGCCAGCCAGCGCCTCACGCCTGTTTTTACAGCGAATTGAAGATCATTCCAGCAAGATCACAGTCAGTCAGAACAACGTCTGGTACCAGTTCGGTCTGAAGTCTTGCCGATACCGTGTCACAGCAATCTGTCCCTGGTGAATCCGGAAACTGATTTGACCACTTTCTGCCGTATCCAGCCATAATATCCCATTCTTGAGATACCGCTCCCGTATCCGCGTCGCAGGCAACGGCCAGGGGCTGTATTTACCTGTCGAAACCAGCGCATAACGGGCCTGAAGTGACTGCAGCCAGGTCTGTGTAGACGAGGTATGACTGCCATGGTGTGGCACCAGTAAAATGTCGGCTTTCAGGTCCGGTTCCAGTCTGGCCAGCAAGAGTTCAGAAATGGCATCAATGTCACCGGTTAATAACAGGGTGGTTGGTGATTCAGGGTTCAGGCGGGCATCGCTGATCTGTATCACACAGGAATGCGGATTCGCAGCTCTCCCGACCCGTTTAGGCGGCCACAGCACCTGAAATTTCAGATCCAGCCAATACCAGGCATGCCCCCGGACACAGGGAGCAAAACCTTCGCGCCTGTCGCTGCTTCGTTGCCAGTCGGGATCCAGTCTTGCCAGAACATCTGCCGCGCCCCCTGCATGATCAGCATCTGCATGGCTGAGAATCAAACCATCCAGCCCGCGAATTCCCCACCGATGCAAAACCGGCTCCACGACGGAACGCACCATACTGCCACCGGGCCAATGGATTCCTGTGTCATAAAGGACAGCCCGTTCTTGTCGCTGAATGATAACAGCAAGGCCATGCCCGACATCCAGCATGTCAATTTGCCAGTCCCGCGGGGGCACACGATGAGCCTTGTATCCCACAAAGCTTCCCCAGAGCACAATCACCACACTCAAATGAAAGCCAGCAAACTGACGCCAGGGTAAAAACCTTCGCAATACAACAGCAATGACCAGAACCACCAAACCCCAAAACCACGCATCAGAAAGCGGCCACCAGCTCCCGAGGGACAGTTTTGCGAGAGAGATGACCGGGTGCAGCGACCAGTCCGCCATCTGCCAGAACACCCCCGACATTGCCGGAATTGTCATCGTCACCACCGCCAACAAGACCAATGGGACAGTGATCAGGCTGACCCAGGGCACGGCAAGCAGGTTAACGAGTGGCGCAACCGGCGATATTCCGCCGAACCATACCCATTGTAATGGCAGCATCAAGCCAAGTAAGACCCATTGCAGCAACAGGTATACCCGGCAGGTGTCGCGCCAGATTACGACGTTTGAATCAGATGTCCTTTTCCTGCGCCGGACACCCCCGACATTGGCCAGATAGAGTACCAGCACGGCACCAAAGGACAGCCACAGTCCGGCAGAATAGGTTGCGAGAGGATCGACTACAAGACAAACCGTGAGCACCAGCAGCCACACCTGCAGACCACGCCACACCACTTCCATTCGAATGAGAAATAAGCAGACAGCAGACATCAGCAGCGCTCTTTGCGTTGGGATACTGAAGCCTGCCAGCCAGGCATAACCCAAAGCGAGGATCAGAGCCAACCATAAAGGCAGCCAGTATCCTGCCGGATGTTCAGGCAAAGCCCCACGCAATCGGCTGCCAGCCCACCAGCCCCAGGCAACCACCAATCCAATATGCAGCCCGGATATTGCCATCAGATGTGCCAATCCACTGTCACGGAGAATCGTCCAGTCCTGTTGATCCAGACCTTCCCGCTCCCCGAAACTCAGTGCCAGTAAATAAGCCTGATAAGGCAAGGTCTCTGTCTGCTGAATCGCCTGTTCAAACCAGGTCTGTCGAAGACTGCCCTCTGACCTCTCGGACAACCGCTAACCAGACAGCACCGTACCGACACCGTGAATGCCAGTGCCTACGGCGTACCGTTCAGCATTGAATCCCGCCACATTCACGCGTGCGTTCGGACGGCGAACACGAATATTGAACTTCCAGCGCTGCCCTTGTCTGAATACAGGAGCATTGGGCCATTCAAGCTGCAACTGTATCGTTTCTTTGCGCTGCAGATCGCGTTCAGATACGGTTTCCGTTAAGAAAATAAACTTCTTATCAAGAATATTATGATTTATTAGGCTACGTACTTCGCCGGTTATGGTAATATTCCCACGCTCCAGAGGAAGACGGTTCACGGTCTGACTATAATCAGCAGCAATCAACCAAGCCCAGAGCCCACCCATTAAGAACGTCAAAACAATGACGGTTCGAAAACACAGGTATATCGCTCCACCGAGAATCATGGCTGTAATAATGCAGATGTAATCTGGCAGAGATGACCAGAAGTGAAGTGACAAAATCCCGAGAGATAAACCGGCAGTCATCTGGTACATCATGATAGCCCGATGAACGCAGCCAAAAGAAAAAACGACATACGATGCCAAGACAACTCATAAAACGCTTCATGCCCAGCCCGGAAATGATTAAAAGCCATAAAGCTTTGAAAGTGTTTGGTACTGTGCTGCATAACCCTAACCTGTGGTGTCTGAACCGCCGCTCTGCCTCAGGCGCTTTCGCGGTTGGTCTGTTCATGGCTTATGTGCCTTTGCCGAGCCAAATGATCATGGCAGCCGGTCTGGCGATACTATTTGGTGTCAACCTGCCCCTTTCCGTCTCTCTCGTGTGGATCACCAACCCCATCACCATGCCCGTGATGTTTTATGCCGCGTATAAACTTGGGGCGTGGCTGATGAATGTCCCTTACCAACCGTTTCACTTTGAATTGTCCTGGGCATTTCTCCAGGAGCAGATGAGTCAGATTGGCCCGCCATTTCTGCTGGGTTGTTTCGTGTGTGCCACCCTCTTTTCCTTCATCGGCTATTTTGGTATTCGCGGATTCTGGCGCTATTCTGTCGTCCGTAGCTGGAACAAACGACGTTTCCGTTAATCGCATGCCGTCCATCGCATGACGCACAGATATAAAAAAACCTCGC
>NZ_JMIB01000017.1 GCF_000695255.1 Photobacterium galatheae | reverse complement strand
GATAACGTGAAATCACATCCACCTCCAGATTCACCCGACGACCCGGTTTAAACCCGTCCATCGTCGTTTCACCCGCCGTATGGGGCACTATGGTCAGCTTAAATTCAGCCCCACGCACCGCATTCACCGTCAGGCTGATCCCATCGATACTAACAGAGCCTTTCTCAGCCATGTATTTTGCCAGATGATCCGGTGCTTTGACCCAGAACTCAATGGCACGACCGATTTGTGTGCGGGAAATAATTTCTCCCACATCATCCACATGGCCCGAGACCATATGACCGCCAAAACGCGTCGTCGGTAACATCGCCTTTTCCAGGTTCACCAACTGTCCCGGTTGATAATCTTTGAAGGCTGTCCGGTTCAGGGTCTCCAGCGAGACATCGGCCACATAACCTTTTCCGGTCAATGCGACCACCGTCAGACAAACACCGTTGGTCGCAATACTGTCACCCAGTTTGACATCAGACAGATCCAGCGAACCACTGTCAACAGTGACGGAAATATCCTGTCCCTTGACTGCCAGCGCCCGAATGGTGCCAACAGCTTCAATAATACCTGTAAACATTCTAATTCTTCCTAACGCTACGCAGATGATTTGATGCAGCCGCGAATACGAATATCCTGCCCGACCATGCGGACATCATTCAACACCAGTGCCGGAACGTCCTTCATGGCTGTCAACCCATGCAAATCAATCAGACCGCGGCTGTCACTGCCCATCAGTTTCGGGGCCTGATACAAAATGAATTCATCCACCAGCCCTTCACGGACTAAAGCACCAGCGAGCCCGGCTCCGGCCTCGACCCAGAGATGGTTGATATCCTGGCGGGCCAGTGCCTGCATCAATGCCGTCAAATCCAGCAGGCCATTCTCCTGCACCGGGACAACCAGTTGTGAGACATGTTCCGGCCAAGCAAGCGTATCTGCCTGCGCACGGGCCAGCAGTACTTTCCCCGGTAAAGAAAACAAACGCTGTGTGGGCTGAAGACGATTCTGACTGTCAATAATCACTCGGACCGGTTGACGCACTTCCGCTTGCGGATAGTCAGACTGCGTCTGGTCGCCCAGTTCCTGCCAGCGAACATTCAGTGACGGGTCATCCGCCAGCACTGTTGCGCTGGTCGACAGGATGGCACCGGACTGTGCACGAAATCGCTGAACATCTGCTCTGGCTTCAGGGCCAGTAATCCACTGGCTGGCACCATTGGCTAACGCGGTTTTACCATCGAGACTGGCAGCCAGCTTGAGCTGAACATATGGCAAACCCGTTTTCATGCGTTTGATAAAGCCCGGATTGAGTGCAAGGGCATCGGCTTCCAGTAACCCTGTTTCGACCTGAATTCCGGCGTCCCGAAGCATCGTCACGCCCCGGCCCGCTACCTGCGGATTCGGATCAACCATGGCACAGACAACTCTGGAGACGTCTGCCGCAATCAATGCTTCCGCACAGGGGGGCGTCCTGCCATAGTGAGAGCAAGGCTCCAGGGTAACATAAGCGGTTGCGCCCCGGGCGTTTTCTCCCGCGGCACGCAGTGCGAAGACTTCGGCGTGTGGCTGCCCGGCACGATAATGAAAGCCTTCCCCTATCACAGTCTCGTCTTTCACAATGACGCAACCGACATTCGGGTTTGGGGCTGTGGTGAAACGGCCACGTCGGGCCAGATTGATGGCACGACGCATCATGGCGTGATCGGTCGGTGTAAACATGTTGGCTTATTTTTCCAGTTTGGCGATCGCTTCACCAAATTCCCGGATGTCTTCAAACGAACGGTACACAGAGGCGAAACGAATATAGGCGACTTTATCCAATTCGATCAGCGCATCCATCACCAGATTGCCGATCATGTCGGATTTCACTTCGCGCTCTCCGGTCGCACGCAAGCGGGATTTGATCGTATTGATCGCGCGTTCAATGTCATCGGCACTGACCGGACGTTTTTCCAGGGCACGCTCAATACCACCACGCAGCTTGTCTTCATTGAATGGTTCCCGGCTGCCATTGGTTTTAATGACATGCGGCATCACCAGCTCTGCGGTTTCAAAAGTGGTATAACGCTCGCTGCACGCCAGACACTGGCGACGGCGCCGTACCTGATGACCGTCAGCGACCAGACGGGAATCGATTACTTTGGTGTCATTCGCACCACAAAACGGACAATGCATCTTGCCTCCTCAATTTCGTCGACTCAGTGTAACCCAAATCACGTAGCTTGAGAGGCGCAAAGCTAAATTTTTATCAACAAAAACGGCATCCATTGGATGCCGTTTCGCAGTTCTGACCCATCAATGGGTCTTTATTCAGCCTGTCCTGTTTACGCGTAAACTGGCAGACGCTGGCAGATATCCAGCACTTTCGCTTTGGTTGCATCGATCACGTCCTGGTTCTCGATGTTGTCCAGCACGTCACAGATCCAGTTCGCCAGTGCTTTCGCGTCTTCCGTCGTGAAGCCACGACGAGTGATCGCGGGTGTACCGATGCGGATACCTGAAGTCACGAACGGACTGCGAGGATCGTTTGGTACGCTGTTCTTATTCACGGTAATGTTCGCTGCACCCAGCGCGGCATCCGCTTCTTTACCTGTGATATTCTTATCAATCAGGTCAACCAGGAACAGATGGTTCTCGGTACCGCCGGAAACGATCTTGTAGCCACGCTCAAGGAACTGACCGACCATCGCTTTGGCGTTATCAACAACACGCTGCTGATAAGCTTTGAACTCAGGCTCCATCGCTTCTTTGAACGCAACGGCTTTTGCAGCAATCACGTGCATCAGCGGGCCGCCCTGACCACCAGGGAAAACAGCAGAGTTCAGTTTCTTGTACAGCTCTTCACCTGCATTCGACAGGATCAGACCACCACGCGGGCCAGCCAGTGTTTTGTGCGTTGTTGTGGTAACCACATGAGCGTGCGGCACTGGCGTCGGGTAAACGCCGGCAGCAACCAGACCCGCAACGTGCGCCATATCAACAAAGAAGTACGCGCCCACTTTGTCTGCGATTTCACGCATGCGCTTCCAGTCAACAATCTGAGAGTAAGCAGAGAAACCGCCGATGATCATTTTCGGCTTGTGTTCCAGCGCCAGTGCTTCCACTTCTGCGTAGTCAATCTGGCCTTTTTCATCAATACCATAAGGAATGATGTTATACAGCTTGCCAGAGAAATTCACAGGAGAACCGTGGGTCAGGTGACCACCGTGTGCCAGGCTCATGCCCAGAACGGTATCACCCGCATTCAGCAGGGCCATGTAAACCGCACTGTTCGCCTGAGAGCCGGAGTGTGGCTGAACGTTCGCGTATTCCGCACCAAACAACTGACAAGCACGATCAATCGCCAGCTGCTCAGCTTTATCAACGTACTCACAACCACCGTAGTAACGCTTACCCGGGTAACCTTCTGCGTATTTGTTGGTCAGTTGTGATCCCTGGGCTTCCATTACACGCGGGCTGGTGTAGTTTTCAGAAGCAATCAGCTCAATGTGCTCTTCCTGACGGGCTGTTTCTTCCTGAATGGCCGCAAACAGTTCCGCGTCATAATCTGCAATATTCATGTCACGCTTTAGCATCAGTCTCTCCTGACTCAGATAGTTCTCAAATTCGCTCACCTAAGTATCTGACAAGGTCAGACTCTTAGGTCAACGGAAAATCATCAGCATTTTTCCCGATGGGTCCGGAAAACACAACCCCAGACACCACGTCGACGCAAACGTTTTCGTCGCGCCAGCAGATAAGTCGGCATTTTAGCGAAAATCCTCCTTTTCAGATAGCCCTGAAATCGCTTTTTTATCCCCTTTTTTGTTCGTTTTTCTCATTCAGAAGATGAATTTAATTCAAGTTACGTAAATATTCATCAACAAAATTACACAGAAAACTGTGAACACAACCATGATGCGAAAATAATGATTTACAAAACCGTAAATATTAAATTACAAACTGTATTTCTTTCCCTTCAGCCACAAGGATTCATTTTTTCACGCCACGCTATAACATAGCGCGCATTCCCCCTCCTGTGTCGTCGCACTGACGTCATGCCGTATCAGAGGGGTATTTTTTTGGAGGTATCGATTGAAACACCGCGGCCACTCTCGCAAAGAAAACCTGATTGCCATTCTGACTGGCACATTCATTGTCGCACAAGGCGTTTTTTTCTTACAACAAGCGAACTTACTGACCGGCGGAACCACCGGCTTAGCGCTGCTGATGACCCACTTTACAGATTTCAGTTTCGGTCAGCTGTACTTTGTCGCCAATATTCCGTTTTACATCATGGCCTGGTTTCGGATGAACCGCAGCTTCGCGCTGACCAGTATCTGCTGCGGGGCACTGGTTTCCATCATTACAGACAATCTGCACCATGTGGTGGCCATTAGTCAGTTTGATCCGATTTACTGTGCCGTGATTGGCGGCTTACTGATGGGGCTGGGCATGCTGATTCTGTTCCGGCATAACACCAGTCTGGGCGGATTTAACGTGCTGGTGCTTTATCTGCAGGAGAAATTAGGGGTTTCGGCAGGCAAGTTACAGATGGGCATTGATATCAGCATTCTGATTTGTTCTTACTTCCTGATGACACCGACCATTTTGATGCTGTCGCTGCTGGGCGCTGTGATGCTGAACCTGGTGCTGGCCATGAACCACAAACCAGGCCGGTATCACGATGGCAAAGCCACCGCGACACCAGTCACCAACGACTAATCACTTGCGACCAATCACCGTCGGCTCATCACGCAACAACAGGCTCATGCAGCAAACCGGCATGAGCCAGCTTTTCCAGCAACACATCCCTCGCCTGGCGGCGTAAGTCACGATCGAACGCATTGAGATTGACCGAAAGCATCAGCGGCTTCCCTTCTCCACAATCAAGCTGTAATTTCAGCTGATTTTTCACCATTGAAACCGCAGCGATCTGAGAAAAAGGAATCCGGTAACAACCAAGCCAGGGATTCGGAGTAAGATACAAGGCTTCAGACGTCACCATCAGCGCCGTTTTCTTCTTCCCGGCCAGATTTCGGGCAAAAATCACCAGACCCGCCAAAATGGCCAATGCGCCCAGCGGCATCCCGACAATAAGCATCAGAATCCCGACCCCGGCCAGTCCGAAGGCAAGCGGGTCTTCATCGCAAAAACCAAACTGAGGGTGCTCGGGTTTGAGTTCAAATTTCACTTCCTGTAACTGCCGTAACCGCCAGCGATGGCAGTCGACCCAGTAACACATCAGAAAAATCAGTCCCAGCGGAAATAGCACCATCGTTGCAAACAGGGCCAGACCTTTCCCTAAAAGGGGAGACGTTGTCAGCAGCTTCAGACTCATCAGCTGAACAAGCACAGCGACAACAGCCAGCCATTGCCAATATGACCCAAACTCGGGGGATAACGGAAGTCCGGCAGACGGGAAGCTCGCCGGATTCGAACGAAACAGATTCGACAGCACGGGTGCAACCACCATCACCACTGCCACAGCTGTCAGTACGGAGATGGCAAGGCCGCCATAAGTCGACAGAGATACACGCTTCATGATGACTCTCCTTGCAAACATGAATATTAGCTCTCGGCTACTCCGCCAGAGACTCATGCGCGAAAGACAGCCTAAGGCAACAATGCGGCAAGGAAAGTTGGATATTAAATCATCAAATCAACAATTAGAGTTTGATTCATAATCAAAGAGACTTGGTGAAACACAGCCCCGGAAGAAAGCGAGGCTGAGGGCAATTGAGACACATCTTGTGAGGCAATACTGAAAACAAATGCGCGTCATCTGAACACAGTCACACGCAATCAGATCGCGTCTTCATCTTCTTCACCGGTCCGGATACGAACCACACGCTCAATATCAAACATGAAGATTTTTCCATCTCCGATCTTACCGGTTTGCGCTGTCTCAATGATGGTATCGACACACTGCTCCGCTACATCATCGCTCACGACGATTTCCAGTTTCACCTTCGGCAGAAAGTCGACCATGTATTCTGCACCGCGGTACAACTCTGTGTGGCCTTTCTGACGGCCGAATCCTTTGACTTCAGAGACCGTCATCCCCGTGATCCCTACCTCTGCCAGGGCCTCACGCACATCATCCAGTTTGAATGGCTTAATAATGGCTTCGATTTTTTTCATCTCACAATATCCTTTGCTGAGGGCCTGTTGACCCTGAGGTATGCTGCCCCGGGGCGGAGTCTCGGCTCACAATCACCGGCACCGGAAAGCCCCCATTATCACCGATTTTTCATTGAAAACTCAACGACTCACTGACTGCCAAACCATGATTTGCGCACTTCTGGTATTTCTCCGCCCCATAAAAAACCGCTGCACCTGGCAGCGGTTTGAGAATCAACTGTCCGGCACTCGGCCAGCAGTGTTTTAGCCCAGGTTGACCCGCGCATTGCGGAACATGCGCATCCACGGACTGTTCTCATTCCAGTCATCCGGATGCCAGGAGTTC
Source organism: Photobacterium galatheae (assembly GCF_000695255.1). Taxonomy (GTDB): domain Bacteria; phylum Pseudomonadota; class Gammaproteobacteria; order Enterobacterales; family Vibrionaceae; genus Photobacterium; species Photobacterium galatheae. Next base: position 171,306 of record NZ_JMIB01000017.1, on the reverse strand, counting down.
GCAACCGTACGGAAAACACGTTCCGGGTGCGGCATCATAATCGTTACACGGCCATCCTGAGTCGTCAGACCGGTGATCCCGTTTGGTGAACCATTCGGGTTGGCCGGATAGTTCTGAGTCACCTTGCCGTAGTTATCCAGATAACGCAGGGCTACCGTGCCAGATTGCTCAATCGCAGACAGGTGATCCGCATTGCGCACTTCCACCCGGCCCTCACCGTGAGACACCGCAATCGGCATCCGGGAGCCAGCCATGCCATTGAAGAACAGCGAGTCACTCTGCTGAACTTCCACCAGACTGAAACGCGCTTCAAAACGCTCAGATTCGTTCCGGACGAAACGCGGCCACAGGTCTGCACCCGGGATCAGGTCACGCAGGTTCGACATCATCTGACAGCCATTACACACACCCAGTGCGAATGTATTGTCACGATGGAAGAAACGCTGGAACTGATCACGCGCCATAGTGTTAAACAGGATGGACTTCGCCCAGCCTTCACCTGCGCCCAGCACGTCACCGTATGAGAAACCACCACAGGCGACCAGACCGTGAAAACCATCCAGCTCGACACGGCCAGACAAAATATCGCTCATATGAACGTCACGGGCATCGAAACCGGCACGGTCAAAAGCTGCTGCCATTTCAACATGGGAGTTCACCCCCTGCTCACGCAGAATCGCCATCTTCGGACGCGCACCGGTCGCAATAAACGGCGCAGCCACATCTTCGTTAATATCGAAGCTCAGTTGGATGTTCAGACCCGGATCGTTGCTGTCTTTCTTGGCTTCAAACTCTTGCAGAGCGCCTGCCGGATTATCACGCATCGCCTGCATCTGGTACGTGGTTTCCGCCCAGATCGTACGCAGTTCTGTCCGGTTCTGTTCCAGCACCCGATCGTTGCCGTTCCAGATACGCACCACATCTTCGTCGATGACCGTACCCATCACATGACTGCAAGCTTCCAGACCGAACTTCGCCAGCTCACCCTCGACATGCGCCAGATCTTCAGTACGCACTTGCAGTACCGCACCCAGTTCTTCGTTGAACAGGGCTGCCAGCACATCCTCACAGGCATCTGCATCTGTGGTATTGAGATCAACTTCAACCCCGACATGACCGGCAAAAGCCATCTCAGCCAGCGTCACGTACAGACCACCGTCACCGCGGTCATGGTAAGCCAGCAGCTTCCCGTCGCGCAGCAGACTCTGTACGGCATGGAAGAAACCTTTCAGCAACTCAGGGCTGTCGACATCCGCAGGCTGATCCCCCAATTGCTTGTACACTTGGGCCAGTGCGGTGGCACCCAGGCGATTCTTACCACACCCAAGGTCAATCAGAATCAGACTGGATTCACCCTGATCCGTTCGCAGTTGTGGTGTGACCGTCTTACGGACATCTTCTACGCGACCAAAAGCGGTAATCACCAGTGACAGCGGTGATGTTACTTCTTTCTCTTCGCCGTTCTCTTCCCACTTGGTCTTCATCGACATGGAGTCTTTACCGACCGGAATCGTCAGCCCCAGCGCAGGACACAGCTCCTCACCGACAGCTTTCACCGCTTCATACAGACCGGCGTCTTCACCCGGGTGACCGGCTGGTGACATCCAGTTCGCAGACAGTTTAATTCGCTTCAGATCGCCGATGTCGGCACTGGCAATATTAGTAATGGCTTCACCGACGGCCAGACGAGCCGAAGCTGCAAAATCCAGCAGGGCCACAGGCGTCCGCTCACCCATCGACATCGCTTCGCCATGGTAAGAGTCGTAGCTTGCTGCCGTCACCGCGCAGTTCGCAACCGGCACCTGCCAAGGACCGACCATCTGGTCACGGGCAACCAGGCCGGTCACCGTACGGTCACCAATGGTGATCAGGAAGGTTTTCTCCGCAACCGCCGGCAGGCGCAGCACGCGATGTGTGGCTTCTTCCAGCACAATGCCACTGCGGTCAATCGCTGTGCCCTGTGCTTTTTGTGACTTCACGTCACGATGCATCTTCGGCGGTTTACCCAGCAGAATATCCATCGGCATATCAATCGGCGTGTTGTCGAAGTGGCTGTCATCCAGCGACAAATGGCGCGCTTCTGTCGCTTCACCCACAACCGCATACGGTGCACGCTCACGCTGACAGATAGCATCAAATACGGCCATCTGCTCTGGTGCAACCGCCAGCACATAACGTTCCTGCGATTCGTTACACCAGATTTCCAGCGGACTCATGCCCGGTTCATCATTTGGCACATCACGCAGGTGGAACTTACCGCCACGTTCACCATCGTTCACCAGCTCAGGCAGGGCATTCGAAATACCGCCTGCACCAACATCGTGGATAAAGGCAATCGGGTTATCATCGCCCAACTGCCAGCAACGGTCGATCACTTCCTGACAGCGACGTTCCATTTCCGGGTTTTCACGCTGGACCGAAGCAAAATCCAGATCTTCGGCCGACTGACCGGAAGCCATGGAAGAGGCCGCACCGCCACCCAGACCGATATTCATTGCCGGACCACCCAGCACGATCAGCTTGGCACCCACCGGAATTTCTTTCTTCTGGACGTGCTCATCACGAATATTCCCCAGACCACCGGCAATCATGATGGGCTTGTGGTAGCCGCGGATCTCTTCACCGTTGTGAGACGTGACTTTCTCTTCGTAAGTCCGGAAGTAACCCAACAGGTTCGGACGACCGAATTCGTTATTAAATGCCGCGCCGCCCAGTGGGCCTTCCAGCATAATATCCAGTGCGGTCACGATTCGGCCTGGCTTGCCAAAGTCGGTTTCCCATGGTTGCTCAAAGCCCGGAACACGCAGATTCGATACCGTAAAGCCAACCAGACCGGCTTTTGGCTTACCGCCAATGCCCGTTGCGCCTTCGTCACGGATTTCACCACCGGAACCGGTGGAAGCACCCGGCCATGGCGAAATTGCCGTTGGGTGGTTGTGCGTTTCCACTTTCATCAGGATATGTGCCGCTTCCTGATGGTAGTTATACTGACGGTTGTCTGCATCCGGGAAGAAACGACCGACTTCAGAGCCCACCATGACTGCGGCGTTGTCTTTGTAGGCAGACAACACATAGTCACTGTGCTGCTCGTAGGTATTCTTGATCATCTTGAACAGCGACTTTTCCTGATCAACACCGTCAATCGTCCAGTCTGCGTTAAAGATCTTATGGCGGCAGTGCTCAGAGTTTGCCTGGGCAAACATCATCAGCTCGATGTCGTTCGGATTCCGGCCCAGTTTGGTGAAGTTTTCAACCAGATAATCAATCTCATCTTCAGCCAGTGCCAGTCCGAGAGACAGGTTAGCCACTTCCAGTGCCTGACGACCACCAGACAGAATGTCCACACTCTGCATCGGTGCAGGTTCAGCGTGTCGGAACAAGGCTTCCGCCTGTTTGAAATCATCAAACACGACTTCCATCATGCGGTCATGCAGCAGACCTTTCAGCGTTGTTTGCTGGGCCTCGCTCAGCGCTGCTGAGGTCGCGACATAATAAGCCGTACCGCGCTCAAGACGTTTGATTTGTCGCAAACCACAGTTATGGGCAATATCTGTTGCTTTGGAAGACCATGGTGAAATGGTGCCAGGACGTGGTGTAACCAGCAGCAGTGCGCCGCTCGGTTCATGCTCGGCAATCGTAGGGCCATAGGTGAGTAGGCTGGTCAGGGTTTCCTGGGCCTGGCTGTCGAGCGGCGCAGCCAGCTCAGCAAAGTGCATGTACTCGGCATAGATACCTGTAACAGGCAGACCAGAAGCCTGGCAACGCGCCAGCAGTTTATTGACACGAAACTCAGACAGTGCGGGTGAACCACGCAAAATTTCCATGTGCGTACGACTCTCGATTAGCAATTGAATGAAGGTGATATTGGCCTGATCCCCACCCCGGGAGCCACGTCAATGCCACCTTGTTCAGCGCTGATTTCCTCCTTGGGTTCAGAGGAACGGCGGTAGTATACGGGAAAAGCGAGTGTGACGTAACACCTGACGCAACCGTTTGCGTGATTTTTTTTCAATCCACCGCGAATCCGCAGCGATCTTTGACCACCCACCCAAAAATGGGCAAATTTTCACCTATTATTCAGCCGCCAGATAAGATCAAACCGGGGGCAGCTTTGCCCGGAATGCGACCTTTGGTATAAAGGACCCCTAAACAGACAGATGAGCATGAATTATTGAGACGGTTAACTTTTTCCGCCAGACTGCGGCACCTGATCGCTATCTTATTGACAAGCTTAGTATTATCAGGATGTCAGTGGGAGAATGACACCCGCACAGAGTTGGAACGGATCCGCGACAGTGGTGTTCTGCGTGTTGGGACACTCAACAATCAGATTTCTTACTACATCGGTCCGGACGGCCCGACCGGGCTGGACTACGACCTTGCCCAGCGTTTCGCCGATAAGCTGGGCGTCAAACTGGAAATGCAACCTGTCTTCTCGCTTTCAGGTCTGTTCCCAGCCCTGACACGCAACGATGTTGACCTGCTTGCCGCAGGACTGACCATGACACCGGAACGTATCCGCTCTTTTCGTGCGGCACCGGCTTATTACTATGCCAGTCAGATTCTGGTTTATAAGAAAGGCAAATGGCGTCCGCGAGATGTGGACGATTTAGCCCAGAATAAAGGCCAGCTGACCGTCGTGCGAGACTCCAGCCATGAAAAAAATCTGCTGGAACTCAAAAAAGATCATCCGGCCCTGACCTGGCATGCCGTTGATGAAGTCGACAGCGAAGAGCTGCTCAGACAGGTCGCCGTGGGCGAACTGGATTATACCGTTGCCGATTCAGTGGATGTGGCACTCAGCCAGCGAATTCACCCGGATATCGCTGTTGCTTTAGAACTGACCGACGACCAGCCAATTGGCTGGTTCCTGAACCCGAGCAACGACGACAGCCTCTATGCCTTGCTGATTGAATTTTTCGGTGAACTCAAACAAACCGGCGAACTGGCAAAACTGGAAGAGAAATATTTCGGCCATGTCGATAAGTTTGACTATGTGGATACCCGGGCTTTCTTGCGTGCGCTCGAAAGCAAACTCCCCCGCTGGGAAGGTCTCTTCAAAAAATACGCCGATGAGTTTGACTGGCGTCTGCTGGCTGCACTGTCTTATCAGGAATCTCACTGGAACCCGAGAGCCGTTTCGCCAACCGGCGTGCGTGGCATGATGATGCTAACCTTGCCCACAGCTAAATCAGTCGGCGTCCAGAACCGTCTGGATCCGGAGCAAAGTATTCGGGGAGGCACAGAATATCTGAGAAGAATGGTCGCCCGAGTCCCGGACAGCATTGAACCACACGAAAAAGTCTGGTTCGCGCTGGCGTCATACAATGTCGGCCATGGCCACATGCTGGATGCCCGGCGTCTGACCAAACAGCAAGGGGGCAATCCGGATGCCTGGAGTGATGTCAAACAGCGACTGCCGTTACTGCGTCAACAGAAGTACTATCGCCAGACCCGCTACGGTTACGCCCGTGGTGATGAAGCACTGCTCTATGTGGAAAACATCCGTCGTTACTATCAAAGCATCATCGGTTATGAACAAGCACATAGTCAGCCTTTGAATAGTGAAGGGATCAGACTGGTGGATGACTGGCAGACCATTACGCCAGTTGAAACAGGGGAAAACGGAAAGCCCCTGGCTGAGCAGGCAGCCGAGAATGCAATGGAAGCCGTCCTGGAAAACACCAAGGCCAACAAGCATGTGAGCCGCTGATCAATCCTCACCGGGTGGCTGTCAGGTCACTCGGTGTTTATTGCTCCGAATCATTTCCCAATTGTGCTGCCTGCCGGGCAGCTTGTTTCAGCGCTTTTTTTTCATCACGACGCCGCTTAAAAAATGCCTGTAATTGCTGCCGACATGCCGCTTCCAGCATCCCCCCCTGAAACGCCACATGATGGTTCACTCCGGTATAACTGAGCAGGTTCATCACACTCCCTGCCGCGCCGGTTTTCGGATCCGGTGCGCCATACACCACCCGGCCAATCCGGCTGTGCACCATCGCTGCGGCACACATCGGACAAGGTTCCAAGGTGACATAGAGCACCACGTCCAGCAGACGATAATTTGCAAGCACTTGGCCAGCCTGACGTAACGCCATGATCTCAGCGTGTGCCGTGGCATCATGCTGACCGATCGAACGGTTCCAGCCTTCACCAATGACTTCACCATGAAGGACCGCAACGGCACCAACCGGTACTTCCCCTTCGGCTTCTGCTCTGCCCGCCAGCTCAATGGCACGCTGCATGAAAAATTCGTCCTGACTGATTGTGTCGCTCACTTTGGTTCTCTGCTGTCGCTCTCGGGGCGAAGGATTATAAGCGAAGCGCCTCACACCCACCAGCACCACGCCTGAATCCCTCACCAGAATCCCTCGCCGCCCCCTGACACGCATTAGGCACAACGGGCAATTCTCACCTACTTTATATGAATCATGACAATCACAAGAGATCCTGCCATGGACACCATCAAATCCCGGGCGGCTGTCGCCTGGGGACCCAACCAGCCACTGACCATCGAAGACGTTGATGTCGAACTACCCAAAGCGGGGGAAGTACTGGTCCGCATTGTGGCATCAGGTGTATGCCATACCGACGCCTTTACACTGTCCGGAGAAGATCCGGAAGGCATTTTCCCAGCGATTCTCGGTCACGAAGGCGGAGGGATTGTTGAAAAAGTTGGACCAGGCGTCACCACTGTTCAGGTTGGAGACCATGTCATCCCCCTCTATACACCGGAATGCGGTGAATGTCAGTTTTGCCTTTCCGGCAAAACCAACCTCTGCCAGAAAATTCGTGAAACTCAGGGCAAAGGGTTAATGCCAGACGGCACCACTCGATTTTCGCTCAACGGCGAGCCCATTTTCCATTACATGGGCTGCTCCACTTTCTCTGAATACACCGTGCTGCCGGAAATTTCACTGGCCAAAGTCAATCCGGCGGCACCGCTGGAAGAAATCTGTCTGTTGGGCTGCGGCGTCACCACAGGCATGGGTGCCGTGCTCAATACTGCTAAAGTGCATCCGGGCGATACCGTCGCTGTCTTCGGCCTTGGTGGTATTGGATTATCTGTCATTCTCGGCGCAACCATGGCTGGCGCTTCACGCATCATTGGGATCGATGTGAACGACCATAAGTTTGCGCTGGCCAAAAAATTCGGCGCGACAGACTGCATCAACCCCAACGAAAACGACAAGCCCATTCAGGACGTGATCATTGACATGACCGATGGCGGGGTCGATTTCTCGTTTGAGTGCATCGGCAATGTCAAGGTGATGCGTTCCGCGCTGGAGTGTTGCCATAAAGGCTGGGGCGAATCAGTCATTATCGGGGTCGCCGGCGCCGGACAGGAAATATCAACTCGCCCCTTCCAGTTGGTCACCGGCCGGGTCTGGCGCGGAACAGCCTTTGGTGGCGTAAAAGGCCGGACACAGTTACCCGATCTCGTCGAGCGATATCTGAACCGGGAATTCCAGCTGCATGATTTCATCACACACACCATGCCGCTGGAAGATATCAACCAGGCGTTTGAATTGATGCATCAGGGAAAGAGTATCCGTTCCGTCATTCACTTCTGAGTTGTGAGGATGGCATGAAGAGCGAACTGATCAGCAACAACAAAAGCTTTGGCGGCTGGCACCAGCAGTGGCGGCATACGTCAGACGATCTGCACTGTACGATGCGCTTTGCCATTTATCTGCCGCCACAGACCGAAGAGGGAGAACAGGTGCCTGTGCTGTACTGGTTGTCCGGCCTGACCTGCACCGATGAAAACTTCATGCAGAAAGCCGGTGCACATCGGATTGCTGCCGAACTGGGCATTGCCATTGTCGCCCCGGATACCAGCCCGCGTGGTGATGATGTGCCGGATGATCCCAATCTGGCGTATGATCTTGGTCTCGGAGCCGGATTTTATGTGAATGCAACCGAGCCGCCCTGGCACCGCCACTATCAGATGTATGACTATGTTGTCGATGAGTTACCAACGCTGATCGAAGCACAGTTTCCGGTCACGCAGCAACGAGCAATTGCCGGACACTCCATGGGGGGGCACGGTGCGCTGGTCATTGCGCTGCGCAATCCATTACGATACAGCTCTGTGTCTGCCTTCAGCCCTATCAGCCATCCGACAGACAGCCCTTGGGGCCGAAAAGCTTTTTCAAATTATCTTGGCCCGGATGATGGCGTCGTCTGGCAACAGTATGATGCCTGCGAGCTGCTGGCCCTGAGTACGCCCCATCTGCCGGTGCTGGTTGATCAGGGCACAGCCGACGAGTATCTCAGTGAACAGCTCAAACCCGGCGCACTGCTGAAAGCCGCCGAACAGGCAAAGTACCCAATCAGCCTGCGCATGCAGCCCGATTATGATCACAGCTATTACTTCATCGCCAGTTTCATTGAAGACCACCTGCGATTTCATGCCCAGTATTTCAGCGCCTGAATCCAGCAGCTGAATCGAAAAACGCCCGGCATCATGCCGGGCGTCAGATTCAATGGCGTGATAATGGAGTCGTCTTTAGAAACCCAGAGGCAAGCCAAAGGCAAAGAAGATCACCAGCAACGCCGACCACAATACCAGGAAGGCGGCAGAGTAAGGCACCATCATGCTGATCACATCGCCAAACTTCAGTTCCGGCTTGTACTTCCGCATGAAGGCCAGAATAACACCGGCATAAGTCATCATAGGCGTAATGATATTGGTGGAAGAATCTGCGACACGGAATGCTGCCGTCACCATATCCGGCGTCATATTCGGGTTCACCTGATACAGCATTGGCACGAAGATCGGCCCCAGCAGCATCCACTTCGACGTCATCCCACCGACGAACAGGTTAATAAAGGCAGTGGTCAGAATGAAACCAATAATCAACGCGATCGGGAACGACTGCAACCCAAGAGAACTCAGGAAAGTCGCCCCCAGATAAGTGACATAAGTGCCCAGGCCAGAATAACTCAGCATCGCCAGGAAGTTGTAACAGAAGAAAGTCAGCACCAGGATATACCCCATGGTGTTCATCTGTTTCACCATCGCTGTCACGACATCTTGCAGCGATTTAAACTTCCGTGTGGTAATGCCATAGCAAAGACCGACCACGACAAACACGAAGGAGATCAGCAAAATCACGTTATCCAGATATGGCGTGACTTCGCGGCCAACTGCATTGGTATAAGGTGCCAGTGGACCCGTTGCCAGCAGGTAAACCCCCAACAGGGCGGCCAGCAGACCAAAACCCGCCGCGAGCAGGCCCTGTTGCTCACGAGCCGTCAACTGAAAATCATCCAGTTTCAGATCATCCGGCAGCTGGTAGTCCATAGCAGACAAACGCGGGGCAATAAAACGGTTGGTGATCCAGCCGCCAACGACAGTCAGAATAATGGTCGAGACAAAAATGAAGTAATAATGCATGGTGGCCGGGTTCAGTGGCTTACCGCTGGCTGTTGTAAACGGCACACCCTGTGCTTCCGCAAAAATACGGGCATTCCCCCCCAGAATCACATCAGAAGGTGTCGCCGGGATCAGGTTCGCACTAAAACCGGCAGAAACACCGGCAAAAGCCGCAGCCATCCCGATCAATGGGTTTTTACCCAAACCGGCATACAACAAACCTGCCAGCGGAATCAGCACCAGATAACCTGCATCACTGGCAATCGAAGACATGATTCCCAGAAAAACAACCATGTAAGGCAACCAGCGGTCACTGATACGCAAGCCGACTTTCTTGATCAGCGCTGACAACAGACCAGAATGCTCCGCAATACCCACGGCCAGCATCACGATCAGAATCACCCCCAGCACACCACGGCCGAATGCCAGCCAGTTCTGCAACAGGGCATTGTCGAACAGCCAACGGACATGTTCTGTGTCTGTCATGCTCTTAATGGTATGGGTCACACTACCACCGTCCGCGCCCATGACTTCAAACTGCATGCCACCAATCAGGCTCGTCAGCACCAGAATGAAGGCGAAAAGAAACATGAAGATCACAACCGGATCCGGAATTTTTTGTCCCGCGCGTTCAATGAACTTAATCATGCCCCGCGAATGCTTCGCCGGGTTCAGGGTCTCACTCATAGTTGTACTTCCTTATGAATTGAATGAGTAGAAAGCTGGAGAGTACTCGATTGTCATAATTCAGTAAAACTAATATGAGTGCATTTATTAGTGATAGAAACCAGATTAATTATTACTTACAGAATAATTATCCAATTAACAATCCATTAAAAGATGGTTAACCAAGGTCACCAATTGCATCATCTCAGGCCGTCCCCCGATACACAAACAAGTGACAAAAAAACACCTTTTCAATAAATATGAAAAAACTTGAATATTCGACTTTATTGCTGATTTTCAGGTATTGCCTCTGGTGTCGATATCGCACCTTTGGCTCCAAATACAAGCAGTAAACCTGAAACGATCAGACACAGGGTGCCTGCACCAAGCATCACAAGCCCAAAGCTGTCTGCCATCGCAGATTGATAGAGTGAACTATATCGTTCAAACAGCCCGTTTGATTGCCCCGGGAAGATGTTATCTGTCACTGCACGCTGAGCCATTGTGGCAGCGTTGGCGAATCCAGCCTCTTTCCCTGCAAGCGTTAATTGATGAACCGCACAAAGACTCATGATGCTCCCTAAAAAGGCGATGCCCAGTGTCATCCCGGTCTGGCGCAAGGCATTCATGGTGGCTGAAGCAATGCCTGAATATTCAGGTGGTGTTCCGCCCATCACCATCATGCCGGTCGCCGGTACCGACAAACCAGCGCCCAATCCCAAAACCACAAAAACAGCCACAATCACACCATCCGTAGTGACCGGCGTGAAAGTCGCCATGCTGCACAGAGCGACCCCGATGAGTGCATACCCTGAAACCATCAGAAACTGAAGAGAAAAACGGGCTGCAAGACGCCCAAATAACAAGGAGGTCACCGCCATCACTGCAAATTGCGGCATCAATTTCCACCCCGTCTGCGCGGGTGTGTTTCCTTGCACCTGCTGCAGAAAAATGGATAGGAAAAACAAACTGCTATAGCTGGCAAATCCCAGTACAAACGACGCAACATTAGCAAGTGCCAAAGCACGATAACGAAACAGAACAAGGGGCAATAGCGGGCGTCGGACGCGACACTCAACCCAGATAAAAGCGCATAACCCCACCGCTGCAAGACTCAGCGGCACCAGAACTTCGTCAAACATTGCCCCCTGATCACCTATTTTGATCAGGCTATAACTCAGCATGCCGAGCCACAACATACTGAGCACCTGCCCCAGCGGATCAAATGCTGCCTGTTCAGGATGCTTACGTTCAGAAATCCCCCATGCTCCGAGCAGCAGCGCTAGAATTCCAAAAGGCACGTTGACAAGAAAAACACTCTCCCAACCATATTGTTCGACCAGCAGTCCACCAACCAAGGGGCCGGAAATCAGTGCCAGCGCGCTAAAGGCCGACCAGCCACCAATCGCACGCGCCCGTTGATGGGGTTCAGAAAATGCGAGCGTCAGAATCGGCATCGCCCCGGGGATCAGCAATGCACCGGCAATCCCTTGAATCCCTCGCCCCCATAAAAGCGTTTCTAACCGGCCAGCCACTGCACAGATCAACGAGCCAACCACGAACAACAGCACACTGCCTAACCACACCCGTTTGTGGCCATACCGATCACCGAGTGGCCCTGCCGACAGCATTACGGCAGACAGAGCAATCGCATAGATGTTCACGACCCACTGTAAGCCCGCTAAGTCGGTCTGCAATGCTGACTGAAGTGTTGGAAGTGCAACATTGACGATACTGATATCCAGGGTCGAGAGAAAAGTCCCAAGATAAGCTGCTGCGACTAAAGCATGAATACGGTATTTCTGCATCGGAACCACCGAGAAAAGATATTGAGATTTATTCTCATCTTAATAATCGACCGACCGACGGTCAATGGGTAATTTCAAGCGCAGAGAACTTCCGGCATTTTGCTGTTCGAGTTGCGACACTCATGTCAATCACATACCATCGCTCAACGACGGTCACTTGCCATCTTGGGTAAGAACGCCTCATCCATTGTCGGGATAGATTGTGTCGACTGATTTACACAAGCCGCGAGTCAATCAAATGAAACCGCAAAAAACACCTCGCACCAAACCCGCTGAAGTTCGCCTGAACGAGCTGATGACAGCCGCCGAAAAACTATTTTTAGAGAAAGGAGTTGAAGCGACAACAATCAGTGAAATCGTCAAACTTGCTCAAGTCGCAAAAGGCACCTTTTACCATTACTTCGCCTCCAAGAATGAGTTGCTTGAGGCCATGGGCAAACGGTATACCCTGCAGTTTTTAAATCGACTGGAAGCAGCGATTGAAACCTGTGCACCGGATGACTGGCAAAAACGTTTACACACCTGGATATACAACTGCGTGTTGATTTACGTTGAAACCTACCGAACGCACGACATTGTTTATACCAATCATCATCACCATGATCGGACCAATCCGGAAAGAAACGCCCTTCTGACGCAACTGGAGGAAATTTTACAGGGAGGAATACAAGCCGGTCTTTGGACATTAGAGCAACCACGCATCACAGCCTTAATGATCTATCACGGCGTACATGGCGCTACAGATGAGGTCATTGCGCTCAAAACAGAAAGCGATGAAACATACGCTCGCGACGTCACTTCAGTGTGTCTTCGCCTGGTACAACCTTGCTGACTCCGAATCTATCTAAGAAAAAACAAGTCTACTTTTCTCAAAAGGGAGAATCGCCTTGCATCGAGAGATCGATTCTTCAAATCCCACTCGCCAAATACAAAAAAAGTCCGCTATGACGCGGACTTCGATATGCTTTATACCTGTGAAGGTCAGACACTTTTCAGTGGAAAATTATTCCCACTCAATAGTTGCTGGTGGCTTACCGGAAACGTCGTAAACCACGCGGGAAATACCATTCACTTCGTTAATGATTCGGTTAGATACGCGACCCAGGAAGTCATATGGCAGATGCGCCCAGTGTGCTGTCATGAAATCGATGGTTTCAACTGCACGCAGAGAAACAACCCAGTCGTACTTACGGCCATCGCCCATCACACCTACAGAACGTACTGGCAGGAAGACCGTAAATGCCTGTGAAACTTTGTTGTACAGATCCGCTTTATGCAGTTCTTCAATGAAGATTGCATCGGCACGACGCAGCAGGTCACAGTACTCTTTCTTCACTTCACCCAGAACGCGCACGCCCAGACCCGGACCCGGGAACGGGTGGCGGTACAGCATGTTGTAAGGCAGACCCAGTTCCAGACCAATCTTACGAACTTCGTCTTTGAACAGCTCTTTCAGCGGCTCAACCAGACCCATTGCCATGTCTTCAGGCAGACCACCCACATTGTGGTGTGACTTGATCACGTGTGCTTTACCGGTCTTCGAGGCTGCTGATTCAATCACATCCGGATAAATCGTGCCCTGCGCCAGCCATTTCGCGTTTTTCAGTTTCTTCGATTCTTCATCGAAAACATCAACAAACACATGGCCGATGATCTTACGCTTAGCTTCTGGATCCGCTTCGCCAGCCAGTGCAGACAGGAAGCGCTCTTCAGCATTCACATGTACGATGTTCAGACCGAAATGGTCACCGAACATTTCCATCACCTGCTCGCCTTCGTTCAGACGCAGCAGACCATTGTCGACAAACACACAAGTCAGCTTGTCGCCAATTGCACGGTGGATCAACATCGCCACAACAGAAGAGTCGACACCGCCCGACAGGCCCAGAATCACTTCATCATCGCCAACCTGCTCTTTAATACGAGCAACGGCGTCATCAATGATGGAAGATGGCGTCCACAGTTTTTCACAACCACAGATATTCAGAACAAAGTTTTCCAGCAGACGCTGACCCTGACGCGTATGCGTCACTTCCGGGTGGAACTGCACACCATAGAAACGTTTTGTTTCGTTCGCCATCCCTGCATACGGACAGGTTTCAGTAGCAGCCATTTTGACGAAGTCAGATGGGATTTCCACGACTTTGTCACCGTGGCTCATCCAGACGTCCAGCAGAGCATTGCCGTCTTCTGCAACCGCATCTTCAATATTTTTCAGCAGTGCGGTTGGTTCAACCACTTCAACCTGCGCATAACCGAATTCACGCAGATCAGAACCAGCGACTTTACCGCCCAGCTGCTCTGCCATGGTCTGCATGCCATAACACACACCCAGCACCGGCACACCCGCTTCAAATACATATTGTGGTGCGCGCGGAGAGTTTTCTGCCGCCACACTTTCCGGACCGCCAGACAGGATAATACCGTTTGGATTGAAATCGCGGATATCCGCCTCATCCACATCCCAACTCCACAGCTCACAGTACACACCGATTTCACGAATACGGCGGGCAATCAGTTGGGTGTATTGGGAACCGAAGTCCAGAATGAGGATACGTTGATCATGAATATTTGTGGTCATTCAGGCAGTCTCAAATATCTATTGCAATCAAAAGGAGCGATTCGCCAGCGGCGCACCGCTCCGGGAAAATTCATCGGTGTTTACGAAGACCGGCGACTGCTGTCACCGGTCTGAAGGTTGTTTATATCAGCCCAGACGGTAGTTCGGAGCTTCTTTGGTAATGGTCACGTCGTGAACGTGTGATTCCTGCATACCGGCACCAGAGATACGCACGAATTCAGCTTTGGTGCGCAGCGCTTCAATGGTCGCCGAACCGGTCAGGCCCATGCTTGAACGCAGGCCACCCATTTGCTGGTGCACGATTTCTTTCAGGTGACCTTTATAAGCCACACGACCTTCAATTCCTTCAGGAACCAGCTTGTCTGCTGCGTTATCTGTCTGGAAGTAACGGTCTGAAGAACCTTTTGACATCGCACCCAGAGAGCCCATACCCCGGTAGGATTTATAAGCACGGCCCTGATACAGTTCCACTTCGCCCGGTGCTTCTTCAGTACCGGCAAACATGGAACCGACCATCACACAAGATGCACCGGCCGCAATCGCTTTACACATATCGCCCGAGAAACGGATACCGCCATCCGCAATCACGGGAATGTCATATTCGTTTGCAACTGCAGCAGCATCAGCAATAGCAGTGATTTGTGGTACACCAACACCGGTCACGATACGGGTTGTACAGATAGAACCAGGACCAATCCCGACTTTCACGGCACTTACGCCCGCTTCAATCAGAGCGCGGGCACCATCTGCTGTGGCGACGTTACCGCCAACAATCGGCAGATCCGGGAATGCTGCACGGGTCTCACGAATACGCTGCAGTACACCTTCAGAATGGCCATGAGAAGAGTCAATCAACAGCACATCAACACCGGCTTCAACCAGCGCTTTCACACGCTCTTCGTTGCCAGCACCAGCACCAACCGCCGCGCCAACACGCAAACGACCCTGCTCATCTTTACAGGCGTTTGGCTTACGCTCTGCTTTCTGGAAATCTTTGGCAGTGATCATCCCTTTCAGTTGGAAATGGCCGTTCACAACCAGCACTTTTTCCACACGATGTGCCTGCATCACAGCTTCCACTTCTTCGCGGGAAGCCCCTTCCTTCACAGAAGCCAGACGCTCTTTCGGCGTCATCACGCTTTCTACAGTCTGAGACAGATCGGTCACGAAGCGAACGTCACGGCCCGTAATAATACCGACCAGAGCATGGTTATCATCAACAACAGGGTAACCGGCAAAGCCGTTCTCTTCGGTCAGACGCTTCACATCAGCGATGGTCTGGTAAGGTTTCACCGTGACCGGCTCCTGAACCACACCCGCTTCAAATTTCTTCACCATGCGCACTTCACGCGCCTGTTGCTCGATTGACATATTCTTGTGAATAAAGCCAATGCCCCCTTCCTGAGCCAACGCAATCGCCAGTCGGCCTTCCGTGACTGTATCCATAGAGGCAGACACCATTGGAATATTCAGCGAAATGGTTTTCGTCAGACGGGTGCGCAGATCCGCAGTGTTAGGAAGTACAGTCGAGTGTGCCGGAACCAGCAGGACATCATCAAAGGTCAAAGCTTCTTGTTTGATACGTAACATCGCAATATCTCACACCATGTAAGGTTTTAAAGAAGGGATAAAATATTGCGGACGAATTATACGTACCAAGCAAACGTTTGGCTAGAAAAAAATAAAAAAAATTAATTGACACTTTTGACTTGATACGTAATATATTCCGGTTTAAGTGACCAAGCTGCGGGCTGAAATTCAAGCCCTCATTGCGCCTGCCGACTTTTCAGGCTCCCTGCCGACGACATTCATTTGATACTGCTATCAAATTCGGGCACCATCTCCAGCAATATCCATCTCCCGAACCACAGGTTGCCTTGTCGTGAGTCTTTACAATACAGCTTCATCCCAGAATCAGCGTATCTACACGGTTTCCAGTCTGAATGCCCAGGTCCGACTCTTGTTGGAAAATGAAATGGGTGTGGTCTGGCTGATTGGAGAATTATCCAATTTCTCTGCGCCGGTTTCAGGGCACTGGTACTTCACACTCAAAGATGCACGGGCACAGGTGAAATGCGCCATGTTCCGGGGTAATAACCAGCGCGTGACATTCCGTCCGGCAAACGGAAACCAAGTGCTGGTCAAAGCCAGACTATCGCTCTACGAGCCGCGTGGCGATTACCAGCTGATTATTGAAAGCATGCAGCCTGAAGGTGATGGTCGCCTGCAGCAGCAGTTCGAGCAACTGAAAATGAAGCTGGCCGGGGAAGGATTATTTGCTCAGACCCTGAAAAAAGCACTGCCGGAACAACCGAAACGCGTTGGCATTATCACCTCTAAAACCGGCGCTGCGCTGCATGACATTCTGAATGTCCTCAAGCGTCGCGATCCCGGCTTACCCGTTGTCATCTACCCGACCATGGTACAGGGCGAAGGTGCTTCAATTTCGATTGCTCAGGCCATTGGCCGCGCGAATGCACGCCAGGAATGTGACGTGTTGATCGTCGGTCGGGGCGGCGGTTCGCTGGAAGACCTCTGGGCCTTTAACGAAGAGATTGTTGCCCGAACGATTGCAGCCAGCCAGATCCCGATCATTAGCGCCGTAGGTCATGAAGTAGATGTCACCATTGCCGATTTTGTGGCGGATATGCGTGCGCCGACGCCATCCGCAGCCGCCGAGCTGGTCAGCCGCGATCTCAGCGTTCAAATGCAGAAAATCACGCAGCGCCAACAGCATTTGCGTCATGCGATGCGCCACTACCTGTCACAACGCCAAAGCCTGCTGGTACGCTGGCAGCACAGGCTTGACCGCCAGCATCCTCAGGTCCAGCTCAATCAGCAGAGCCAGCGTCTGGATGAACTGCGCAGCCGCCTTGAAAGAGCGATGCGCAAACAGATTTCAGATCGCCAGCAGCATGTCCATCGCAATGAGTACAAACTGGCACTTCATTCTCCGGCCCAGCGACTGGAAAAAATGAGTTCCCAGCTTGCAGCGCATCAGCGCCGGTTACAGGACGCCATGGATCGCCGACTGGTCAAAGCACATCACCAACTGGCCATGGCAACAGAAAAACTTGATGCAGTCAGCCCCCTGGCAACTTTAGCCCGCGGATACTCCATCACCCGCCATGAAAATGGCCAGGTCATCCGCAGTGCCGCTCAGGTCAAAACCGGAGATACCCTGCAAACAACGCTGGCCGATGGTGAAATCCGTTCAACCGTAACCGGTTAAGCAGCGTCTTCAACAAGCATACAGGCGCTGATCAAGCACTGTGTGTACGCCTGCTGCGGATGATCAAAAATCTGCTCAGGCGTCCCCTGCTCTACTACTTCGCCACGCTGCATGACCATAACATGGTCAGAAATGGCACGAACTACGGCCAAATCATGGCTGATAAACAAATAACCGATGTTATGACGTTGCTGGATATCTTTGAGCAGATCCAGCACCGTCAACTGTACCGAGCGATCCAGAGCGGAGGTTGGCTCATCCAGCAAAATGAATTTCGGCTCAAAAATCAGTGCACGGGCAATCGCAATCCGCTGGCGCTGTCCACCGGAAAATTCATGGGGATAGCGGTTAATGCAATGTGGATCGAGCCGCACTTCCTGCAATACTTGCCGGGCTTTCTTCATTCGCTCCGCTTTGGTCATTTTCGTGAAGACGGTCAGTGGCTCTGTGATAATGTCACCAATCGTCATTCGGGGCGACAACGAGCCATAAGGATCCTGAAAGACCATCTGCATGTGGCGTTTCAGCTCAAAACGTTCCGCCGCAGTCATCTGACGCATGTTCTTGCCTTCAAAAGCAATATTGCCAGTCGAAGGTAACAGCTGCATCAGCGCACGACCCAGCGTCGATTTACCTGATCCCGATTCGCCGACAATTCCAAGGGTTTCTCCCTGTCGTAATGTCAGACTAATCCCTTTCACGGCTTCCAGATAATCCGTCGGTTGTCCCAGCCAGTTCGATTTCAGTACATACCTTACTTTGACATCATCTGCCTGGAGGACCACAGGCTCACTGGCTTTTCCAGCCCGATCACCCGGCTTCGGTTCTGCGTCCAGCAGCATTTTTGTATAAGGGTGTTCAGGATGGTGGAACACTTTTTCGACGGTTCCGGTTTCCACAACTTCTCCCTGACACATCACCACCACATCGTCGGCAAAATGGCGAACGACCCCCAGATCATGGGTGATAAACAAAATCGCCATGCCCATTTCAGCCTGAATTTCCTTCAATAGGGACAGCACCTCAGCCTGCACAGTCACATCCAGTGCTGTCGTCGGCTCATCAGCAATCAGCAGATCCGGTTTATTCGCCAGCGCCATCGCAATCATGATGCGCTGCAACTGGCCACCAGAAAACTCATGTGGATAATGACGAAGCCGCTTACGCGGTTCAGGCAGATGTACCCGTTCGAACAGAGCCAGCGTTTCTTCCATGGCCTCTCTCGCTGAGACATCCCGGTGACAACGAATCGCTTCTGCCACCTGCTCTCCGACAGGCATGTAAGGATTCAGCGAAGTCATGGGTTCCTGAAAGATCATGCCAATTTTACCGCCACGAAAAGTTCGCAATACTTTTTCGGGTAACGCCAGTAACTCAGTGCCCTGAAACCAGATCTTGCTGGTTGGATCAATACTGGCATTTTTGGGCAGCAGCCCCATGACCGCACTGGAAGTGACTGATTTCCCCGAACCGGACTCTCCGACCAACGCCAGTGTCTGGCCTTTTTCCAGACTGAAACTGACCAGCTTTACCGCATCGACAATGCCGCTTTCCATTGTAAATGCGACTGACAGCGCTTCGACTGACAGCAATGACTTCTGCATCTTCATACCTGAATCCTTACTTCTTTCTTCCATAAACAGTAATGAGAATTATTGTCAAATAAGAATATATCGAAAGAAGATTGTTGACTACCGCTGAGTATGGTCAAGATACAAAAATTTTACGAAAACCCAGTTCAGATCGGTTTTCGGCTGGACGAAATCACTCAGACAACTTTTCTGGCTGGCTATTTTCCAATAAGCACAAGGTGATCTGAACACAGGATTTCGATTTCAGTGCATTACACTGCGGACAGAAATAACTGGCAGCACCACAGGCGTTCAGTCGCTCCAGTGCCTGTTCACAGTCTGGACAGTGGGCAAGTTTGACAACTTCACGCTCGCAATGTGAGCAAAAATAGCGCCCTTGCTGCCAATCCAGATTCAACTGACAAACCGGGCACAACGACTGTGACATGGTAAGACCCTATGTGGAAATGAACTTCACTTCACATTAGCAGGGATCAACATCAAAGACATGATCAACGACAAAGTCCGGACTGATCAGCGATCAACCCCTAAAAGAACATTTATCAATACACTTCCCGAAAGCATAAGTTACATGTTCTGCATTTGGATTTTTAACAGCATAAAAAACCAAAATTACCAACAAAGAGGCAATGATCCAGAATGAACGAAAAGTGGAGTGTATTGGGCAATCTGAATGATGCTCCCTTGATTACAGGTATTTAGCGTCACTCCCGGGGAGCAAAAACACCCTCTACCAACAGGATAATCTCCGCCTGCGATCCGATATTTCCGATGATAGGATCATCAGCAAAGAAGAAAGATCAAAAAACCCGGCCATCTCTGGCCGGGTTTTTCTGTCTTACTGGTTGTTTTCCCTGTTCTTCAGGGCTGTCGTCAGACGTTTGCGCTGACGTTCCTGAGAGACCGTCAGCTTCTGACGTTTCACGTTCCCGTAAGGGTTATCACTGTTCTGGAACTGAATCCGGATAGGGGTTCCCATCATTTCCAGTGTTTTACGGTAATAGTTCATCAGATAGCGCTTATATGAACCCGGGAGGTCATTGACCTGATTACCATGAATGACAACGATTGGCGGGTTATAGCCCCCGGCGTGCGCATATTTCAGCTTCACACGACGACCACGAATCATTGGCGGCTGGTGATCATCCTGCGCCATTTGCATAATTCGGGTCAGCAGCGACGTGCTGATACGTTTGGTCGCAGACTGATAAGCTTCCTGAACCGATTCGTACAGGTGGCCGACGCCAGTCCCGTGCAGGGCTGAAATAAAGTGGATCCGGGCAAAGTCAACAAAGCCCAGACGACGGTCCAGCTCAGACTTCACACGTTCTTTCACTTCGTTATCCAGACCATCCCACTTATTCACGGCAATCACCAGAGAGCGACCCGCATTCAGGGCAAATCCCAACAGGCTCAGATCCTGATCAGAAATATTTTCGCGGGCATCGATCACCAACAAAACAACGTTGGCATCCTCAACGGCCTTCAGCGTCTGAATCACCGAGAATTTTTCGACGGCTTCGTTCATGTTCTTCCGGCGACGCACACCAGCCGTATCAATCAGAACATAATCCTGACCATCGCGCTCCATTGGAATATAAATCGAGTCACGTGTGGTTCCCGGCATGTCGTAAACGACAACCCGCTCTTCACCCAGGATCCGGTTCGTCAGGGTCGATTTACCCACATTCGGACGGCCGATAATCGCCAGTTTGATTGGCTGTTCCTGCAGGCGCTTGTAAGCCGCTTCGGCATCTTCTTCCGTCAGATTCGCTTTTTCGATCGCTTCAACGGAGTCCAGTGACTCAATGTCAATGAACTCATCATCTTCTGAATGGCTTGCTTTCCAGGCTTCAACAAATGGTGCCAGCGCACGCTCCATCAGCGCGGTCACACCACGGTTTTGTGCCGCAGCAATCTGGTGCATTTCATCAACACCCAGCTTCCAGAAGTCAGCACAGGCACTGTCAGCATCAATCCCGTCAATCTTGTTCACCACCAGAAACGTTGGCTTCTGGCGGCTGCGCAGGTGCTTGGCAATGGCTTCATCAGCTGCTGTCAGACCGGCACGGCCATCGACCAGAAACAGTACAACATCTGCTTCTTCAATGGCCAGCAGCGATTGCTCGGCCATTTTGGTTTCAACGCCTTCTTCTGAACCGTCGATACCACCGGTGTCGATGACAATAAATTCGTTCTCTTCGAGCTCAGCTCGACCGTACTTACGATCCCTGGTTAGGCCAGGAAAGTCAGCGACCAGCGCATCCCGGGTGCGAGTAAGACGGTTAAACAACGTCGATTTACCCACATTCGGGCGCCCGACAAGGGCAACTACAGGAATCATAATGAGTGTACCTCTATATTTTTCATCATCTTAATGAAGCCATGTTTGTCTCAAACGACAATCATGACGTCACGGGTAGAATAACAACGGCCCCTGATGCAAAAACAAGCAGGAGCCGAAGCGTTAATCTTATCACAGAATGCAGCTGTGACTAAGGCAAATGCATTTTGCTCAGTTTGCCTTCTCTGGTTACAACCAGATAGCCATCGGCCAGTGCCAGGGGGGGGACGGTAATGCCGCTGCCATCCGTTTGTTGCTGAGCAACAAACTCACCACTGCGGGGATCCAGCCAGTGCAGATACCCAAGGCTGTCGCCGACCACCAGCTTTCCACTGATGACAGACGGGGCGCTGAGAATACGGTGCGACAGCTCCGTATTCTGCCATAGTTCGGTCCCGCTACGGATATCAACAGCCACCAGATGGTCATCCGCAGTTACCAGAAAGAGCAGGCCGGAATTAATGACAAAATCAGTCGCAGAAGAATAATTACGCTTCCACACCTGTTGACCACTGCGAAGGTCGATCGCCACCAGATTTCCGTTATACCCTGCGGTATACAGACGATCGCCCTCTACCACCGGTGCCGCATCGACATCAACCAGACGATCGATTTCCGTCGCGCCCTGTGGCTGACCAATCGGTTGTTGCCAAATGAGCTGACCATTCCGAATGAAGGCACCCGCAAGACGGCCATTCGCCTGTCCCCAGAAAACACCACCGGAAATCGAGACTGGTGCACTGTCTCCGCGCAATGTCAGTGTGGGCACATCACTGCTGATTTGCCACTTGGTCACACCCGTTTGGGCATCCATGGCCTGAAGAATGCCACGGCTGGTATTGACCATCACCATGCCTTCATCCGCCAAAGGCTTCGCCAGCACTTCACCGTCAACATCGACCCGCCAGACTTCTTCACCGGTTTCCGCGTCTAAAGCAATCACTTCTGCATTTTCGCTGCCGATGAAAACTTGATTGTAGGCCACCGACAGCCCACCAGAGAGTTTGGCATTCTCTTCAGCGCTGACCTGATGTTCCCAAATCTGTTTCCCGGTGCTCGGGTCCAACGCCTGAACCATTCCACTTCGGCTGGCAACAAAGAGTTTGCCGTAACCGGTCACGGGGGCCAAACGGGAATAAAAATGCTGTACACCGTCGTCAATATTGCGCGTCCAGTCCTGAACGGGTTTGAACTGCTGATTTTCAACCACAGGTAACGGAGCCATTTGCACCGCTTCTTCTTCGCTGGCACAGCCACTCAACACACTCAGCGTGACTGCCAACGCGACGGCTTGCTTCAATCGCTTGCGCATAGTGTGCCGCCTTTACTGGGCCAAATCGTCAAGTTTGATTTGCAATGCCGGAGAAGCACCCAGCTCTTTCGCTCTGAGGTATGCTTCACGAGCCGCAGACTGATCACCTTTTTGCAGCAGAATATCGCCGCGCAGTTCAGCAACTTTGCCTTTCCAGCTTTCAGCTTTGACTTTATCCAGTTCAGCCAGCGCCTCATCGTAAGACTTCTGAGCAGCCAGGATACGCGCCAGACGTGTATGTGCCACAGATAACAAAGCGTCATCTTCAGTATGACCGATCGCCCATTTCAACTGCGCTGCGGCGGCATCCAGATCGTTTTTCTCGATCTGAACTTTCGCCAGTTGCAATGCCGTCAGAACAGCATAGTGAGAGCTTTCAAAATCATGGATAAAAGTTTGTGCCTGGCTCATCGCGCCGTCATCACCACTGGACAGCGCCTGCACTGTCTGAGTATAAGCTTCGGAAGCCTGCTCTTTCGCAGTCTGCACCTCAGCCTGATAATAACGCCAGCCATACAGGCCACCCAGACCTAATACAGCGCCAAGAACGACGGCTTTACCGTTTTCCTTGAGCCATGCCTTAATGATTTCAACCTGTTGTTCTTCAGTGGTATTGACGTCCACGTCCTGTCCTCTCTTAAATCAATTCTGCCAGCTTGGTCGCAACCTCTGCCTGAGGCAAAGTCTGTTGCTCGCCGCCACGAAGGTCTTTCACTACCACAGTGCCATCAGCAATTTCGTTTTCGCCCAGTACCAGCGCGACAACCGCGCCAACATTATCTGCACGCTTGAACTGCTTCTTGAAGTTACCGCCGCCAAAGTGATTCATCACACGCAGTCCCGGTACGGCTTCACGCAGTGTCTCTGCCAGCTTCATGCCCGCCATCAGCGTGCCTTCACCAGCCGTCACTACATACACATCCACACTGCGGCGAACGTCTGTCAGTTCCAGTTCTTCCAGCATCAGCACCAGACGTTCCAGTCCCATGGCGAAACCGACGCCCTGAGTCGCACGGCCACCCAGCTGTTCAACCATCCCGTCATAGCGACCACCACCACAGACGGTTCCCTGGGCACCCAGGCTATTGGTGATCCACTCAAAAACGGTACGGTTATAATAATCCAAACCACGCACAAGGCGTTCATTTACCTGGTATTCGATACCCGCAGCGTCTAATAGTTCACACAAACCAGAAAAATGCGCTTTAGATTCTTCATCCAGATAATCAGACAGTTTCGGCGCGTCGGCCAAAATCGCCTGAACAGCCTGGTTTTTCGAGTCCAGCACACGCAGCGGGTTGGTGTACATACGGCGCTTACAATCTTCATCCAGCACATCGGTATGCTGTTCCAGGAAAGCAACCAGCGCTTCACGGTATGCTGCACGGGCTTCTGATGAGCCAATAGAGTTCAGTTCCAGCCGCACATGTTGATCAATGCCGAGTTCACGCCACAGGCGTGCAGTCATCATAATCAGCTCAGCATCAACATCCGGTCCCTGAATACCAAAGACTTCCACACCAAATTGATAAAACTGGCGGTAGCGGCCTTTTTGCGGACGTTCATGGCGAAACATGGGGCCCATATACCACAGGCGTTGTTCCTGATTGTACAGCAGGCCATTTTCAATCCCGGCACGAACACAACCGGCTGTGCCTTCCGGGCGCAGTGTCAAACTGTCGCCATTGCGGTCTTCGAAGGTATACATCTCCTTCTCAACCACGTCGGTGACTTCACCAATCGCTCGTTTGAACAGGTTTGTCATTTCTACAATCGGCATACGAATTTCGCGATAGCCGTAAGCGCTAACAACCTGTTTCGCGGTATTTTCCACTTTCTGCCAAAGTGGAGTCTGAGTCGGGAGGCAGTCGTTCATGCCTCGAATTGCTTGAATTTGTTTCGCCACGTTGATTCTCAATTAACCGATGGGAATTAAGCTCGAATATATATAAGACCGAATATATAAGTTATGCAGGACATTGTGAACCTGCCCCGAAGGATTCCGGGGCAAGAAAAACAGAAAAGGTTACTTTTCGGTAACGTCAATGCGGTTACGCAGATCGATCATAGATGCTTTTGCCCGGATTTTGGTTTCCAGTTGATCGATCACGTTGTCGTTGTCAAAACGCTCTTTCTGACGAACACCGTCTTCATAAAAAGCACTTTTGCGGTTTCCGCCGGCAATACCAAGATGAGAGACTTCCGCCTCACCCGGACCATTGACCACACAGCCAATCACCGAAACATCCATCGGCACAGTGATATCTTCCAGACGCTGCTCCAGTTCGTTCACCGTGCCAATCACATCAAACTCCTGACGTGAACAGGTCGGGCAGGCAATAAAATTAATGCCGCGGGAACGAATCCGCAGTGATTTCAGAATATCAAAACCGACTTTAATTTCTTCAATCGGGTCCGCTGCCAGAGAAATACGCAGCGTATCACCGATCCCTTCTGCCAGCAGCATGCCCAGGCCAACCGCAGATTTCACTGCGCCAGCACGCGCACCACCAGCTTCGGTGATCCCAAGATGCAAAGGCTGTTTGATTTCTTTTGCCAGCCGACGATAAGACTCCACCGCCAGGAAAACATCAGAGGCTTTCACACTGACTTTAAACTGATCGAAATTCAGGCGATCCAGAATATCGACATGACGCATCGCCGATTCAACCAGCGCTTCCGGTGTCGGTTCACCGTACTTTTGCTGCAGATCTTTTTCCAGTGAGCCACCGTTCACGCCAATACGAATCGGGATATTTTTGTCCCGGGCACAGTCAACAACGGCACGGATTCGGTCTTCCCGGCCGATATTTCCCGGATTAATCCGCAAACAATCGACGCCGTATTCCGCCACTTGCAGGGCAATGCGGTAATCAAAGTGAATGTCTGCCACCAGGGGGACGTTCACCTGTTGCTTAATCACCTTAAAGGCTTCTGCCGCATCCATCGTCGGTACAGAAACACGAACAATATCAGCGCCGACCTTTTCCAGTGCACGAATTTGCGCAACCGTCGCCTCGACATCTGTGGTTCGGGTGTTGGTCATGGACTGCACGGCAATTGGTGCACCATCACCAATGGGTACCTTACCCACATAAATTCGGGTTGAAGGGCGGCGTTTAATCGGGGACTCGTTATGCATCTTTCATTCTCTGTTTACAACGGCAACTTCAACCGGGCCACTTTGCCGGCCGGAAAGCCGCTCAGATCAACTGGTTCACCTTTGAAGCTCATTGTAACAACACTCGGCGCGCCGAGCACTATCTTAAACGGTGCCTTACCATCCAGCGATATCACATCGCCGGAAGTTTTAATCCCGGTTTCAAGCTGCTTGCCGTTGGCATCACGAATATCAATCCAGCAGTCACCGTTAAAAGTCAGTTTCAAATCTGGAACCTGCGCCACTTCCGCGGATACAGAATCAACCGACAGCAATGCATTGGCGTCCTCCAATAACCCGCCTTCGGTTCCCTCGCTCATGCGACTGACGGGTGTGTCTTGACCCGCCCCCTGCACCGCTTCGTCAAAGGTGTTCAGAGGCAGCTCATCATCAGCCACTGCATTGCTGCTGTATTCCTCGCCAACCGAATTCACGGCTTCAGACTGACTGGTTCCTTCTGCAATGGCACTGACATCGTCACTGCTCAGAGAGCCAGCCATTTCATCCGAAGTACCGGCCAGTGATTCATCCAGCGGCTGTGTACCCGAGGTCTGTTGCTCTGAAATCACTGGTGGCTCTGTCTTCTGCTCTGTCTGCCACCACCAGGCAGCGGTCATCCCAACAATAATGGCACCAAAAATCCAGGTCAGCCCCATTATACGGCTGTCATGTTTTTCACGCTTGGTTTTACGGGAGAAACTATGCATGGTCTGGGCCTGTGGCTGTCCCTGACCAAAACTTTCCAGTTTGTTCAGGATTTCATTAACGTCCAGGCCGACAAATTTTGCATAAGAGCGAACATAACCACGGGTGAACGTGGCCATTTGCGCTTCATCAAATCGGTTTTGTTCAATGTCATCAATCACAGACACCCGCAGGCGCAGACGGCTGGCCACATCCTTCTGAGAGTAGCCAAGCTGCTCGCGTGCCTGACGTAGCATGTCTCCGGGACGAATGACGTCTTCCGTTACTCGTTCTTCGTTCTGTTCAGTATTCATTGGCTAGATAATTCTGATATTGCTGAGAATCAGGAAATTGTTGTCGTAACAATTCGGCATATTTTTTCACCTGATCAAGGCGACCGCTCTGGCTTGACGACTGAATTTTAAGAATAAGACTATCAGCAGTTTCTCCATACCGCTGGCTGAATGCGGTCAGTCTGTCATCCGCCTTCTGATATTCCCCATCTTTGAGCTCTAACTTTGCCAGTTGTAACATCGAAAGCGGCCGAAAAGGGTCATGATCCAGTGTTTTATTGAAATAGTCCGCAGCCTGCGTCGCATTCCCTTGTTTCAGACGGCATAAAGCAGCATTTTCAAAGCTGCTTGCGATCTGAAAATAATCCGGTTGTGAGACGGCGCGGTCAAAAACCGTGATGGCTTCATCATAACGGGCTTCACTACACAAGAATACACCATAGTTATTAAGCACATCGCCATTTTTTGGCGATTCTTGCAAAGCCCGGACATAGAGCGCTTCAGCCGAACGATTTTCACCCACCTGCTGATAATAATGTGCCATTGTAAGCAGTGCTCTGGGATGATCAGGCGCAACATCCAGCGCTTTCTGTAAATTGACATGCGCTCTTTGCCACTGACCACGCTCCAGATAACCTAATCCGAGGGTGATTCTTGCATCCGCGGCCACAACAGGATCCACGGTTCGGTGCGTGACAGCTGAATCCATTGTCACACAGCCAGTTAAAAAACAAGCGGCTAATATGCCGCTTGCGCTTGGGTACATCCAGCGTCCCATGACAACTCCCTGCTCACTTCCTTTGAGCTTGACCAAGTGGTCACTGAATCCGGTCAGTTTGAGATGACTCGGGTCTATGCTGACTTTATTATCAGACTGCTTTGACCGGAATTGGTTCACCTTTCGCTTGCTTTGCCAGGGTACGTTTTGTGCGGTCAATCACATCACCGACCAACTGGCCGCAGGCTGCGTCAATATCGTCACCCCGGGTCTTCCGCACCGTCACAGTGAAATCATATTCCATCAGCGTTTTCATGAAACGGTCAATTCGCGAATTACTTGGCTTCCGGTAAGGCGACCCCGGATACGGGTTAAATGGAATCAGGTTGATTTTCGCCGGGGTGTCTTTCAGCGTATGTGCCAGCTCACGGGCCTGATCCATACTGTCATTGACATGATCCAGCAAAATGTATTCAACGGTCACTTTCCCTCGGTTCGCATTCGAAGACGCGATGTAACGGCGAACGACATCCAGGAAAGTATCGATATTGTATCTGTCGTTAATCGGCATAATTTCAGAACGCAGCTGATCATTGCCTGCATGCAGAGAGATAGCCAGTGCGACATCAACCTTGCCGATCATCTGTTCCAGACCGGAAACGACACCAGAGGTAGAAACCGTCACACGACGTTTAGACAGACCGAAACCCAGATCGTCCAGCATGATATTCAGTGACGGGATCAGGTTTTTCATGTTCAGTAACGGTTCGCCCATCCCCATCATCACCACATTGGTAATTGGACGGCGGCCCGTTTCTTTCTCAACACCGATCTCTTTGGCAGCACGCCAGACCTGACCAATGATTTCAGAAACTTTCAGGTTACGGTTGAAACCCTGCTGCGCAGTAGAACAGAATTTACAGTCCAGCGCACATCCCACCTGAGAAGACACACACAAGGTTGCACGGTCATCTTCCGGGATATACACCGTTTCTACATCCTGATCTCCCACACGCATCGCCCACTTAATCGTACCGTCAGACGAGTGCTGTGCTTCAGAAACATAAGGTGCGCGGATCTCAGCCACCGCTTTCAATTTTTCGCGTAGCTTCTTATTGATGTTGGTCATCTGATCGAAGTCGTCACAACCGAAATGATACATCCACTTCATGACCTGATCCGCACGGAAGGCTTTTTCGCCCAGCTCATCGGCAAAATACTGCCGCAGTCCTTCGCGATCGAAATCCAGTAGATTGATTTTGACATTCGTCATCGGTTGTCGCCTCACTAAAAAATGACAGATCCTGCGCCCTGCCTACCCGGACGTGGTGTCCAAACAGCGGGGAGATTCAAGGCGCGAAATTGTACAGACTTTATCGCTGCGTTTCCACTTTTGCGCGCTTGGTTCCGCTTCAGCACCTCTGATCAGCTTAGCCGACACAGGCACAGTTGCGACGCCATAAAAAAACGGGAAGCCAGGCTTCCCGTTCATCAGTTGGTACCCAGGTTCGCATTAGCTACGCGAGCAGATTTCATCGTCAGAGAAGAAATAAGCAATTTCACGCGCTGCCGACTCCGGACTGTCTGAACCATGAACGGCATTCAGACGTGTACTTTCCGCATAATCTGCACGCAATGTGCCACACGCAGCTTCTTCCGGATTGGTTTTCCCCATCAGTTCACGATAACGGGTGATCGCGCTCTCCCCTTCCAGTACCTGAACCATCACAGGACCAGAAGTCATGAACTCAATCAGTGGCTCATAAAAAGGTTTGCCTTCGTGCTCTGCATAAAAGCCCTGAGCCTGTTGCTCAGTCAGACGCAGCATTTTGGCAGCAACAATTGTCAGACCCGCACTTTCCATTCGATGGTAAATCGCGCCGATCTGGTTACGGCCGACGGCGTCAGGTTTCACAATTGAGAAGGTACGTTCAATTGTCATTCTTATATTCCTTATCTTCGGTTCACTTCAGGCGGGCAGGCTTCCCTGCCCTCTGGCCCTTACTGTAACAGCAACGCCGCAATATTCGCTACCCCAAGACCCGTAGCGCCTGCTGCCCAGCGAGCATCGGCACCGTCACGGAAGCAAGACGCTAAGTCAAAGTGCACCCAACAGCTGTCATCACTGACAAATCGGGACAGAAAAGCCGCTGCATTCGAAGCGCCGCCCATACCGCCACCTTTCACAGCACGGCTGTTGCCCGTATCAGCATAGTCAGACGGACAGTTATTCTGGTGCCATTTCTCCAGTGGTAACGGCCAGGCTGGTTCATTCACCAGTTCAGACAACTGCTGTGCTTTACGCAACAGCTCAGGCTGCATTGAGAAAATCGCGTTGTAATCTGTACCAACAGCCATCATGGCCGCACCGGTCAGCGTTGCCGCATCAATGATCAGCGGCGCTTTCATTTCACTGGCCTTGAGCAGACCATCTGCCAGCACCAGACGACCTTCCGCATCAGTATTGAAGATTTCAACAGTCAGGCCGTTCTTATAGGTCAGAATATCACCCAGCTTGTAAGCATTACCGGCAATCATGTTTTCTGCACAACACAGAACCAGTTTGACTCGCTTGTTCAGTCCCTGCTCAATGGCATAGGCCAGCGCTGCTGTCACGGTCGCGGCACCACCCATATCACATTTCATGGCGACCATACCGGCACTTGGCTTAATGCTGTAACCACCTGAATCAAAAGTGATTCCTTTGCCCACCAGGCAAGCATGAATCGGTGCGTCTGCATCTCCAGTCGGGTTGTAATCCAGGGTCAGCATCACCGGTGGACGGCTGCTGGCACGGCCAACACTATGCGTGCCAACCCAGCCTTCAGAGAGCAGTGCATCGCCAACCAGCACATCATGTGTGATCTTGTCTCCGGCAACGCCTTCCAGAAACGCGACTGCGTCCTGTGCCAGTTTTTCCGGGTACATATCTTCTGGCGTCGCGTTCACGACCTGGCGCACCCATTCCGCACTGCGGCGACGTGCGTTCAGCAATTCCAGTTCATCTTCATCCTGAGATGCCCACTGCACTTCAACCGATTTACGCGGGGCAACAAAACCGCAATAGAATGCCCACTGACGCTCATAGCTCCAGCCTTCACCGCTCAGGCTCACTTGTGAAACACCCTGAGCCGACAGCTGGCGTGCTGCCTGTTGAATCCGACGCAGGACGAAATCGCCCTGATAATGAAGCACAGCACTTTCCTGCTGATAAGAAACCAGTGCCTTCTCACCCCAAACGCCCTGAGAAGGTTCGGCAGATAGCAATACCGTAAGCATATTCGTAGTCCCTAAGTTGAAAACGCACAACAGGCGAACCGGTTGTGCGTCATAAATATCCAAAACGCGAAATTAAATATCCTGAGTCAGGATGTTCGCCAGTGTCCGAACACCCATACCGGTCGCACCAACGCCCCATTTGTCGCTGGCTGACTTACGGTAAGTGCCACTGCAGTCAATGTGCAGCCAGCCTTTTTTGTAATCTTCCACAAAGTACGACAGGAAGGCGGCGGCTGTGCTGGCACCCGGAGTAAAGTCACCGGATGAAATATTGGCCAGATCAGCGAAACCAGACGGCATCATACGGCGATGATGTTCACCCAGTGGCAGTGGCCACATGCCTTCATGCTCTTCGCTGGCGGCGATCAGCGCTTTCTGCGCCATGCCGTGATCGAAGCTGAACAGCGCGTGATAATCATTCCCCAGTGCATTTTTCGCCGCACCTGTCAGGGTCGCGCAATCAATAATCAATTCAGGCTTCTGCGTGCTGGCATAAATCAGACCATCAGCAAGCACCAGACGGCCTTCTGCATCGGTATTGAGAATTTCAACCGTTTTGCCATTTTTGTAGGTGATGATATCACCCAGCTTAAATGCACGGCCTGAGATCATATTTTCTGCACAGCACAGGATCAGCTTGATTCGTTTCTGCACACCACGAGCAATTGCCAGTGCCAGGCCACCCGTCGCCATCGCTGAACCGCCCATGTCAGCTTTCATCGCAGACATGCCACCCGAAGGCTTAATGCTGTAACCGCCGGAGTCAAAGGTAATCCCTTTCCCGACCAGACAGGCAAATACAGGGGCTTCATCATTACCCGTTGGGTTGTAGTCCAGAATCAGCATTGCTGGCGAGCGTTCAGAGCCACGGCCAACCGTATGAATCCCCACCCAGCCTTCATCCAGCAGGTCATTACCTTTGATGACTTTGTAGGTCACGTGATCCGGGGCCAGTGATTTCACGAACTCACCGGCACGATTCGCCAGATGAGACGGATTCACGACCTCAGCACTCTGGTTGATAATGTCACGAACCCAGTTCGTGGCAGTCAGGCGCGCCTGTAATTCAGCTTCTTCCGCCTCTTCCAGCGCAGGCCAGCTCACATGATTACCCGGCTTGGCATTTCGGTGGCCCTGAATGAAGGCCCAGATCGTTTCTACATCCCACTCATCGCCACTCAGGCTGACTTGTTTGATGCCCTGTCCATCTAGCGTACGTCCCGCACGCTGAATTATATTGAGCACATCATCATTGGTAACGTGAATTTGTACGCCGTCAGCAGTGTAAGACACCAGGGCATTCTCACCCCACTGTTCTGCAGCAGCGTCTTGAGTCAGGAAGACTGACATAGTGGCAGACATGAATAACTCCTTGAATGTTTCCCGCTGAGCGTTCACCACTCAGGGGCGCATGCTTATGACTTCAGAGCGTCTGACTCTGAATGCTCTGCGTTACGATGAAGCAGATTTCTCCGCAGACCTCATCTGCCAGACCTGTTCCGCTTTGGTCACACGAATGCTCCCGAACATAGGGATAGTCTGACAAGATGCAAGAGAAGCAATGCGAAAATACAACAAAGCGGACCTGAAAGGGTAGCTGTTCAACCCAGGGTCCGCCATATAGCTATGGTCCTTACAGACACTTTCCCGGTCTGCACGAACAAAAATAAGCGATTGCTTTACCTTGCCGTTAAAGTGACAAATAAACAAGACATTTGCAGCAAGATTAAGAGAATGATCGACTATTGTTGCAATAACAATCAGTCCATTTCCTCCATCCAACACATTTGTACCGCTTCCAGCACTTTTTCACCACAGTGTGCAGGATCGTCGTCGAATTCATCTAATGCCAGAATCCAGTCGCGTAAATCCACAAAATGAATCTGTTGCGGATCAACATCCGGATGGGCGTCAATCAGCGCGAGGGCAATTTCTCTTGAATCGATCCACTTCAGTCCCATGATTCACCTGCATTAACTGATGGATAAAAGGAAGTACATAGAGTGTAGCAAGCCCGCTGCCGGACGACAGCGGGCGAAAGGATCAATGGTTTTCGCTGGCCAGATTGATGGTGTAACGAGGAATTTCGACCACCAAATCTTCATCTGCAACTTTCGCCTGACAGCCCAGACGAGACTCAGGCTCCAGACCCCAGGCTTTGTCCAGCATGTCATCTTCCTGCTCTTCACTCTCTTCCAGAGAATCAAAGCCTTCCCGGATGATGACATGACAAGTGGTACAAGCACAGGACTTCTCACAGGCATGCTCGATGCCAATGCCGTTTCGCAGCGCAACATCCAGCACAGTTTCGCCAGTTTCAGCTTCCAGCACTGCGCCCTCAGGGCAAAGTTCTACATGGGGTAGTACAACAATTTTAGGCATGCCTAAACCTCATCAATCGAATGACCGGCCAGGGCCTCCCGAATGGATTTATCCATCCGGCGCGCAGCAAAATCCTGGCTCGCTTTATCTGTTTTCTTAATACCGGCTTCAATCGCATGCGGGTCATCGCCCTGGCGTAATTGAACCAGCTCCATCATGACAGCTTCCAGTGCATCACGCTCAGCTTTCGACAGCAATTGCTCCCCGTCAGCAGCCAGCGCAGAGATCAATCCCTCAAGAACACGGTCGGCTTCCACTCGTTGCTCAGCCAATGCCCGCGCATCTTTATCTTCCCGAGCGTGAGTCATGGAATCACGAATCATACTGGCAATCTCGTTATCCGTCAGGCCGTAAGAAGGTTTCACCTGAATCGACGACTGAACGCCAGAACTTTTTTCCATGGCCGTGACCGACAATAAACCATCGGCATCGACCTGATAGGTGACACGCACATGCGCTGCACCGGCAGCCATCGCTGGGATACCACGCAAAGTAAAGCGGGCCAGAGAACGGCAGTCTGCAACCATCTCGCGCTCCCCTTGGACCACATGAACAGACATCGCAGTCTGGCCATCTTTAAACGTGGTGAACTCCTGGGCACGCGCGACGGGAATTGTGGTATTGCGTGGAATGATTTTTTCAATCATGCCACCCATGGTTTCAATGCCAAGAGACAGCGGAATAACATCCAGCAGCAGCATCTCAGCATCAGGTTTATTACCTGCCAGAATATCGGCCTGAATTGCTGCACCAATCGCGACGACTTTATCCGGATCAATTGAAGTCAGCGGCGTTTTGCCAAAAAAGTCCCCGACCATATCACGCACCAGCGGCACACGGGTCGAACCGCCAACCATGACGGTTTCAATCACTTCATCCAACTCAATACCGGCATCTTTCACAGCACGACGACAAGACATCAACGTCTTTTTCACCAGCGACTGAATCAGGGCGTCAAACTCTGCACGGGTAATTTTTCCCTGCCAGCCCAGGACGTCGATCTCGGCACTGTCCTGATCCGTCAGTGCAATTTTTGCTGCGGTCGAGACATCATGCAGTGCACGACGCTCAGAAGCTGTCAGCGCCACACTATGGCCGCTTTGTGCCAGAATCCAGTCGGCCAGCAGGTGGTCGAAGTCATCGCCACCCAGTGCTGTATCACCGCCGGTCGCCAGTACTTCAAACACACCTTTCGACAAGCGGAGAATTGAGATATCAAAGGTACCGCCGCCCAGATCGTAAACCGCAATCACGCCTTCCTGGCCAGAATCCAGACCATAAGCAATCGCTGCAGCCGTCGGTTCATTCAGCAAGCGCAGGACTTTCAGATCAGCCAGTGCCGCCGCATCTTTGGTTCCTGCACGTTGTGCATCGTCAAAATAAGCAGGAACGGTAATAACAACCCCTTCCAGATCGCCACCCAGCGTTGCTTTCGCACGTTCACTCAGGTGTTTCAGGATCTCTGCGGAAACCTGAACCGGGTTGACCTTGCCGCGACGAGTGACCAGTTGAGGCAGGCCTGACTCTGAAGCCTCAAACTGATAAGGCAAATTCGGATAACGCTGCTGGATATCTTCCAGTGAACGTCCCATCATCCGTTTCACAGAAATAATCGTGTTCGCCGGATCTTGCTGTGCCAATTGTCTGGCAGCTTCGCCGACGCGAATCATCTGTTCGTCATAATGAACGACAGACGGCAGAATTGATTTGCCTTGCTCATCAGGCAGCGTCTCAGCCACGCCGCTACGTACAGCAGCAACGAGTGAGTTGGTTGTCCCCAGATCAATCCCCACCGCCAGTTTATGTTCATGCGGTGCAGCACTTTGACCGGGTTCAGCAATCTGTAACAGTGCCATTATCCATCCTGTGGGCTTTTTAGCGGGTCATGTTTCAAAAAATCAGTCGAACAGGGTTTCTTCCAGACGCTCGACTTCGTGACGCAGCTTATCAATGAATTTCAATTTTCTGACTGCATCTGCTGCAGATTCCCATTCACCGGCTTCCAGCAGCGCTTGCAGTTCAGCAAGCTGGGCTTTGTGCAAATTCACGGCTTGCTGATCAAAATCGAACAGCGCGGCATGCGGGTCATCGGCATCAGGGATCTCTTCCAGCGCCTCACGCAACTCCATCTGTTGCATCAGAAATTCTGGATCTTGCAGTGTTTGCTGTTCAGCGCGAATATCCACACCATTTTCAGCCAGCATATATTCAGCACGGCTGACCGGGTTTTTCAGAGTCTGGAAAGCATCATTGATCTGCGCAGCTTTCTGAACCGACATCAGTCGATCGCGCTCAGAAGCGGTCGCAAAATTATCCGGGTGGAAATGGCGCTGCAATTCACGGAAGCGAGTGGCAAGAAGGCTACCGTCCAATTCAAACTGGAAAGGTAGCCCGAAGAGTTCGAAATGATTCATATGGCGTCTGATATTGGTTTACAAGCAAAAGGCGCGGTGCAGATTGTCCGCGCCCCGGCAATGCCTTGCTCTCAGCAAATCTTAGACGTGGAAGCTTTCACCACATCCACACTCACTGGAGACATTCGGGTTGTTAAACTTGAAGCCTTCATTCAAACCTTCTTTGGCGAAATCCAGCTCAGTGCCTTCCAGGTACACCAGACTCTTGGCATCGATGATAACTTTCACACCGTATTGCTCAAACACCTGATCACCCTCGTCGAGTTCATCAACAAACTCGAGGACATAGGCCATACCAGAGCATCCTGAGGTACGAACACCCAGACGCAGGCCAATGCCTTTGCCTCGATTTTCCAGAAAAGCAGAGACACGATCCGCTGCCGCTTCAGTGATGGTAATGGCCATAAACAACAACCCTTATTTCATTAATTGCTTGGATGTTTCTTTTTGTAATCGCTGACTGCTGCCTTGATAGCATCCTCAGCCAGAATCGAGCAGTGTACCTTCACAGGAGGCAGTTCCAGCTCTTCTGCAATCGCAGAGTTTTTAATCGCAGCAGCTTCGTCCAGCGTCTTCCCTTTTACCCACTCGGTAATCAGAGAGCTGGATGCGATTGCAGAACCACAACCATAAGTTTTAAAACGTGCATCTTCAATAATACCCTCATCAGATACCTTGATTTGCAGCTTCATCACGTCGCCACAGGCTGGTGCACCGACCATACCGCTACCGACGTTTTTGTCATTCTTGTCAAATGAGCCCACGTTACGCGGGTTCTCATAA
This sequence comes from Photobacterium galatheae, assembly GCF_000695255.1. GTDB lineage: Bacteria > Pseudomonadota > Gammaproteobacteria > Enterobacterales > Vibrionaceae > Photobacterium > Photobacterium galatheae. The sequence goes on along the minus strand of NZ_JMIB01000017.1, from coordinate 134,676 downwards.
TGATCAATTACTTTGTCACTATATGCCATGGTAGTTTCCTCGAATTCGTGCAGACGGCAACTTAGTGGTGCGCCCACTCAACTGTGTTCAGATCGATTCCCTCTTTGTACATATCCCAAAGCGGTGACATCTCACGCAGTTTTTCGACTGCGGTACGGATTTGCGAAATTGCGTAGTCTACTTCTTCTTCCGTTGTGAATCGACCGAAAGAGAAACGGATTGAGCTATGTGCCAGTTCATCATCCAGACCCAGTGCACGCAGCACATAAGAAGGTTCCAGACTTGCTGAAGTACAGGCAGAACCAGAAGACACGGCCAGATCTTTCAGCGCCATCAGCAGAGACTCACCTTCAACAAAGGCAAAGCTGATGTTCAGGTTGTTTGGCAAACGCTGTTCAAGATCACCATTCACTGTCATGGCTTCGATATCTTTCACACCATCCAGCAGGCGGTTACGCAGAGCTAACGCATGCTGACGATCCTGTTCCATTTCTTCTTTCGCGATACGGAACGCTTCGCCCATACCCACGATTTGGTGCGTTGCCAGCGTACCGGAACGCATACCACGCTCGTGACCACCACCGTGCATCTGAGCTTCCAGACGGATACGTGGCTTACGGCGTACATACAGTGCGCCAATGCCTTTCGGGGCGTAAATTTTGTGTCCAGACAGTGAGATCAGGTCAACTTTCATTTCCTGAACATCGATTGGCAGCTTACCCGCAGATTGCGCAGCATCCACATGGAAAATCACGCCATTTTCACGGCAAATTTCACCAATCGCAGTGATATCCTGAATCACACCAATTTCGTTGTTCACATGCATGATCGATACAAGAATCGTGTCTTCACGAATGGCATCACGCAGCTTCGCCAGGTCAATCAGACCGTTCGATTCAGGTTCCAGGTAAGTGACTTCGAAGCCTTCACGCTCCAGTTGGCGACAAGGGTCCAATACAGCTTTGTGTTCGGTTTTGCAGGTAATGATGTGCTTCCCTTTCTTCGAGTAGAAGTTCGCCACACCTTTAATCGCCAAGTTATCAGATTCCGTCGCACCTGAAGTAAACACAATCTCACGTGGATCAGCATTCAGCAGATCAGCCACTTGCTCGCGGGCTGTATCTACAGCTTCTTCAGCCTGCCAGCCAAAACGGTGTGAACGGGAAGCCGGGTTACCGAAGTTTCCGTCCATGGTCAGGCATTGCATCATTTTTTCAGCAACACGTGGGTCTACAGGGCAAGTAGCGGAATAATCAAAATATATTGGCAGTTTCATCTTCATCTCCAAAAACACGGGCCGCTGGGCGCTAGGAGCGAACATCGACACCTATAGTGGCGCTGTCGTGTGTATTCTTATGTCCAAATGACGACTTCTGAATGCGTTGTTCCTGACGGTCTGAAATCTCAAGTACGTCATTATCCTGCATCAGTTCACCCAGGGTGATATTATTCAGGAAATCACTGATACGGGTGCTGAGATCATGCCAGAGCGTATGAGTCAGGCAACGGACGCCTCCCTGACAGTCTCCTTTACCATGGCATTTCATAGCATCGACAGACTCATCAACGGCAGCAATCACAGTTCCGACTGCAATCTGGTTCGCATCATCACCCAAACGATAACCACCGCCGGGACCGCGTACACTCGCAACCAGACCGGCTTTACGCAAGCGAGCAAATAACTGCTCCAAATAAGACAGTGATATCCCCTGACGTTCTGAAATATCAGCCAGAGGGACTGGACCTTCCTGAGAATGCAGAGCGACGTCTAACATGGCCGTCACTGCATACCGTCCTTTTGATGTCAATCTCATAACACACCGCTACCAATTTGAATCTATGGCAGCAGTGTCGCATACCTGACTAAATTGGTCAAGTATATACCTGAGTAAATTAGTCAGGTTTTATCCTGTTTATTCACAAGCTATTTTTTCAATCCAGCAAGGGATTTTTGTACCGAAGACAGGACACCGCGCAGGATATTCAGCTCCTGCTCTTCCGGCCTGGCTCGCACAAAAAGGCGACGAAGTTTCGCCATGACCATGCCGGAACGGTTACTGATGAACTGTGTCTGTTCCATGACCTCATGCAGATGGTCAAAGAACCGCTCAAGTTCCTCTGTCCTTGGGTACTCTGGCTGTGAAACCGGCGGAAATACCTGCGTTTCTTTCTCCAGATAAGCCATGCGTACTTCATAACTGATTGTCTGTACCGCCATCGCCAGGTTCAGCGAGCTGTACTCAGGATTGGCAGGAATGTACACATGACAATGGCATTTTTGCAGCTCTTCATTGGTGAGTCCAGTCCGCTCACGCCCAAAAAGTAAGGAGACTGGGCGAGAGGCTGCTTCCTGAATCACCTGAATGCCACACTCTCGTGGGTTCAATTGAGGCCATTCTAAAGTTCGGGAACGTGCGCTGGAACCAACCACCAATCCACAATCAGCAATCGCTTCATCCAGGCTATTCACAATCCGGGCATTCTCAACGATATCTGCAGCACCTGCAGCCAACGCAATGGCCTGACCATCAATTTCGCAGGCAGGTTCCACTAAGACCAGTTCACTCAGGCCCATCACTTTCATGGCGCGAGCCGCCGAACCAATATTGCCTGAATGGGATGTGCCCACCAGTACCACGCGAATTTGCTCTAACATGAAAGCGTGTTTCCAACTCTGATTCCAAAACCGGGGGATTCTAGCACAGCCTGCTATAAAGTGGGGAAAACATTGTAAAAGAGACTGAGCTGACGAGTTCCGGGCAAAAAATAACCACTTCCTTTTTGCACAGGCTCTGATATACTCGCCGCCGCTTTTTAGTTCTTTAACATCCGTTGGGAAGATCCTATGCATCCGATGCTAAATATCGCGATCCGTGCTGTTCGTAAAGCCGGTGACCATGTCGCTAAGTCTTTAGAAAAACCACAAGGCATTGAAGTCAGTAAAAAAGGCAACGACGTTGTCACGAATATCGACAAAGAAGCAGAAGCTATCATTATCGATACCATTCTGAAGTCTTATCCTGATCACTGCATCGTCGGTGCAGAGTCCGGCACCAAAGAAGGCCGAGACAAAGAATGTCAATGGATCATCGACCCAGTGGATGGCACTCAAAACTTCGTTCGCGGCTTACCGCACTTTGCGATTTCTGTTGCCCTGCGTATGCGCGGCCGCACTGAAATTGCTGCTGTATACGACCCTTCCCGTAACGAACTGTTCACTGCAACCCGTGGTTCCGGCGCACAGCTGAACAGTCAGCGTATCCGTGCTTCTCAGCCTCGTAATCTGACCGGCACAATTCTGGCAACCAGCCTGCCGTTCGCTGCAAAGCAACACGCGGAAAGTTTTGCAAAAATCCAGCATGCCATGTTTGTTGAATGTGACGACATGCGTCAGTCTGGTTCCACATCACTGGATCTGTGTTACCTGGCAGCGGGCCGTGTCGACGGCGTATTTAAGCTGGGTCAGAAGCCTTGGGAAATGGCAGCAGGCGAACTGATTGCCCGCGAAGCTGGCGCGATTTGCACCGACTTCACTGGGAATACCAATTACCTGACTTCAGGAAACATTGTTGCAGGAAACGTTCGCGTCGTGAAACCAATCCTGACTAAAATCCGTGAACACGGCAGTGAAGCACTGAACAAGTAAGTCTGACACTGACTGACTCACAAACAAAAGCCCCGGCATCATTTGCCGGGGCTTTTTTATTCAGCTCAAACTCACACGATAACCTGAATTTTTCAGGCCACCGAATCAGTTAAGGCATTGCGTCGAACTCTGCACCTTCTTTTTCCACTTGAGGCGGCATCAGGTGCTCACGGGTGATCCCCAGTTTCAGCGCCAGTGCAGAAGCCACGTAAATAGAAGAATAAGTACCGACGGTAATACCAATCAGCAATGCAGCGGCAAAGCCATGGATCATGGTTCCGCCTTTCATGAACAGGGCAATCACCACAAACAATGTCGTCCCCGATGTGATCAGGGTACGGCTTAAGGTCTGAGTAATCGAACTGTTCATCACTTCAGCCGGACCACCCTTACGCATTTTCCGGAAGTTCTCACGAATCCGGTCGAAGACAACGATGGTGTCGTTGAGTGAGTAACCCACAACCGTCAGCAAGGCTGCAACAATGGTCAGATCCACTTCAATCTGCATCAGTGAGAAAATACCCACGGTAATGATCACGTCATGGGCCAGCGCCAGAACCGCACCGGCAGCCAGACGCCACTCAAAACGAATCGATACATACAGCAGAATACAGATCAGAGAGACCAGAATTGCCAGACCGCCAGCTTCAGCCAGCTCGTCGCCCACATTCGGGCCAACAAACTCAATCCGGCGCATTTCGACGTTCTGGTGCGTTCCGTCACGCAGTGCATCCAGGATTTGATTTCCCAATGTTTCACCGGCAACGCCTTCACGCGGCTGAAGACGAACCATCACATCACGAGCCGTGCCGAAGTTCTGCACGACGGCATCACCAAAGCCCGCTGCTTCCAGCGAATCACGGATCTTGCCCAGTTCAGCTGGCTGCTCAAAGCCAACTTCAATCAGCGTTCCGCCAGTGAAGTCCAGCCCCCAGTTCATCCCTTTGGTCACAACCACGCCAATAGACGCAGTGATCATCACCGCAGACAGAACGAAGGCCAGTTTCGACCAACGCATAAAGTCGATCACTTTATCCGCTTTCAAGATTTGAAACATGTCAGCGTCTCCTTAGATCGACAGCTTATCGATACGCTTACCGCCATACAGCAGGTTCACCAGCATCCGGGTGCCTACAATCGCAGTAAACATAGAGGTCAGAATACCGATCGACAGGGTGACCGCGAAGCCTTTAATGGCCCCAGTCCCCACAGCGAACAGAATAATCGCGGTGATCAGCGTCGTAATGTTGGCATCCGCAATGGTGCTGAACGCATTCGCATAACCCTGCTGAATTGCCTGTTGCGGACTGCGACCTTCGCGAATTTCTTCACGGATCCGTTCAAAAATCAGCACGTTGGCATCCACCGCCATACCGACCGTCAGAACGATACCGGCAATCCCTGGCAAGGTCATGGTCGCACCCGGGATCATCGACATAACACCAATGATGAGCACCAGGTTCATTGCCAGTGCCAGGTTAGCAATCAGACCGAACTTACGATAGTAAATCAGGGTAAACAACATCACCGCAATCATGCCCCAGATACAAGCCTGGATACCCATGTCGATGTTCTGCTGACCCATAGACGGGCCAATGGTCCGCTCTTCCACAATTGAGATCGGTGCAATCAGGGCACCCGCACGCAGTAACAGTGCCAGATTGTGCGCTTCAGCCTGCGTATCAATGCCGGTAATCCGGAAGTTACGGCCCAGTGCTGTCTGAATAGTTGCCTGATTGATGACTTCTTCATGCTTCTCCAGAATCACTTTCCCTTCCGGAGAACGCTTGCCGCTGTCTTTATATTCAATAAACAGCGTTGCCATCAGCTTACCCACATTGTTCCGTGAGAAAGCCGTCATCTTGTTACCGCCTTCACTATCCAGTGAAATATTCACCTGCGGACGGCCATATTCATCATTGCTGGAGCTGGCATCTGTGATGTGTGAACCTTCAAGAATCACACGTTTTTTCAGCACGACAGGGTTTCCATCACGGGAAAGCTTCATCTCGCTGCCCGGCGGTACCCGACCAGAGGCGGCTGCGGCCAGATCAGTACTGCTATCCACTTCGCGGAATTCCAGTGTTGCCGTTGCACCCAAAATTTCTTTCGCGCGTGCCGTATCCTGAACACCCGGCAATTCAACCACAATGCGGTTTGCACCCTGGCGCTGAACCAGCGGCTCTGCCACACCCAGCTCATTCACACGGTTACGCAAAATAGTAATATTCTGAGCCACAGCATAATTGCGGATTTCCTGCATCCGGGCGTCACTGAAGCTGGCTTTCAATGCAAAACCACTGCCTTCAATGAACTGCATGTCCGGATGAAGCTTCGACAGCTCACGCTTCGCTTGCTGAACCTGCTCATCGTTACGCAGACGAATTTCTACGCCATTGTCTTTGACACTGATTGCACGGTAACGGATACGGGCTTCACGAAGCTCAGAACGGAAAGTGTCTTCCTGCTGAGTCATCAGTTTTTCCATCGCAGCATCCATATCCACTTCCATCAGGAAGTGCACGCCGCCGCGCAGGTCCAGACCCAGTTTCATTGGTGATGCACCCAGGCTTTCCAGCCATTTCGGTGTGGATGGTGCCAGGTTCAATGCAACAACATAGTTGTCGCCAAGAGATTGATTCAGTAAATCGCGGGCACTGATTTGAGTCTCAGTGTCTTTGAAGCGGACCAGAATAGCCCCGTTTTCGAATGCGACAGATTTATAGGAGAGATTATCTTGATTAAGTTGCTCGGTCACCTTATCCAGCGAGGACATCTCTACCGAGGCGCCACGCGCCCCGGAGATTTGGATCGCTGGATCTTCACCGAACACATTGGGAAGCGCATAAAGCAAACCGATCAGCAGTGCGAACACCACCATCAGGTTCTTCCACAAGGGATACCGGTTTAACACTGAGAAGATCCTTCAAAGCCATAAATTACAGAGATTTCATTGTGCCCTTTGGCAGAACCGCAGAAACGAAATCTTTCTTGATTGTCACTTCAGTGGTGTCATTCAGTGCGATCACAATGTAATCATTTTCTTCTGACACTTTCGTGATCTTGCCAACCAGACCACCGTTGGTCAGCACTTCATCCCCTTTACCCATTGAAGCCATCAGGTTCTTGTGCTCTTTCACACGTTTCGCCTGCGGACGGTAAATCATAAAGTAGAAAATGACCGCAAACAGGGCCAGCATAATAAACAGCTGCATGCCACCACCTTGTGGTGCGCCTTCGGCAGCTGCGTGTGCCTGAGAAATAAAAAGACTCATTTATTCACGTCCTCGTTATTGTTAAACGTCTTTCAATGGTGGAACTTCGCGGTTCCGGCGCGCGTAGAACTCTTCTACAAATGCGTCGAAACGATCTTCTTCAATCGCCTGACGAATGCTTTCCATCAAACGCTGATAGTAACGTAAGTTATGGATTGTATTAAGGCGTGCACCCAAAATTTCATTACATTTATCCAGGTGATACAGATACGCCTTCGAGTAGTTGCGACAAGTGTAACAGTCACAATGCGGATCCAGTGGACTTGTATCCGTTTTATGTTTCGCATTACGGATCTTGATCACACCGCCCGTGACAAACAGGTGGCCGTTTCGTGCGTTACGGGTTGGCATCACACAGTCAAACATGTCGATCCCGCGGCGAACACCTTCGACCAAGTCTTCCGGTTTACCCACACCCATCAGGTAACGTGGCTTATCTTCCGGTAATTGCGGACAGGTGTGTTCCAGCACACGGTGCATGTCTTCTTTCGGCTCACCCACTGCCAGGCCACCGACAGCGTAGCCGTCAAAGCCGATTTCAGTCAGACCTTTCACAGACACATCGCGCAGATCTTCATACACGCCACCCTGAACAATGCCGAACAGCGCGTTTTTATTTTCCAGTTTGTCGAAATGATTCCGACTGCGTTTCGCCCAGCGCAGTGACATTTCCATCGATTGCTTCGCTTCTTCGTGCGTTGCCGGGTAAGGCGTACACTCGTCGAAAATCATCACAACATCTGAACCCAGGTCGTACTGAATTTCCATCGATTTCTCGGCATCCATGAAAATCTTGTCGCCATTCACCGGGTTACGGAAATGTACGCCTTCTTCCGTGATCTTACGGATATCACCCAGACTGAACACCTGGAAACCGCCTGAGTCGGTCAGGATTGGCCCCTGCCACTGCATAAAGTCATGCAGATCGCCATGCAGTTTCATCACTTCCTGGCCCGGACGCAACCACAGGTGGAAGGTATTCCCCAGCAGAATTTGTGCGCCAGTCTCTTTCACTTCTTCCGGCGTCATGCCCTTCACAGTGCCGTAAGTTCCCACTGGCATAAAAGCTGGGGTTTCGACAGTGCCGCGCTCAAAAACCAGACGGCCACGACGTGCACGTCCCAGAGATTTATCTAATTCAAATTTCACAAAGCCTCCAATTGCCAGAGAAACAGTCTGACATTCAGGTCAGTTGACCCAAGATACATGCAAAAGGACTCTCGCCTGATGCACCGTTGATCTCAGCGAGATCGCAAACTGTCCGGCACGAAGCCAGACAGTGAATTCATCAAAAAGTTCGGATTATCCGCAAAACAGACACGACACTGTGCCCGACAGCTGGAATTTGCCCGCTTAAGCCTGACGGCGATGAATAAACATCGAGTCGCCGTAGCTGAAGAAACGGTACTTTTGCGCCACAGCCTGTTGATACGCATTCATAGTGTGCTCATAACCGGCAAACGCGCTCACCAGCATAATCAGCGTCGATTCCGGTAAGTGGAAGTTCGTAATCAGCACATCCACCAGCTGGAATTCATAGCCGGGGAAAATGAAGATATCGGTATCACCGAAAAACGGCACCAGCTCAGTGCCTTGCTTCAGGGCATCCTGTGCCGCACTTTCCAGCGACCGAACCGAGGTCGTCCCGACCGCAATCACACGTCCGCCGCGCTCACGGGTGGCTTTGATTGCATCCACCACGTCCTGCGGTACTTCAACGTACTCGGCATGCATGTGGTGATCGTGAATATCATCAACACGAACTGGCTGGAAGGTTCCCGCACCAACATGCAGGGTGACGAAAGCAAACTCAACCCCTTTCGCTTTGATATCCGCCAGCAGCTGATCATCGAAGTGCAACCCGGCTGTTGGCGCAGCAACTGCCCCCGGTTTTGCATTGTAAACCGTCTGATAGCGCTCTTTATCCGCCTCTTCATCCGGACGATCAATATAAGGCGGTAGCGGCATATGCCCGACTGTTTCCAGAATCTCCAGAACCGTCAGTGCACTGTTGAAACGAATTTCAAACAAGGCATCGTGTCGGGCGACCATTTCAGCCTCAAACTCATCGTTTTCACCCAGCAGCAACTGTGTTCCCGGTTTTGGTGCTTTCGATGCACGAACATGGGCCAGAATACTTTTGTCATCCAGCAGTCGCTCGACCAGCACTTCCAGCTTTCCGCCGCTGGCTTTACGACCAAACATACGGGCAGGAATCACACGGGTATTGTTAAAGACCAGCAAGTCACCAGGCTGTACCAGATCCAACACATTTTTAAACGATTGATGCTGCACATCGCCGCTATTACCGTTCAGTTGCAGCAGACGGCTCGCAGAGCGCTCAGGTTGCGGGTAACGTGCAATCAATTCATCGGGAAGGTCAAAGTGAAAATCTGAAACTTGCATTTTTTAGGCCCTAAATTACAGCAGGCAGCTAGTATAGGCTGCCACACTGCAATATCAAGCCTGCTGAAATGGGATGAAATGATTTCTATCCGGCTTAGCCGAGAACTCGCCAATCAATCCATGCGTATTCCGTCAGAAAAACGTCGGAACACCAGCCATAGCAACGCAAACAAAACAAACAGTGAAACGCTGCCACCACCGTCACTCCCATTGTTCGTTCGGGTTCCAAAATCCTCCAGCCCCGCTCGACTGTAATCCTGTAGAAACGGATTCGTCGTAAACACGGAAGCCGGCGTAGGGTTGAAACCACTTCCGAGCACAGAATCGATCCAGCTCAGGTAAGTGGAAACCTGCGTATAAACCCCGGGCAGATTGCCCGCACATCCTTCGCCAAAGCTGACCAGTCCCACTAAACGAAGACCAAAATCCGGATCACTGCTCGCCTGTGGATCCCGCCAGACCAGCGGGCCACCGGAGTCCCCAAAGCAACTATCCCGGTAGAGTTCCGGTGTCGGTGGGCCAGCGCAAACAAACAAGCTGTACACCTGCGGATAAACTGTACTCCCCCACAACGCATCACAACTTCGGTCTGGCACGCCAGACAACAAGGTTTGCTTGAGAAGGATGACACCGCGGTCATTTCCGGGGACAACACTGCCCCAGCCACTGACCAGTAAATTAGCAGGCCGCGCCCCGTTCACAACCCAGGTGTTGGCAAACTCCGTATCGGCCCGCTGCTGCGTGCCTATCGACGCAATTCGAAGCGGAATTGCCCTGGGAGGTAAACTCATCGCCAGACGAATGATAGCGATGTCATGGTGAAAATTACTGCTGTTGTAATTGGGATGGACGACAATGGTACTCACCGGTGTCATGTTCTGGTTGCTTGCATTTTCCAGGGAAGTAATCCCAGCCCACACCCGAACATGCTGGGGAGTCGCCATCCGGCCAGCATTCACCATGCAATGTGCCGCCGTCAGCACGGTTTCCTGATCAATGACGACACCGCCGCACTGGTATGCCTCCGTGCCATTTTCGGAAAAATCGATTCTCACAAAAGCCTGCCAGGGCAACTCCCCTGCTTGCGTGAAAATACCGCCAATTATTCTTGCTGTTGCTTGAGGCGCCTGTTCATCCTGTGTACTCGATTCAGCCTGCGCATGTGCAGGCAAAGAAGTGAACGACAAGAAACTACAGAGATAAAACAGACAGATAGCGACAGGGGCCTTCATCACTGCATCCCCTCTTCAAAGACAGTGGCTTAATTATAAAACCCTGCGATTTTCAGCAATTGTTGCATAACTGATAATCCGGGTTAAATTTGCGAAGCCCTGTACATCACCGCCAAAGCCACAAGGCGGTAAAGCTCAGTGAGCCATCATCAGACAACTTGAAGGCAATGAGTACAGTGTACTCCTTCAGCGCCAGCCATCATCAAAAGCAGACTTATCTGATTGATTTTTCACGGATTCGCCAGAGGAACACCCCGAACAATCCCAGAATCCCCCCCAGTGTCAGGCTCCCTCCACCCGAGCCACCGCTGGCATCCCCCACCCCATCAGAAGAGGATGTATTTTTACCAAGACGTTCTGCATTGAGAAAAGGGTCACTCGTAAAAACCGGCTCAGGATCGAAATTAAAACGATTGCCGACAACCGAGCTAATCCAGGTTCTGTAGTGAGCCACCTCCGTATACACTGAAGGGACATCTGATGCACACTGGGCACCGAAACTCACCAGCCCCACCAGTCGCAGTCCAAAATCCGAATCAGCACTGACCTGAGGATTCTGCCAGACGAGCGGCCCGCCAGAATCCCCCTGACAACTATCCCGATCAACCTGAGGAAAAGGAGAGATAGCACACACAAACCGATCCAGATTCGTTGAATTAATATTACTCCAGACACTGTTGCAGTAGTCGTCAGGTACCCCGGAAAGCAAGGTATGCATTAACTCATGGGAAACGGTGGCTTTCGGATCTGTTGAGGTCCGCCCCCAGCCGGAAACCAGTAAATTTTCCGGATTTTCGCCACCATGCACATACGTATTCTCAAAGGCTAAATCAGCCTGACTCTGCTCACCGAGGGTTGCAATCTGAATCGGCTGGACTGAACTCGAAAAACTTGTCATCAGACGCAGCAGCGCAATATCGTTGGTAAACGTCGTCGCATCATAGTCTGGATGGACCGTCACACTGACCACAGTGTGCGCGTTCCCCAACGTTGCACTGGTCGTAGACGTAATGCCGCCCCAAACCATAATTTCGTACGTCTTTGCCGCCACATTGTTATGTTGCATACAGTGTGCAGCAGTCAGCACGGTGTTCCTGTCAATGATCACGCCCCCACACTGATAGACTTCGTTGCCGTCATTCCCGTAATCAATATAAATCAGTGCCTGCCAGGGAAGCTCTCCCGCATAGGTTGTGGTTCCACCAATCACTCTTGCAACAGGCGCCTGCGATTCCTGCGCAGAATTTTGCGCTGAAAAAACCGGACTGCTGACCGCAGAGCACATCCCTACAACTCCGGCGACTACCCATTTTGATATCGTTCGTTTCATCATTCTAAACTGCCATGCCGAAAGAGATTTGGTCCGCGACGCCCAGAGGTTGCGGGCCTCTCGCGATTTTTGCTCACGCTGACTCAGCACCACGCAACGGTTTGTTTCTTCGCGCTGCGTCTGCACTAGGACAAAAACGCGTTGCGCTCAGGCAAAAATGAACCACGAAAGATCAACAAGCCCTCATCACAGTGTATAAAAAAATACCAACCACAATGTGACACAGACCGACAAAGCTCACTTCATTCTTCGGAACGAGTCACCCTGTCAGAAAGTTGGACGCAATGCCGCATTTTTGTGCAACCTCCTATTCCAAGGCTCACGAATTCCTGACTGATGATCCGGACTGCCCAATTTCGTGTAGAGCTGTTACAGTTTTATTGAGCGTTCCCTCGACCACGAACACGACCACGAACACGACCACGAACACGAACACGAACACGATGAATTTTCTTGCACACCTCCACCTGGCAGACCACTGCCAAAGCAATCTCACAGGAAATCTTCTGGCCGACTTTGTTCGGGGGGATCCTTACCGTTTCTATACACCAGATGTTGCTGCGGGGATCAAACTGCATCGCTTTGTTGACAGCTACATCGACAGTCAGCCCGAAATCAGAGCCTGGCGGCAACAATTTCCGCCCACGATTCGGCGGGTCAGCGGCATTGCACTGGATATGATTTGGGATCATTATCTGGCCCGCCACTGGACGGCCTTTCACGACTTACCCTTGGCACAGTTTGTTCAACAGGCCCGGCATGAGATCGAGCAATTTCAGGAACCCGAGCCGGAGACCTATCAACAGATGACCCGTCGCATGTGGACACAGGAATGGTTGTTGCAATATCAGCAGGAATCGGCCATCCACCATGCGCTGGCACGAATGGCCATCAGACGGCCAAAACTGCATGCCTTGACAGAATGTCCGCCCTTTCTGGCCGCACATTATCAGGCACTGGAACAGAGTTTCTTCATTCTCTATCCGCGACTGATGCAAGCATCGAAAGCCTATTGGCTGGAAAGCCGGGATTCACTCATCCAGCAGGGACACACTCAGGTGTAAGAAGAGAGAACAATGCTGACATCGCTTGCCTTGAAAGAAAAAGGGGAGCCAGAGGCTCCCAAGGCGATAACAAATTCAAAGTTAAAAGGCTACCTTGCCGGGGCTGCGTGACCAGCCCCGATGTGAAGATAACGCGAATCGCAATACCTTTGCAGGCAACCGCTGCGAAATGGACTAACTAGGATAGATTGCTCGGTCAATCCGATCAGTCTGCTCAGAACTGGACTCAGAACTGATCTTCCTCGGTCGAGCCGGTCAGTGCGGTCACCGAAGAGTTTCCGCCCTGAATCACGTTGGTCATCTTGTCAAAATAGCCGGTTCCCACTTCCTGCTGGTGAGCCACAAAGGTATAACCCTTCTCGGCCGCAGCAAATTCAGGACGCTGAACTTTCTCGACATAATGACGCATCCCCTCGCCCTGCGCGTAAGCGTGGGCCAGTTCAAACATGTTGAACCACATGTTGTGGATACCCGCCAGTGTAATGAACTGGTACTTATAGCCCATGTCCGACAGTTCCTGCTGGAACTTGGCAATGGTCTCAGCATCCAGATTCTTTTCCCAGTTGAAAGAAGGCGAGCAGTTGTAAGCCAGTAGCTGATCCGGATATTTCGCATGAATTGCTTCAGCAAACTGACGCGCTTCTTCCAGACAAGGTGTTGCGGTTTCACACCAAATCAGGTCAGCATATGGAGCGTAGGCCAGACCGCGGGCAATCGCCTGATCAATCCCGGCACGTACACGGTAAAAACCTTCTGCTGTCCGATCACCCGTGATGAAATCGGCATCGTATGGGTCACAATCAGAGGTCAGCAGATCAGCTGCGTTCGCATCGGTCCGGGCAATCACCAGCGTTGTGGTTCCCGCAACGTCCGCTGCCAGTCGGGCCGCAACCAGTTTTTGTACCGCTTCCTGAGTCGGAACAAGCACTTTACCGCCCATGTGACCACATTTTTTCACCGAGGCCAGCTGGTCTTCAAAGTGAACACCGGCTGCGCCCGCATCAATCATGCTGCGCATCAGCTCATAAGCATTCAGCACGCCCCCAAAACCCGCTTCCGCGTCGGCAACAATTGGCAGGAAGTAGTCAATGCCACCCTCTTCAGGACTCTTGCCGTTTGCCCACTGGATCTGATCTGCGCGTCGGAAAGAGTTATTAATCCGCTTCACAACGGCAGGCACAGAGTCCACCGGATACAGAGATTGATCCGGATACATCGACGACGCCGTATTGTTATCCGCCGCGACCTGCCAGCCAGACAGATAAATCGCTTCGATACCAGCTTTCGCCTGTTGGACCGCCTGGCCCCCTGTCAACGCTCCAAGGCAGTTAACATAGCCTTTCTTCGCCGAGCCGTTCACCAAATCCCACAGCTTGTCTGCACCACGCTGCGCCAGTGTGTTCGCCGGGACGACCGAGCCGCGCAGGTTCACCACATCCTCCGCTGTATAAGTACGCTTCACGTTTTTCCAACGTGGATTCTCAGCCCAGTCCTTTTCAATGGCTTCAATCTGTTGCTGGCGAGTCAGAGTCATAATAAATCCCTCGTATTATGTGACGATAGTTCGCAAAATCTGGAGGTTCTGCGGTTGAGTTTTCAATGGGTTTTCTTGGGCTTCCCCTGTCCGGACAAACCGGACAGAGGCCATTGCACACCGTGCTTTTTGTTGTGTATTCCTTGGGTTACCTTGTTTCGTACACCCCTGCTATTCGAGGTATTCGTAACCGGGCAGCGTCAGGAAGGTCACCAGTTCTTCACTGGTCGTTAACCGGGCCATCATGGCAGCCGCTTCCTGATATCGCCCTTGCCCGAAACGCTCAGTCCCGACTTCCTGCGCCAGTACCTGCATCTCTTCCGCCAGCATCTGCTCAAACAATGCGTTCGTGACAACCTGACCATTGCTCAGTGTCTTGCCATGTTTGATCCACTGCCAGATGGATGCTCGGGAGATTTCCGCCGTCGCCGCATCTTCCATCAGGCCGTAAATCGGGACACAGCCGTTGCCGGAAATCCAGGCTTCGATGTATTGCACAGCCACACGAATGTTGTGGCGCATACCGTCTTCGGTCCGCTCACCTTCGCAAGGCGCCAACAGCTCAGCAGCCGTCATTGGTGCATCGCTGTCCCGGGTCACATCCAGCTGGTTCTGACGTGTCCCAAGGCATTCATCAAAGACAGCACGGGCGGTATCGGCCAGTCCCGGATGCGCCACCCAGGTGCCGTCATGACCGTTTTGCGCTTCCAGCGCTTTGTCAGTCTGAATCTTGTTCAGCACCCAGGCATTTTGCTCCGGATCTTTCGATGGAATGAAAGCGGCCATACCTCCCATGGCAAACGCGCCACGGCGATGACAGGTTTTCACCAGCAAGCGCGAATAAGCATTGAGAAACGGCTTGTCCATCGTCACGACCTGACGGTCTGGCAGAATCCGATCCGGATGATTTCTCAACGTCTTGATGTAACTGAAGATGTAATCCCAACGGCCACAGTTCAGCCCCACAATATGTTCTTTCAGGCTGTAGAGAATTTCATGCATTTCGAAGACTGCAGGCAGGGTCTCAATCAACACCGTCGCTTTCACGGTGCCACGAGACAAGCCCAGTTCATCTTCCGCAAAGCTGAAGACATCGCTCCACCATGCTGCTTCCTGATACGCCTGGAGTTTAGGAATGTAAAAGTACGGGCCACTGCCGCTCGCCAGCAATTGCTGATGGTTGTGAAAGAAGTACAGACCAAAATCAAGCAATGCTCCCGGGATCGGATTGCCCTGCCACAACACATGTTTTTCCGGCAAGTGCAAGCCACGTACCCGGCAAATCAGAACCGCGGGATCGTCCTTGAGCGCATACACCTTCCCGGTTTCAGGCTGTGTATATGAAATCGTACGGTTCACCGCATCGCGCAGATTACGCTGCCCATCAATGACCGCAGGCCAGGCCGGCGCAAATGAATCTTCAAAGTCAGCCATAAACACTTTGACATTTGCATTCAGGGCATTGATCACCATTTTGCGCTCAACCGGACCGGTAATTTCCACCCGGCGATCCTGCAAATCAGCCGGAATATTCTGAATAGTCCAGTCACCGTCACGAATCGCTTGGGTCTCCGGCAGAAAATCGGGCAGTTTTCCACCATCAATCGCCTGCTGACGCGCTTCTCGTGTCGCCAACAGTTCTGGCACACGGGCAGCAAATCGGGTCACCAGTTTTTCCACAAAAGCCACGGCTTCCTCACTCAGAATATCGTGTTGTGCTTCTGAAAATGCCGTCAGCGTCAGTTGACCAAACTGGTGTTGATTTTCCATATCCATGTAAACTCCCCACTTCCTTCCAAACAGCCAAATGTAACTAAATAACCACCCACAAATCGAGTGGCTGATTTTTATCTTAGACCACCTTTGGCTGAAACATGGTCTATACGTTGCCTGAATAAATCAGAAATGGCAAACCCTCACAAAAACCACAAAGGCCAACAAAACACAAATAATTGATAAAAATCAACCATATACTGAAAATAGAGTCATTACTCAAAACACTAAATTAAAACAGCTCTGAGCGATATTTTTGGTTTTTCCAGATCTTTTCATTTAATGCGCTGAAGTGTTGTTGATTACGTAATTTAATTACATATTTACACAATAGTAACAGCGGTGAAAAATACGTTTTAAACAATATGAAAAGTATCGAGTGGTCGCAAACCACTCAATCTAAATACATTTATAGTCGAGATTTCAGAGAGTCATACAGCCTGGGGATGATTGAAGCCGCGAAAAACAGAATTGTTTTTTTGAACGAAACAAAAAAAACCTACAAAATGAAAGACTTGTGAAAAACACGGAACAGAATAAAGATTCACAGGAGCTTAAGATCGGCAGAATATTCCACCAAAAAATAAAATTATCTCTGCCGAGCATCCTGAATGCGATTAAAGCAGGTCTGCGACTATGTCAGCGAGACTCTGAAATGTGGAAGTTCGACTTGAGGTTGGCCGCCAGACCAGACCAATTTCCCGAAATGCCGCTTGGCCGGGCGGGTCCAGGATCACCAGATCCGGGTTATCCACCAAACCATGCTTAATCGCCATTTGGGGAATGAATGTCGAGCCTAAGCCGTTTGACACCATCTGCACCAGGGTATGCAGGCTGGTGGCTGTAAAGGGGTTGATCTTTTCTTTGCTGTCTAGCTGACAAGCCGAGACGGCATGGCCGGTCAGGCAATGCTCTTTCTCCAGTAAAAAAACGGATTCATCGGGTAAATCTGCATATCGCAAAGGAACCCTGACCTGACCCGCTTGCGTTTTGCTCAGCACCATCTTAAACGGGTCTCGCCCGACAACCTGACTATGCATGCCACTGATCTCAACCGGCAGCGCCAGAATCAGAACATCCATATCACCATTTCGCAAAGCGCTGAGCAAATTATCCGTGGTGTCTTCCCGTAATAAAAGGTGGAGTTGCGGATAACGACGGTTGACCGCCTGCACCAGATCACCCAGCAGGAAAGGGGCAATTGTCGGAATACATCCCAGCCTGACCTGCCCTGTCATGGTATCGTCACCACTTTTGGATAGCTCCATCATATCCTGCGTGCGTGCCAGCAGTTCACGGCTGCGGACCACCACTTCTTCCCCGATCGCGGTAAAGACCAGGGCTTTGTTATCCCGTTCAATCAACTGACAGCCAATCAGATCTTCCAGGTTCTGGATCCCGGAACTTAAAGTCGACTGACTGACAAAACAGAGTTTGGCGGCTTCACCAAAATGACGGGTTTCATAGAGTGTCACCAGATAATGGAGCTGTTTTAGAGAGGGAAATTTACTCATCGTATTTTTCGATTGTAATAATCTATTTATTCCACTTTTTTCAATGTAGCACTTTCGCTATAGTGTGTCCTGTTTTATCAGGAACTGCCCTTTGGGGGTGGTAATCATTCCAATATTAGGAGCACCAACATGGTACTAGTAGGTCGTCAAGCACCAGATTTCACAGCTGCTGCAGTTCTGGGTAACGGTGAAATCGTTGAAAACTTCAACTTCAAGCAGTTCACTGAAGGTAAAAAAGCGGTTGTATTCTTCTACCCACTGGACTTCACTTTCGTATGTCCTTCTGAACTGATTGCTTTCGACAAGCGTTTCGCTGACTTCCAAGCGAAAGGTGTTGAAGTTATCGGTGTATCGATCGATTCTCAGTTCTCTCACAACGCATGGCGTAACACTGCTGTTGAAGACGGCGGTATCGGCCAGGTGAAGTACCCTCTGATCGCTGACGTGAAGCACGAAATCTGTAAAGCATACGACGTTGAGCACCCAGAAGCTGGCGTTGCTTTCCGTGGTTCTTTCCTGATTGACGAAGAAGGTGTTGTTCGTCACCAAGTTGTGAACGACCTGCCACTGGGCCGTAACATCGACGAGATGCTGCGTATGGTTGACGCTCTGAACTTCCACCAGAAGAACGGTGAAGTTTGCCCAGCACAATGGGAAGAAGGTAAAGCGGGTATGGACGCTTCTCCTAAAGGCGTTGCAGCTTACCTGTCTGAGCACACTGCAGACCTGTAATCTCAGCCTTGCGCTAAAATTGCTCAGCCCGGCCTTTGTGCCGGGCTTATTTTTCTACCGGTTCAACACTTGTTGATCCCGCCCTTCGACACCCGCACGGTCTCCGATTACACTCAGCCGAAGTTTTCTTGTGAAAGGCTGTCTCATGACCTCATTCCCGCTGACTCATCTTGAAGTCTGTATTGATAACATCGAATCACTTCATGCCGCGCAACAAGGCGGTGCCACCCGCATTGAACTGTGTTCGTCACTCTCGCTGGGCGGACTCACACCGAGCCTCGGCTTCATGCGTCAGGCTGCGCGTACTGCAAAGATTCCGGTGTATGCCATGATCCGCCCCCGTCAGGGCGACTTTCTGTTTTCCGACGAAGACCTGGAGATCATGCTGGCTGATATTCACGCCGCCAAACAGGCGGGGTTGCAAGGCGTGGTGATTGGCGTCCTGACCCGGGATGGTCAGATTGATACAGTTCAATTATCTGCACTGATGCAAGCAGCGCAGGGACTGGGCGTCACCTTCCATCGCGCCATTGATCAGTGTGCTGATTACCATGAGGCGCTTGATATCCTGATGAGCGCCGGATGTGAGCGCGTACTCACTTCCGGACTAAAGGCCAGTGCCCTGGAAGGCGCGGATACCTTGGCAGACATGGTTCGCTACTGCGGTAACCGTCTCAGCATTATGGCCGGTGCCGGTGTCACCGCCGACAACGCCGCACAAATTCTGTCTCGTACCGGTGTCAGAGAGCTGCATTTATCCGGCAAGCACACAAGGCCAAGCCAGATGATGCATGTGGCTTCAGAAGCACATATGGGCAGTCAGGACGTGGATGACTTTGCGATTCCGGTGACCAGCAGCGAGAAAATTGCAGCCGTGCTGCGTGCACTCCGTTCTTAAACATCCTCTCCGCTCTCTACCGGGAGCGGAGTCATCAAAACAACCACCATAGTCAATCGATCACATAACTGTTGCATCAAACACGCTATGATTAAGCTTGAAGTCAGCGAACAGGAATGTGATGCGTTATATGTCTAATCAACAATTTGAAAGCAAACTCAAGAAAAAAGACTATGAAAGCGAGCTGGAACGACTCCAAATCGAGCTGGTGAAATGCCAGGAATGGGTGAAACAGGAAGGCTTACGCGTTGTCGTGATTTTTGAAGGCCGGGATGCAGCAGGCAAAGGCGGCACCATCAAGCGGATCACTGAAAAGCTCAACCCGCGTGTATGTCGAGTGGTCGCCTTACCTAAACCCACCGAAAAAGAACGCTCCCAATGGTATTTCCAGCGGTATGTCGAGCAACTTCCGGCGGCGGGTGAAATCGTCCTGTTCGACCGGAGTTGGTACAACCGGGCCGGGGTCGAAAAGGTGATGGGCTTTTGTACCGGTGAGGAGTACGAAGAGTTTCTGCTGGCCTGCCCTGAATTCGAACGTATGCTGCAACGCGCTGGCATCATCTTAATCAAGTACTGGTTTTCCGTTTCCGACGAAGAGCAGGAAAAACGCTTCCTGGAGCGAATCAACACCCCAATTAAACGCTGGAAGTTCAGCCCAATGGATCTGGAGTCCCGTTCCCGCTGGGCAGATTATTCAGCTGCCAAAGACAAGATGTTTGCCCATACCGATACCAAACAGAGCCCCTGGTGGGTCATTGACAGCGACGACAAGAAAAAAGCCCGTATCAACTGCATATCCCACCTGTTAAGCCAGATCCCTTACGAAGACATCGAATACCCTGAAATCGTGCTACCGGAGATCAACCAGGAAGGATATTCTCGTCCACCGATGGATGAACAGACCTTTGTGCCTGATCGTTTTGATAAAAATGGCGACTAGTCTCCAGGGCTTATCAGACAGACAGGGAACCATCCGGCTCCCTGTCGTTCAACGATGACTGTCGAGAAGATTTTCCATTTCCTGCGGGCTGGTATGGCGAATATCCTTCCCTTTCACGAAATAGATAATGTATTCACAGATGTTCTGGCAGCGATCCCCAACCCGCTCGATCGACCGAGCTGACCACATCACCTGCAGCACGTTCGGAATTGAGCGCGGATCTTCCATCATATAAGTCATCAACTGACGGATAATCGCTTCATATTCCCTATCAATCCGATCATCTTCCTGATACACACGAATCGCCGCTTTCACATCCATCCGTGCAAAAGCATCCAGCACTTCATGCAGCATCCGGGCGGCATGTTGACCCAGCGCTTCCAGCGACACCAGCAGGTTGTATTGCTTATTGGTGAAGTTTTCCAGCGCAACTTTAGCAATGCTTTCTGCCACATCGCCGATCCGCTCCAGATCCGTGATAGTTTTGATAATCGCAATCACCAGACGTAAATCACTGGCCGTCGGCTGTCGCTTGGCAATGATCCGGGTACAGGCCTCATCAATGGCGACCTCCATGGCATTCACCTTGTGATCATCTTTGATCACCCGTCGGGCCAAATCCACATCCTGCTTGTGCATGGCTTTCAGAGCATCCGTCAGTTGCTGCTCAACCAGCCCACCCATCGCCAGCACATGGGTACGGATGCTTTCCAGTTCCGCATTAAACTGACCGGAGATATGGCGGCTAAGGCTTAAATTATCCAATCTGTCACTCCTCAGCCATACCGGCCAGTAATATAATCTTCAGTGCGTTTCTCTTTCGGGGTGGTGAAAATATCATTGGTCGACGCATATTCCACCAGCTCACCCATATGCATAAAAGCTGTATTGTCCGAAACCCGGGCCGCCTGCTGCATGTTATGCGTGACGATAATCACCGTATACTTTCTCTTGAGATCGTTAATCAACTCTTCAATGGTCAGGGTCGAAATCGGGTCCAGCGCCGACGTTGGCTCATCCAGCAGGATCACTTCAGGTTCAATAGCAATCGCACGGGCAATCACCAGACGCTGCTGCTGACCACCAGACAAACCAAAGGCATTCTCATGTAAACGGTCTTTCACCTCGTCCCACAACGCCGCACCACGCAGAGAGTTTTCCACGGCATCATCTAATACCCGGGTGTTTTTCACCCCTTGCAGGCGCAGGCCGTACACCACGTTTTCATAAATCGACTTGGGAAACGGGTTCGGTCGTTGAAACACCATACCAACCCGACGGCGTAAAGCGGCCACATCCACATCCTGATCATAGATGTTTCGGCCATGCAGCAGGATTTGACCTTCCACCCGACACCCTTCCACCAGCTCGTTCATCCGGTTCATACAACGAAGAAGTGTTGATTTCCCACAGCCGGACGGACCGATAAACGCCGTGACCTGCCCTTTGGCAATCTTCATGTCGATATGATACAGCGCCTGTTTCTGACCATAGAACAAATCCAACCCGTCAATGGTCAGGGCCGTTTTCTCCTCGGATAATGCGGTCAGATCGACTGGCTTGAGCAAGTCCATACTGGCGTTGAATGAAAACATCTACATCCTTCTCGTTATTGTTCCAGATCGCGGAATTTCTCCCGCAGGTGATTACGAATCCCGATTGCGGTCAGGTTCAACCCCACAATCACAGTCACCAGCAACAGTGACGTCGCATAGACCAGCGGCCGGGCTGCCTCAACATTCGGACTTTGAAAGCCCACATCATAAATATGGTAGCCAAGATGCATGAACTTCCGATCTAAATGCAGATACGGAAACTGCGCATCAACGGGCAGTGAAGGGGCCATTTTCACGACCCCGACCAGCATCAGCGGTGCAACTTCACCGGCAGCCCTTGCAACTGCGAGAATCAGTCCGGTCATAATGGCCGGACTGGCCATTGGAATCACAATCCGCCACAACGTTTCCGCCTGTGTCGCCCCTAAGGCCAGCGAACCATGGCGAATCGAAGGGGGTATCCGTGCCAGCCCCTCTTCGGTTGACACAATCACAACCGGTAAAGTCAAAATGGCCAGGGTCAGTGCCGACCATAGAATGCCCGGCGTTCCGAAGGTCGGAGCCGGCAGCTGATCAGAAAAGAAAATCTCATCAATGGTGCCGCCAACCATATACACAAAAAAGCCCAGACCAAACACCCCATACACAATCGAAGGGACACCGGCCAGATTAATCACCGCCACCCGAATCAGACGAGTAAACCGATTCTGCTCCGCATATTCATGTAAGTATATTGCTGCCAGTACCCCGAGTGGCGTGACAATGACACTCATCAGTAACACCATCAGCACCGTTCCGAAAATGGCCGGGAACACCCCCCCTTCCGTATTGGCTTCGCGGGGTGCATCGGTCACAAAGTGCCCGATCTGACGGCCCCAGTGCGCCACTTTTTCAGGCAGTGACATATCGTTGGGATACCAGAGATACAAAATCTCGGCCAGCGGGATTCGAACTGTCTGCCCCTGCGCATCTTTCACCAGCAGCGCCTGTCCATCCAGTGTTTGCCTCATCTGCGCCAGCTGTTGCGTCACCGTGTCTAACTTCGCCTGTATGGTCTGCTGCGTTGTTTCTGAAGCCGTGTTGCCATGCTGACTTTTCATTCCCGCCAGCTGCCGGTACAACGGAATATACTGGCTGTCATTCAGTTCCCGGATGGCTTCACGCATCACCTCCGCTTCTGTCAGCCAGGTTTCCAGCATCGTCAGCGATGACACTTCATGGCGGGTATGACCATCCACCACAGCCTGTGGATAGCCGTAGAACTTACCGTTCCGCACTCTGTCCATCACAGCCACCCCGCGGGCAACGGTTTGTGACTGAATCTGAGTCGCCAGCACAGTCACGAAATCCAGATCAGCCAGTTCCCGGTTACCGGTTTTAATCAGGTAGCGATCAATGGTTGGACTATCATTGCCCTTCAGCGTGTAGCCCGCCTCCAGCAATTGCTGGCGCGGCACGGCTTTGGTTTCATAAATTTCGCCCAGCACAACCTGTTGCCGGTCGGCCATCGCCACCGAGAACTGGTATACAGGCGCTGGCCAGAAGTAGCTTAACCCCTGCCAGCCAATCATCAGCAATAATCCCAGCACCGCCAGCAGACTGAGACTGACCGAGCCTGCGGTCAGCCAGATCCAGGGCGATCCGAAACGCATCCATTTCAACATTAATTCTGCAACTCAGCCTAAGCCCCGGCACTCACAGCGACTTGTATTTCTCACGCAGTCGCTGACGGACAATCTCTGCCAGGGTATTGAAGAAAAAAGTAAAGACAAACAAGACAAAGGCCGCCAGAAAAAGCACCCGGTAATGGGCACTGCCCACTTCCGACTCCGGCATTTCAATCGCAATAGTCGCCGACAACGTCCGCAAGCCTTCCAGCACATTCCAGTCCATCATCGGCGTATTTCCCGTCGCCATCAGCACGATCATCGTCTCTCCGACCGCACGGCCCAGCCCCATCATCACCGCAGAGAAAATGCCGGGACTTGCGGTGAGCAGGACAACGCGAGTCAGGGTTTGCCAGGAAGTTGCCCCCAGCGCCAGCGAGCCATGACTCAGATGAGACGGCACGGAATAAATCGCATCTTCAGCAATCGTAAAAATCGTCGGGATCACCGCAAATCCCATCGCAATCCCCACCACCAGCGCATTGCGCTGATCGTATCCGATGCCCCAGACATTCGTCAGATAACTGCGAATATCCCCGGCAAAAAATGCCTGCTCAATCCACGGACTGAGTGAAAAACAAAGCCAGACAGCCGCCACCGACACCGGCATCAGTAACAAAATATGCAGCCCGGTTGGCACCCGGCGATGCCAGCCGCCGGGAAGTGCAGCCCAGCCCAGACCAACCCCCATCATTGCCAGCGGTAAGATCACCACACACAGGACAATCCCAATCAAATGATTTTCAACAATGGGGGCCAGCCAGATCCCGGCTAAAAAGCCCAGAATCACCGTCGGCAAGGCTTCCATAATTTCAACTGTCGGTTTCACCACCCGGCGCATTTTCGTGGACATAAAATACGCCGTATAAACCGCCCCGGCCAGCGCCAGCGGAATGGCAAAACACAGCGCATAAAAGGCCGCTTTCAAGGTCCCGAACACAATCGGCATCAGGCTCAGCTTTGGCTCCGCCTCATCAGATGCAGACGTTGACTGCCAGACATAGTCCGGTTCGGGATACCCTTCATACCAGACCTTCTGCCACAGACTACTGAAACTGACTTCAGGATAAGGATTCTCTACACGGAACAGTTGCCATTGTTCCCCCGTGATCGCAAGCAGGCGATTCGCACGGGAGGAGACCACCAGATGGTCCGGTATCTGGCTGAACAGCGACTGGCTCAGTACCGGCGCGGCGTTATCCGAAGTGAAAAAGACCTTCAGCTGGCCGTCATCCTGCAAAGCAAAAAAGCCTTTTCGATAATATTCAGGTACCAGATGACGGAAAGCGCCATCCACCGCAGTGCCGTCCTTGGTCACATTGTCCTTGGCCACACTGTCCTTCGCCGTACTGTCATTTGCAGCAGTGCCCTCAGCCACAAATGTTCGGGCAGCAATCAGCTGACGCTGACTGTCTTTCACCACTTCAAACCATTGAGTCACCCGACCGTCCGAGCCGGTGATCAACAGCGAATTCGCGCCAGACAGCGCCGTCATCGCAACCGGTGTGGCGTTTTCAGAACCCACATCCTGACGCAAACGAATCTGAGCCTGAGGCGTCTGTACATCAATCGCCTGCACTTGCTGGCCTGTCAGCACATAGAGGGTACGGCCATCCGGCGTGGCGATCATCGCCTTGATATCACCCGGGATATCCGGCATCGTCACCCGCTGTTCCTGCCAGACATCCGTATCAGTATTCAGAGCATGGCTGCGGGAATAGGTCAATGCAACGAAACGCTGATCCCGGGTCAGCCCGATGAGCGTCGCCACGTCATCCCGAACAGAGATCGCCAGCCGCGCTAAAGGCTGCCGCTCCGGATCTAACTGGATATAGGATTGACCCAGGGGATACGAAACACTCAGCCCCCCCTGACGAATCAAAGGTCTGATCACACGGATCCCCCCAATTTCGTCACCATAGGCATAAGCATTCTCATGAGGCAGTGCCGCAGCAAAGCTGGTCGGATGCGCCATGGCGGATAAATGTTTACGGGTATCCGGATGTGCCGCATGCGCGAGCGGTACCAGACTGACCTGTCCGTCCGATGCAAAGTGAAAGGCGTAGGTATTCTGCTCATTCAAGCGAACAGCCTGCGTCCCGGACAGCGGTGCAGTAAACGACTGCAGTGACGTGATCCGGGCGGGCGAAAAAACAGGCACGATCACATAGAGCAGATAGAAAAAGATCAGAACAAGCGTTAAAAGGACAGATATTCCACCGGCAATCACACTAAAACGCGCCACCCTGTCTTTCAATTGACGGCGACGACTATCGTTCGTCAAAAATGCACCGGCATCTGCCATTCTCACCCCATGAAAATTACAAACTGACAAAGTATATGCCTGTAAGATGACAATTATATTACACCTTCAGTAAGTTTCTCATTTGTCGGATAAAACTGCGCAGTAGATTAAACGTTGACATCAAAGTGTCATAAAACATGAATAATCTGAAGGCTTTATGACGGCAGCCGTATTCTGGTAACTCAATGCATATCCTGTCTGGACATAATCTGAGGGTGGTCAGATAATGAATTGAACCGCTACCAGAAGGAGACGCGACATGAAACATCTTGTTATCACTGTCATCGGCCAGGATCGCCCGGGGTTAGTCGGGGCTTTATCAGACACTGTCTATCAACATCAGGGAAACTGGCTGGGCAGTAGCATGAGCAAGCTGGCCGGACAGTTCGCCGGAATCCTCCAGGTGGATGTCCCCGAGGGGTCTGTCAAATCGCTGCGTCAGGCGATGTCGAAACTGGACGGACTGAACATTCATATCGCTGAAGACAGCCACACCTCACCTGCACCCAAACAGCTGCAAACACTCACGGTCACCGGCAATGACCGTCCCGGCATTGTGAAAGAAGTGACCACCCGCCTCAGTGAGCTTGGTATCAATATTTATAAACTCAAAACCGATACCCATAGTGCGCCCAACTGGGGTTACCCCATTTTCACCGCATGGTTCGAGCTCGAAATCCCTGCGTCGCTTTCGGTCGCGACAGTCCAGCAACAACTGGAAAGCCTGGCTGATGACCTGACCATTGATTTTGAAGAACCCGAGGGGATTGAAGTCCATTAATTGCTCTTGTTAGGAAAACTATGAGTACTGAACCGCTATATATTGACAAAGAACTTAGCTGGCTGTCATTTAACGAACGTGTCCTGCAGGAAGCCGCGGATAAGTCCGTCCCCCTGATTGAACGCGTTCGTTTTCTGGGCATTTTTTCCAGCAATACGGATGAATTTTATAAAGTTCGCTTCGCCGATGTAAAACGGCGTATTCTCATCAGCCAGGAGCGCGGTGGCGATGAAAATGCCAAGCACCTGCTGAGCAAGATCCAAAGCCGGGTTCTCAAAATGAATCAGGACTTCGATACCCTGTATAACGAAATCCTGCTGGAAATGGCCCGGCGCAACATTTTTCTGGTCAATGAACAGCAAATTGACGACAACCAGGCCGATTGGCTGAAACGCTATTTTCGCAGCTCGATTCTGCCCCATGTCACCCCGATTTTGCTGACAGACGACATTGATCTGCTGCAGTTTCTGAAAGATGAATACTCCTATCTTGCGATAGATATGAAGCAGGGAGAATCCAGCCAGTATGCCCTGATTGAGATCCCAACCGATCAACTCCCGCGCTTCATTAAAGTCCCCGAAGCCAAAGGGAAAAACCGGAAAACCCTGATCCTTTTAGATAACATTATCCGGCTCTGCTTAGATGATATCTTCAACGGCTTTTTTGATTACGACAGCCTGTCCGCTTACTCCATGAAGATGACCCGGGACGCGGAATACGATCTCAGCCAGGAGGTCGATCACAGCCTGCTGGAGCAAATGTCTGAAGGCCTGAATCAGCGTCTGACGGCCATGCCGGTTCGTTTTGTGTATCAGCGGGATATGCCGGGCGAAATGATTGAGAAACTGAGTAACCTGCTCAAGGTGTCCAGTTACGACAGCATCATTCCGGGGGGACGCTACCATAACTTCAAAGACTTCATCAGCTTCCCGAATATCGGCCGGAAATATCTGGAAAATAAACCGTTGCCGTCCCTCGACAGCTATCACTTTGTCAGCGCACGCAATGCATTCGAGGCCATTAAGGCACAGGATATCCTGCTGTATTACCCTTACCACTCCTTTAATCACATGACGGAATTTGTCCGTCAGGCCGCATTTGACCCAAAGGTTCGCAGTATCCACATCAACATTTACCGGGTCGCAAAAAATTCACGCATCATTGATTCCATGATTGATGCGGCCAACAACGGAAAACAGGTCACGGTCGTCGTAGAACTGCAGGCCCGGTTTGACGAAGAAGCGAATATTGAGTGGGCCAGACGCCTGACCGAATCAGATGTGCGTGTTGTCTTCGGCGTTCCCGGACTGAAAATCCACTCAAAATTGTGTCTGGTGACACGTCAGGAAGACGATGCAATCGTCCGCTATGCCCATGTCGGAACCGGGAACTTCCACGAGAAAACCGCCCGTATTTACACCGACTTTTCACTCTTTACCGCCGACCCTGAACTGACCAACGAAGTCCGCCAGGTCTTCAGTTTTATTCAGAACCCTTATCGCCCGGTGAAATTCAATCAGTTAATTGTGTCTCCCCGGAACTCCCGTAGCCGGATGTATGAACTGATTGACAATGAAATTGCCAATGCCAAGCAAAAACTGCCATCGGGCATTACACTGAAGGTAAACAATCTGGTGGATAAAGGGCTGATTAATCGCTTGTATCAAGCCAGCAGTGTGGGTGTGAAGATCAATATGATCATCCGTGGGATGTGTTCTCTGATTCCGGGGATCCCGGGGGTCAGCGATAACATCAAAATCATCAGCATCGTCGATCGCTTCTTGGAGCACCCACGAGTCATGGTGTTTGAGAACAATGGCGATCCCGAGGTTTATATTTCATCTGCCGATTGGATGACCCGAAACATCGACAACCGGATTGAAGTCGGCTGCCCGATTCGTCATCCCGACCTGAAACAACAGATCATTGATATTCTGAACATCCAGTTTTCTGATACCGTCAAGGCCCGGATTCTGGATAAATCAATGAGCAACGAGTACGTACCGCGCGGGAATAAACGGAAGATCCGATCTCAGATTGAAATCTACGATTACCTGAAACAGTCTGAGAAAAAGCGACAAAAACAGGCCAGCCTGAAGGCTGAAGAAATCATCACTGAGAACAACGAAAACGCCGCATGATAGAAATTGATCGTCCCCGAGAAATTGCAGCCATCGATATGGGCTCCAACAGCTTCCATATGGTTGTTGCCCGGGTGGTCGGCCACAGCCTGCAGATCGTCAGCCGCCACAAACAGCGTGTGCATCTGGCTGACGGCCTGAATGACAACATGGAACTGGATCAGGCTGCCATTCAGCGTGGCCTGAGTTGTCTGGCGATGTTTGCCGAACGGATACAGGGTTTCGACCCGGAAAATGTCCGCATTGCCGCCACATACACCCTGCGTCAGGCCAGCAATGCCCATGTATTTCTGATGCGGGCAGAAAGTGTGCTGCCTTACCCGATTGAAATCATTCCGGGCACCGAAGAAGCCAGGCTGATTTTTCTGGGGGTTGCCCATACCCAGCATGAGCCGGGCCAGAAACTGGTTGTTGATATCGGCGGCGGCAGCACTGAGCTGATTATCGGTGAGGGATTTGAGCCCAAGCTGCAATACAGCAAACATATGGGCTGTGTCAGCTACAACCAGCACTACTTCCCCGAGGGAAAAATTTCCGCCAAAGCCATGGCAAAAGCGCAAATGGCCGCGCTGCAAAAAATGGAAAGCATCGCCAGCAAGTACAAAAAACTGGGCTGGGAAGCAGCCATCGGGGCTTCCGGCACCATCAAAGCCATTCGTGAAGTGATCATCGCGCAGGGGCATGCCGATGGCATCATCACCAAAGAGCGACTGGATGAAGTCGTCAAACTGGTCACTGCCTGCAAACAGAGTGATGAACTGGCGCTGCCGGGTCTCACCGATGACCGAAAACCCGTGTTTGCTGCCGGTGTCGCGATTCTGAGTGCGATCTTCACAGCACTGAAAATCGACAGTATGGCCTTTTCGGATGGTGCACTGCGTGAAGGGCTACTCTACGAAATGGAAGAGCGATTCCGTCACAGTGATATCCGTAGCCGGACAGCCATCGCCATGGCCACCCAGTACAATGTCGATATTGAACAGGCCACCCGAGTCCGGGATACCGCCGAGCAAATCTACCGTCAGGCATCCTCCAACGGTACAACCACTGAACTGGCGGCCTTGCTGCGCTGGGGGGCCCAGCTCCACGAAGTCGGCCTCAGCATCAGTTATCCGGGTTTTCATCGTCATTCCGCCTATCTGTTGCGACACTGCACCATGCCGGGCTTCAACCTGGAAGAACAAACCGTCCTGGCGACCCTGGTCCGCTTTCAGCGCAAATCACTCAAACTCGACGAAATGCCCGAGCTGAGTATCTATAAACGCAAACACCTTTACCCGATGATCCGGGCATTGCGGCTGGCCGTCGCCCTGCATGGCCAACGGACTGACGAAGCGTTACCTTCCATGGTTCTGACAGCGGATAAAGAAAAGTGGTTGCTCAGCCTGCCTGATGGCTGGCAGACCAACAACCGGTTACTGGCCGCAGACCTGACCAAAGAGCAGGACTACTGGCGAAAAGCAGGTTGGGAGCTTGTCATCCAGCCGCTTGAGGACATGGAATAACCCCTCTGACACAACGTGTCTAACGCACACAAATCTAACACGCACAAAAAACGCGGCTGTCGAGCCGCGTTTTTTTCTATTGAATTAATCCAGTCCTAATGCTGCCAGCTCTCTGGCCACCACCACCGGAGGTAATGACACATAGCCGTCTTTATCGACCATCTGCTGCCCTTGCTGAGACAGCACAAAGCGCAGAAATTCCGCCTCCGGCTTCGGCAAAGGCTTCCCCGGGACTTTATTAATATAAATGTAAAGATATCGGGCCAGCGGATAACTGCCGTTCACCACATTCTCTTTCGTCGCAGCAATGAAAGGGCCACTTCCCTGAGCTATCGGAATGGCGCGGATCCCGGTGGTCCGGTAGCCAATCCCCGAATAGCCAATGGCATTGAGCGATGTGGAGACCGACTGCACCACAGAAGCGGAGCCCGGCTGTTCATTCACGTCCTGACGAAAATCACCGTTGCACAAAGCTTTTTGCTTAAAATAACCATAAGTACCCGACACCGAATTCCGCCCGAATCGCTGAATATCCCGCTGTGCCCAACGGCCCGTCAGCCCCAGTTGGCCCCAGTGTGTGACTGGCTGGTTCGCCCCACAGCGCAACGTCCGGGAAAACACTGCATCCAGTTGCTGGAACCGAAGACCGGGCAACGGATTATCTTCATGAACAAAAACGGCCAGTGCATCAATCGCAACCCGAACTGCGGTCGGCGAATAACCATAATGATGCTCAAAAGCGGCGATTTCACGCGCCTTCATCGGACGACTCATCGGGCCAAGCTGCGCCGTAGCTTCTGTCAATGCCGTTGGTGCCGTTGACGAACCCGCCGCCTGTACCTGCACATGCACGGTTGGATAAAGATGCATAAACGCTTCAGACCAGTAGGTCATCAGGTTGGCAAAGGTATCCGAGCCGACTGAGTTCAATGTTCCGGTTACACCCTGGACGCTCTGATATGGGGTCAGTTCTGGGCTCAGTTCTGAGATCAGTTCTGAGCCGGATTCTGTCTTCGGTTCAGATGACAGTGTCTGGCTGTCAGCCAATCCCGGAGCAGCCATCAGGACACTCAATACCCCCAGTATGCTCAGTCTGCCTTTCAATCCCCAACCTCTGTGTTTCATGTACGACTCTACTGCCTCCACCCTCAAAGGGGTTACCACGCTTGTTGACTCATTTTAAAACCGGGCGCATCCCCGCGCCGGAATCACTTCCTCAGGCTGCTTTGGCCGTCAGCCGTTGCGGCAGAGTAAAGGAGAAAGTACTCCCCTCACCAACCACACTTTCAATTTCCAGGAAGGAATCATGATGACTGAGTGCATGCTTGACAATCGCCAGCCCCAGACCACTGCCCCCGGTTTCCCGGGAACGGGCTTTGTCGACCCGGTAAAAACGTTCGGTCAGGCGGTGAATATGCTGCGGCTCAATCCCGCTGCCGGTATCTGTGACTTCCAGCCGAGGCCCTTTTGACGACAGGAACCAGCGCACCGTGACTTTACACTTCGGTGGGGTATGTTTGACTGCATTGTAAACCAGATTTGAAATAGCACTGCGCAACTGGTCTGCATCACCCAGCACCTGAAGCCCCTCGTCCACTTCAAATTCAAAGACCTGATCTTTATCGCCGCTGAGCGAAATCGCTTCTTTCTCCAGCACATCCAGCATGGCCGGGACATTGACCTTATCTTCCAGATCCAGATGCGGCGCGGCCTCAATTTTAGACAGCGTCAGTAACTGTTCGACCAGAGAATTCATCCGGGTCAGCTGTTCTGTCATCACGCCATGGGCTTTTTCCCACATCGGGCCAATCAGCATGTCCGGGTCGCGCGACATTTCCAGATAACCCTGCAAGACCGTCATCGGCGTCCGCAGTTCATGAGACACATTGGCAAAAAAGTTACGGCGCATACCTTCCAGTTGTTTGAGCTGAGAAATATCACGCACCACCATCAGGTATTCTCCCTCGGTGTAGCGCATGATCCGCAGTTCAAGTGTCCGGTCGTAGTTCAGCGGTGAAGTGATCTCAAGCGGATCTTCAAAATCCTGACGGGCCAGATAACGGACAAAATCCGGGCTGCGCAACAGATTACTGACCGGCTGACCCGCATCTTCCGGCCAGCGCAAGCCAAGCAGTTGCTGCGCCAGTTTCGTGCACCAGACAATATTGCCTTCACTGCGAAACACCACCACGGCATCCGGCAGGGATTCTGCACCATTGCGGAAACGGCGGATCAGTGTGGCCAGTTCGCGGCGGCGACGGCGGTTGCGCTGCTGCAAACGATAGATCCCGTTAAAGAGCGGTTCCCAGCTCCCCGATCCGGAAGGTGGCGTCAGGCTGCGGTCAGTCCACAGCCAGTGGGACATTTTCAGCTGATGATGACAATGCCAGCCCAGTAAAATCCAGCTGGCGGCCAGCAGAAACCAAGGCATGTAACCGAAGATCAGACCCAGAATCACCCAGGGCAAATAAAAAAAAGCCAGTTCTCTGACCAGCTTTTTCCAGGACAAGCGTTCTACCATTCATGTCTCCCGCCAGCCGTTGCGGTCATTGATGACCGGACAACCAACGCCTGGCATTTCAATCGTCTGTTGCTGTTAAACCCGGGTAGAAAAACGATAACCGGCACCCCGGACCGTCTGAACCATTTTATCGTGTCCGCCGGATTCCAGCGCTTTTCGTAAGCGACGGATATGTACGTCTACAGTCCGGTCTTCCACGTACACATTGGTGCCCCAGACATTATTCAGTAACTGCTCACGGCTATAGACACGTTCCTGATGGGTCATAAAGAAATGCAGCATCTTGAATTCTGTCGGTCCCATTTCCAGCGGTGCTTCATTTGAGGTCACACGGTGGGACACAGGGTCCAGTTTCAGCCCCTGCACATCAATCACCTCATCCAGAGAGGTTGGCGACACACGGCGCATGACGGCTTTCAAACGTGCCATCAGTTCTTTCGGGGAGAATGGCTTGGTGATGTAATCATCCGCGCCGACTTCCAGACCACGGACTTTGTCTTCCTCTTCGCCACGTGCTGTCAGCATCACCACAGGAATGTTCCGGGTCACTTCATCGCGCTTCAGGTGTTTGATCAAATTGATCCCTGAACCACCCGGCAGCATCCAATCGAGCAGGATCAGCTCAGGAAAAGGCTCACAGATTTTTTCCAGTGCGGAATCGTAATCTTCAGCTTCAATCGCCTGGTAGCCTTTTTGTTCCAGTACAAAGCACAGCATTTCGCGGATTGGTGCTTCATCCTCTACCACAAGAATCCGTCTAACCATAGTTTCAATACCTAAGTCATAGCTCTCTGTCGGGCGCCATTATCCGGATTAAGTATGACACTTTTGTGACCAGAGGAGCAGTTATCCGCAAAAGCTTAATGCGGTTGCTGTTCAATCGTCACCTTATCCGACTCAGGCGATTGGCCTGTCCTGTACCCATCTGCTTGCCTGAACAACAGATCAACAGCCCAGCGTGACGCGATCAGCCCTGAACACAGATCCGGCTGCGCCCGCCTCCCATCGCTTCCACAGCGACCTGCACGCCAATCCGCTCCACCAGTGTGCTCACATGAGAAATCACCCCAATCTGGCGGCCATCGGCCTGCAGTGCGTCCAGACAGGCCAGCGCCATTTCCAGACAGTCCGGATCCAGCGTACCGAAGCCCTCGTCAATAAAGAGTGATCCCAGTTGTCGGGTATCTGCAGCCAGTGACGCAAGCGCCAGCGCCAGTGACAGTGAGACCAGAAAACTCTCGCCGCCGGACAGTGACTCAACACTGCGCACTTCATCCCCCATATCATGGTCAATCACCTGTAAGGCCAGCGGACTGCCCGGCACCGGTTGCAGCGCATAGCGCGGTGCCAGATCGCTCAGATGCTCGTTCGCCAGCAGGACCAGCTGCTGAAGGGTTAATCCCTGCGCCAGCGTGCGGAACTTACTCCCGCTTGAGGAACCAATCAGCTCACTCATCTCCAGCCACAATTCAGTGTGTTGTTGCTGTTGCTGCAACTGACGGGTCAGCGCACCGGCCTGTTGCTCAGCCAGCTCGGCCTGAGCCAGACGCTGGCGCTGGCTGAAGTGCTGCTCTTCGAGCTGCTGTTTTTCACTCTGCCACTGTGTCAGATGCGTCGCCTGCTGATCAGGCGTGAGTGCAATCTTATGTTCGCCGAACCAATGTCGGGCCACATCAGCCACCGGCTGGTGTTCTTTCAATGCCTGCTCCCGCTCAGACAGACGTGTCTGCGCAGCCGCCAGTGCCTGTTCAATGGCTTTCAGGGCTGTTTTTTCCTGTGCGACCCAGTCTTCATCCCGGCTGAGCAAGGCCACCAGCTCACTTTCTGTCATTCCTAATTTCTGGTGCCAACTTTGCCATTTCTGACCGATGACATCATATTCAGTTTCTGCATCGCTCAGTTGTTGCTGAACACTTTTCAACGCCGACTGAGATGCGGCGTACGCCTCTCCTGCTTGTCGCTGCTGCTGTTCACTGGTACTCACCGCCTGCCGGGCGTTTTCAATCAAGTTCTTCTGCTGCATTTCCAGGGGAGCCAGTGGCTGCTCACCCACCAATGCTTGTCGCTCCTGCCACAAGTGTTGGATTTGATGAAACAATCCCGCCTGTTTCTCTTCAATCTCACGCTGCTGCTTTTGCAGGTTCTGAAGCCGGGTTTGCCCTTGTGTCAGCTCTGGAACCAATTCATGCAGTTGCTTCTCCGTACTGTGCAGTTCCTGCTGCCATTGCCGGTACGCTTCAACCTGCTGATTCAACTGCAACCTATATTGTTCTTCCCCAAGTTCTCGCAGCCCCGCCAGCCACGCGTCGCTGCCGAACTGCTGATTCAGAGCCTCTGCCCTTTGGCCGAGCACCGCATGCCATTCTTGCTGCTGTTCTTCCAGCGAAGCCAGCCTTGCCTGTCGGCCGGCTTCCGCCTGAGCGAGCTGATGCAGTTCATGAGATAAACGGGATTCCGCCTGAGCCAGTTGCTGAAGTTGCAGCTCAATCGCGCGTCCCTGCTTCAGTCGATTCTGGCCCGCTTCATACTGCTGCTGAAGATGCTGCAGCGTCAGATGCAATTGCTCAGTCTCATGCTGCCATGTGTGCTGTTGCTCCCTTAATGCAGCGACCGTGATGTCAGCGGAAAGCGAAATCTCCAGCGATTGCGCCTGAGCACATGCCTGCGCAGACGTTTTCTCAGACACGGCCTGAATGCTGGCTAATTCATCGTTCATCACAGCCAGACGCTGCGTATACTGCGGCAACAGTTGCTCAAGGTGATGACGTTCACCGTCCAGCTCCTGATACTGTTTTGTCAGCGCCTGACGGCGTTGATGCTGCTGCTCCAGCAGACTTTCAACCGCCGGATGTTGCGCCGCATAAGGATGATCTGCACCACCACAGAGCGGGCATGGCTCGTCCGGTTTGAGTAAACTGCGATAATCCGTCAGTTGCAGTACGGCCTGATTTTGCTGGAACTGATACTCTGATTCTTCAATGCGCGCAGAGAGCAGTTTCATTTCCGGAGCGAGTGCCTGCAATCGCTGTTCGGCAGTCTGGCGAGCCTGATTCAGTTCCTGCTGTTCCTGTACAAGCCGCCCTTCACGCTCCAGCAGGCCACTCCATTCCTGCGCCTGTCCTATCAGTTGCCGCAGCCCATCTAAACGCTGCTGACTGAGACGATGATCCCGCTGATTTTGGTCCTGCGCCGCTTCCAGCGCAGTCAGATCCAGTTCAGCCAGTTGCTGCTCCAACTGGTGTTTCTGTTTCAGCGAGCGCTCACTTTCCTGCTTGAATTTGTGCTCCTGCAGCTGAAATGCCTGCTGATCCTGCAGCGCTTGCTGACGCTCTTTTCCAAACCGGCTCAGTGTACGGTGGGCACTCAGATATTGTTTCAGGTTGTCCTGAACAGACGGAAACTGCTCAGCAATCACGGCCAGCGCCTGGTTCTGTTCGAGGCTGACGGACAACTGCTGACAACGCGCCTGAAGCCCTTGCTGCTCAGCCAGCTTTTTCTGGTACTCGCGGTCTTCCTGTGCCCATTGCTGCTGCAATGACTGAGCTTCCTGAGTCAGAGACTGATGCTGTTGTTCCAGACCGTCCTTTTTTTGATCCAGAACTTGTGCCTGCTTGAGCTTGGGTTCCAGCTGCTGCCACGCTTGTTGCACCTGATTCAAAGACTGTTGCGACTGCTGCACAGCCGCATCAGCCTGGTGTTGCTGCTGCTGGTGATTTACCAGTGTCTGCTGCGCGGTGGTGAGCGACTGTTTCAGACGCTCAATCTGCTGTCCGGACTGATTCAGCCACGTAAAATCCGCACGAGCAGGCTGCGCCTTGTCGAGTTGCTCCAGATACGCACTCCGAGGCGCGGCCTGTTCGCACTGTATTTTTGCCTCCGCCAGCGCCTGCACACTCTGGGTCATGCGTTCCTGCAACGCTGTTTCAGTCGAAATGGCCTGCTGATGCTGTCTGAATTCTGCAAGCCGGCTGTCGCAGGCCGTCAACTGAGACTTCAGGACAGTGATTTCCTCACTCAGTTGCTGCTTTTCTTCCTCACTGAGCAGTGCAATATCACCCAGTTTTTCCTGTAACTGGGCCAGTTTTTGCTTTTCTTCCCGAGCTTTTTCAAACGCAGCCACAGACAACCGCGCATAAATTTCACCACCGGTCATTTTCTCCAGCAGCGTCGCCCGCTCATCAGCACCAGCTTTGAGGAAAGCGGCAAACTCGCCCTGTGGCAGCATGACCGCACGGCGGAACTGATCAAAAGTCAGGCCAATCAGTCGTTCAATTTCAGCCTGCACTTCCTGCTTTTTCCCGGCAAAGCGCTGACCGCTTGCCAGATTTTCCAGCCACTGTTCCGCCGCCTGCACACGACCTTCGGCATTGCCTCTGGCCCGGCGCACCTGCCAGCGGGCGCGCCAGTGCGTGCCATCATTGGCCTGAAAATCGACCTCGGCAAAGGCTTCTGCTTTACCGCGCGACAAAATGCTACGCACATCATTGGCTCTGATCCGGTTGTTGTCTTCGCCACGACCAATTTCAGCATCATTTTTTTTATTCGACTGCAACCGCGGCATCCGGTCATACAGCGCCAGACAGATGGCATCCAGCAAGGTCGATTTCCCTGCCCCGGTTTTTCCGGTAATCGCAAACAGGCCAGCATCCCCCAGCCGACCATTGGCAAAATCAATCTCAAACTGTGTTTGCAGGCTGGCGAGATTCTCGCCTCTCAGCGCCAGAATTTTCATGGTATCCGTCTGCCTTTTATTCTTGTTCGTCTTCAATCTGTGTCAGCAATTGCTCAAACGCATCACGCATCGCCTCTGAGGGCTGACCGTCATATTTCTTCTGCCAGCTCAGATCAAACACCTGCTGCGGGCTGACATCCGATAAACGCTGATGAGCCAGCGACGAGGTCTCTTCCTGCTGCCGGTAATGCGGTGTGATTTTAGCCAGCCGGACAGACTTGCCTTCCAGCGCCTGTAACACCTTCTCACGCAGCATGGCCTGCGGTTTATCCAGCAGCACCGGCACTTCGAGGAACGGCTGGTTTTCCCGTGGCCTGTCGTCGCTGTCCAGTGCCTTCAGTGCAGTCAGCACGGCTTTAAGCGGCTGAGGCTCGGCCGGCACTTTCAGCATCTCGACCACTCTGGGCACCGGGATCGGCTGAATCTCTGTGACGTTTTCCCCGTCCAGTGTCACCAGCACCACCTGATGCTTGTAGTGCCGCTCTGACATTGATAAAGGCAACGGCGAGCCGCTGTAACGAATATGCTCGGTCTGCGCAACCCGCTGGGCCAGATGCAAATGACCTAACGCGGCATAGCACAGCGACTCAGGAAAAATCGAAGCGGGCAATGCATGCTGGTTCCCGCCCAGCACCCGACGCTCCGACATTTCAGAAAGCTGCCCGGATGCCATGTAAACATGCCCCATGCCGATCAACGCCTGTCCTGGCGCTCGCTGTTGCATCGCGGCATCGGTGACCTGCTGATACAGAAGCTCGACCCCTTTGATCAGACGGTCGTCGTTCTTATCCAGATCTTCAGTTCGCAGATCACTGCTGCGCAAAAAGGGCACCGCCAGCACCCAGGCGGCGGTTTGGCCGCTTTGATTGGTGAGAGGCACCAGCAAGCGATCCATCTCTAACTGGCCGTGTGCATCACGACTGATCCCACCCACCAGATGCAGATCAAACGCCTTCAGCAGTTCATGGGGAGCATCAAGCTTACTCGGGGAATCGTGGTTCCCACCCGTGATAACCACGTTGAGGTCCGGCAGCGTTTTCGCCAGCCGGGCCAGAAAACGGTACAGCATCCGCCAGGCACTGGCAGGCGGATTGGCGGAATCGAAAATATCCCCCGCCACCAGCAGGGCATCAGCCTGCTCGGTCTCCAGTGTTTCTGCCAGCCAGTCGAGAAACTGCTGGTGTTCGTATTCACGTGGGTAGCCATGTAGCTGATGGCCAAGATGCCAGTCTGAGGTGTGGAGTATTTTCATGCTGTTAGAGTCATCACGCATCGGAATAATCAGAATATGGGGACGGATTGTACCTCAGCTATATCAAAGGAAGGTGAGCCGGCCGGAAAAAATTGCGACCGAGTAAGGCAGATTTCATCTGTCGGACTTCATCTGCCAAACAAGGCGTCCCAGCCTAGCATCGGATAGCAACTTGGGTATAAGATTGTCCACCCAATGCACAACCTAGGATTTGTCCCAACTATGCTGTGGTTTAAAAACCTGCTGACTTATCGCTTCAGCCGCGACATCAACATCAACCCGAATGAGCTGGAAAAGCAGCTGGAAGAGTTCCGGTTCACCCCTTGCGGCAGCCAGGATATCCAGAAATTCGGCTGGGTCTCTGCGCTGGGTAAACACGGGGATATGTATACGCACGTGGCCGGTGACAACATTCTGCTCTGTGTCCGTAAAGAAGAAAAAATGCTGCCTGCTTCTGTGATTAAAGAATCACTGAATGCCAAAGTAGAAGCGCAGGAAAAAGAACAGGGCCGCAAGCTGAAGAAAAACGAAAAAGACACCCTGAAAGATGAAATCGTGATGGATTTGCTGCCGCGCGCCTTCAGCCGCCGGAGCCACACCTATGCGCTGATCATGCCATCGCTGGGTTTACTACTGGTTGATGCTGGCAGTTTCAAAAAAGCAGAAGACCTGCTGGGCCTGCTGCGTAAATCCATTGGCAGCCTGCCCGTTGTACCAGTCACACTGACCAAACCGGCCGCACAAACCTTAACGGAGTGGGTCCGTTCCGGTGAATCACCAAACGGCTTTACCATTGGCGAAGAAGCCGAGCTGAAAGCAATTTTGGAAGATGGCGGCGTGATCCGCTGTAAACAACAAGATCTGGGCAGTGATGAAATTCTGGCTCACATCGAAGCAGATAAAGTTGTCACTAAATTGGCCATGAACTGGCAGGATCGGATTGACTTCGTTCTGGCCGACGATCTGTCTTTGAAACGCCTGAAGTTTTCGGATGAGCTGAAAGAGCAGAACGATGATATTGACCGTGAAGACATGGCACAACGTCTGGATGCTGATCTGTCGCTGATGTGTGGCGAACTCTCCGCCATTTTGCCGAACCTGTTCGATGTCATGGGTGGCTTAGAAGATCGCGTCTGATCAGACGTTTTCGTATCCGTTCATCTCAAGTCACACCCGTCACACTCCAATCAAAAGAAAACCCCCGCAGCTTCATCAGACGCGGGGGCTTTTTTTACTGCGAGAAAACCGGCTAGCTGGCGTCTTCGCGGACCAAAGGCTTCACGGTGAAACGACCGACATCAACAGCCACCACCTCAACTTCCTGCCCTTTTTCCAGCGTGTTGCCATGATAATCATGGCTCAACACCAGGACCCAGCTAATCCCGGAATATTTGACCTTTCCTGGTTGCTCATGACTAAGCGGTGCATCCAACCGGAATTTCAGACCGATGAAGTCGCTGCTGGTGTTGTTAACCGGTTTTTGCGATCGCTGGGAATTTTTCATCGGCTTCCACAGCAACAGCGTCAGCATTCCGGCACCAATCCCACTCACCCCGACCAAGGCCGTGAAAGTCTCTGGCACCACACCAACCAACGACAGCGTGCCCGTCAGTATCGCAGAGACCCCCAGCGCCAATAGCACGATGGTCGACAAACCCAGCATCCAGACCTCAATGGCAAGCAGCAGCAGGCCAATGACGATGGTTAACTGGGCCGGGCTTAATCCGAACAGCTCAGTCATGTGGATTACTCCTCAGTTAAACCCTGCAATGGTGCTTTCCCACCCTGCTGGCGGTTCAGCTGGTGAATGATGGTCATTGCCTCAGCAACAACATTGCTGGCAGAAGCGTTGCTGTCTGGCAGAAGCACCACAGAAGATTCTTTCGCAATGGCTTCTTTCGCCTGAATCGCCTTGCCAGCCAGATCCAACTGAATCGCTTTCTGGCCTTCGTCTGTTGCGGCAACCTGACCGATAATCGTCAGCGCATCGGCTTCTGCTCTTGAGACCGCCAGAATCGCCTGTGCTTCACCTTCCGCCTTCAGAACCTGCTCCGCTTTTTCAGCTTCCGCAGCCAGAACGCGGGCTTGTTTCATCCCTTCCGCGATATTGATTTCACTCTGGCGTTTCCCTTCAGATTCCAGGATCACAGCGCGCTTTTCCCGCTCCGCTTTCATCTGACGCTCCATCGCATCCAATACGGAGCGCGGCGGTTCAATATCTTTGATTTCATAGCGCAGCACCTGAACGCCCCAAGGCATCGCAGCATCATTAATCGCTGAAACAATCGCGGTGTTCAGGTTTTCACGCTCTTCAAATGTTTTGTCGAGATCCATCTTACCGACTTCACTCCGCATCGTCGTTTGCGCCAGCTGGGTCACCGAGAAAATGTAGTCATCGACACCGTAGCTGGATTTGTAAGGGTCAATGACCTTGATATACAGCACACCGTCAACCACCAGCGAAATGTTATCTTTGGTAATCGCCGACTGGCTCGGTACATCGTACGCCTGCTCTTTCAGAGTCTGACTGTAGGCCACGCGATCAATGAATGGCACCAGAAAGTTCAGACCAGCTTCCATGGTCTTGTGGTATTTACCGAATCGCTCCACCACAACGGCCGTATTTTGCGGCACAAACTTAATCGCCCCCCGAAGAATGACGATGATCAGAATCGCCAGAACAACCCAGATACTGAGTAAAGATGACATCATATTGAAGATTTCCATCATTGGTTTCCAACTAAATGCAATGAGTTAAGCATTATGAAATTATTAGAGTAAAACGAACAGCCCTAAATACACCCGAGGCTCAGGAAGCGAGCCGGCTCTCTCTTTATAAACGACCAAATGCGTATGGAACTTAGCCGATATCACGGACGAAGGCGAAAACACACACATAGCTGTCGCAAATAATACCCATAAAAAGTTTCAGGCTATTTGCCAGCGCGCACCCTTCACAGTAAAATCCGCCCTCTGTTTTTTCGTCTCCCGTATGTTTATCTCCGGATGAACAGGAGTTCGACCTGATCTGACATCAGACTTTGACCCACAAAGGGGAATCCCGAGTTATGTTTAAACCTGAATTGTTATCGCCTGCCGGCAGCCTGAAAAACATGCGCTACGCCTTCGCCTATGGCGCCGATGCCGTTTACGCCGGCCAGCCACGTTACAGCCTGCGTGTCCGCAACAACGAGTTCAACCATGAGAACCTGAAAATTGGGATCGACGAAGCCCATGCTCAGGGCAAAAAGTTCTATGTGGTCTGTAACATTCAGCCTCATAACTCAAAACTGAAGACCTTCATCCGCGACCTGACCCCGATTATCGACATGGGTCCGGATGCCCTGATCATGTCTGATCCGGGCCTGATCATGAT
Source organism: Photobacterium galatheae (assembly GCF_000695255.1). GTDB lineage: Bacteria > Pseudomonadota > Gammaproteobacteria > Enterobacterales > Vibrionaceae > Photobacterium > Photobacterium galatheae. The sequence continues at coordinate 92,496 of NZ_JMIB01000017.1, read as the reverse complement.
GGTGCGTGAAAGTTTCCCGGACATGCCAATCCATCTGTCAGTGCAGGCGAATGCCGTCAACTGGGCGACCGTAAAATTCTGGGCGTCACAAGGCGTTGAGCGTGTCATCCTGTCGCGTGAACTGTCTCTGGAAGAAATCGAAGAAATCCGCGAGAAATGCCCGGACACTGAACTGGAAATCTTTGTACATGGTGCGCTGTGCATGGCTTATTCTGGCCGATGCCTGCTGTCTGGATATATGAACAAGCGTGATCCGAATCAGGGCACCTGTACCAATGCCTGCCGCTGGGAATACAAAGCTGAGGCAGCAAAAGAAGACGACGCCGGTCAGATCGTTGAAGTTCAGGATGCCAGTGCGGCTGTTCAGATCCAGGACGTTGCACCAACGCTGGGAGAAGGGCAAACCACAGATCAGGTCATTCTGCTCAGTGAAAGCCACCGTCCGGAAGAAAAAATGGCGGCATTCGAAGATGAGCATGGCACCTATATCATGAACTCCAAAGACCTGCGGGCGGTTCAGCACGTCGAGCGACTGAGCCAGATGGGTGTTCATTCTCTCAAGATTGAGGGCCGGACCAAGTCATTCTACTACTGTGCCCGAACTGCTCAGGTTTACCGGAAAGCCATTGATGATGCAGCCGAAGGCAAGCCTTTTGATGAGACTCTCATGAGCACGCTGGAAAGTCTGGCACACCGGGGTTACACCGAAGGCTTCCTGCGCCGTCATACCCACGATACGTACCAGAACTATGACTACGGTTACTCTATTTCCGACAGTCAGCAGTTTGTCGGGGAGTTTACAGGTCAGCGACGTGGCGAACTGGCTGAAGTTGAAGTGCGGAATAAATTCATGGTGGGTGACAGTCTGGAGCTGATGACCCCGAACGGTAACATCACTTTCACGCTGGAAGCTATGGAGAACCGTAAGTCTGAATCAATTACCGATGCCAAAGGCAGCGGTCACTTCGTCTTCATTCCGGTACCGGAAGATCTGGATCTGTCGTATGCCCTGCTGATGCGGAATCTGACTGGCAACGCAACCACCCGGAACCCAACCGCAGCCTAATCTGCTATCCACCGTATTGCTGTCATCCGGCAATACGGTGGCCGATTAACGATTGACGGTCACATTCGGAATATCAGAGCATTTGATAGGTATCGTGTACCTGACCCCCTGCTGCATCATTTCCTGCTGACAGATCGGCTCTGTCGTCATTTCCGTCCAGCCCCACCCAAGAATAATAGAGACGACAATCAACGCTATGGGGTCTAATCTCACCTTCATTTACTGCTCCCCCGCAAATATCAGGAACCACGAAAGTAACCTGCAACCATTTCAGGCACTTCACTTCAACCTCAATGCCAGCCGGACGAATTGCTGCTGATCGCCCGAAACTAACATTGTCACGAACACCTATGATGTGCGGCTAAGTCGCAAATAACGTTAAATCGACCCCAATCCGTCAAAATCTGACGAAAATATCACCATGCACCCGTTTTATTTGGCCTTTCCGACTTCTGTGCTAAACTTTGCGGCGTTTGATTTCCTTTCATTTTTTGGGGACATATCACACCCCGCGAAAGATCGAACGCATCTTTCAGCTAACGCATTGAATTTCTGCGGATGTAATCTTATGGCCTTACTCATTACCGACAAATGTATCAACTGTGACATGTGCGATCCTGAGTGTCCGAATGACGCGATCAGCATGGGGGATGCCATTTACGAGATCGATCCGGCACGCTGTACCGAATGCAAAGGTCATTATGAGAAGCCGACCTGTCAGTCGGTCTGTCCGATCAACAACTGCATCATCCCCGATCCCGCACATATCGAGACCGAGGACGTTCTGTTGGAAAAATTCGTACAATTGCAGGGTCTGGCCTGATCCTGCGGTCTATTGCGCGACCTTCTTCGCTTTCTTCAAATCAACCGCATATTGATCATTATCCGGCACCGGATCTGCGCCATTCAGCATCGCCATACAGCCTGCCGGGGGTAAGGGTTTGAGGACTGGACGTTTCTTGGCGGGTTTCGCTTTAGCCGTTTGACGCTCAGTGACAGGCTTCGGCTTCCAGGAAGCCAGTTCTGCGCCACAGCCATCTCCCGGCGGTGGCGGAAGCTGTGCCTTACACTGCCCCTCTCCCTGCGGACAATGCAGCCGGACATGAAAATGATAATAATGCCCCCACCAGGGCCTGACTTTGCGTAGCCAGCGGCGATCCGTCCATTTTGCAGCGCAGAGCTGTTCTTTAATCACCGGATGAACAAAGATCCGGGCAACCTTCTCGTCTGACGCGGCCATCTGAATCAGATTCGCCTGATTCTCCGTCCAGTTTTCCTGAATAATCTGGTATGCCTTCAAATCGACCATGGGTAAAGGCTGGAGTGTTTCCAGCTCCTGTTCAGAGGCAGGCTGTTCCAGTGTGGTCAGCCAGATATCAGCATCCAGACCGGTCTGATGGCTGGCATGTCCGGAACGAAAACGTCCGCCCCGAGGCATGGCAATATCACTGACCAGCAAGTGACCCAACCGAAGTTTGCTCGCTTTGGCCGACAACTGCTCAAGAAAAGCAATCATACTTTGATGACCATAATAGCGGCCCCGTTCTGAACGCACCCGCTGATAGCCATCGCCCTCAGCCGGAAGCGGGATCGCACCCGCCAGGCAGCCATTACTGTAACTGCCAATCGCCTGCGGCTGACCCGTGGTCGGGGTCTCAAAATGTTCCCAGGGGGTCGACCACGCAGGCAAACTCATCACGCCGCACGCCACACTGCCCCACAATAAAAACGATACAGACGCCCGCTGAAGAGCAGAGCGCTCCACATTCATCATCGCCAGGCAGTCTGTCAGGAAATAGATGGGAAGCACCGGGGTTCACCTTATGATTAATTTGCGACATTAATCACATAAGCTTATACCATCCGGACTACTTTATTTGCTGATCAAGGTTGAGAATGGTCAGCGCATTGCTCACGCTAGTCGCCAGCACATCTACGACACCGGAACGCAGCGCGCCCAACAAGGCCAGCGCTTTGCTGTTCTCCGCCGCGGTCACCACGACCGTCGGAATATGACGCAATTCCTCCATACTCAGGCCAATCACCCGATCGCTCATCATGGTGTCGGAGCGCTTGCCCTGACTGTCAAAAAAGTCATACCCGGCGATATCCCCGACCACACCTTTACGAATACGGGCTTCAACAATTTCCTGCGGGGTAAACCAGCCCATTTTGACCATGTGGCTGTTTTCATTCATATCCCCGACACCAACCAGTGCCAGATCGGCACGGCGGGCTCGGTCCAGCGTTTCCTTCACCGTACTGTTTTGCATAAAAGCGTCTTTAACGCGGATATCCGCAACATATGCCGGGGCATACAGGGTTTCACTGATCCCGTCATATTTCTTCGCCAGCTGTCGGCAGATATGGTCGGCATTGATGGCATTGCCCGAACGGTGTGTCCCGCCAATCCCGCAAACAAACCGGCAGTGACGGTGTGGCACCACCCCGACATGACTGGCAATCGCGGCAATGTTACGCCCCTGTCCGACAGCCACCACCATGTCGTCGGTCAAGGTCGCAGCGAGATAACTGGAAACCAGACTGGCGACCTGCTGACGCTGGGCTTCCTCATCCGGCTGATCCAGGGCGATCAGGGCACGTTTCAGTTGAAAGCGATCGATCAACTGCTGTTCCAGCTTTTCACTGAAAACTGGGTGATACTTGACGGTAATTTCCACCACGCCCTCGTCACGCGCACGACGCAGCAGCCGACCCACTTTGGCCCGCGACATCCCGAAACGCTGCGAGATTTCTTCCTGTGTGGCACCATCCTGATAATACGCAATGGCAATTTCGGTCAGTTGATCACTGTCGACCTGTGCCGCATCCGTGGTGTTAAGATTCATCGTCAAGTCCTTAGCTTATCCAGACCCGGCTATCTTACCCTGTCCCGCCACACCGTGCGAGGCATGGACCTGTACAGCTTTACCAACATCTGACAGGTTCGTGCTGTACAGCTTTCTGAGCAAAAAGAACACCGCAGACCAAACCAACCTAACCAATTGATTTATATATGGCGATCAGCTTGTACAGCTTTTTGACCTCCATAACCCAAAAGCTCAAAAAGCTGATCACCTGCAACATGAACCCACTAGCCGGTGGTTCCCCAAGTCAGTTCTACGGCTTCGCGACGGGCAAAACGGTCAAAGTGAGATTTCACAATGTCTTTGACCACTTCCAGCGCCTCATCAGATGCCGCCTGGCATTCAATCGTCAGCATGGATTCTGTCGCATGAAACGCGCATGTCCCCATATCAAAGAAAACCCGGCCCTGCTGATCATCCCACTCTGCTTGCACTTTATGATTGAAATGCTTGCACAAATGGCGAAGGTATTTACTGCCGTCCGGGGTTTGAATCTGTGTGGTCACGTGATGATTCATGTCTGTTTTTCCTGTTTAGTTCGCAATAAACCGTCAATATAACACAGGAATGAGAATGATTATCAAGCGTGATTTTATTGAGGACTGTCTATATTTGTTTCCATTTCAACAAGATGGGCGTTCAGCCATCGGTCCTGCCAGCGAACACTGACGACAACACGCCTCACTCCAGTGACGGGCACATCCGGATAGAACCTGAGTTCGAGGAACACCGGTGTCTGATGCAGGTGCAACGCCTCTTGCTGTACCACGGGCAGCTGTTCTGGCTGGCTTCGAAACACTTCCAGCACAGATTCGGCCTGGCTCACGGCCGAAAGCGTCACCAGTGCATTTTCAGCCTGAATATTCAGATAAGCCTGCAGCTTCATCATGCCAGCCAGTCCGACACTCACCAGCAAGAGCGCCACCAGAACTTCAAAAACACTGAAGCCCTTCTGCCTGACTTGGGTGTACCGAGCACGCTTAAAAATCATGCCATGACCCGCGTACCCATCGCAGCACAACTTGCTCTCCGGCCTGCGCTTTTTCAGCATCTGACCACACCCGGCAATCCGATGGCTCTTCTGACCTGCACACCAGAATTTCAGCTTGCTGAGCAAGACGGACTCGCGCTTTTCCGGCCACCAGAGACGCCGCGCTGAACTGGTAACGCCCGTCGTGGACTTGCGCCACTTGCACGGTCAGTTGCCGCGTATCGTCTGACTGATTGCAAGTGGCCAACCCAGCCTCAAGCTTCGTTTCAGGCATGATATCAGGCATGGTTTCAGCCGTGATTTCAAACAGGGGTGTGGATTGCGTCTTGAGCTGTGCCTGAAACTGATGAAAAGCACAAATGAGTCCACCTTCCGCCAGCCAGTGTGCCTGACGAGAAAGCACACTATTTTGCGCCCGTTTCACCTGATACAGCGTGGTACCCGCACTGCTCAGCACAAAAACCATAGCGACCGACAGCATCATACTGGTGATCAATAGGGTCGCCATTCCCTGCATATCAGGACGTGAACGAACAATCATCAGGACGGATTCCTGAGGCTCAGCGACATAGATTCCTGATGACTGACCGAACCATCCAACGCCTGTACTGTCAGCGAAAATTGCAGCAACTGACCTGTATGGCGCTCCTGAGACCATGATTTTGTGGCAACCTGCCAGTCTGTGATTGTCATCCACCGGGAATCCAGCAACGCCTGTCCCCCGTGGCAGGCCTGCTCTGGTGAAGAAAACGCGGTACTGGATGAGCGAACCCTGAACTCTCCATCTTCCAGATAATAGGCTTTCACGACAGCCCCATCACTGAGTTCATATTGCATCACGACACACTGTGCTGCGGTAACATGCACGGTGTGCAAGGCACCATTGAGACGTAACGGTTCATCGACCTGTACCTGATAACCCGCCCGGCGTAAATCCGTCGTCAGCATCCGCCAGGCGTCCTGTACATCCTGCGCCAGCATCAGTTGTGTTGCCCGACCGACGGCGGCCCGTTGACCCGCCATCAATAAGTGCACCAACAGAGAAAGCACCATCAAACTGAGCGCACTGGCCACCACCACTTCCAGCAGACTGAATCCAGACATCGAATGCTTAGCAGGCTGCATAGCCATACTCACCTTGCGGACTGCAGACATAAATACGGCCCGTGACATTACTGAATGTGATGCGAGCCAAAACCGCCTGATCGCGGGAAACATACAAGCTGCCGGCCGAATGAGGCCGTCCGGTCAGTGGATCGAAAGACACCGCTTCACTGGAAAAACTGCGGCTGAGCTGAAAGGGCACAGACTCATGACCCAAGAGAACCTTGGTCACTGGCGTCCCCTCAGCGAGCACCGCCGCTATCTGCCAGTCTTGTGGACTGAAGGCGTGTGTCTCGGAAAAGCGCGGCACATGCCGAAACAGAACCTGAACCACCTCCCCCTGAGTAACCGCTTCCGATTTCGCCTGAACCAGCAGCCATTCCAGCTCGCTGACCAAGCGATGAAGCCGCTGTTTGGCCATGATTTCCGAAAACGACGGTACCGCAGCAGAGACAACGAATACAATAAAAAGCAAGACCACCACGATTTCCAGCAGTGTCATACCGAACTCACTCGCAGCACAGTGCAATCGCTCTGGCTGGTTATCTTTGCCTTTCCGGCACATCTCCCAACTTCCCACTTCCCTCAACGCCAGTCCCTCTTTTCGCTGGTCGTCATGATGACAAAGCGTCAGGATAAAACAGCGCCCAAAGGCTCACACAGTGAAGTCAATCGAAAGGAAATCAGGATGATGAAAACCGTCAAACAACAGGGAGTGACCCTGGTCGAACTACTGATTGTCGTTGTGCTTATCGGGATTCTGGCCGTGTTTGCCCACCCGACCTATGTGTCACAACAGCATCAGGCGTATCTCCGTCAGGCACAGACCGATTTAATCATGTTGCAACTGGCGATTGAACAGAAGAGAACTGAGAGCAATCATACCCCGGCAGCCCTGGATGAACGCCTTTGCCCGGCCTGCCAGTTTGACAATCCGTACTATCAATACCGGATCGTTCACAATGCGCGTCAATACACCCTACTGGCTGAGCAAAAACGAGAGATTGCCCATTGTCAGAGTCTGGGCATTCAACCCAATGGCCGCACGTTCCCGCCGGAATGCTGGTAACGATGCTGAGGTTCACGAATCCGTCAAAAAGAAAAAGGCCGACATCAAGGTCGGCCTTCGCGTTTTCAATGAGAGAGGCTATTTAGCCAGTCAGATCATCAAAGAACTTTTTCACACCATCGAAGAAACCTTCGGAGCGTGGTTTATGCTTCTTTGCATCAGAGCCGGTCAGGGTCTTTTCAAACTCCTGCAGCAGTTCTTTCTGACGAGTGCTCAGGTTCACCGGGGTCTCAACCACCAGCTTACAGATCAGGTCGCCCACAGCACCGCCACGCACAGACTTCACGCCTTTGCCGCGCATCCGGAACATACGTCCGGTCTGAGTTTCAGACGGTACTTTCAGGCTGACACGACCATCCAGTGTCGGCACTTCCACTTCGCCTCCCAGGGCAGCCATGGTAAAGCTGACCGGAACTTCGCAGTACAGGTTGTTGCCATCACGATCAAAAATCGCGTGTTTCTGCACATGAACCTGAACATACAGATCACCGGCTGGCGCACCGAATTCTCCGGCTTCACCCTCACCCGTCAGGCGGATACGGTCACCCGTGTCCACACCGGCAGGGATCTTCACAGACAGCGTCTTGGTTTCCTGAACCCGGCCCTGACCGTGACACTTACCACATGGATCGGTGATGATCTGGCCGCGACCATGACAGTGCGGACAGGTCTGCTGAACGGCAAAGAAACCCTGACGCATCTGCACCTGACCGGAACCATGACAGGTGCCACAGGTGGTTGGTGAAGAGCCTTTCTTCGCACCGGAACCGTCACAAGTGTCACAGTTCACCAGCGTTGGCACGCGAATTTCCTTGGAACAGCCACGAACGGCTTCTTCCAGGGTCAGCTCCATGTTGTAGCGGAGATCCGCCCCACGCTGTGCACGCGGCTGGCCACCCCGACGGCCACCGCCACCGAAGATATCGCCAAAGACATCACCGAAAATGTCGCTGAAATCTGCGCCGCCACCAAAGCCGCCGCCACCACCCATACCACCTTGCTCAAAGGCAGCATGGCCGTACTGATCGTAGGCTGCTTTTTTCTGCGGATCGGTCAGAATTTCATAAGCAGTTTTCACTTCTTTGAATTTGTCTGCCGCGCTCTCATCACCCGGATTACGGTCTGGGTGGAATTTCATTGCCAGACGCTTATAGGCCTTTTTGATGTCACGCTCACTGGCGTCACGGCCTACGCCTAACACTTCGTAAAAATCACGTTTTGACATATTAAACTGTCACCTGCCTTGATACAGCTGCGGGCGTAAGAGTTCCCCCTAAACGCCCGCGCCCAAATAAGATTATGAAATCACACTCTTATTTTTTATCGTCTTTAACTTCTTCGAACTCAGCATCAACAACATCGTCGTCTTTCGACTGAGCCTGCTCACCAGCGTCGGCTTGTTGTGCCTGTGCCTGAGCTTGCTGCTGAGCGATTTCCATCAGCTTTTGAGACGCTGCAATCAGTGCCTGAACTTTGGCATCAATTGCTTCTTTATCTTCGCCTTTGCGTGCTTCTTCCAGTTCAGAAACCGCAGCTTCGATCTTCTCTTTCTCGTCCGCTGGCAGTGCATCGCCCGCTTCTTCGATTTGCTTACGAGTGCCGTGGACCAACTGGTCAGCCTGGTTACGGGCAGAAACTAACTCTTCGAACTTTTTGTCCGCTTCTTTGTTCGCTTCTGCTTCCTGAACCATTTTCTCGATTTCGTCGTCGCTCAGACCGCCAGATGCCTGAATGGTGATCTTCTGCTCTTTACCAGTGCTCTTGTCTTTCGCAGACACGTGCAGGATACCGTCGGCATCCAGGTCAAAGATCACTTCGATCTGAGGCATACCGCGTGGTGCTGGCTGAATGCCTTCCAGGTTAAACTGACCCAGAGACTTGTTGAAGTTCGCTTGCTTACGCTCACCCTGCAGCACGTGAATTGTTACTGCACTCTGGTTGTCTTCAGCCGTCGAGAACACTTGCTCCGCTTTCGTTGGGATTGTGGTGTTCTTCTCGATCAGCTTGGTCATCACACCGCCCATGGTTTCGATACCCAGAGACAGAGGCGTAACGTCCAGCAGCAGGACGTCTTTCACGTCACCCGCCAGAACACCGCCCTGAACTGCAGCACCAACCGCAACCGCTTCGTCTGGGTTCACGTCTTTACGTGCTTCTTTACCGAAGAACTCAGCAACTTTCGCCTGAACCATTGGCATACGGGTTTGACCACCCACCAGAATCACGTCAGTGATTTCGCTGACAGACAGGTCGGCATCTGCCAGAGCAACTTTCATTGGCTCCAGAGAACGCTGTACCAGATCTTCAACCAGTGACTCCAGTTTCGCACGGGTCACTTTGATGTTCATGTGTTTTGGACCAGTCGCATCTGCAGTGATGTACGGCAGGTTCACGTCAGTCTGCTGTGCAGAAGACAGCTCGATCTTCGCTTTCTCAGCCGCTTCTTTCAGACGCTGCATCGCCAGTGGATCTTTACGCAGGTCAATTGCTTGTTCTTTCTTGAACTCGTCAACGAGGTAGTTGATCAGACGGTTATCGAAGTCTTCACCACCCAGGTGGGTATCACCATTGGTTGCCAGAACTTCAAAGGTTTTCTCGCCTTCAACTTCATCGATTTCGATGATAGAGATATCGAACGTACCACCACCCAGGTCATAAACTGCGATCGTGCGGTCACCGCCTTTCTTGTCCAGGCCGTAAGCCAGGGCAGCTGCTGTTGGTTCGTTGATAATACGCTTCACTTCCAGACCCGCGATACGGCCGGCATCTTTGGTTGCCTGACGTTGCGCATCGTTGAAGTACGCAGGAACAGTAATCACTGCACCCGTTACAGTTTCGCCCAGGTAGTCTTCTGCTGTTTTCTTCATTTTCTTCAGAACTTCAGCGGAAACCTGAGGTGCTGCCATTTTCTGGCCTTTCGCTTCAACCCAAGCGTCGCCGTTATCTGCTTTCACAATTTTGAAAGGCATGATTTCGATGTCGCGCTGTACTTCTTCATCTTCGAAGCGGCGACCGATCAGACGCTTGATTGCAAACAGGGTGTTTTCTGGGTTTGTCACCGCCTGACGTTTCGCAGGCTGACCGACCAGTGTCTCGCCATCTTGTGTATAGGCGATGATTGAAGGCGTTGTACGATCGCCCTCTGCGTTTTCAATAACGCGTGGCTTATCACCATCCAGTACAGCTACACATGAGTTGGTTGTACCCAAGTCAATACCAATGATTCTACCCATCAGGCTCTCTCCGAAATTCGTTGGTTTACTGGCTTCGTCCTGTTCATCACAGTGACGAGCTTGGGGCGCTTGGCCCGCGATTCTGTTATTACGGTATCGTATGACTACTAAATAAGGCCGACCGATACCTTTTCAAGGGGCAGATCGAAAAAAAATTAAAAAAATAAAACCCACCGAAGTGGGCTTTCTTTCCATTCCGCCCTTCTTGGCTCAATTAGGCCTGCGTATCCACATTGCTGCCCGGTGCAGCTTTGGCAACCATGACCATCGCCGGACGAACCACACGGCCGTTCAGCTCATAGCCTTTCTGCAGCACCATCATCACCGTGTTCGGCGCATGTTCAGCGCTTTCCTGCATAGACATCGCCTGGTGGAATTCAGGATTAAAGGTTTCACCCAGCGGGTTAATTGCTTTCAGGCCGAATTTCTCAACCGTGTCTGTCATGGTTTTCAGAGTCAGCTCAACGCCCTCAACCATTGGCTTGATGGTTTCGTCGTTTTTGTCTGCCACTTCCAGGGCGCGTTCCATGTTGTCGATCACGGGCAGCAATTCACCGGCAAATTTCTCCAGCGCAAACTTACGTGCCTTGTCAATTTCCTGCTCGCTGCGACGGCGCATATTTTCAATATCTGCACGGGCACGCAGCACAGCGTCCTGCTGGTCTTTCACTTTGGCTTCACTAGCTGCCAGAGCCGCTTCCAGTTCTTCGATACGGGACAGTGCCAGCGCTTCCGGAGACAGTTCTTCTGCAACCTGCTCAGCCTCTGCTGATGCCATTTGCTCTTGCTGCAGTTCTTCTTCCTGTAACACTTCGTCTTTCTTGCTCATGCTTTCGCTACTCCGCTAAGCTCAAAAAGGGTGAATGCATGGCCGATGCACCGAACAAACGCGACCGATCGACCACTCTTAAAACGTGATGGGCATATTATGGGGATGAAGTTCAACGATTCAACCCGATATCGACGACAAAGGGCGACAATTCATCATCGCTAAGGCTATACTGGCCCCATTCTTACCCGTTGGATCAAGGACATGACGCGCCCGTTTGAAATCATTGCCCTGATTGGCAAACCAAGAAACCCTGATGCGCTTCACACACACACCAGCCTGTACCACTGGCTGACTGCCAAAGGCTACCAGGTACTGGTTGATCACCGACTAGCCCATGATTTAGATGTCCCGGCCGACGCCTTGTGCGATCTGCTCACCATCGGCGACCGCGCCAACCTGGCCATTGTCGTCGGGGGTGACGGTAACATGTTAGGCGCCGCACGGGTACTCTCGCGTTTTGATATCTCCGTGATTGGTGTCAACCGCGGCAATCTGGGCTTTCTGACGGATCTGGATCCGGACAATTTCGAACAGGAACTGGAAAAGGTGCTCGACGGTGAGTTCGTCATCGAACACCGCTTCCTGCTGGAAGCTGAGATCCACCGCCACGGCCAGATTAAAAGCCGCAATGCAGCCCTGAATGAAGCCGTGCTGCACCCAGACAAAATCGCCCATATGATTGAGTTTGAGGTCTATATCGACGAGCGGTTTGCCTTCTCGCAGCGTTCAGACGGCCTGATCATTGCCACCCCAACCGGCTCAACTGCTTACTCGTTGTCCGGTGGCGGCCCGATCCTGTCACCGAGCCTGAATGCGATTACGCTGGTGCCCATGTTCCCGCACACGCTGTCGTGCCGCCCACTGGTAGTCGATGGGAATCGCCGAATCAAACTCATTGTGCCGGACGATGGCCGCACACTGGAAGTCAGCTGCGATGGTCAGGTCTCGCTGCCCGTGAATCCCGGCGATGAAATTCATATCTATCAGAGCCCGGACCAGCTCCAGCTGATCCACCCGACAAGCTACAGCTACTACAACATCCTGCGCGGCAAGTTGGGCTGGTCGAGCAAGCTGTTCTGAGTCGCTCTCCTTCTCTCCCGAAAGCCAGCCGATGCTGGCTTTTTTATTATCTGGCAGAAACTTAGCCAGCATCACAAATTCAACCGGAAATTTTTGATCCAGCACTTTACTGTATGTAGATACAGTATATACTGTGCAAATAAACAGGTGTTGATTTAAACAGGTGAACACACATGCTGGCTCATATGACGATCTCTAATTTTGCTATTGTCAAAGATCTCGAATTCGAGATGAAACCTGGGATGACGACCATTACAGGTGAAACCGGTGCAGGTAAGTCAATTGCCATTGACGCGCTGGGCTTATGTCTCGGCGACCGCGCCGAAGCCAGCATGGTCCGCCCCGGTGAAACAAAAGCTGAAATTCACGCCACATTTTCCCTGCGCAACAATCAGGCAGCCCGTCGTTGGCTGGAAGACAATGAGCTGATGGAAGGTGACGAATGCATTCTGCGCCGGGTGATCACCAAAGAAGGCCGTTCCCGTGGCTTTATTAATGGCAGCCCGGTACCGGCTTCTCAGCAAAAAGCGCTGGGTCAGTTGCTGATCAACATTCATGGCCAGCATGCACACCAGATGCTGATGCGTCCTGAACACCAGCAGGAGATGCTGGACAACTATGCCGGTCACCAGCCCCTGATGAAGCAAGTCCACAGTGACTATCAGGCTTGGCGGCAAGCCAAGAACGAACTGAACCGCCTGAGCCAGAGCCGTGCAGATAACGAAGCACAAAAACAGCTGATCCAGTATCAGGTGAAAGAACTGAACGACCTGGCGCTGGGTGAAGAAGAATTTGCCGAGATCGAAGAAGAACATAAACGACTGTCGAATTCCGGCGATCTGGCGCTCACCAGTCAGCATGCCCTGACCCTGCTCTACGAAGGGGAAGAAGTGAATGCCCTGCAGATCCTGCAACAGGCCAGCCAACAGGTGATTGATCTGGGCGAGATGGACAGCCAGTTAAGCACCCTTGCTCCTATGCTGGAAGAAGCCATCATTCAGGTGCAGGAAGCCAGTCAGGAACTGCGCGGCTATCTGGATAATCTGGATATGGACCCGCAGCGTCTGGTGTATCTGGAAGAACGGCTGGCAAAAATTATGTCGCTGGCGCGCAAACATTATGTCATGCCGGCGGAGCTGTGGCAGAAGCATCAGGATCTGTTGATTGAACTGGATAACCTTGACGGCAGCGACGAAAAACTGGATGCACTGGCAGACGCTGTCGAAGAAAGACGACTGGCATTTCTGGACAGCGCCGAGAAGCTGAGCAAGAGCCGTCAGCGTTATGCCAAGGAACTGAACAAAAAGATTTCGCACAGCATGCATGAGCTAAGCATGGAAAAAGCCATCTTCCAGATCGACATTCACAGCGATCCGGAGCGCATGCTGACGCCACTGGGCTTCGACACCATTACCTTTATGGTTTCCACCAACCCGGGCCAGCCATTGCAGCCACTGGGTAAAGTGGCCTCCGGTGGTGAGCTGTCACGAATTTCACTGGCGATTCAGGTCATTACCGCTCAGAAAGTGGAAACACCAAGCCTGATTTTCGACGAAGTTGATGTGGGGATCAGCGGCCCGACGGCTGCGATTGTCGGTCGAATGCTGCGCACCCTGGGCGATTCAACACAGGTGATCTGTGTGACCCACCTGCCGCAGGTCGCCGGTTGCGGCCACCAGCAGATGTTTGTCGCCAAGAAGACCAGTAAAGGCCAGACCGAAACCAACATGAAACCGTTGGATGAAAACTCCCGGATCAGCGAGCTGGCCCGACTGTTAGGCGGCAGCGAAATTACGGAGCGAACACTGGCAAACGCCAAAGAACTGCTGGTCGCCGCCTAACCCAGGTTCCGAAAATACGATTTCATTGCTTTTCAGATGCAACTTTCAGACATTTTGTGCGTCTCATCCCTCACCTATTCCCTCGGATTAGGTGAGTTTTTTTATGGTGCTTTCACTTTGTCTGTAACTTGCTTATCATCACAAACAGAACTGATTATTTTGCCGGGATGCTATGAACTGGAAAACTTTTGCCGCGCTGGCGTTGAGTGTCAGCCTGCTGGGCGGCTGCTCTTTGATTGAACGCTTGGTCTACCGTATCGACATCAATCAGGGCAACTACCTGGATGAAAAGGATATCGACAACCTGAGATACGGCATGAACCAGGAACAGGTCCGCTATGTATTGGGCTCCCCGATGCTGGTTGAGCCGGAATATCCGAACACCTGGTACTACGTGTTCTACCACAAGCCGGGTCATCACGAACCGGAACAAAAAAATCTGATCCTGAAATTCGATGCGAACCGACAGCTGATCAGCATGAGTGGCGACTATCCAACTGGGGCAAATTTCAACAAGCCGTTGAATTAAACCTGAGTCCGCCGCAAGCGTCTGAGACTGAAAACAAAAAAGCTCGCCAAGGCGAGCTTTTTGAATACTGCAATGTTCACGAATCAATTAGTTGATCAAGATGTAGTGTCATCATGCTTTGTTTCCGCAACATCGCCATCTTCGTCTGCATCTGTTGAAGATTCTTTCTTCGCAGCCAAAGCTTCTTGTTTGGCCTGCTCAGCACGCTTGCGGCGAATGTCTTTCGGATCAGCCAGCAGCGGGCGATAAATTTCGATGCGATCGCCATCGTGCACGGTCGCGTCCAGTTTCACCGGACGGCTGAACACCCCGACTTTATTTTTTTTCAGATCGATATCCGGATACATTTCCAGCACACCGGAACGCTCAATGATGTCCTGCACCGGGGTATCAGCAGTAATCGCCAGCTTGATCACCCGCTGGGTATACGGCAGCGCATACACCACTTCGACGTGGATCAGATTGTTATTCTGCTCAGAGCTCATAAACTTCCCGGGCGCGTTGGGTAAAGGCATTGACCATGTTATGGGTCAGCTCATGGAAAACCTTACCAAAGACTGCTTCCACCAGTGCATTGGTGAATTCAAAATCCAGCTTCAGCTCCACTTTACAGGCATCGACATCCAGCTCGGTGAAGTGCCAGCCACCCACTAACCGGCGGAACGGACCTTCGACCAACTGCATGCTGATTTTATGCATACCTTCCAGTGTGTTACGAGTCACAAAGGTTTTTTTAATCCCGGCCTTGGAAACGTCCACCGACGCCATCATATGTTGAGTAGAGCTTTCCAGAATTTTGGTGCCACAACATCCTGGCAAAAATGCAGGATAAGACTCAACATCGTTCACCAGGTCAAACATTTGCTTGGCACTGAA
Source organism: Photobacterium galatheae (assembly GCF_000695255.1). Classification (GTDB taxonomy): domain Bacteria; phylum Pseudomonadota; class Gammaproteobacteria; order Enterobacterales; family Vibrionaceae; genus Photobacterium; species Photobacterium galatheae. The sequence continues at coordinate 77,008 of NZ_JMIB01000017.1, read as the reverse complement.
CGGGACCAGTGCAGAGCGACTGATTTGAGGCATAGTTTCTCCTTAACCCTATATCGCCGCTAATGATACCATTAGTCCGCGATCTGCCAAAGATTCCGTCGCCGTGTGAGCACTCTGGCAGAGTCATTGGGAAAATCGTTCCCCTAACACCTTGAATACGTATAATAACGAGCTATGGCAAAGAAAAAACCAAACAAGCCGGGCAGCAATACCATTGCGCTAAATAAGTCTGCCCGCCATGAATTCTCGATTCATGAAGAATATGAAGCCGGCATTTCGCTCCAGGGTTGGGAAGTGAAGTCCCTGCGCGCAGGTAAAGCAAACATTTCAGAAAGTTACGTCTTTTTACGAAACGGCGAGGCGTTTGTCTCCGGCATGACTATCACGCCGCTCAATGCCGCCTCGACCCACGTGGTTGCCGACCCGGGCCGCGTGCGTAAGTTGCTGTTAAACCGCCGTGAACTGGATAAAATTACCGGTGCCGTGAACCGTGAAGGCGAAACCATCGTCGCACTTTCCCTGTACTGGAAGGGTTCATGGGTTAAACTGAAATTAGGGACCGCGAAAGGTAAAAAGCTTCATGACAAGCGTGCCGACGCCAAAGACCGCGACTGGCAGCGCGATAAGGCACGAATTATGAAGCATAGTTCGCGGTAGTCATTGACCTAGCAGAATTTTCTGCTAGTATGGAAAACCTCTTTGGGGCTGATTCAGGATTCGACAGGATCATGAAGGCCTGTGGAGCATGCAGAGGTGCGGTTGGCCTCTTTAAAAAGCCGCAAAAAAATAGTCGCAAACGACGAAAACTACGCACTAGCAGCTTAATAACCTGCTTAGAGCCTATCCTCCCTAGCCTTAGCTCGTAGGACGGGGACCAAGGGTAGTCAAACCCAAACGAGATCGCGTGGATGCTTTGACCTGGGAGCTGAAGCGTTAAACCTAATTCAGGTATGTCTTAACGTGGCGTGTTTGTTCGCAGCGTTCTGACGAGAATAAAGACAAACTAAGCATGTAGCGCCATTGGTTAGAGTGATTTTGGACGCGGGTTCAACTCCCGCCAGCTCCACCAATTCTACATTTAAAGACGTCCTAGGGCGTCTTTTTTTGTATCTACATCAACATAAAATCAATGACTTAGCGTCTTTTGACATCTCTTAACGTCCTACAGCTTCTTTGATTTTTGGGTACATCGAAAGGTACACTGCTCTGGTGTACCTATTTTGATGGACCAATCATGGCTAAAGTAACGACGAGATTAAGTGATAAAGAGATCAAATCAGCTAAATCCAAAGAGAAAGAGTACATTCTTTCTGATGGCGATGGTTTACGTCTACGGGTGAAACCAAATGGCTCAAAACTCTGGCTGCTAAACTATACACACCCCATCAAAAGAAAACGTACTAACCTAAGTCTTGGTAAATACCCAGACCTCTCCCTTGCTAACGCCCGCAAGGCCTCACAGGAAGCAAAAGAACTACTCGCTCAAGGGATAGATCCTCAAGAAGACAGGAAACGCCAGCAGCAAGAGCACAAAGCTATCCACCAGCACACGCTCATCAATGTGGCTAAAGAGTGGTTTGAGATAAAAAAGGACGATGTCACTCCTGATTACGCCGTTGATATCTTGCGTTCTCTTGAGCTTCATATTTTTCCCTACATATCTGATATTCCTGTCTCAAAGATCACTGCCCCTCAGGTTATAGAGCTATTAAAGCCTATCGAGGCCAAAGGCAGCCTAGAGACCGTAAAACGCCTAGCACAACGTCTCAACGAGGTAATGAACTTTGCGACTAACTGTGGCTTGGTTCAGGCTAACCCACTGACTGGTATAAAAGCCGCCTTCAAGAAACCCAAAAAAGAGAACATGGCAGCGCTCAAACCCGCTGAGCTCCCAGAGCTTATGGGTGCCATAGCCAACGCCAGCATAAAGCGTACGACGCGATGCTTAATCGAGTGGCAGCTTCATACTATGACACGGCCAAGTGAAGCTTCTGGTGCTAAGTGGGAAGAAATTGATTGGGGTGAGAAGGTATGGACCATACCAGCTGAACGAATGAAAAAAAGAAGAGAGCACCGTATTCCACTGACCGAGCAGATGCTTGAATTACTTGAGGTCATCAAGCCGATTAGTGGTCACCGTGAGTTTATCTTCCCCTCTGATCGAGATTCAAAAAAACCATGCAACAGCCAAACGGCAAATATGGCTCTTAAACGTATGGGGTTTGCAGGACGTTTGGTCAGCCACGGTCTACGCTCGCTGGCTAGTACAACACTCAACGAACAAGGTTTTGACAAAGATTTAATTGAAGCCGCTCTGGCGCATGTGGACGACAATCAGGTTCGAAGTGCCTACAACCGTACTGATTATCTAGAACGCCGCAGACCAATGATGTGCTGGTGGAGCGGATATATAGAAGAAGCAGCCAAAGGCAGCCTCTCTGTGACAGGAAGCACACAGTTGCAAGTGGTGAGCGCTCAATAAATTGCATCTAAAGAAAGAGGCTGGATTAGCTCTCTAACCTATAGCTAACCCAGCCTCTTTACCTCACTCACCTATGCTTTAGATAGCTAGAATTTTTAGGGTGCTTTTTAGACCACTTACTCGATTACGACTGTGTACCTATTTCGAAACGACAATCATCCACAAATTGCTCCCACTTCTTCTCATATATCTCGCGCCCAAGTAAAAACCAGTCATCTGTATGTGTTGGTTCACCTGATAACCCAAAGCCATGACCGCTGAATGCGCCACCATGTTCAGTAAGCACACAGCGATTATGAAAAACATCATCATCAGAGGTTTCTTTTAACTCAAGAACCTGCAGTTTCAAGCCTTCGATATCAATACCTTCAAGAATTTGCTGTTTGACCGATGCAGGGGTAGCGCTAGAGTTACTCTCTTTGTAATACAAAGTCACTTGTGGAACCTTAGAACAAACGCGATCTTGAGCAACCTCTTTTAGAAGAGCACTGAAGGTACTGCAAGCAGATGATGTCCATCCATAGGGGTCGATGAACACAATTTGCTTTGTTGAAAAGCGTAAAAAGTTTTTCAGCAGGCAAGCTGCAGGGGTAACTTGCCTTTGAATACTAGCTTGACGTTGATGAGACCAGCAACTGCCTTGATCGTACATGCCGGAAGGGGATATACACTCAGAGAGCTCTAGTTTAGGGTCTGCGATAATGACATTGAATGGCCTATTTTCGTGTTCGCTCGTAACCATCTGCTCCCAACTATCACTGCTATTTTCTGGAGCAACGCGTTCAACTAATGTTTCTACGAGAAAACTAACCATCTCTAGGTAACGTTTGCCTTGAATCGATTCTTGATCTTGAGGACCAAAGCCCAACAAGTACCCACGTAATTTTGAAGCCTTTGCTTTGGGAAAAGAACTAATAATTCTCGGACTTCCCAGCCCATACTCCCTTAAAAACTCACGATAGTCTCTTGTGTTGTTTGCCCATGAAGCCAGGACGGACGGAGCAATTGCATACTCATGTATCATTACATTAGCTCCTCTCTTCTTTCCGAGAAGAAACCTCTTGGCCATCTTGATGTAAATTCACCATCTTCATTCACACGGACTTGTCGAACGACAGCACCGTTTTCTGATGGCTCAAGACATACAATAGAAATATTAGAAGCAATGACGGGCTTTAACTCATCAGGTAGCTCCTCATCCGTAGTCTGACGAACACGCTTCAAAAGTCGCAAGATTAAATGCTCACTGTGAGTTTCTATCAAGAATTGGGGAGCATCAGTTGCTTGAGTTAGTAAATCGGCTACCGCAACTTGGACTCTAGGGTGAATGTGTAGCTCTGGTTGCTCACACGCAATCAAACCGCGTTTTCGACTCAATGCTGCGACAACTAACGGCATTAATTGTGATATTCCTGCGCCAACTTCATTAGGCGCAACATCAAGTTGATTGATTTCATCCCAAAGGGCGACACGAAAATACTCGTTATAACCCCTTGGCAATTGGTATTTTGCCTCTGGAGAGCTATTTGCCTGAGCACTGAGTATGCTAACTTCGGTTATCGCTTTGGTTTTTCTTAAAGCCAGCCCATAATCCAAATTGAGCCTATTTTTTTGGAAAAGCCAGCTATTTATCTCATCTAAAAGACGTTTGTCAGCATTCAAGAGAGAGTGCCAAGCAGCCTCACCGTTGTACCATTGGCCTTGCTTATAGTTTGAATCCAAATGAAACTGCTCATCAGGTACGACCCTTAAAGGGCCAATGCACAAACTCTGCTCAAGTAGTTTTAACAAATCATCTAATGGCGCGACGATTATATCGCTTAGTATCTCAGTCGCTCTTGCTTCAAATAGTGTAAGCTTTTTACTCGCACTAATCTCATCGCTGGTATCAATCACGTCATCATCAATGTTTAGATCGAGAGATAAAACCAATTTACGTCCGAGTTTTGGTAAAGCTCCAGATATGCCACTGAATGAGATAGGTATATGATGCAGCGAAAGTATAGATTCATCTGGATCATCGATACCACTATCCAAATAACGAACTAGCTGCCCACGAGATTCATTTAGCTGTTGATGAAACTCAGATACAAAAGCATCTTCAGAAAACATCAATGGCTTTCCGTTAATCTCATCTAGAGGTTCTGCGCCGTGATTTATCGCTCGAGTATCAGTAGAGCTTACTTCGAGGAGTTCTAATAATATTGACTTATTTTCTGGGTGTAACGGCAGTTCATTCTCAAAAGCATCAAGTACCCACTCATTATGATTATCTGGCAATAAAAGCGGGTGAACGTAGTTGATGTAAGAGATTGTCGGTTGCTTCAAGCCTGCATCACTTGTTAACTCTGCGATCAATGCCCCTTCGAGCAAAACTCTGTACTTGGCAACATAAGCTGTTTCTCTACTTTCTGACCAACGAATTTCGAATTCAACACCCACCTGTCGTGACACTGTACTAGGACTCTCTAGAATTAAATCAAAATCCTCAAATAGTTCAGCAAGCTCACTATAGTTACTTCCGATCGTGTCGTGCTTATCAAAATCTAACCGGATAACCATCGCCTCGGTTAAATCTCGCCCGTGGATCAGGTTCTTGAAACCGCCAATATATTTGTTGTTTAAACCTTCTATCCGCACAGGGCTACATTCACCCGTTTTTAGCAAATGATGTAAATAAAAAAGCCCCATTAATACAGAGCTTTTACCTACAGAGTTAGGGCCGAACAGAAGGGTAACAGGAGCAAACTCAATCGTTTGCGATCTTTGGAAGGAGCGAAAGTTAGTTAAGGTTAGTTTGGTGATTTTCATCTTAACTCCATAAAAAATCCCTAATGTGTCAATGATAACTGGCTAGTAATTAAGACACCAACGCACGCATTACTATGACACACCGCTTTTACGAAGAAAAAGTGACGCGCATCACAAAAACATACATAGGTCATCTCGTATCTTTTATTCACATAAAGGAACCAAGAAATCACCTCTGTCAGAGCTACCCCAATCCATACTTGCAACCTCCCCCTCTGAGATTGTTAGACTAGAATTGCAGCAATACCAAGAGCTAATTGATGTTGACAGCTGCGACTTCAATTAAGAAAGGAAGATATCACAGGCGGTGGAACGTTAATTCGCATGCTGTTTCAGGAACTGAACAGTTTTCTGAGTTTGGAAAAGTTTAGCTATGGTGTATGACGCCTGTATGGGTAATTGGCCCTGAATGTTCAGGGCCGCTGGCTAAAAGATTAGAGTTGGCCGGAGAAAGCTTTTTGAGAAAGCGAATGGAAATTTTCTTCCGTTTTCACAAGCCCTTTCCCTAAATGAGCACTTGTTTTATCGTATTGGCGCAAAAACTCATCGTACTTCTCTTGCAATTCAATTGCTACCTCAGGGACTGGCATACCCTTGATTATTCCCATATTCAAGCCTGCCATTATCGCACCTTTTGTATTCTGGCGTAGATAACGCTTTGCTTCGGGGTGATACAAGAAATAGGCATGCAAGAAACTTGGTAAACATTTTTCCTGATCAAGCGTTATACAGCACAAATGTTTAGTGTTTATGGCCGTGGGGATGTCGTCAGGAACAACAGCGCAACGACCGCAGGTCCCCATAATCGTAATAATTACGTCACCAGGGTAAACCGTGTATCTATGAAGTTTTTTATATTTATCCTCAGAGATAAAACGACTTTTAGACCATTCAAATTTATTGCTTACCGCGTTATCGATACCTAGAACAGCGATACCTGACTTTGTAAACTCACTATGAAGTAACTGGCTTCCAAACGGCCCTGTTCGCATACTGCCTTTTTTATCTTGAGCCAATTTCTCAACAGTTGTCAGGCTCCAGCCATTACCCTCTATATCGCCAAACATATCCAAAAACACACTGCGCAGAAAATCATCGGCGAGGATGATGGCCTGTTTGCGTTTCAGGCGGATGGCATCGGCTTTATCCAGAATCGCCGCTATGCGCTCTTGCTCGTCGAGTGGGGGGAGTGGGATTTCTAGTTCTTTAAATCGCTCAACATCTAAATTCGAGATATTGGTTGTCTGTCTGCCACAGTATCGAATTTTATGTTGAATTGAGGGTGACGTTAACCAGTAATAAAGATACTTAGAGTCTATTTTCCCTTGTCGAGCACGAATAATTGAAATAAACCCGCCAGCAGTAGCCTCATACTCCAGCTCATGCACATAGCTTGTTTTTCCAACTAGTTCCCAGCTGTTGGCACTGGAAATTAACATATCTCCATTTCTTAGCCGCTGTTCATCTCTTTTCATGAAAGATCGAGGAACGGCAATCAAGTCATCACAATCCAAGCCTGCAACTTGAACATTCTTTGTGCGCATTACCACTACAGAATCTTCAGTATCTATATCAACAACATCGGTAGGTTTGAATGTAATCCCTCTGATAAAGTCAATTACATTACCTAACTTCTCCAAAGGCCAACTCACAGCATCGCCTCCAGCGCCTTCAGATCGTCCAAAATCTCCTGCTCTAAGGCTTTTAGCTTACCCAGAATCACCTTGGGCTCTTCATAACTCTCTTCCTGATACACCACTTCTTTGTAGCGGTTGATGGAAAGGTCATACTTGTTGGCTTTGATGTCCGCTTTCGGCACGGTAAATGCTTTTTGGGTACGGTCGCTGTAGTCGCGATCCTTACCTTTGGCATCTTTCAGGTGCTCACCGTTCGGAAACTGTTTGTTCAGTTGGGTTTGCAGCTTGTCGCCAAGGAAGTTACCCGTCGGCATATTGTTTTGCTTGCGATAGTGCTGCCAGCTTGAAACCAAGTGCGGAATATCGTTCTTGTCGATCTTGTTGCGTTTGTCATCCAGGCTGTAGCCATCGTTTTCGAGATCATAGAACCAAACGTTATTGGTTTCGCCGCCTTTGGTGAAGATCAAAATCGCCGTGGCGACACCCGCATACGGCTTAAACACGCCGGAAGGCAGGTTGATAACCGCTTCCAACTGATTTTTCTCTACCAAGAGTTCACGCAAGGCGACATGAGCTTTGGAAGAACCAAACAGCACGCCCTGCGGCACAACCGTCGCACTACGCCCGCCCACTTTGAGCATTTGCAGAATACGCGCCATAAACAGCAGTTCGGTTTTCTTGGTCTTCACCTTGGCGAGAATTTTCGGGTCGATGTCTTCTTCATCCAGCGTACCGGTAAACGGCGGGTTCGCCAAGATCAGATGAAAGCCTTCGTTGCTGGCGTTCGGGAAGCGGTCGCTGAAGCTTTGGCTCATAGTGTCCTGATAATGGATATCTGGCTGTTCGACACCGTGCATAATCAGGTTCATGGCCGCAATGCGCAGCATGGTGGAATCAAAATCGTAGCCGTGGAACATGTCTTTATCGACGTGCTTACGGTATTCACTCAGCAAATCACCGGTAAAGACTTTCTGCTCTTCCAGCTCGTTTTTTTCGTTGGTGACAACTTCGGTGTGTACGTTATCCGATGAGGTATAACGTTCCACAATGTATTCGTAGCTGTTGGAGAGAAAACCCGCTGTACCGCAGGCAGGGTCACAGATGCGTTCACCGCGAGCTGGGTTTGGCTCCATCATTTCCACCATGGCGCGGATAATATGGCGCGGGGTCCGGAACTGGCCGTTAATGCCTGCGGTGGTCAGCTTGCTCAGCAGGTATTCGTAGAGGTCACCTTTGGTGTCACCTTTGTCGATAGGCAGCTTTTTGATCATCTCTACTGCTTTGACCAACAAAGTCGCTTTCACGATTTCCAGGCGCGCATCTTTCATAAAGTGGCTTAGGATAGAATCGTCATGGTTTAGAGTGCGGAAGTGCTGAAACACGCCATCACGTACTACCTCCAGCATTTCATCAGCACCCAGGTTGCTGAAGCGGGAAAAACGTAGTTCTTCTTGCTCCGGGGCAAAGCGGCGTTTGAAGGCAACGCCAGCCAGCATTTCTTTGTGCTCGTCTTTGGTTTCTTGCATGTCGAGCATGCGCGAGTACATCAGAAAGGTGATTTGTTCGATAACGGTCAGCGGGTTGGTAATGCCACCTACCCAGAATTCTTCCCACAGTTTATCGATATTGCTTTTCAATTCTCCGGTGATCATGGCTTGGTGTTCTCGCTTTTGGTTTGCAAAGCATCACGTCTCTGCAAAGAAAAAAAACCCGCCTCGACTCAACCCACTTCGGGATTTATGGATGGCGGGCAAATGCTACGGGGGATTGTACCCCAAATGGTGACAGTATTGACGCCTACAGTGCAGATTTCCCGGTTTGCACGGTGAGGGAATCAACAATATTTTTTAATGCCACGACTTGTTCCATGTTCGGGAACACGCCGGTGACGCCATCACTGTTGATTGCGGTAAACGGCTGCTCAAACAGTTGTTTCATTTCAACCGTGCCGAAATCCCGAATATGGTTTTTCAGCAAGTCGAGAAAACGCATCTGGGTACTGTTGAGGTGGTGCTCGGCAGCAAAGTCAGTGAAACGTTCAGCTACCGCTTGGCTATCCATCCCAACCAAAGTCCTCAGAATCTTATCCAGTCCTGCTGTGGCTTGTGGATAGAAGTCTTTAAGCACTTTTATGTCGATATTAGGATTTTGCACAATCACCAATTTGCGTAGTTCATCGATTTCGACATCCGTAACAGGTTCACCCTTGCGGATTTTCACCAATACCGGATTGGTTTCAAACAGCGGCTCTAATGCGCCCTGTACCTGCTTACGGTAGAGTTTGAAATCGACCGATTTGAGATTAGTGGAACGTATCTCTGTCCGGTATTCTGCTTCATCTTCGGCAATGTTGGTGTAGACGGGAGGCCTTGGCGGCTCAGCGAGCTCTTTGCCCATCAGGTGCATGATATCGCGTAGTGTGATGCGTGCATGCTCAAGCTGTTCAAAGGTCACATCCAGCCACCAGCTTTGATCACGCAGCTGGTTAATCAATTCACCATGTTGCTGAACCTGCCCTAAATACGGGGGTAACTTACCCACCTTGTCAGACACCACATGGTAAGCTTTGAGCAGATTTTCAGGGTTGTCGTACAAGGCTTTTTGCGCTTCAATGATGTCCATATCAAAACGCATGGCGTCACCTTGCCCGCGTACATCCACCCATTGCATCAGCGGAGCCATCGCATCTTCCAAATCCTGCTGGGTTTTCGGCGAGAACTGGCGCAGCAGTTTGGCATCACTCAAGCGTGCTTTTTCCTTCCACTTTTCCTGCACGGAAATCGAACGCTCATTCAGCGCATCCATCTGGCTTCGTAGCAATAGCGTCACTTTTTCCAGTGCGTCTTTGGCAAAGCGCTTTTGCGCGAATTTGCCCAGCTCTATCCAGCATTCAAAGCGTTTTTGCGCCAGTGATTTTACGACGTTAGGCTCAAATTCCGGAGGCTCTTGTTCAAAGTATTCAAACACACCCCAATGGTCGAAAATGCGGAATTTTTCTTTGTCTTTGCCCGACCCGAACAGGTCTTTGCACAAGCGCGTGCCACGGCCAATCATCTGCCAGAACTTCACTTTCGATTTAAGCGGTTTGGCAAAAACCAGATTCACCACTTCCGGCACATCAATGCCAGTGTCCAGCATGTCTACCGAAATGGCGATGGTCAGCTCGTGATTGGTACCCTCGCCTTTGAAATCATCAATCAACTGTTCGGCGCGCGGGTCGTAGTTATCAATGACCTGACAGAACTTGCCTGCAAATTGCGGATACTGTTCGTTAAACACTTCCTGCAACAGCATGGCGTGTTTGTGATTGCGGGCAAACACAATGGATTTACCTGGTAGCTGACCATCTTTATCTTTGATGCCGTTTTCCATCAGGTTTCGAATGATGGCGGCATTAGTCGGCTTATTGTAGATCTGCTTATTGATGGCTTTGGCGTCAAAATCCAGCGTGTTCGGGTCTATGCCATCATCTTCCAGTTGGGCGATTTGCTCATCGGTGAGGTTTTCTTTATGAATACCCTCGCGCAGAAATTTGGTGGTGTGCGCCACCACTTCATAAGGCACCAAATGATCATCTTCAATAGCCTTCTCCAGCGAGTATTCCGCCGTCGGCATTTTGTATTCGCACTTAAACAGCTGACAGGTTGAACGGCTAACCATTTCAACCGGCGTCGCTGTTAAACCGACCTGAAGGCTATCGTAATACTTAAATAAGTCACCATAGATGTTATAAATCGAACGGTGCGATTCGTCTGCCACGATAAGGTCAAAGTAACCGACATCAAACTTCTCCATGATGTTCATCATGCCGGGATAAGTGGCGATAAACACACGAGCAGTTTTCTGTGTTTCTTTATCCGACGAGCCGACCACGCAAATCGGGTCGTTGATAAATTCATTGAACGCATTTCGCGCCTGCTTACGCAATTCTTTGCGATCACACAAGAACAGCACGCGCTTCACCCAACGGGCATCAAGCAGCATTTTTGTCATGGCGATAGACACACGGGTTTTCCCCGTTCCCGTCGCCTGCACAATCAATGCACCGCGCTTTTTGTTACTGAAGGTTTCGGCTACACGGCGGATAGATTCCAGCTGATACAATCGCGTACCACCGCCTGCAATCGCAGTATCAATCGGGGTGGCGAGCAAATCCTTTTTGGTGGCGCGTTGCTGAATAAGGTGCTGCAGGCTTTCTTTGGAATAGAAGCCAAACAGACGGCGCGGCGGATAACCATGTGCTGGGTGATCATCCCAGATGTAGATGTCATAACCGTTGGTGTAGAAAATCACCGGACGCTGGCCGTACTCTTTTTCCAGCCAGTCCGCATAAAGCTTGGCTTGATAGCGGCCCATTTCCGCATCTACCTGGGTGCTTTTAGCTTCAATCACGGCAAGCGGTTTATGGCAGTCATCCCACAATACATAGTCTGCACGGCCATTGCCGGTTTTGGTCGGCTGCTCCAGCGTCGCCTCTTCCTGCGACACTTCAGCAGTGTTTGAACCGTCTTCAGACACATCCCAGTTGGCATCACGCAATCTGGCATCAATCAACCGGCTGCGGGTTTCTGCTTCGTTCATATCAAGCAGGTTGACTGCCTGCTCGTTCTTCTGACGGGCTTGCTCTAAGCGCGCTTTAAACTCGTCAGCCTTTTCTTTCTCGAATTGTAATTCACGTAGAATCGAGATTTGCTTTTCTTCTGCAACCTTCAACTCATGAAGAGCTTTATCAAGCTCTTGCTGCTTTTTTTTAAGTGCATCAGCTGAGGTGTCTACAGCCTCTACTGGTGGGGTCTGAAACACGCCACACTCTGATTGATTACCGTTGTCGTAACGTACATAAAGCCAACTAGAAATCAGCCAACACTCTTGCAGCAACCACACCGATTGTTTTCTATGACACTTCTCGCCATGAGCTGCCTTGTTGCCGTACTGGCGTAAAATATCGAGCTTTTCGACCACAGCAGCGGGAATCACGCTGGTAAAGGCGTCCCCTTTAATCAGATCAAATAAATTTGGGCGATAACCTTGAGGTAAGCGCTCCTCCCGATACAACCAACGTACAATCAGCTCGATCATATTACGTTGTTTAACCAGCGAGGTCTCAGGATCATTGTAAACATAACGCTCCGCCAGTGCGCCAAGATCCGCAACCTCTGGCCATTTGTGTCGAAGCATTTCAAAGTTAAGAGATGTAGTCGTCGTCATGCTGCTTAATGTTTGCACTATGTAGGTTGTATTCTAAAACTATTGCACATGAGTTCACAATTTTATTCTTGCGTACTGGGAACAAAATACGAGGCATCTAGTTATTTTCTTTCGGTTTATTCCAATGTCTTTTCACAGTAGCGATACCTAAACCTAATGCCTCTGCCGTTTTTGATTGAGATAAGCCATCTGCTTTCTTGGCTTGCACAGCTTGTGTCGTACCTCGAGCCTCAGGCCTACCTAGCTTCTTACCTTGAGCCTTAGCTCGTTCAATCCCTTCCTTGGTGCGTTCTCTGATCCGATTCCGTTCAAACTCTGCAAAGGCTGAAAACATTTGTAGCATCAGCTTGCCCTCGGCACTAGATAGATCGGCTACGGGTAAATCTAAGCAAACCACCTTCATGCCTTTGTCAGTGAGTAGATTGATGGTGTTTTGTACGTCGATGTTATCTCGGCCTAGGCGGTCGAGCTTTAAGACCACCAGCATATCTCCAGCTTCCATCTGATGGTCAATCAATGTCTTAAACTTCTCACGCTTCATCGCCTCAACAGAACCAGAAACCGTTTCGCTGATAACGCGAGAGTCACTCACCTCATATCCCTTTTGACGGATTGCAATAATTTGGTTTTCAGTAGACTGCTCCGTGGTAGAAACCCGGCAGTATGCAAAAATGCGCATTTGTAGTCACTCACTGTGAAAAAGGTATCAAATATAGTGGTATCACATGATTTCAGTATCACAAAATCAAAACCACAACTTTGTGATACAAGACGTCTGAGAAGAAATCTGGTGTCAATATACGAAGTATTTTGATTCTTACCGACCGCACTGACCTTGACCGTCAGATCCACAATACCTTTACCAATGTCGGCCTTGAATCGATTAAAGCAGATTCCGTCGCTGGGCTAGAAGCCATGCTCAGCAATGACTACGGCACCATTTTCACTTCGACCGTGCAAAAGTTTCAAGAGAGCGATGGTAAGCAGATACAGGCCGCAAAAGAGTCTGAAGATGAGGATTCCATTGCGGACTCTAAAAGTCGTGTCAGACGCGTTTTGAGGAAGGATGATTCTGGGCAAGAACAATGCTGGATTTTAAAGGAGAACAATGTTCTTCACGGTCAAACTGATGCTAATGGCAACCCTAAAAAAGCTAAATGGGAACTCGTTAGCGAAGAGAAAGTTGATTTTCGTGTTCTGAGTACCAAGCCAAACTTCTTCGTGATGGTTGATGAAGCCCACCGCAGTCAGTATGGATTCCTTGCTGCATTCATGCGTGCTTCTTTACCTAATGCGAAGTTCATAGCTTTTACTGGCACCCCGCTTTTTAAAGACGATAAAGAAACCTTGGGTACATTCGGCGGTAATGAGTACATCGATACTTACCGCCTCGACGAGGCGGTTGCAGATGGTGCGACACTACCTATTAAATATCTTGAAGGTATGGCGGAATGGAGTAGTGACGGAAAGCTAAAGCAAGCTTTTGAGGATGAATTTGGTAATGAGCCTTTAGCTCGTAAGAAAAAGCTAAAGCAAGAGTTACTCAAAAAACGTCGTGGTGCTATCGGGCGTATTGAGGAGAATGCTCGCCATCTCGTCGAACATTTTCTATCAAGCGTGAAGCCTCGCGGATTTAAAGCCATGCTGGTATGTGACGGGCGAGATATGGCTGTTCGCTATAAAGACGTGCTGAACCAAATCATGCAGGAGCTTCAAAACAAAGGTCTGCCGACCTTTGAAAGCCGAGTGGTTATCTCTCTCGGTAGTATGACAGATAAGCGCACAGGTATTAGTGAACAACAAGCTCACTATGCATCAGGCTCAACATCAAAACTTGAAACTATCGAAGAGCGTATCAAGCGGGAACTCAAACAAGGCCAAACACCGATAGCCGTACCGTCTGAAAAGATCCCAAGCTTGGTGAATGATGAATTTAAGCTGCCGTATGGTGATGAATCCGCTAATACCAAAGAAGAAACCAAGTTTAACAACATTGGGTTAATCATCGTTTCTGACATGCTGTTAACTGGCTGGGATGCCCCTATTGTTAGCACTTTATATTTGGATAAACCGCTAAAAGAACATACTTTGCTTCAAGCTATTGCTCGTGTAAACCGAACTCGAAAAGGTAAGAAAGCGGGTTATATTGTCGATTATTTCGGTGTGGTTGAGTACCTAGATGAAGCACTGAAAGTTTATGGGGGTGACGTACAACCCGACCAAGTGTGGACGGACGTCGAAGCGGAGTTACCACGTCTTCAATCAGCTTTGACGAAAGTGTTAGACATTCTTCCGAAAAAGCACAACCCAGTGAAACAACCTGAACCTTACAAAGAGGATGCCGATCTCTACCTAGACCCAGATACTCGTCTAGATATTGTTGAAGACTTCCTCGTTGCTCTCGCTGGATTCAATAGCCGCTTAGATATCGTGTTACCCGACGAACGCGCATCTAAATATCAGCCTTACTTCAAAGTGCTGAATGAGATAAAACTCCAAATGCGCAACAAAATGCCTGAGAGTGCCGATACGGTTCGCATCACCGCATCTGAATCTGAGCTGCTTAAAAATATGCTCGACGAGCATATAGAAGCAAGTGAAGTTAAGAGCTTGCTAGGCCGTGAAGTTTCAATTCTGGATGCTGCGGATATGGATCTACTCCGCAAACAAAAAAGTGCGGGGAGTGCAGCGTTGGTCATGAAGAACAAACTCAAGCACACCATTAAGACGGGTAAAGGTAAAGACCCTGCCTTCTTTGGCGACTTGGAAGAAGAGCTAGAGAAGCTTATCCAAGATGAACGTGAAGGACGTATTGAACAAGCTCTATTCCTAGAACAGCTAGAGCTTTTTGCTCAACGTGTTCGTGAAAAAGATGCCAAGCCATCTGAAATGGGCTTGGGAACAGCAACAGAGCGAGCCGTGTTCAACTACTTGGAAAAGCAGGTTGAGGAAGCTGAAGCTCTGGCATGGACTAAAGGCATCTTTAGCCACCCTGATATCGCTGAAGTCATGTTGTCACCGATATGGAAAAAGCAGGCTGATATTCATAATGAGATCAAAAAAACAATCAGGACTATTTTACGTGGTCTTGGCGGCTGGGATATGACAGTAGCACGTCAGCACTCTGCTGAAATTTTCACTATTATGCTGAACAACTGATCCTTTGCTTCACCAAAGACGAAAGAAACACATGCCAATTTTTCAATACGGTACAACTGAAATCGAGTGGGAATTTAAGCTCGACTCAAAACTCAGTCACCACTACGTTACTGTAGAAAGAGGGAAGACCGTTCTTCTCAGAGGCCCAAGAGCCTCTGAGGATGAGCAACGTGAGCTGATTCGTTACAGAGCAAGATGGATTAAAAAGCGCTTAGCGGAAGTCAATCAACCGTTAAAAGAGGAAATAGTCACAGGTAGCCGAGCGCCTTATCGTGGTCGTTCTTTCTATTGTGAGGTGCTCCCTGCGCCAGAGCTATCGACGGTAGAAGTGAAGTTTAACCAAAGCCGTTTTAAAGTTCTTTCTCCCGAAGGCCACTTCGTCAGCCGTGAGCGATTCAAACCAGCGTTGGAGCGTTTCTACAAACAGAAAGCCCTAGAGAAAGTTGCTTCTCGCTTACGCTATTGGCAGCAGGAAACGGGTATGCAAGCCACAACTTTCCACATAAAAAAGTTTGATGCACGTTGGGCTAACTGTACCGAGAACAATGTTCTGGAGTTTCACCCTCGTTGCATGGAGTTTTCCAATAAGGTGATGGATTACATAATCCTTCATGAGCTATGCCATACCGTAGAAAAAAGCCACAACAAAAACTTTTGGAAACTAGTCGCCAAGTATTGTCCTGACTGGAAAGAGCTGCATGAAGAGGTAGAGCGTTCTGGTATGGGGATTTAACCCTAGCGTTCTCTCACAAGAAATAGATAAGGATTTAAGTCCATGAGTCAAATAGAAAACACTGTAAAAGAAATCATAGATACTGCTTGGTTCGTAGGTGCAACTTACGGCGAGGATGAGCAACTGGATAACTTTATTGAGAAAGGCATTTGGCAAAATGGTTATAGTGACAAATATCTAGAGCAAGTTAGGTCTATGTGTAGTGATGGGCAATGTACGCAATCAATGATTTTCCTGAACAAAACACTCATTAAGCATCAATCGAAAGGCCGCTGCTAACAAGCACAACGTGCCCACTCACCAGAGACTACGCTCAACCTTCCAGAGTAATCGATGGAAATGACAATACATTCGTATTAGCATGCCTGGGATTAAACTCTACAAATTCAAAGGCTTTTCAAATGGCGCGTGGCACACAGCTCAAAATTTATCTCGCAAACGGAACGGTAACCGGCATTCGCCATGCAGAGATTGTCAATTGGACCGGACAAGCCATTGCTGTCCCCCGCATTCATGTCAAAGATCTGACGGACTGGGAAGAAACACAAAGACCTGGTGTCTATTTTCTGTTTGGGTTTGATTCCGATACGGGCAAAAACCTTGTCTACATTGGTGAAGCAGAGCATATCCAGAGGCGATTACAGCAACACATCGCGGCAAAAGATTTCTGGAATGAAGCAATCTGCTTTACCAACAAAGATGAAAACCTGACCAAAGCTCATGTGAAATACTTAGAAGCCCGGCTCATCGAGATTGTCATGTCATCGAACCGCTACGCGCTGGATAATGACAAACGCCCACCAACGGCCTCTTTGCCACGTGGAGACAGAGATGCGATGGAAACATTTATCGACAGCATCCGCGTTGTGATTGGCTCTCTGGGCCATAAATTACTTGAGCCGAAAGTCATCTTTGATCCTCAGGAAACCGAAGCGCCGCAGAAAAGCCTGTTAAAACTGAAAGTTAAAAAAATCGACGCGACTGCCAAGTTAACCGATGAAGGCATCGTCGTCCTCAAAAACTCTCAAGCATTACCAGAAATACAAAAGAGTCTTTCGATTGGCTATACCAATCTGAGAGCCAACCTGATAGAAAAAGGTTTATTAGTCGAGAACGATGACAAGCTGATTGCCACCGATGATATTTTATTTACCAGCGCTTCGCAGGCCTCAGCAGTTTTGCTTGGGTATCCGTGCAGCGGGCCGGAATACTGGCGCGACGCACAAGGCCGATCGCTGAAAGAAATCGAGATGGCAATTTAGTCATCCGTTTCACGCTCAACTGCACATGTCAAACATCTCAACCCAAAGGTGCCCATCCGGCACCCTGAAGCGATCTCAGGAAGGAAAGTGGGGAGTCGTCTGCGAGCTGCTTTGAACACATTCAGCGCCAGACTAGGTACTGCGATTATTGAAAGGACACCCTGCCACCTTGACCATCAGGGTGCCAGAGTGCCCTCTCTTGCCTGATTCAGCCTTACTGGATGTCGGTTAAGAGCATCGGTTTGCCAAAGCCCAGCAATTTTGCGTTGCTTTGTTCAAAATATCCTTTCCAGAACCTTTCCAGTCGGTTCATTTTCTGTGACGAAATGTACTGTTGATTGCCAGGAATCACACCGGTGCCAATCACATATACATCGGCCTGATTGAAGTTCGCAAACACTTCTGAGGCCCGGAATTTCTCAAGCTCTTGTGCCGGATGAATCAATTGCGTTTTATTGTTTTTATAAAACGATGAAATATCAGAGTTCTCTAACATATCACTAATTAACAGCACCACTTTACGCTGCGCAGTCGAGTTCACTAAGATCTGATTACTAATATCACTCAGCGCGCCAATTAATTCCGTATTCGTTGGTTTCGCTTGTGCCTCAAATGCAGATTTCAGTCCTTGTCCCAGCTTGCTTAACATGAACTGATGCTGTTTATCCAAACATTTATCTAGCTGCTTGAGGACTGATTTCTTCACGTACTTTTTGTGGTCATCATGAATTGGCGTGTCAAGTTGACCATTAAATGCCACTTTAATGTAACTGTCTTGCACAAATGAAGAGAACTCGACCAATTGCACTTTATCACCGGGTTGTATGAAACGCTTTATCCCTTGATACAACTCAGATTTAATCTCTTTATCTAAGGAATGCGCCATTGTTTTATCAACTAAAATGACAAATTCACGTTCATTCGATAATTGGTAATACTCTGATGGCACCGTTTCAGTACAGCTTGGTACGTCATTGCGAAGCGTCGAAGCACTTGCAAAGTGGCTCATCAGAGCCACCATCGTCAGAAAAGATAATTTAATTTTTTTCATGGGAATCACTTAAGAAGACATGGCTTGTTGTTGCAAGCGAGCTAAACGCTCTTCCGCAGTTTCTGGCTTCGCTTCATTGTTGATTGCTTTCAGCGCCTTCACAATTTGCTCATCGGTCAGACCATCAAGCTCATTGTTTTTCACTTTTTGGATGATGTCCACGTCACTGAGAAACGCATCTGAAACCAGCACTTCTTTCGGTTCAGGTTGCACTCCAGGCTGGATCACCGGTTGTGCTTGCTGTACTTGTTGCACCTGTGGTGCTTGTTGAACTTGTGGCGCTGCTGGTTGAGTCACAGGCTGAAAACCATGCTGCTGTGATGGGATCACCACTGGCGCTTCAGAATTTTTGAGCAATCGCAGCTTGTAGTAATTCGTAAAGTTACGGCTTGAAGGGTGATTTGCCGCATGAATCACATGCTGCTCCCCTGAATGCTTGTGCGCACGAATGGCCAACTTACTCTGAAGATGTGCCAGTACACTTTGCGCAACCTGCTCTACATTGGCCTGCTTCGCGGCGTAGTATTCTTTATAGCTGTTCACATTCGGGAACTTATAGGTCGCCTTATATGCCGCTGCCGACTCTTTACCAGAGAAGGTCGTTTTAAAGCCGAGGTAGATACTGTAGGCCTGCATGGCTGCGAAAATGACGGCAAGCATAATAAACGTCATCCAGCCGCCCCGTTTGTGGGCATCAATCGCGTCTTTAAACGCTTTATTTTCTGCTTCTTTGTTATAGCTCGTCAGCTCGGCAGGCGCACTTTCTGCAAATGGGTCTTCAATCGCAAAGACACTTCCCATCCCTTCCTGCTCATGTCCGCTAATTTCTTCAATCGCCAGCTTTTCCAGCACCTGGCCACGCACATAAGTTGCACCAACAGCGACAATCGAAATGAAAGCAATCGTGATGATGCTCATCATCCATGACTTCGTAAAACCGGCATTGGTTTTGGCTAAGCGGTTTGCAATTTGCTTCCAGCTTGGTTCTGCATCATCAAGCGAGTTTGTCTTCGACTTCAGACCAACATTTAAATCTGGTGAAATCACACCCGGCTTCTTCGGATCATGATTCCATTGCAGGCGCACCTTACCGATTTGCTGGTTGCGGTATAATTCCCCGCCCATCGCATGCGTAAAACCGACAAGCAGAACACTGATCAACAGTGCAATACCAATCGCCGCCTGGATCTGAATGGATTCACTTCCATCCTGAATCGTAAAGCCAGCCAAAACATAGGCAAAACCCGCCGCTTCAATCAGCACCATGATGGACAAACCCAGCCACGTATACCACTGCATCGGAGAAATGCCCGTATCTCCCACTTTATTCAGGTAACGGCTCGATTCTTCGTAATAATACGCATCAGTGGAGTACTGATCGTAAAAAGGTACAAAGCTATTACAAACTTCTTTTTCTGAATTAAACCAGTGTTGATCGTCAATGCCGAGTCTTTTTGATAAACGTGCGTTCTTGCCAATAAAAGGCAGACGATAATATAACGCCTTCAGATAAAGATTGATCACGTCCCGTTTGTAGATATATGTGGCTAATAAAACAAACCCTGAAACAACGCCGGCAAACAATGCACGGTTCAGCAATAGCCAACTCATTAATTCACTCATGATTAAATTTTCCCTGGTTTATAATCTGCCATCATCAAGCCATTTGGCCCTTGATAATAAATTTTTCCCGCAAAAGCACTAAACTTCCCGTTTTGATGCTTCTTATTCACTGCAATATCGATACATTTAATTGGGTATTTCTCGTCTTGAATAAAGGCTCGATAAATGACCCCTTCTGTGCCGTTATAAATATTAACGTCAACATTCTTTTTCGTTTTAATGGCCTTCGCTTTCGGGTTTGAAGAATACTGCTCGTATACAAACACCATTGGCGTTTCTGTCGCTTCAAGCGTTGACTTATCGACGGCCAGCGGCGCTAACGCCACCAGATGTTCATTCACTTTACCGCCCCATGCGGTGCGGTTCATTCCCGGCAGGTAATCTGTGGTACGAACCCGGTGTTCGCTATATTTCATTAATGGTGTGGTGACTGTCGGCTCATCGTAAACACAAGAGGTTTCTTCGATCGTACTTGCAACGGCCTGACCAATAATAGAGAAGCGATTCAGATTTCTGGCACCAATATAGGTAAACAGATTCTCCTCATGCCCTCGGTAGACTTCACCACCAAAATCAATGTAGGAACGACTCTTCGCACTGCGCTGATGCTCTTTCCCAAAGACTTCTTGCATCGCTTTCGAGCTCGCGTCTGAGTTGGCCTTTCCTTGAGCAACCTGCTGGGTGACCGTTTTGCTTCGCTTGGCGATATTATCTGTCGTCCGCAGCTTGGCGTAAGCTGGCTCCGTCGCTTTATATTTGATGTAGCTGGACACATACTCAGGCTTGTTATCCAGCGTGACAATCTCAATCCGTCGATTATCTGCGCGGCCTGTTGCGGTGTTGTTTGTCGCTATCGGTTGAGACTCACCCGCACCATAAACATAGATGTTCTCTGGTGGAAAACCATTTCGAATCAGTTCAGCAGCAACACTCGAGGCGCGTTTTAAAGAAACGTTCGCATTCACTTTCGCCGATCCAGTGCTGTCCGTATGACCCACAATCAATACGGCACTGCCACTCGATTTCATCGTTTCAGAATACTCTCTGAAAAACTGCTTATGCTTCCGGCTTGAAATGCTTGTTTGACCTGTGCGGAAGATGTCTCCCTTCACGGTTGCGGAGAGTCCGACAACATCTGAACCGTCAACAACCTGCTCAATCTGCTTCGTATCACCCGCTTCTTCCGCTTGAATAATGGCCTTGGATTGAACCATCACCATGCTTTCAACGGTCTCGTCTTCCGTTGCACCAATGCGCTCGAACTCAACATCCACATTTTGTTTTTCCGCCGCTTCAGCCAAACTCGCTTCACGCTGTGCCCAAAAAAAGCCAACGGAACAACCGACTAATGCCCCGATCCCGGCACCAATCAAAGCACCTTGATTATCGCCGATCGCCTTCCCTGCAAGACCGCCAACAATCATGCCGCCCGCACATCCAATCCATGTTGCGGTACTGATACCACCGTAGTCCCCTGTGCTGGAACAGCTTGTGAGCGCGAGTGAGGCGCTGACAACCAATGCCACTTTTTTAATGTTCTGCATTCTTTCCTACCATGCATTGATAATTAATTTGCTTGGAATGATCATTTGCCCATTGAATACCGTAGTGCTCGCCACGCATACTCAGCACCAATGTCTGCTCTAAATTGCTTTGTTGTTCACGCAAATGAAAATGCCAGGATTCATCCCGTTTTTTTAATGACAAAATAGTGAATTTATATTTGACCGAAGGTGGCATTCCCAGTTTTTGTAATGACTGATTAAAGCTTGTTGTTAAGGTGATGGACTGAGAGCCAAAGTCGTAGTGAAATGTCGTCACTTCCTCTCCCATTTGTAGTTTGCCTTGAAGAATAGGGCAATCCACGGTAACAGGTGACATCCATTCATTGGCACGAAATGACAGGATCAACAACGCGATGATGATAGTCATCGTGATCAGAAAAATTTTTGTAAAGCGCATGATCGCTGTCCTTAGCGCTCCCTGACAAAATGAAATAAAGGATTAAAAAAAGATAATAAAAGCATTCGAAGAGAGTCTGTCCATAACCAAAGTTCAATTTCAAACAAAAACAAAACAAGCTTTATATAGAGGTTTGATTTATATCACAAAAATGTGCTGGTAAGCGTGCAATTTTTAACACAAAAAAACACTTTGTCAATCTTGCCCATAGATAACAAACGCATCAAATAACAAACGCCTCAAATAACCACAAAAGCGTCCTGCGCAACGATTGTTCTCATTCAACGATCCGCTGGCTGAAAAATAAGCGCCAACAACACTGTGCTGATATTTATTGACAGCATCATTGATAATATTTTCATCACCTTCCCCCGTCGCTCTCAGGGATTGGTATTCCCTGGATGACTACGATCCATGAACGCTGCAACCTGTACCGATGACGCACAGCATTTGTGCTAAGAACACGGGTTGGCTTCGTGAATAAAAGACAAAAATTCTAACAAATGCGCATCGTCGATTTATTTTTCAGTTTATCAAAATATAAGCATCCGAATCTCAACGCTTCAAATATAGTCTCACCGAATACTGCCGACTTAAATAAAGACGACGCCAATTTCGGCCGCTCAAATTTTAGCAGCACGAAGCATTTCATCAGATGTGACTTCATCATGCATATTCTTCATCTGAGTCAATTCACTCACTTCAAACTTTTAAGATGTAATGATCTGAAATGAATCAAAACGTTGAATTTTAGGTCAATCGCTCGGGTTGAATCCGCTTTATTAATATAGATATCGATAATATACCCTCAGATGCAATCAGTTGCTATGATTTATGTTGGATTTGTTGAGATTTCCCTGCTCAGCCCATCATTAGCGCCACCAGTGCTGAACCTGATGATGGGCTGAAACCATGCAACTCGTGCTGCTGCTCATGCTGCGATCGGCACACCAGTGTTATTCCCCATCTTCTTTTTCGCCATCTTTTCCTCCTTCTTTTCCGCTTTCGGCTCCAAATCGTCCGTTCGGCTCTCCCCAAGCCTTCACCAAGCTCTCCAGCCCCTTAATGCTCACATCCCGTTGTGGGAATGGGATACTCACGCCTTGCTCCGTCAGGGTTTGGTAGATGTCGAACAGCAGATCAGATTTCACAATCATGAACTCTTTAATATCTCGGACGAAGCAACGCAATTCGAATTGCAGGGCACTATCGCCCATATTCGTGAATACAACGCTGGGTGCGGGGTAACTGAGGATCATGGCGTGCTTTTGCGCCGCATCCATCAGGACTTGCCTGACGATATTGAGGTCGCTGCCGTAGGCGACACCAATCGGGACAACCAGACGACCGTGGTTCGAGCGCAGGGTCATGTTCTTCACGATCCCGGCGATGAGATCAGAATTCGGCACCACAACGTCCTGTAAGTCGAACGTTTCGATTCGGGTAGAGCGCACGGCGATCTTGCGCACAAAGCCGGAGTGGCCGGAGACTTCAATCCAGTCCCCTTCTTTGACGGGCCGTTCAATCAGCAAAATGATGCCAGAGACGAAGTTCGAAACAATCGTCTGCAAGCCAAAACCGATGCCGACCGACAGCGCCCCAGCCACCACGGCAAGGCTGGACAGATTCAGTCCGGCGGCTGAAACGGCAATGATCATTGCCAGCGTATAACCGACATAACCCAGCCCAGTGACAATCGCGATGCGAGCGCCGGGGTCAGTTTTGGTTTTGGGCAGGACGGAATTTCGCAGAACGTACTGAATCCAGCGGGTGAGCAGCACGCCGGCAAAGAGCACCACCAGAAAGGTGATGATGACATCCAGCGACAGTCGAACATCCCCCAGTTCAATACCGTCAGACAACAAGCGCCAGACTTCTGCAATGTCGGTCACTCGCGCCCCCCAGGTCAGTGCCAGCGCCGGGGCAAACAACAGAAAGATAATCACAATCAGCACAATGGGCAGCAGGCTCTCACTGACGCCGGCGTCATCAGCCGCAGCCGGACTGTCTGTATTGCCGAATATCCGGGAGATAAAATTCAGCAGACCGTAGTAAATCACCATGGCAAAGGCGAGCAACGCGATCGACATCACCATCGGAATAATGGCCTGCCGCGCGAGACTGTCATACCCCAGACAGACAAACACCACACTGAGCACACTGGAAGCTTTCATCAGCCAGACCAGCGCATTCAGCACCCCACGGCTGACATGGCTGGCCTGCTCACTTTCCGGTTCAGTTTCATCAGCCCGGTGTGCCGCCTTTCGCAACAGCTGCGCCAGCCGCCACATCAGCCAGCTACCGAACAGAATCACCGGCAGGGTGAAGAAGGCCGAGCTGGCAGCAGAAAAGGCATAGTCGCCTTTCCAGGCGGTGAGTAAAATAATCAACCCGAGAAAGACGCCGAGCCACTGGCAGATATGAATTCCCTCTCTGGCTGAAGCATCATCCAGATGGATGATCCGCTGCTCCGGCACCTGAGGCCGAAAGATCAAAAAACCCAGCCAGTGACTGACCACCAGATAAAGTGCCGCGCCCGCCAGCGACTGAATCGTCAGTTGCGCCGAGGGCAGCGGCAGCTTCAGTTGCCCGATCGCGGCCAGCAATAACAACGCCGAAAGCAACGGAAAGACCAGTCTCAGCAAGGTTGAAAACACATCACAGGCCAGAATGTGGCTCTTACGGCGCAGGCTGTGACTATAGCGATCCAGCCGGTTAATCACCCAAGGCTGAACCAGCATCATGAGCAGCACCGCCACAACCGTCAGGACCGCAAAAGGCAGGATGGAAGCTGTCATGGCCTGCACTTTATCTGCGTCTTGCCTGATGGTTTGAAACTCAGCCCTGACCTGATGTCCATACTGACCCAGCTCTCTCAGCGCATCGCCCCAGTGTCCAGGCCACAGAGGCGTCGGGCTTTTATCCAGCAACTTCTCGGTGAGCTGCCGACGAATCAATTTATCCACCTCCCCGACCAACAGATTAGCCCGTTCATAAGCGGCATCTGCCAGAAAAATGGGGGCGCTGGCAGTCGCCAGTTCATTTTCCAGTTCCGCCCGGCGGCTGGCGATGACCTCCGGCTCACTTTCCCCGTCCTGGGGTTCCGGGCCGAGCGATTTGATCTGTGCTTCCAGCCATCGCACATCTACAGATTTATCCTGCGACAACTGATATGCCTCAGCCCGCTGCTCAGCCAATGTCGCCCGGATTTGTTCCAGTTTCGCGGTATCCACAGACGGGAATTTCAGTAAATTCCTGGCCTGTGAGGCTGTCTGATCCCAACTGACATAAGGTTCTTTCTGATGCAAGGCTTTCAGTTCGGTTTCTTCCGCAACAACAAGCCCGGCATTCAGCCATCCCAGCATAAGATAAAGAAAAAGCCACACCCGCCAACACCTCCGGCAAAGTGTTTGCCAGCGCTTTTGGTCAGCACTTTGCCACCCCATCAAAGCTTGCATGCATCGCATCCAGACACAGGAACACAACATGAGCTTAAGCGAAGGCAATCGCACCAGACGTCATAAGGCTAAGAAATCAGGCTGGATTGGACGGTCTGGAAACAAAGCCCCCTCGAATGAAAGGGCACCGAATGAGAGGACACCGAATGAGAGGACAGACAAGCATCATCCGCCCCCCAAGAAGAGAAACAAATCATTCGGGCATCCTTTACCCATTTCACGACCTTCGCCTCCCAAATGAGTCAAAGCACACCTGGAATCATACGCAAGAGGAATAATATAAGAATTATCTATAGATAATTCACACAGAAATAGAAGCGATATGAAATCGTTTACAAAAAGAAAAGCAATTAACTGCTTGGGACCGGATTCACACCTTTGAGAGAAAATATCAGAAAACCTTGGGTTGCATATCATAAAATATGCACAAAACCTCATTTTTCATGCAATAAGCTTATTTCTTGGGGAAGATTGATGTGATATTTTTATGCACAGCTGGCAGGTCAACTTTCCTTCCTGGCTTATTTTACTGAGAAAATATTGTACCCTTTTTTACCCAACCAAGTGCAAAACCATATTCCTTTAACGAAATCCATCGCACTTTTCAGCTTGAGTAAAGCCTTTAGACAAGGATATCAGTAAAATAATTTATGACTTTTGCGAATGCCTTTCGCATTCATTCTCACTGCGAGCGGGAAGCCATTCATATGGAATATTTAGAGCGAATTAAGCGCCTGGCAAAGATCCAAGGGATCAGCCAAAAACAACTCGGTGAAACACTGGGTCTTCAACAAGGGACAATGAGCCGGAAACTATCCGGTAAATACGGTATTGAGGTACGCGAGCTGGAAAAAATCGCAGAAACCCTCAATACATCAATCAGTTACCTCCTAACGGGTCAGATTGACTCCGGAACACAGGCAACAACGGCGATCAGCCACGAAAAGGGACATCATTCGACGTCAACTTACATTCCAATCATCCATCGTAAAGACTATTTGTCTTATCGCGACGGCGGGAATGTCGAGGTGCTGAGCAAGCGCGCGATTCCACAACATCTGGATCGCGAAGATTGCCTGGGCCTGCTGGTCGATAACGAAAACATTGCTCAATGCGCCCCACTGGGCAGCTATGCACTGGCAACTCGAAAAGCGCCCTACCGCCCGAAGCAACCGGTGTTTGCCTCTGTTCGCGGCAGTGAACCCGATTTTTACCATATGACGCAGCTGGCAGACGGTGTCGTCTTCTCCACCTCACAACCAGATTTTCCAAACCTGTTCGTCAATCACGACGAGTTTAAAATTCACGGTTATATCATTCAGTCCGACTGGTCATTCGACCGCATCTGATCCCGAATTTGGTGATCCTGTCGCTCCTCCCCTGACTCACAAATTCATCCAGTTTCGTCAGTCAGGGGTGACAGCGCCCCTTCAAGTCGTACAATAGCGGCGTGAAAATGAAGGAGTATGCCATGCATTTTGCGACACCCGCCCCCACCACTGACATCCGTATCATCGTTGCCTCCACCAACCCAGCGAAAATCCGTGCCGTTGAAGCAGCGTTCTGCGAAGTCTTTCCCGCTCAGTCGCTGCACATCCAGGGACTGGCGGTCGAGAGCGGTGTCCGCGCTCAGCCAATGTGCGCGAATGAAACCCTCGCCGGGGCACGCAACCGGGTTGAACATGCCAAGTCACAGCAGCCAGATGCCCATTTCTACGTCAGCCTGGAAGCTGGCCTTGACGAAGGCGCTACCTTTGCGTGGATGGTGATCGATAATGGACAGCGGCGAGGAGAGTCACGCTCAGCGTCCCTGCCTCTGCCGCCTCAGGCACTGGCACGTCTCCATGACGGAGAAGAGCTGGGCGATGTGATGGATGACATGTTCCAGCAACAGAATGTGAAGCAACAAGGTGGGGCGATTGCCATGCTGACCGGCCACCGGCTCAGCCGCAGCAGCGTCTATCAGCAGGCACTGATCCTGGCGCTGATCCCATTTATGAATCCGGCCCTTTACCCATCAGAGTAAGCAAAAAAAGCACCGGCCCTCTCGGAACCGGTGCATCTCGTCTTGTGCTGTCAGTCAGACACACAGCCTTCCTGTCTGTACGACCTTATCTTTACGAGCCTGTCTTTACTGCCCTGCCTGCTCTTCCTGCTGTTGTTTCAGGATATCCGACAGCCAGGTGCGGATCTCAGCATCATGATGCTTCAGCTCATTCGAGCCGCGGGTGATGGTCGCCACGCCGACCCCCAGCAATTCGCTGATTTTACGCTGGCTGCGATCACCATTCAGCAGCTCATGAAAAATGTTCACCCGGGCAATGAGCGATTCACGCTCATCCGGCGTCAGCAACAGGCGCAACAACAGTTCATCTTTTCCCTCGGCTGAAGCCTGACGGAACAGAGACACAATTTGCTGCCAGTCAGTAAAGTCCGGCGTATCGGCTTGAGATGACATGGTTTTCCTCAGTCTTCGCCTGTGCAAAACAGGGAGTGCTGCACAGGCTGGTTATCGCTGACCGGATTCTACCCTGAACCGGAGCCGATATCGACTTTCCGTCTCAATACTGCGTGTTCAGTTCCTTGGGAGTCAGTAACTCCGTTGGCTGTCCGGTCAGTTTGTCGTAATACACCTCAAACATCAGTACATTCTGAACATAGCCACGTGTTTCACCAAACGGAATGGTTTCCATAAAGGTAAAAACGTCCAGCTTGCCATCACTGATCTCACGCCAGCGCGTCACCCGCCCTGGCCCAGCGTTATAGGCCGCAAAGGCAAAAATACGGTTCTTATCGTAACGTGCCAGCATCATCTTGAGATAACCACTGCCAAGACGGATATTAACCTCAGGTTCGAACAGACTATTCGTCCCTTTGTACTTGTACCCCAGCTTCCGGGCCGTGTGCTTAGCCGTTGCCGGCATCAGCTGCATCAAGCCCCGTGCACCCACCGGCGACATCGCCTGAGGGTTAAGTGCACTTTCCTGCCGGGCCAGCGCCATCATGGTTGTCATCGGCAGGTCACGCTTTTGCCCGAAGGACTGAAACTGATCCTTGAATGCCAGCGGGAAACGCAGCGACAAATGCTCCCACATCTGACCATAAATCGTGGCCTGTACCGTCAGGTGGTGCCAGTGATGCTGATCAGCATATCCTGCCAGCGGCCAGATCGCTTTCGGGTCGAGATCTTTGAGCAGATACCACCATTCCAGATTCGCGTCATAGACCTTCTCCTGGACCAGCATTTCTTCAATCCGTTTCAGCGCCGGTAAGTAGGGAGTCACATCCCGCTCTGCTTCGGTCAGGGTATGGACGGGAAAGTCGATTTTCTCTCCTAATACCGTTGCCGCTGCGGCACTGTAGAAATTCCGCTCTCCGAGCAGCGCCTGATACTTGGGTTTCGCAGCCGCAGGATCGTTTTTCGCCAGCAAATGCGCCTGCCAGAACTGCCAGCGCAGGGTGTTCCGTTCTTCTTCAGACAATTGTGAAATCCACGTCTGCGCCTCCGCCCATTTGGCTTCCCGAAGGGCAAGTCGGATCCGCCGCTCGATCAGACCGTCATCACGACTGTTTCGCAGCGCCTCATCCCGCCAGCGGATTCGCTCTTGATCCTCGGTATCCATCAGCCGGGAAGCCGTGAAATCCGACAGCGCCTGTGTCTGTTCAGCGCTGAGCTTCTGCCCATCAACCACCTGCCCGAACTGTTTCAGTGCGGCACTGGCGTCTGAAAACACCAGTCGCTGATACGCCAGCATACTGAGCTGACGGTTAAACGCAGTCACCTTGCTGCGTTTGGCAAAATCTGCCACCCCTTCCGGATTTTTGTACAGTCCGAGTAGGATATCGCCTGTTTGGCTGGCTTTACCGGTCAACTGCTTATCCAGAAACTTCAGCAAACCGAAATTGCCGGCATCAAACACCAGCAGCATCCGATCCAGAATCAGCTGATTGCTCCGCATCCCCGCTTTTTGCCACACGTCCAGCAGCGGATCACAATCATCATCCAGCGACTGTCCCGTCAGCCATAAAGACTTCGCACCTTCCCAGGCCTCCGCTGCATGACCGGTTTTACTGAGCGCGTAGTAATACTGGCACTGATAACTTTCCCGGTATGGCGGTTCCTGCTGAAAATCAACCACGTCCTGCCAGCGTTTGGCATCAACCAGCTCGTCCAGATAGGCGTAGCCCAGCTTGATGGTAAAAGGAAGATCCTGATATTTTTTGATGAAAGCCCGGACGTCCGCCGGTTTCCGACGGGCCAGTCCGTCCTGAAACTGCCGGTAATCCAGATAGGGAGTCAGTGGATATCCATCAAGTTTCGAACGGTACGACTTGTAAGTAGTCTGATCATTCTTTTCCAGTGCCGCTTTGGCAGCCTCATACCACGATCTTTGCTGCTCCAGCGAAGCGGCCTGCGCAACGCCTCCACCCAGCAGCACCCATAGCCCAAGACCCAACATCCAGCGACCACGACGGTGCACAACTGCTTCAGACTGCATACGTCTCCTTTCAAGCTAAATTATTGTCTGCGCTCAATATGTTAGCTTTCCCTGCCACACCCAACGTCAGCCCGGCGTCAGGCTCAGGTCAGAAAGCGAAAACAACCTTCAATTTTCTGATCTGCGCTCCAATTTGCACACGTTCAATCCACCGCCCAAGGCGTCCACTTGATAGAACGGTCATCTATTCATCTTAACCATCATTGTGAGACATTGCTGTTAAACTTAGGGCCAGAATGGTTAAAATACCCCTTTCTCCATTGATTAGAGATGACTTACGGAAATGGCTGAATACGTCTATACCATGTCGCGGGTGAGCAAAGTTGTGCCACCGAAGCGACAGATCCTGAAAGATATTTCACTGAGCTTCTTCCCTGGCGCGAAAATCGGCGTACTGGGCCTGAACGGTGCCGGTAAATCCACCCTGCTACGAATCATGGCCGGGATTGATACGGACATCGAAGGGGAAGCCCGTCCACAACCGGGCCTGAATGTCGGCTACCTGCCACAGGAACCTGTGCTGGACGAGGAAAAAACCGTCCGCGAAGTGGTTGAAGAAGCGGTGTCTGACGTCAAGAACGCCCTGACACGTCTGGATGCGGTGTATGCCGCTTACGCCGAAGCTGATGCTGATTTCGATGCCCTGGCCAAAGAGCAGGGCGAGCTGGAAGCGCTGATCCAGACTAAAGATGGTCATAATCTGGACAACACGCTGGAGCGTGCTGCTGATGCCCTGCGTCTGCCAGAGTGGGATGCCCAAATCAAGCACCTGTCCGGTGGTGAACGCCGCCGTGTCGCGATCTGCCGCCTGCTGCTGGAAAAACCAGACATGCTGCTGCTCGACGAACCAACCAACCACCTGGATGCAGAATCTGTGGGCTGGCTAGAGCGTTTCCTCGTCGATTACACCGGCACCGTGGTTGCGATTACCCACGACCGTTACTTCCTGGATAACGCCGCAGGCTGGATTCTGGAACTGGACCGTGGTGAAGGTATTCCCTGGCAGGGCAACTATACGTCCTGGCTGGAGCAGAAAGATGCACGTCTGAAGCAGGAAGCCTCTCAGGAAAAAGCGCGTCAGAAAACCATCGAGAAAGAGCTGGAGTGGGTTCGTCAGAATCCAAAAGGTCGTCAGGCAAAATCCAAAGCCCGTATGGCCCGCTTTGAAGAGCTGAACACCACAGATCATCAGAAGCGAAACGAGACCAACGAGCTGTTCATCCCGCCGGGTGATCGTCTGGGTGACAAGGTCATCGAAGTCAACGGTCTGACCAAGTCCTTCGGCGACCGCGTCCTGATCGACAACCTGTCGTTCAATGTGCCCAAAGGCGCAATCGTGGGCATTATCGGTGCCAACGGTGCCGGTAAATCGACGCTGTTCAAAATGCTGAGCGGCACCGAACAGCCGGATTCAGGCAGCATCGAGCTGGGTGATACCGTGACGCTGGCCTCCGTGGAACAGTTCCGCGACAGCATGAACGATACCAATACCGTGTATCAGGAAATCTCTGAAGGCAACGATGTGATTCGCATCAACAACTTCGAGATTCAGTCCCGTGCTTACGTGTCCCGTTTCAACTTCAAAGGCAGCGATCAGCAAAAACGCATCGGCGAGCTGTCCGGTGGTGAGCGGAACCGTGTCCACCTGGCGAAACTGCTGAAAGCCGGCGGCAACGTACTGCTGCTCGACGAACCAACCAACGACCTGGACGTCGAAACCCTGCGTGCACTGGAAGAGGCTCTGCTGGAATTCCCGGGTTGTGCCATGGTGATCTCGCACGACCGCTGGTTCCTGGACCGGATCGCGACCCACATCCTGGACTACCGTGATGAAGGTCAGGTGAACTTCTTCGAAGGGAACTACACCGAGTATACCGACTGGCTGAAGAAAACGCTGGGTGCACAGGCTGCTGAGCCACACCGCATCAAGTACAAGCGCATTGCGAAGTAATGCTCCCTCTGTAAAGCCGCTCTGAGAAAAACAAGGCTGCCTCCGGGCGGCCTTTTTGATGACCGATCACCATACAACACGAGACTTTCATCCCGGCGTACACGACCTCCCACTTTTTCATTTTTTCCCGTCATCTCCACTCCCTCCCGTCATCCCCGCTCCCTCCCGTCATCCCCGCGAAGGCGGGGAACCAGTGACTTTTGAGGAAGAACGACACGGAAAATAAGGGGCAAAATGATTCTGGCAGATTACTTTCATCTCGTGCCCAGTGGATTCCCGCCTGCGCGGGAATGACGCTAGTTGATTGATTTTTAACAAAAATACATCAGTTTTTATCGAAGGATTTATGTAGAAAAGACAGGCGAAGGCGGGGAACCAGTGACTTTTGAGAAAGAACGACACGGAAAATAAGGGGCAAAATGATTCTGGCAGATTACTTTCATCTCGTGCCCAGTGGATTCCCGCCTGCGCGAGAATGACAGTAACATGTTGATTTAAAAACACAAAACTTAATACACACAAAGAATCTGAACAGGAAAAATAAGCCTTCGCGGAGGATAAAGGAAAACGAAGATGCTCGTTTATTCCCCGTATGATTTCCCTTGCGCATTGAAGTCGCAATCAACAAACAGTTATATCATTTGGGCAAGCGGGCCAGATGGCCCTACACTCGAAGGTATGAATTCCTGAGGGAGCGCGCAGAAAATGAAAGAAAGACGGCATTTTATCCGCATCGTCTATCAGGCACCGGCTCAGTTAAGCCAGTCTGGTGCGCAATGGTCGGCAACCCTGAAAGATATTTCTCTTCATGGCATCCTGCTTTCCTGTCCCGACGGCTGGCAACCCGGCGATGACCCGGAGTTCCAGGTCGATATTGTCCTGCCGGAAACTGATGTTCACCTGACAATGACCGCCGAGCTGGTGGCCTATGATCCTCAAAGTCTGCGCATGAAGATCGTCAATATCGACATCGACAGCATTTCGCACCTGCGCCGCCTGATTGAACTCAATATCGGCGATGATGCCCTGCTCCACCGCGAGCTGGAACACCTCGCCGATCTGGCCGAAGATGAGTAGCCGCTAACCGGCGACCCGTTCAAATGCACCAAGGGCTTCCTGCAAATCCTCGACGGGAATAATTTCGATGCCCGGCAGCGAACGGCTGGCATTGGCTTTCGGGATAATCGCCCGGGTAAAGCCCTGCTTCGCGGCTTCACGGATCCGCTCCACGCCATTGGCCGACGGTCGGATATCCCCGTTCAGGCCAATTTCCCCGAAGACCAGCACATCCTGCGGAATCGGCGCATTCTTGAAGCTGGAAAAAATCGCCAGCAGCACCGACAAATCCGCCGAGGTTTCTTCAATCCGGATCCCACCGACACAGTTGACGAAAATATCCATGTCCGACAGCATCACCCCGCCGTGACGAGCCAGCACCGCAATGGACATCGCCAGTCGGTTGGAGTCATAGCCGACACTCAGCCGTCGCGGCACTTCCGTCAGCGACTGGTTACACAGCGCCTGGATCTCCACCAGCAGCGGCCGGGTCCCTTCCCACAGCGTGGTACACACAGAACCAGCGTGGTTTTTATTCGAACGGCTGAGGAAGATGGCCGACGGGTTCTTCACCTGCTTCATCCCGGTTTCCGTCATGGCAAAGAAACAGGATTCTGAATCTGCCCCGAAGCGGTTTTTCGACGTTCGCAACACCCGGAATTTTTCATCCGAAGTCGATGACAGCGCAAACAGACCGTCCACAATATGGATCAACTGCATTGGACCGGCAACGTTCGAGTCTTTGTTGATATGGCCAACAATCATGAAGGTCACGCCTTCCGTCTTGGCAAATCGGGTCAGTGCCGCCGCAGACTCTTTCACCTGACTCGGACTACCCGCAGCGGATTCGTTATGGGCCACCGTCATGGTCTGAATCGAGTCGATAATCACGAATTCAGCTTTCTGCTCCTGAATATGGTGCAGGATCTGCTCGACCGAGGTCTCAGCGACCACCTGAATCTTGTCGATATTGGGAGTACTCAGCCGCTTGGCCCGCTGGGAAATCTGATGGATGGATTCCTCACCGGACACGTACAGCGCTTCACGCGCCCCAGCCACAGCACCAATACTTTGCAGCAGCAAAGTGGACTTCCCTGCGCCCGGATCACCACACAGCAGCAATACAGAGCCGGGCACAATCCCGCCGCCCAGCACGCGGTCTAATTCGGAGATCCCGGAGCTGAAACGCGGCAGATCCTTGCTTTCCACCTCAGATAGCTTTTGTACTTTGGTCGACGCACCGGCATAACTGCTGGCTGCGCCGCCCCCGACACTGCCCAGCGCAGATTTCGTCTTGGGAATCGTAAATTCAGTAATGGTGTTCCAGGCAGCACAGGCATTGCACTGCCCCTGCCAGCGTGGAAAATCAGCGCCGCATTCACTGCAGACGTAAGCTCTTTTGGTTTTCGCCATGGTAACCCTTCAGTGGCCTAAGCCCGTGATCTGCCTGCCGGATTTGCCTGGCCTCGTCTCAGCCAGCCTTGCAATCAGAGCAGGTGTAACAAAATGACGAATAAACAGCCAGGATATGCGCCAGGCCAGACTTTCCGTCCACAAGCTTATGACAATTTTCATTTTTACTGCACAATTGGAAATCATACCCGATAGAGACCGATTGCTAAAACCACTATGTTGCTGGATGAATACAAAGGACTGATTGAACAATTGCTGCCCGCTTATGACAGCGAGGATTTCAACGACTTGTTTCTGCACCTGACCGCAGATCTCAGTGGCCCGGCCCGCCTGCAGGTCAAAATGGAACTGAACCGGGTTATGGCCCCTTGCCGTCAGGCCGTTGATCTGCGTGGCAAAGTGAACGGTGAATGCCGTCCGTATGAACTGCACGGGATGACCCACTGGCTGGATGATGTGGCGATGAATCTGTACCGCCGACGCATCAAAGCCTATGGCGAGCAGTACCGGATCGGCCTGTATGAGTCGTTGATGAACACCCGCAATAACTTCCGGGTCATGCAGCAACAGCAACAACAGAAGCAACAGGATCCCCAGCCGGCAGAGAAGGAAGCGCCCGTCGCAGAAGAAACCTCGCCATTTTCAGCAGAACTGCTGCGTTTTGGCTACCACCTCAGCCGCAGTGAACAACGGGTCCAGCTCACCACCCCGGTTGTTCTGATGCTGCCTTATTCACAGGAAGTCAACGGCACCACAGCTGATATCTCCCCGTCGGGCGCGCGTTTTCGGGTTTCCTCGGCTTTCCGTTACTTTGAAGGACAAATGGTCACGGCCTACTTCCCCGACCTGGCCAAGCAGTTGAAAGACGATCGCCTGATGCAGGGGATCACTTACCGGGTACTGGGCGTCACCCCCCATGCAGACAATGACAGCTTCACCTGGCTGCGTCTGGTGCTGGTTGAGCCAAGCGAGGCCATCAAGGCCGCCATCGAAGCCCGTCTGAAAATGGCCTCAAACCGCTCACGTCGCAATTATGAAGATAAAATCATTCAGACCCGAACCCGGGGCTATGAGCACTGTTTTCTGAAACATACCAGCAGCATCCCGATGTTCTTCGCCGGCAATGAACTGAAATACTGCCTGCTGACCGAGCATAACCGCCATGTCTGGGAACACTGGCATGACGAACGCAATCAGTCGGTGATCAATCATCTGCTGTCTGAAGAGCGGATCAGCACACTGGGCCGAGAGGGGCTCAGCCAGTGCAGCACTCTGATCTACAGCTTTACCCATCAGCATGAAGAGAAAACCTATTTTTATTCGGCAGCCCTGCCGGAGATGGACGTTCAGGAGCGGCAACTGTTCTGGCATATTGGCGCAGCGCGGGAAAGCTGGCGGGTGATTCGGCTGACCCTGTACCCAATCAGTCAGGACGACCGGAACCAGCTACAGGAGATGGCTCCTGAGCTGCTGGAAACACTGTCGACCCTGACCCACATCGGGGTTTTACAGGATCTGACCAACCTTGCCGGACGACATGATTACCGCCTGACCGAAAAGCCGGCTTTGCCAAGCAAACACCTGCAGACGTTTCGTCACCCGCGTAATCCGGTTTCCAGTAGCCGGGCGATTTATTTCGACCCGAAACCACAGCGCAGCGAATCCCGCTTTCTGTTCAAAACGCCGGTCACCCTTCAGCTACAGGCTGAAGACGGCCAGGAAAGCATCGCACTCAGTGGTCACACCCTGGATATTTCCACGCGAGGGCTGAACCTGCGCCTTGCCGAACCCTTAGAAGCCAAACGCGGCGACCAAATCAAAGTGACCTTCGATGAGTTGCTGAAAATGGCTAAAGAAGCACCGCTGCGACGTATCCCTTATCAGGTTGTGCGTCTCAGCCCGGATCGGCGCAATGCTCAGTTCGAAGCCGGAAATGGGGATGATGCGACGCGCAGTGAACACTTCCTGCGCCGCCTGATCAAACACAATGAGGCGCGTCTGCCGGTCAGCGAAGAGATTATGCCCGCCGGTCCGCTGTTGCTGGCGATGCACCAGATGTTGTTAACCCGGCTGAACTGCCTGCCGTTTTTCTGTGAGAAAATCGACAATCAGGTCAAAGTCCGCGCGATGGGTGCGAACAAACCACTGCCGACACTGGGCAAGCTGTTACTTCAGTTCGGCGATGGGAAACGGCTCTCACTCGCGCCAATCTTCCAGAATCGGGTCAAACAACTGCTGAGCGAACCCATGCGTCCGATCGCCGTCAGCCAGCCTTATGTGCGTGAGCTGTATCTGGCGATCTTGCCTCAGTCCGGTGCCCAGCCCAAAGTGATCAGCAAACTCTTCGATGATTTCCCAACCGGAGAAAGCCGCCGCCGCTTTGCCCAACAGGCCCGCGAGCAAGGACACTTCATGGCAATACGAATCGCCGCAGTTCCAGTCATGGACCCGACCACAGCGCTGATCAGCCAGGAACTGGCCGAACTGTCCCGGGTTGCGATGCATCGGGCCAGAGGTCTGGAAATCGAGTTTACCTCACTGACAGGTTTCGGAGAGTTTTACGACATTACAGATGAGGTCTTACTGCGGCTGGGTCTGTGACCACGAACGTCCTTCCCGAGAACACAGGAAGGACGATATCACGGATATATCAAGCGAGATTGACTCACCAGCCGATTTTCTGAGGCCACAGAGAAGCGGAGAGCAAACAGAACACACCGCCTAAATCGGCATAGCGAACGGCAGCCGGTGCCGTAGCCAGAACTTTCGGCTTCGCATGATAAGCAACGCCCAATCCGGCTGCAGCCATCATCACCAAATCATTAGCGCCATCGCCAACCGCCACCGTATTGTGTGCCGCAATCCCGTATTCTTCCGCCAGCTCAAGCAAGATATCGGCTTTTGTCTGTGCATCGACAACTTTACCCAACACCTTACCCGTGAGCTTGCCATCCACAATTTCCAAGTGATTCGACTGGGTATAACTCAGCGCCAGCGTATCTTGCAGGTGATCCGAAAAATACGTAAAACCACCTGAAGCAATGGCCGTCTTCCAGCCATAATGATGCAGCGCTTCCACCAGCTCACGCATTTCCGGCATTAAAGGGAGCTGCTGGCAAACCTGTTCAAGAATCTTTGCATCGGCACCTTGCAGTGCTGCGACCCGCTGGCGCAAACTCTGTTCAAAATCCAGCTCTCCCTGCATGGCACGCTCAGTTACTTCGGCAACCTGCTCGCCGACCCCGGCCAGTTTGGCGATCTCGTCAATACATTCAATCTCAATCGCTGTTGAGTCCATATCAAACACAGCCAGCCCCGGTTGGGACAAATCCGGCAGTGACTGATACGGTGCGTAGTCGACCTCCTGTGCTTCCAGTGCAGCGATCAGCCGTTCACTCAAACGGTTTTCCAGCAGTAATACCTCGTAGTGGCCGACTTTCCAGGCCGCTATCACAGACAGCGATTCACCGCTTTGGGAGGCAATACGGCCAAGTCGTTCCGGGGTCAGAGATTGACGACTGTAGATGACAGTCGAGACGTTTTTCACATCCAGGTTGCTCCTGGCAACACTTTCGGGAAAGCGGGTATGCAGCGAAGTGTGTTTCTTAATGGTCAGCACGGTATCTCACATCCATGTAAAAACGATTTCATCTCCCTTCAAAGTACCCTATTGCAATTTGTCAGGGCAAGTCCCAATATTGTTCAGTTTGTTTCATGAAAGAAGTCTCCACTATGTTTAAGTTCAAAACTGTACGCATGCAGCGTATCTGGCAGTTTCTGGTCCTGGCCTTCAGCTTCGTTGGCCTGATCCTCATGCTGGAGTATGGCGCCCGGCTGAATCAGAACAACTTCGACATGCTGAGCGAGCAAACACACGCCCTGTCCCGCATGATTGCCCGTCAGGCGGCCAGCACGGCTTCCGAGGATATTCTCGACAAAGATCAGGATCGGCTGCAGGCGCTGGTCAACCGAATTTCCGATGAGCCTCTGATTCTGGATGCCAGCATCTACGATCTGGAAGGCTTGCCGCTGGCGCAAACTGAAGACGCTATGCCACTGGAGCAAATCTCCGGTCTGACGACGCCACTCTCAACCGCCAGTATTGGCCGCCAGCAACTCGTTCAGCCCGTGCTGACAGATGACGGTCAGATCGTCGGCTATCTGCGCCTGACACTGGAACACGGCAAACTGGTCCAACATGCTGCCGATCAGATTGAAAGTATGACCAATATTGTCCGGGGACTGGTGATCGCCGCACTCTTTATCGGTTTTGTGCTGGCTTATACCTTCGGCCGCCGCAAAGACGTCTGGCACTTCCCGTTCCTGTTGACGGCCAATGCGAAGGACTGAGTTGCGAAAGCAACGCAGTTGCGAAAGCAACGCAGTTGAAACGATATCATTGACCCATAAAACAACGAAATCGATCGTGGTTCCCGCGGGAACCTGTTAAAGCAGCGAAAAAAAAGACGACCGGTTGGTCGTCTTTTTTTCGCTGATTTGACTGGATTGGGACACAAGCCCCGTGCGCGTCCGCCCTTACCGGGCAGAAATCACAGGAAGCGGCTAGTCTTAAGCCTCTTTGTCACCCAGCAGCACAGATTCCAGTGCGATTTCCATCATCTCAAGGAAAGTCGTCTGGCGTTCCTCTGAGGTGGTCGCTTCACCACGCAGAATATGATCAGAAACAGTACAGATCGTCAGGGCTTTCGCACCGAACTCAGCAGCTACACCGTAAATTCCGGCCGCTTCCATTTCCACACCCAGAATGCCGTACTTATCCATCGTCTTGAAGAAGTCGAAATTCGGGTTATAGAACAGATCCGCAGAGAACAGGTTGCCGACTTTCACTTCGATCCCTTTGGCTTTCGCTGCTTCAACCGCATTCTGAACCATACCGTAATCTGCGATCGCCGCGAAATCGTGGCCACCGAAACGAATCCGGTTCACTTTGGAATCAGTTGATGCACCCATACCGATCACGACATCACGCAGATGAACATCATCACGAACCGCACCACAGCTGCCGACACGGATAATTTTCTTTACGCCATAGTCTTTCACCAGTTCCGTGGCGTAGATAGAACAGGACGGAATGCCCATACCATGCCCCATCACGGAGATTTTGCGGCCTTTGTAAGTCCCGGTAAAACCGTACATATTCCGGACATTACAAACTTCTTTGACATCTTCCAGGAAAGTGTCAGCAATGAATTTCGCACGCAGCGGGTCACCCGGCATCAGAACGACGTCTGCAAAATCACCCATTTCGGCATTAATATGTGGAGTAGCCATCTGTTCGCTCCTTTTTCTATGTTAAGTGCCTCACCCCATGCGGGGCGAGGCCAGTTGCGCATTCAGCGTCAGGTGTCACCGATCAGTTGCGCGGTGACAGAAAAGACTGACCATAGTCCATCGCCGAAATACCAAAGTAGCTCGCCAGACTCTGGCCGATATCGGCAAACGTCTCGCGGCGACCCAGAGAACCGGCTGGGATCTTCGGACCACTCACCAGCACAGGAATGTGCTCACGCGTGTGATCGGTGCCTGGCCAGGTTGGATCGCAGCCATGGTCGGCGGTAATGACCAGCACATCGTCTTCTTTCAGCTGAGACAACAGCTCAGGCAGACGACGGTCGAAGTATTCCAGCGCTGCGGCATAACCGGCGACGTCGCGACGGTGGCCGTAGGCAGAGTCGAAATCAACGAAGTTGGTGAAGACAATGGTGTTATCGACAGCGTTTTCCACTTGTGCCAGCGTGGCATCAAACAGTGCTTCCAGGCCGGTTGCCTTCACTTTCTGAGTGATACCGCAGTGTGCATAGATGTCAGCAATTTTACCCACAGACACCACTTCGCCCTGCTTCTCCTCAACCAGCTTTTGCAACACAGTCGCCGC
Organism: Photobacterium galatheae; assembly: GCF_000695255.1. Classification (GTDB taxonomy): domain Bacteria; phylum Pseudomonadota; class Gammaproteobacteria; order Enterobacterales; family Vibrionaceae; genus Photobacterium; species Photobacterium galatheae. The sequence goes on along the minus strand of NZ_JMIB01000017.1, from coordinate 36,807 downwards.
TGGTGGCTCAATGGACAGATCTCGACGGTTACCGGTCCGCTCAAACTGACCTTTGCCCGCACCAATAAACGGACGAGCGATGACGCGGCCAATGTTGTAGTCTTCCAGCTCTTCGCGCACGATCTGACACAGTTCCAGCAGGTTATCCAGACCATAAGTCTCTTCATGACAGGCGATCTGGAACACCGAGTCTGCTGAAGTGTAGAAAATCGGCTTGCCGGATTTCATATGTTCTTCACCCAGATCATCCAGCACTTGCGTTCCGGATGCATGGCAATTACCCAGGTAACCCGGTAGCTGGGCACGCGCAACGATGCGGTCCAGCAGTTCCTGCGGGAAGCTGTTGCTGGTGTCGGTAAAGTAACCCCAGTCGAACAGGACAGGCACACCGGCGATTTCCCAGTGGCCGGACGGCGTGTCTTTTCCTGAGGAGATCTCAGCCGCATGACCGTACGCACCCGTGATTTCCGCCAGCGGGTCCAGACCCGCCGGGAATTCACCGCACGACTCTTCCGCCGCCTTCCCCAGACCCAGACGCGTCAGGTTCGGCAGATTCAGCGGACCACTGCGATCAGCATTGTCGGCACGGCCTTCCGCACAGGCTTTGGCGATATGACCCATAGTGTTTGAGCCGACATCACCAAATTTGTGCGCATCTTCGGTTGCGCCCAGACCAAACGAATCGAGTACCAGGATAATTGCTCTTTTCATCATTGCTCCAATTTAGACATCTTCAGCACGGATACGACGGTAGACCTCAGGGGTCGCCGCGGGTGCCTGTTCTGTAATTGTGATTGCCTGACGGACTGCATTCGCGGCTTCCTGCCACTGCGCTTCACTGCGTGCGTGAATCACGGCCAGCGGGGTCTGACTGTCTGCACGCTGGCCCAGACGGATCATGTCTGTCAGGCCCACAGCATAGTCAATGCTGTCGGTTGCCACTTTCCGGCCACCGCCCATGCTGACCACGGCCATGCCCAGTGCACGGGTATCCATCGCACCGGCAAAACCGCTTTGCTCAGCAAACACCGGCTTGACGATGTCTGCAGTCGCCAGGTAGTTGTTGTAGTTTTCAATAAAGTCGGCCGGGCCGCCCAGACCGTGAACCATCTTCCCAAAGCGCTCTGCCGCAGCACCGTTATCCAGTACCGCCTGCAGCTTCGCGCGGGCTTCACGGTCATCTTTGGCCAGACCGGCGTTCAATAGCATGTCGGCACACAGTGCCATCGTCACTTCATACAAACGCGGATTCCGGTATTCGCCGGTCAGGAACTGCACCGCTTCACGCACTTCCACTGCGTTTCCGGCACTGGAAGCCAGCACCTGATTCATGTCAGTCAAAAGGGCCGTCGTCTTGGTGCCGGCACCGTTCGCGACGGCAACAATCGACTTCGCCAGTTCTTCAGACGCTTCATAGGTCGGCATGAATGCACCGGAGCCGACTTTGACGTCCATGACCAGCGATTCCAGACCGGCAGCCAGTTTCTTCGACAGAATCGAGGCCGTGATCAGCGAAATGTTGTCGACAGTCGCCGTGATATCCCGGGTCGCGTAGACACGCTTGTCTGCGGGTGCCAGATCGCCGGTCTGACCGATAATCGCCACACCCGCATCTTTGGTCACCTGACCGAATACGTCGTTCGACGGCATAATGTTGTAGCCGGGAATAGATTCCAGCTTATCCAGCGTGCCGCCGGTATGGCCCAGACCACGACCGGAAATCATCGGCACGAAACCGCCACAGGCAGCCACCATTGGGCCAAGCATCAGTGAGGTCACGTCACCTACGCCACCGGTGGAATGTTTATCGACAATCGGGCCACCAAAATTCATGTGGTCCCAGTTCAGCACCATGCCAGAATCACGCATCGCACAGGTCAGTGCCACACGCTCGTCCATGGTCATGTCATTGAAGTACACCGCCATCGCAAACGCTGCGATTTGGCCTTCGGACACCGTGTCTTTGGCGATGCCCTGAATAAAGAAATTAATTTCGTCTCGGGTCAGCGCGATATTATCGCGTTTTTTGCGGATGATTTCCTGAGGTAAGTACATAAGATGCCTCGACGTGGCTAAGGAAAGGCAAAAACGCTGCAAAAGGGAACTAATAACCCGTCAGCAGTTCAGCCATCACGGCGCTGCCTATCCTTATATTTTTGGCTGTTCCTGTGGCAACCGGTGATTCAACCAGCCGCCACAGACCAGTATTCCCTATGGGGTGAAGTCGTCAGACTCAGTAACCGCCTTCAGCGGCTTTTTCACCTTCACCCAGTGTGTGCAGCAGGTTTGCCAGCAAGCTGGACGCACCAAAACGGTAGTGCGCGCTATCGGCCCAGTCTGCACCCAGAATACGATCGGCCATGGCCAGGAACTGCGCCGCATCTTCAGCAGTTCGCACGCCACCCGCAGGCTTAAAGCCTACTTTGTCCTGCACACCCATGTCTTTGATCACGGTCAGCATAATCTCAGCCGCTTCCGGGGTGGCATTCACAGGCACTTTACCTGTTGAGGTTTTGATGAAATCAGCACCCGCCTTGATAGAGATTTCAGAAGCCAGGCGGATCAGCGCTGGATCTTTCAGTTCACCCGTTTCAATGATGACTTTCAGCAGAATGTCACCACAGGCTGCTTTACACTGTTTTACCAGCTCAAAGCCAATGTCTTCGTTACCGGCAATCAGAGCGCGATATGGGAAAACGACATCAACTTCATCGGCGCCGTAAGCGACCGCAGCTTTGGTTTCTGCAACCGCAATCTCGATGTCATCGTTGCCGTGCGGGAAGTTGGTGACAGTCGCAATGCGGACTTCCGGGGTGCCCTGCGCTCGCAGTTGCTTTTTCGCAACCGGAATAAAACGAGGATAAATGCAGATCGCCGCAGTATTGCCTACCGGCGTCTTTGCGTTCTTACACAACTCGATCACTTTCGCATCCGTATCGTCATCGTTCAGTGTGGTCAGATCCATCAGTTTTAACGCACGCAGTGCCGCTGTTTTTAAATCGCTCATGACTTTCTCCAGTCGAAATTGCTCTACCAAGTGTTCTGCTCCCCTGTCGCAGACCTGTCATCTTTACCGGTCATTGTAGCCACAGAGAAACAGAAGCGGACTTGATTCCGTGAAGACTCAGGTTTTCCTGATTGACATCCTTTTCACCGCGTAAGTAGGTTTCTGGACAGTTCCCGAACAGTTCCTGCACAGATCCTGAGCCGTAACCCCTTACCAGCCATTCAGTTCACACCCTGATTGACACAAAAATCATCAGGCTGCTTTCATGCAGAATCCATGATTCTGCAACCTTACGCTGTCATATTACCAAGCCAAATTCAGGCGAACCATCATTCAGACGTTTCCCAGCGTGGATAATGTGTTGACCCATTTACCCGATGACAAAGGGCATTCCCACAGACTGAAAGCCTGCGCACGCTCAGGAAAAGAACCGTTCAATGATCCACTGATACAGCTGACCGCCCACATAGACACCCACAATGCCCATGACGCCCGATAATACTGGCGGTGCCGGAATCGGCAGTTTCAGTGCTGAAAATAACAAACCAACGATGACACCAGCGAGTAAAGCGAAGACAACTTCATTCATGGCCTGCTCCTGTCTGGCGGCGGCCGTTGACACAACGACAGCCAGAAAACACTCACAGAGTGTAGACCGCAGGTACCAAAGTGTCCTTCTTCCCAAGCAACCTCAGGAGAAGTGCTTCGCTGGGGTATAGCATGCGCGTCAGGGCAAACGGAAAAAAGGTCACAGAACCGCTTTTTGCCATTTTTTACTGGAAAAGATTCAGATAGTTACTGAATTTGTTGGAAAGGCTGAAATCTGTCCTGCCTGTCTGGCAGACACATAAAAACGCCACAGCAAAATGCTGTGGCGTTTTTCACCTTAGATGTGTTCTGTTCGTCTTACAGTGACAGGAACAGACCTGCAATGGTTGCAGACATCAGGTTAGACAGCGTACCTGCAGCCACGGCTTTCATACCGAAGCGAGCGATTTCGTGACGACGGCTTGGCGCCAGACCGCCCAGACCACCCAGCAGGATTGCAATCGAAGACAGGTTTGCAAAACCACACAGTGCGAAAGAGATGATCGCTTTGGTCTTCTCAGACATTGCAACGCCTGTTTGAGCAATCACCATGCCGCCATCAGCCACATCTTTCAGGTAAGGTGTGAAGTTCAGGTAAGCAACGAACTCGTTCACAACCAGTTTCTGACCGATGAATGAACCGGCAACTTCAGCTTCGTTCCATGGCACACCAATCAGGAAGGCCAGTGGCTTGAAGACATAACCCAGGATCAGTTCCAGAGTCAGCTCAGGCATACCGAACCAACCGCCGATACCACCCAGCATACCGTTGATCAGCGCAATCAGACCGATGAACGCCAGCAGCATCGCACCCACGTTCAGGGCCAGTTGCATACCAGAAGAGGCACCCGCTGCCGCTGCATCGATCACGTTTGCAGGCTTGTCGTCGTGGCTGTCATCATCGCCGCCCATTTGCTCAACAGGCTTATCCGTTTCCGGCTTGATGATTTTTGCAAACAGCAGACCACCCGGAGCCGCCATGAAAGATGCCGCGATCAGGTATTCCAGAGGAACACCCATCGACGCATAACCTGCCAGTACACCACCAGCAACAGACGCCAGACCACCACACATGACCGCAAACAGCTCAGACTGAGTCATCTTCGGTACAAACGGACGCACAACCAGAGGTGCTTCAGTCTGACCGACGAAAATGTTTGCTGTTGCAGACATGGATTCGGCACGAGAAGTACCCAGTGCTTTTTGCAGCGCACCACCCAGAATGTTGATCACAAACTGCATCACACCCAGGTAGTACAGCACGCTGATCAGCGCAGAGAAGAAGACGATAACAGGCAGTACTTTCAGTGCGAAGACGAAACCGCCGCCACCGAAGACTTCAAACATCTTGCCTGATACCAAGCCGCCGAACAGGAAGGAAATTCCCTGGTCACCGTAGCTAATGACATTGGCAACAGCTTGAGATGCACCATACAGCACATCACGGCCTACCGGTACATACAGAACGAATGCACCAAAGAAGAATTGGATGGCAAACGCGCCCCCAACAGTACGTAAGTTAATCGCTTTGCGGTTATCAGACAGCAGCACGGCTACCAGCAGCAGCACAACCATCCCAACCAGGCTCATAAACAAGCTCATAGTTTATGGCATCCCTATAGTTAAATTTTGGCGTCTCGACAATTCGGCTCTCAAGGAGTCGGGCGCATTATACGCATGGCAACAATCAGCATGTAATGCACACGTCACACTTTAGTTGGCAACCGAGTGAAAGTTGAACATCAAGTGTGATAACAGTCACACTCAAATTCCACCTGATGCACAACGAAAAGCCAAAAAAACGTCAGAATCTTCAAATATGAGAAGGTAATGCAAACAAGACTTCTGCATTTTTGTGAGTGGCCTGTGCTAACTGAGACACAGATTCTGATCTCAATTCGGCCAAAGCATTCAACACCTGCACCACTCTGTCCGGACGATTCGGCTCTCCCTGAAAACCCGCCGGTGGCATATCCGGCGCATCGGTTTCTAACAACAATGCATCAAGGGGCAACTGAGCTATTGTAGTGCGAGTTTTATTCGCCCGGCGATAGGTGATCGTACCACCAACACCAATTTTGATACCTAGATCAAGAAGTTGAATCGCTTGCTGCAAACTGCCACTGAAAGCATGATAAACACCTCCCCGAATGGGTGGGCAGCATTTCAGACATTGCAGCAATTCGGGGAAAGCCTTCCGGCAGTGAAGAATCACAGGCAAATTGTACTGGTTGGCCAGAGAAAGTTGCGCCACCAGCCAGTCCATTTGCTGCTGGCGGTCCGCATCCGGAATAGCGAAATCAAGCCCGCATTCGCCCACAGCAACACAGCACGGGTCATCCCGGGCCTGTTCCAGCGCCTGTTCCAGCCGGGCCAGCGTCTCTGGGCCGTGCTCCTCTGCAAAGTACGGATGCATCCCCAGCGCGTAGAAAAGCGCAGGCTGACCGGGCTGCCGGGCCGCCTCACACAAGCGTTTCACCTGCTGCCAGTTTCGCTCCCCGACCGACGGGATCACGATATGGCTGACACCGGCCTGCCGGGCCAAGTCGAGATAGTCGCCGGAATTGTCCGCAAAGGGCGGGAAATCAAAATGGCAGTGGCTGTCAATCAGTCGCATGAAAATCACCTGTGCCCTCGGTGTGGGTTTGGCTTTGGGTTTGAGCCTGAGACGCGGTCTCGTTCTGGGTCTGACAGGCTTTCAATCGTGCTGCCCGTTGCGCAGGATGACGGGCATCATCTTCATCATAGCGAATCGGCGCACAACAACGTCGGTTTTCCGGGATCAATCCCATGCGCTCGCACCAGGCGTCGTACCTTGCAAGCCAAGCTCGAATGGTGTTTCGCATCTGTATTTCCTCAAAATAGCCTGATCCTGATGATGTCAGGCATGTGGGTTCAATCATGATCTTTTGATGCATTCCGTACTGAAACACAGAAACCAGAGCGCTGTGAATCACTGCGTCACCAAAATTTTTCGCGATTCACCCCAAGTTTTCCGGCATTTCACATCAATAGCTGCCGTTTATGATACTAAGCATCATAAAACTCATAAAAACGACTTTAGAATGAAAAAGCTCAGCTCCTTACTTTTCTGTCTTTCGCTGGCAGCCTGCGGCGGTGGCAGTGATACAAAAAATGACGGCCAGCATGCAGGCGGACAAAACGGGGCGAGCTTACCCCTGGATCCGATTCATGCGGCCGTGAAACTGGGTGACCCCCGCCTCTTGCCCAACGACAGCACCGCACTGGAACAACGAATTGCATCAATCATCAGCGCAGAGCATGCCAGCCTGGCCTCAGTGCAGAGCCAGATTTTTGGCCAGAATGCGATCCAATACGATCCCGGCAGAAACTCCCGATATTTCAGCCTGAAGCACCTGACCAGTGCGAGAGAGCTGATCACGGGAAATCAGGGCTACCCCCTGGTGACCCTGAGTGATGCAAAGGCACGACGCAGCGTGGCCTTTGGTACCAACATTCTGCGTGAACTGGATGCCGGCTCACACGGCGATTTTGCATCAAACATGCAAAACATCATCGACTGGCTGCTGGTCCCTGCGCTCAGCACTGGCCGTTCCAGCCTCAAGGTGTCGTTTACGCTGATCAGCAGCAGCCACTTCAATCAATCGAAAAACTGGCTGCAAAGCCGCTATCCGAACCTGACGTTTACCCTGTGTGAAGATGAAACACAGTTATCTGACTGTCTGTCACAGGCCGATCTCGTCATCACAGGTACCAGCGGATCGTTCAGCGAACAGACTGTCACGACTGCGCTGGATGCCGTCGCAGCCCGAAAGCGCGCTATGCTCTATGTACATACCAACAGCTGGAACTCAACACCGCTGACCAACCCGGTTCTGAGCTACTTTGGTGTTCAGACACAAGCTGTCGGTGGTGCGGGCAACTACTTTGCGCAGGACAAAGCCACCTGGTCTTCAGCAGCCGACATGCGGGCCAAGACCGGCTCTCTGTCCGGTATCGAGACACTGCTCACCCGTCTCCGGGACAACAATTTCAGCTTCCATATTGCTGACTGTGAAGATGATAACAACAGCTGTGACAATATCCCGGCTTTCAGCACCGAGTTTCTGACGCCGGCAGAATCGCTGCGTGCCATTGTCCGCAATCTTGATGAATCCGCCACTGATATCTTCACGCTGCCGGATGACTACACGCTGGAAAAACACCTGATCCTGCTTGCGGATCAATACCGGAAAAGCGTCCGTTTCCCGATGTCGAAAAACACCACGCCGACACTGGCCTTCTTAAGGAGTTACTTTGCCGACCATCTGGTGTATCACACACGTCAAATCAATCCGGTTCAGCCTGATCTGGGAAATTTCAGCCGGACTGATTTCAGCCACGTCACCCCGGCCCGTAAAACTGTCACACTGACCAGCCGAACACCGTGGCGTGCCGCCGGGGTCTATGCACTACCGGGTCAGACGCTGACCGTCACCCGGACGGACAACAGCAACGTGGCCGCCAGCATTTTTATCAATACCCAACGCGCAACCTCGACCAAACCTATGGCGCCCAATCATGGCTATAACCGGCCGAAGTTCCTGCAATCGCATCCGGTGACAATCCGGGCCGGAGAGACCCGCCACCTCACCTCGCCTTATGGCGGCCCAGTCCAGATTGGCTTTTCGGATAAAGGCACTGCAATGAGCTTTGCCTTCCGCAACATTGGCCTGCATCCGTACTGGAAACCCGGCGGTGATGACGCCGCTTTCATTGCAGCCGTGAATCACAACGCCTACGACTGGGCAGAAGTGACGACCGAGCATTTTGAGGTCCATTCAAGAAACAGCCGGATGCAGACCACACTGTCTGAAAACAGCCGCTGGGATACGCCGGGTGAAATGGCAACCTTTATCCAGACTTACCACCACAGCGCACTCCGGGCACTGGCGGGCTATCAGGGTGAGCACATCGCACCGATCAGCGAAGTCGATTCCTTTGCCGCTGCGCATTCACTGACGATTCCTGAATGGGATCGGGTCCAGCATATGAATGCCGACCAGCCGACCTGCGGCTACGGCTGCTCTGGGAATCCTTACGATGCCGGCTGGGCTTTTAGTGTGCTGGGGCATGGTGATCTGCATGAAGTCGGACATAACGTTGAAAGCGGACGCTTTAAATTCAACGGTTTTGAAGGCCATGCCACCACCAACTTCTATTCCTATTATGCGAAGTCTCTGGCAACTGTGAATGAGCCGGGCTACGAGCACCAGTGCCAGTCCCTGCCTTTCGACACCATTCTGGCCGATATCCAGCAAAGTCAGCTGGAAGCCGATCCGGCTGCCTATATGGCGGGACGGGGGTACAGCAGCTGGAGTCAGGGCGCGGCATTGATCGTCGAAATGATGATGCATGCGCAGGACAAAAGCGCCCTGAGCAATGGCTGGCACCTGATCCCGCGACTACATCTGCTGGACAAAGCGTTTTCTGATGCCGATAACGATGATGCCAGCTGGGATGCCAGAAAGGCTGCGCTGGGCTTCTCCAACTATACCCGCGCTGAAGCGGGGACGCTGGACAATAACGACTGGCTGCTCATCGCTGCCAGTTATACGACGGGCCTCGACTACCGGCCGTATCTGGATTTGCTGGGCCTGAGCTACAGCAGCAAAGCCAGCAGTCAGGTTGCCGCATTCGGCAATCCAGCCGTTGACAAGGCGTTTTTCAAGCCCGCCTCAAACAGCGATTACTGCACCAGTCTGAACCAGCCAAAGACCTACTTCTGAGGCGGAAATTACCGACAAAAAAGCCCCTGATTTCAGGGGCTTTTTGTTTCAGTGCAGCGCACTATTTTCGTTCAGCGCATGCGCTCAGTTCAGCGGATTAGTGCTCACGGGTTGCGCGGAAATCGACTTCCGGGAAGCGCTCTTTCGCCAGATTGAGGTTCACCATGGTTGGCGCGATGTACGTGAGATTGTCTCCACCGTCCAGTGCCAGGTTTACTTCATTCTTGCGGCGGAATTCGTCGAGTTTCTTCGCGTCATCACATTCTACCCAACGCGCGGTCGCGACGTTCACCCCTTCGTAAATCGCTTCAACGTTGTACTCAGATTTCAGACGGGCGACCACCACGTCAAACTGAAGCACACCGACAGCACCGACGATCAGATCATTGTTCTGCAACGGACGGAACACCTGAACCGCACCCTCTTCCGACAACTGCACCAGACCTTTCAGCAGTTGCTTCTGCTTCAGTGGATCTTTCAGGCGGATACGACGGAACAGTTCTGGGGCAAAGTTCGGGATTCCGGAGAACTTCAGGCTTTCACCCTGTGTGAACGTATCACCAATCTGGATCGTTCCGTGGTTGTGCAGACCGATGATGTCACCGGCATAGGCATTTTCAGCACGGGCACGATCACCGGCCATAAAGGTCACAGCATCCGAAATACTGACATTTTTGCCGGTCCGGACATGGTTCATCTTCATGCCCTGCGTATAAGTACCGGAAACAATCCGCATGAAGGCAATCCGGTCACGGTGTTTCGGATCCATGTTTGCCTGGATCTTAAACACGAAACCCGAGAATTTCTCTTCCTGCGCTTCCACCGGACGCTCATTCGCCTGACGCGGCAACGGTGCAGGTGCCCATTCAGTCAGACCATCCAGCATGTGGTCAACACCGAAGTTACCCAGTGCCGTACCGAAGAAAACTGGCGTCAATTCACCGTTCAGGAATAACTCACGATCGAACTCGTGCGATGCCCCCAGAACCAGTTCCAGCTCGTCGCGAAGCTGCCCTGCCAGGTCTTCACCCACGGCTGCATCCAGCTCCGGGTTATCCAGACCTTTGACAATTCGTACGTCCTGAATCGTATGACCCTGACCGGTCGCGTACAGAATTGTTTCGTCACGGTGGATGTGATACACCCCCTTGAACTCTTTCCCGCAACCAATCGGCCAGCTCACTGGTGCACAGGCAATGTTCAGCTCACTTTCCACTTCATCCAGCAGTTCCATCGGATCACGGATGTCGCGGTCAAGTTTGTTCATGAATGTAACGATTGGCGTATCCCGCAGACGGGTCACTTCCATCAGCTTACGGGTCCGATCCTCAACACCTTTCGCCGCATCAATCACCATCAGACAGGAGTCTACTGCCGTCAGTGTACGGTAGGTATCTTCCGAGAAATCTTCGTGTCCCGGGGTGTCGAGCAGGTTGACCAGACAATCGTTATACGGGAACTGCATCACGGAAGTGGTGACCGAGATGCCCCGCTCTTTTTCCATTTCCATCCAGTCAGACTTGGCATGCTGATTTGAACCGCGGCCTTTGACCGTACCGGCACGCTGCAAAGCGTTTCCGAACAGCAGGACTTTTTCTGTAATCGTGGTTTTACCCGCATCCGGGTGAGAAATGATGGCAAACGTACGGCGTTTACCCACTTCAGTTAAAAAAGACATATTCAGTGAAGATCCAATTATCGAATAAAGTCAGCCCAGGCTGGCCAGCTTTCTGGCCCAGACGCCCGGTATTCCAGTTGAGTTTGACCCGGTTCAATCCGGGCATTGGCTTGATTAACCTGTGGTTACATCCTGGCCTCTGTTCGCTCTTCTGTGCCGTTTCGGCGATGGGAATGACGCTGTACCAGGCCATCGTGAGATGGCTGGGGGATTAAGATGGCGGAATTATACGCAAAGTCGGGGCAAAGAAACAGTCACTCGCAGCCAAAGCTGCGAGCTTCTTGTGATGTGCAAAGCCAAAGCCCGAGCAATCAATGGCTGCGGGCATTCAATCCGGTACTCGGACGGGCTGTTCTGCCACGATCCAAGCTTGAAAAGACCGGAGCCGTCACTCAGCAGCCAGCACGGTTGCAGCCTTATCCAGCACTTTCACGACGGGTTTTGGCAGGCTGTCCATATCGAGACTATCGAGCAGGTTTTTCACGGCCAGTCCCAGCTCGGTATCGCCTTCCATCTTCAGCCGGCGCTGAAAAAACAGGGTATCCGGATCCACCTGCCGGGCTGCGATGCGCAGCAGATCCCGGCTTGCGGCTCGCATCACCGCGTCAGGTTCTGCCACCGCGGGCTGCACGGCCAGCCGCTCCTGTACCAGAGTCACAGTGAATTGCCAGTCGATATCTTCCACGGCAATGGCCACGGTTCGTCCGGCCAGAAAATCCAGCTCGCCCTCTGCAATCGCCTCACTGAACACTTTGTCGAGTCCCTGCTCAATCAGCGTCTGATGGACAAAAAAAGGAGTCAGTCGACAATGCAGGCGAAGCAGCCTCGGGGCAAGCTCATGGATCAGGGAAAATTTAGGTGAATACACCTTGCTGTCCTCTTCAATTCGATGTGATGCCGCCATCCTAGGCCAACACCAGACGCTGCTTCCTGCGGTAAATCAATGTTTTTACCTGTCTGCTGCGTGAGAGCACACGTCCGTACACACGCCTGATCACTGGCCAGAGACGCGAAAACACCGCAAAACCTGAGTCATATCAACACGGCCGTCAGCCAGCACAATAAGATGTCGGGCAGTATTTTGTGAACCATCAGGATCATTCACATGGAGCTGCTCTGCCCGGCAGGCAACCTGCCCGCACTCAAAACCGCCATCGACCATGGTGCCGATGCGGTCTACATCGGTTTTAAAGACGACACCAACGCCCGGCATTTTGCCGGTCTGAACTTTGAAGGCAAACGTCTGGCGCAAGCGGTGGACTATGTCCGCAAACACGACCGTAAGCTGCATATTGCCCTGAATACCTTCGCCCACCCCGACGGCTTTCACCGCTGGCAGCAGGCAGTCGACAAAGCCGCCGCACTGGGCGTCGATGCGCTGATCGTCGCTGACATTGCCGTGCTGGATTACGCATCGCGCCGCTATCCGGATCTCGAACTGCACTTGTCGGTTCAGGCGTCAGCTACCAATACTGAAGCCATTGCCTTTTACCGCGAGAACTTCAATGTGAAGCGTGTGGTGTTGCCCCGGGTGCTGTCGATTCATCAGGTCAGACAGCTGGCACGCAATACCGATGTTGAACTGGAGGTCTTCGCCTTCGGCAGCCTTTGTATCATGGCCGAAGGGCGCTGTTATCTGTCGTCTTATCTCACAGGGGAATCGCCGAACACCGTCGGTGCCTGCTCACCGGCCAAATTTGTCCGCTGGCAGGAAACGCCGCAGGGGCTGGAGTCACGGCTCAACGGCATTCTGATCGACCGCTATCAGGATCATGAAAAAGCGGGGTACCCGACCCTGTGTAAAGGGCGTTTCGAAACCTGCGTCAAGGGTCAGTCCCAGCGCTCCCACGTGCTGGAGTCTCCGACCAGTCTCAATACCCTGAGCCTGTTGCCTGAGCTATTTGCGGCCGGGATTGCCTCGGTCAAAATTGAAGGTCGTCAGCGCAGTCAGGCCTATGTCGCGGAAGTTACGCGTACCTGGCGACAGGCTATCGACAGCTACCGGGCCAGTCCGGATGCTTATCAAGTCCGGCCAGACTGGGAGCAAGCACTAAGCGACTTATCAGAAGGGTCACAAACCACACTGGGTGCCTATCAGCGACAGTGGCAATAAATAACAGGAGAACAACGATGAAATATTCACTGGGGCCACTGTTATATTTCTGGCCGAAAACCGATGTCGCGCAATTCTATGAAGCCGCTTGTCGCAGCGAGGCAGACACGGTTTATCTGGGCGAAACCGTCTGTGCCAAACGGCGGGAGATGAAAGTCCGGGACTGGCTGGAGCTAGCTCAAATGCTGGCGGCTGCGGGCAAGGAAGTTGTGCTATCCACACAGGCATTGCTTGAAGCGCCAAGCGAAGTGAATGTCCTGAAAAAATACATCGATAACGGTGAATTCAGCATTGAAGCCAATGATGTCTCGGCCATTCATCTTGCACGGCAACACAAGGTACCTTTTGTCGTCGGACCGGCGGTCAATTGCTACAACGCTCAGACCATAGCACTGTTTCTGAAACAAGGGATGACCCGCTGGTGTATGCCGGTGGAACTGTCACGGGAATGGCTGGTACATGTGCTGCAAGACTGTGACGCACAAGGCATTCGGGATCAGTTCGAGACCGAAGTCTTCAGTTATGGCTACCTGCCGCTCGCCTACTCCGCACGCTGCTTTACCGCCCGGGCTGAAGGCCGAGGCAAGGATGAATGTGAGACCTGCTGTATTCATTATCCAGAAGGACTCGCCGCAAACAGCCAGGAAGGACAGCGCCTGTTTACCCTCAACGGTATCCAGACCCAGTCTGGTTACTGCTATAACTTGATCAATGATTTACCCGGAATGCAGGGGTTGGTTGATGTGGTTCGAATCAGCCCGCTCGGTATCGACACACTGAAAACTCTGGCGGCGTTCAAAACCGCTGAACTGGCCTCTGAGCGGCACCCGATAGCAGACCCGATTCAGTGTAACGGCTACTGGCACCGGCTGTCTGGTCTGGAGATGCAGACGGTCTGAGCAGCCATTCTGGACGGCCTGACACATCTGGCAGTCTCACGATTCAGAAACAAGCCCTCAGCATCAAAAAAGGCTGCCCTGATTCAGGTGCAGCCTTCGCTGACGCGCAGAACTCAGAAGCAATTACGCGTTCGCACGCAATGTTTTCGCCGCGGCAACCATGTTCTTCAGTGCCGGCAACACTTCAGCCCACTGACGGGTTTTCAGACCACAGTCCGGGTTCACCCACAGGCGCTCAGCAGGAATACGCTGCGCAGCCAGTTGTATCAGTTTCACCATCTGTGCTTCGGTCGGAATGTTCGGCGAGTGAATATCGTACACACCCGGACCAATTTCATTCGGATACCTGAAGTGATCGAATGCATCCAGCAGTTCCATGTCTGAACGCGAGGTCTCAATGGTGATTACATCAGCATCCATGTCTGCAATCGAGGCGATGATGTCATTGAATTCGGAGTAACACATGTGGGTATGAATCTGCGTTTCATCCGCCACACCGTTGGCCGTGATCCGGAAAGATTCAACGGCCCAGTTCAGGTATTCCTGCCACTCGGACTGACGCAGCGGCAACCCTTCACGCAGCGCAGCTTCATCGATCTGAATGACTTTCACGCCGGCTTTTTCCAGATCCAAGACTTCTTCGCGGATCGCCAGTGCCAACTGGTAACAGGATACGGCGCGTGGCTGATCATCACGGACAAAAGACCAGTTCAGAATCGTCACAGGGCCGGTCAGCATGCCTTTCATGGGTTTGTCGGTCAGCGACTGAGCATACTGAGTCCAGGCCACCGTCATTGCGTTCGGACGACTGATGTCACCGAACAGAATTGGCGGCTTCACACAACGGGAACCGTAAGACTGCACCCAGCCGAACTGACTGAAGGCATAGCCGTCCAGTTGCTCACCGAAATATTCAACCATGTCGTTACGTTCTGCTTCTCCGTGCACTAACACATCAAGCTCCAGCGCTTCCTGCTCACGCACCGCGTGGGCGATCTCCGCTTGCATCTGGCGGATATAGGTATCCTGATCCAGCTCCCCTTTCTTGAATTTCAGACGCGCCTGACGGATTTCAGCCGTCTGCGGGAATGAGCCAATAGTGGTCGTTGGGAACGCAGGCAAATTCAGGTGGGCTGTCTGCCTGGCAATCCTTTCGGCATAGGGATGCTGACGCTGACCCAGCGCCGGGGTAATCGCAGCCACGGCGGCCTGAACATCCGGGTTATTCACACGCGTTGACTGACGACGGCTGTCGATCGCTGCCTGATTGTCTGCCAGCACCTGCGCCACCGATTCACGGCCTTCATTTAATGCACGGGACAGCACGGACAGTTCGTCCAGTTTTTGCAAGGCAAAGGCCAGCCAGGATTTAATTTCCGCATCCAGCTTCTGTTCACTGTTCAGATCAACCGGCACGTGCAGCAGGGAACAGGAAGGCGCGATCCACAAACGTTCCCCCAAATCACGGGCAATCGGCTCCAGCCAGTTCAGCACAGCATTCAGATCCGTTTTCCAGATATTCCGGCCGTTGATTACCCCAAGCGACAGGGTTTTGTCCGCCGGCAACGCCGCAATCACAGCATCCACTTCCTTGCGACCACGAACCGCATCCACATGCAACCCCTGGACCTGCAGGTTCACCGCCAGCGACAGGTTTTCTTTCAGTTCGCCGAAATAAGTCGCCAGCAGCAGCTTCACCTTGCCCTGATTCAGGGTTTGATAGGCTTTCTCTAATGCCTGCTGCCATTCCGCAGACAGTTCAGTCACCAGAATCGGCTCGTCAATCTGTACCCACTCAACGCCTTTCTCAGCCAGCAAACTGAGCAATTGCGCATAAACCGGTAACAGTTGTTCCAATAAATCCAGCTTATTCGAGCTATCTTTTTCCTTACCCAGCCACAGGTAAGTCACTGGGCCAACCAGGATAGGCTTCGCTGCAACGCCCTGTGCTTGCGCTTCTTCCAGTTGTGCCAGCAGACGCTGAGGATTGAGTTCGAAACGGGTGTCTGCCGTAAATTCAGGCACAATGTAGTGATAGTTGGTATCGAACCACTTCGTCATCTCACCAGCGTGAACACAGCTGCAGCCACTGTCATGGGCAGAGCGGCCCCGGGCAACCCGGAAGTAATTGTCCAGCTCATCGCCCGCCAGCCCTTCAACACGGGCCGGAATATTCCCCAGTGTGAAGCTGGTGTCCAGCACCTGATCATAAAAAGAGAAATCGCCAACCGGGGTCAGATCCAGTGCAGACTGGTGTTGCCAGTGTTTCTGACGCAGACCTGCAGCCAATTCGGTCAGTTCACCTTGTGTGCTTTCGCCTTTCCAGTACTTTTCCAGTGCAAATTTCAGTTCGCGGTTTGCGCCGATACGCGGGAAACCCAGGTTATGAATTTTAGCCATCTGTACGTCCTCCAAAGTTGTTGAAGACATCTTATGGCTATCTAATGATGAATTAAAATGGCATTATTTCATCAACCTATGAATACTAATCATGAATTAAGGAAAAACCATGATTGAACGCAGCCATCTGGCGATTCTGCGGGAAGTTCACCGGCGGGGTTCGCTGACCGCCGCCGCCGATGCCCTCTATCTCAGCCAGTCAGCACTCAGCCACAGCATGAAGAAGCTGGAGCAGCAGCTCGGCACACCGGTCTGGAGCAAGTCCGGCCGAAACCTGCACTTTACACAGGCCGGGAACTACCTCTTGCGCCTGGCCGAAAGAGTCTTGCCACAATTTGAGCATGCCGAAGCACAGATGCAGCAGTTTGCCAGTGGCCAGCGCGGCACCCTGCGTATCGGAATGGAATGCCATCCTTGCTATCAATGGCTGCTGAAAGTTGTGAATCCTTACCTCAAAACCTGGCCGGATGTGGATGTGGACGTGAAACAGAAGTTTCAGTTTGGCGGGCTGGGCGCACTATTCGGTTATGAAATTGATGTGTTGGTGACGCCTGATCCGCTGCTGCGGCCGGGCATCCGGTATATCCCGGTCTTTGACTATGAACAGGTGCTGGTGGTGAATGAACAGAGTCCGCTGGCGGCGGCTGAATACATCGCGCCGGAAATGTTGATGGATAAAACACTCATCACTTATCCCGTTGAGCAAAGCCGGCTGGATATCTACACCAGTTTTCTCACACCGGCCAAGTGTAGCCCACGGAAGCATAAACGGATTGAAACCACAGATATTATGTTGCAGATGGTGGCAGCAGACCGTGGCGTCGCGGCGCTCCCCAAATGGCTGGCCAAGGAATATGAAGAAAAATTGCCGATCGTTTCTGTCCGACTGGGAATAACCGGCATTCACAAAAATATTCATCTCGGCGTCAGAGAAACCGATCTGAATATTGATTATCTGAGCGCCTTTATTACGCTGGCAGACTCGCTGTCTGAACACAGTAAGACAGGCGCGGAATAATCAGAGTTCAGCCTTCATCATCAGCGCATCTTCGCGGCCGGTCGCACTGATGGTGCTATCGGCCCGGTAGTAATTTTCCCGGCGGCTGATCAGGGTAAAACCATTCGCCAAATACAACTGGCTGGCGCGGACATTACTGGCGCGAACTTCCAGCCAGATCTCTTCCGCATGTTCGGCTTGTGCAGCAGCCACAAAAGCCGCCAGTAATTGACGGCCCAGCCCCTGCCCCTGTCGCTGCGGATCAACCGCAATATTGAGCAAACTCGCCTCGCCGGCCACCGATTGACCGAAACAATAGCCCGCCACTTCGCCATCAATCAACAGAGTCAGATTCAGGGCAAACCGGCCCGGCGTTTCCCGGATCTGACTTTCCGTCCAGGGGAAGGGATGTGCGCGCTGCTCAATCGCCCACACATCATCCAGATGGGCCGGTAACATAGGAATGAATTCAACCATTGAATGCACAGATCTGTTGCCACAGAGCTTTTTTATCTGCAGGGCGATGATGCATCTGACTCAGTGCCGCCGAATGCAAAACATGACAGTCGCTCGGCGCAACCCCCTCACAACCTGCAAACCAGCACCAGGTCAGATGATGCTCACCTAAATCAGCCAGCGCATGCGGTGGCAAGGTCAGTGCCTGTGCCGGGGTCAGTTTCATACTGCGCAGAATGTTGCCAAACAGCCAGGCATCATGTTCATTCAGAATATCTGTCGTCACAAACAGCAACTGGCAACTTTCCGGTAAATCAATCACAGGCTGAGACAGCGCCGGAAAGCAATCCGGTTTCCGAATCTGCCAGCTGGTCAGCCCCATTTCCTGAAGAATCTGGATATCTCTTTGTTGCATCGTTCTTTTCTTTTTAGAGCGTATTATGAGAGCGCTGAAAATGGTGCGCTATACGCCACCAGCCCCTGATGCCCGTTCAGCGAGTCAGGCAATAACTCCTGCACCATAAAGGACTCTTCCGGCACCGGCCAGCTGCAATGCAGCCCATGTTCCGCCGCTGTCACAAATCCGGCCTTGTGATAATACTGACTGTCACCCAGCACGACGACCACCGGATAACCCAGCTCTGCCAGGATCTCTGTCGCTTCCTGCATCAGGGTCTGACCAATCCCCTGACCACGATAGTCTTGCTTCACACACAAGGGCGCCAAACCCTGCCAGCCATTGTCCTGACCATCTACAGTCACCGGACTGAAGAAAATATGCCCGATCACGTCACCTTCATCCGAGCTGGCCACCAGCGACAACGTCCGCTGGCCTTGTTCGCGCAAAGCCATCACCAGCTCTGCTTCAGCCGGGGTATCAAATACCTCTTTCAGTAAGGCATCAATGGACAGAATGTCCGATGGCACTTCAGTTCGTATCAGCATAATCATCCTCAGAAAAACAGTCACCAGACTGTTTACAGTCCATATTGTGCGGGCTGGCCAGAACGATAACAACCTCTTTCTTTACGCGGGCCAGTATCCCTGTCCTGTTCATCACTGTCATGAATGGCTTTCATCCCGCCCCTGGAAACAGCAGGACTGATCGCTCAATATTTGAACAAGCAAAATTTTGTTTTTCCGTTTCTGAAACCAAAATTCAGGAGAATTCTTGTAAAAATGACCGGAAAAGTTGACTTGGAAGGTTTCATGCCTGAGGCGTATCGCTATCATCGGCCAACACATTCCTTATTCAAAACACAGTGTTAGCGATGAATACTGAAAACAGCGTTGTCATATTTTTGTAACCAATGTCAATAAATCCATATTTTTTGCCCCATAATTCAAAGTTTTCTCACGAATGCATGAAATTTTGACAATTCGCTATTTTCTGACGTTATATTACGGGTACGACTTAGCCAGACAAGGGCATCCAAAGGGTGTCAACTGAAACAGATCATATCGCCATGCCGACTGAATTCATCAACAATTGGTTTTTTCAACTGACAGGCAACAGCCCATTCCTGTTCGCTATTCTGGATAAGCATCATTGCTACACCGCTGTGAACCAGCACTATAGCCAACTGAGCGGCCTCAACTGTGAAGAATTAGTGGGCTGCACCGACGCTGACATTCTGGGTCAGGGTTTTTATGAATCACTGAAGCCTTATTACGAACGTGCTTTTAAAGGCGAGTGTGTTGAAGGCGATATTATTCTGGACGAGCACCGCCATCACACCAGTCTGCATTTCAGCCTGTCACCGCTGAGAAATGAAACCGCAGAGATCACCCATGTCGTATTACATGCCATTGACACTTCAGAGCGCCTTCAGTTAGCCAATGCCGTTGCTGAGCGGGAAGATCAATTCAACCAGCTTTGTCAGCTCATGGCCGACGGCTGCCTGCTCATTGAGAAAAATCAGATCCTGTCAGCAAATGCTGTCGCAGCACAACTTCTGGGGTTTTCGTCCACAGAGGCCATCATTGGTGAAGATCTCGGGCAACTGCTGATCGACAGCCGGAATAACCGTCCTTTTGGTGAGCAGTTGGCAGAATTGAGTCGTGGCAAAACCTACCACTGCCTGACCAGCCCACAATGCCAGACGGAACATGCCTTAACCCTGACACAGGGCGACATTCAGCTCGTCGGCTCCCCTGCCAGTCTTGTGGTCCTGAAACAACCGCAGAAACAGCAGGTACATCCCGATCAGGTCGAACAGCTGATTCATACCGATCCACTGACCGGACTCTATAACCGCCATGGTTTCAGCCGACGTCTGGAACAAATGATCAGCCGCCAGATCCCGCTGGTGATGCTGTATCTGGATATTGATAACTTTAAGAACATTAATGATTCACTGGGCCACCACATCGGCGATCGCGTCCTTCAGGAGATCTCTCACCGCCTCCGCCAATTACTGCCAGAGAATGCTGTGATTGGCCACCTTGGGGGAGATGAGTTCGGCATTCTGCTGCCAGAGCCTGTTCAGACGGATATGGGAGAGCAAGTTTCAAAGAAAATTATTGCGCTGGTCAACCAGCCCTTTGACTTGATGCATTTCAGCAAGCATCTCGCCTGCTCCATTGGGATGGTGAATTATCCGGGCAATGGCAGTGATGCCCGGTTGCTGCTTCAGCATGCAGATACAGCTATGTATGAAGCCAAAAACCGGGGCCGGAACCGTCTGGTTACCTTTGATGAAACGATGAATAAAGAAGCCAGAATGCGTTTATGGCTTGAAATCGAACTACAGAAAGCGCTGCAGAATAAAGGGCTGGAAGTTTGGTATCAACCGAAAGTCAGTGCGCGCGATTTCTCCATTCATGGTGCGGAAGCACTGGTTCGCTGGAAGCATCCGATTGAAGGCTATATCAGTCCGGCTCAGTTTATTCCTGTTGCAGAACG
The DNA here is from genome assembly GCF_000695255.1 of Photobacterium galatheae. GTDB lineage: Bacteria > Pseudomonadota > Gammaproteobacteria > Enterobacterales > Vibrionaceae > Photobacterium > Photobacterium galatheae. The sequence continues at coordinate 16,014 of NZ_JMIB01000017.1, read as the reverse complement.
CTCCGGGCTGATCGAGCAGTTGGGTAAAGTTGTAATGCGGGAAGTGTTTACAACGGTCAAGCGATGGAAAAAACAAGGACTACTGCCAGGCCGGGTGGCGATCAACCTGTCCCCACAGCAGTTTGGCAATCCAAACCTGATCCAATATGTGTCTGATTTACAACGCACCACTGAGGTGAACCCGGACGATATCACCTTCGAGCTGACTGAAAGCGCCATGATGGGAGAAAACGAACACACAATTCAGATGCTGAACGCCATCAAGAAACTTGGGTTTGCGTTGTCGATCGATGATTTCGGCACCGGCTATTCATCCCTGTCTTACCTGGCCCGTTTTCCATTGGATGAACTGAAAATTGACCGGGCTTTTATCAAGGATCTGGAAACCATCCCGAAACAGCTAACCCTGATCGAAAACATCATTAATCTGGGGAAATCGCTCAATATGTGCGTCGTCGCAGAAGGCGTCGAAACCCGCCAGCAGGCTGCGCTGCTGTCGAATCTCAACTGCGATTACATTCAGGGCTTCCATTTTTTCCGCCCATTGCCGAAAAATGACTTGGAAACCATTTTGCTCAAAAACTTTCGAACCCGGTATTAACAATCACTCAGGTACTTCACCGACAGCCTCTCTTTACCTACCGTCCATGGTGGATTTCCTGCTGTGAGATAATCTCTTCTGTCCGGCGCAGCATATATTCTTTGAATGCCTGGCAACGAGCAGGCATCGGGTGCCGGGGACGAAAGTAAAGATTGATATCAAACTGACTGGCGACAAAGTCGGTCAGCAACACCTGAAGTTCACCCGAATCCAACCCTGCTTTAATCACTGAATGGGGCAGATAGGCAATCCCAGCGCCACGTATGGCCATATCACGCAATATTTCACTGTTATCGCACTCCAGCGCATCACTAATCGTCACCGCCCGATTGATCCCATTCAAACGGAAGTACCAGCGGTTCCCTCCAACCAGTGAGCTGGCGTACAGGCAGCGGTGCTCACGCAAAGCTTCTGGCTCCTCTGGCACACCGCAACGAGCCAGGTATTGGGGGGAAGCACAGGCATACAATGGCTCACTCAGTAATAACCGGCGAATCAGCAAAGAATCTTTTTCTTCGGTTTCCCGGTTCGTTGCTTTTGCCCGAATAATAAAATCAACGTGAAGCGGATCGGTCTCACCGGCTTCAATAAATAACCGGAAATTCACTTGCGGATGCATTTCCATATACTCAGCAATGATTTCCCGCAGATAGTAAGCTGCGTACAGCGGCGTTGACGAAATACTAATCACGCCCCGCTGCTCGTCCGCCATGCTGCCCACTTCAGAACAAATCGTATCGATTTCAGGTAAAAGCGAAGAAAAGCGGCGGTACAACATTTCCCCAGCATCCGTCGGAACCAGTTGCCGTGTACTCCGTTTGATCAATTCCACAGCCATCAGCCCTTCCAACTCTTTGATCCACCGACTCGCAGCGGCAGCCGAGATCCCCCAGGCTTCAGCGGCCTCCCGAAACGAGCCATGCTGGATCACCGAGCAGAAAAACACGATTTTATCTAACTGTTGCTGGCGAGGATTGATCCCGACCAGTTGCTGAGTCATAGCACATTCCTTTTGGGTTGATAGATTTGTCTGGATATCCAACCCAGACATTCAGCACAGCCTTGAGTCTGTGAACTCTAAAGATGGCTGTCAATCATGCCCTCTGTCTTCTCTATGCATCAACCCGATTATTTTAACTTTCAGCTTGCTTCACAGTCTTCATTCACGAGACGACGATTCTGCAATATAGGCAGACTGAATGCTGATGAAAAAATATCCGCTGGCATCAGACTCAAATTGGGATCAATGATCGGCATAAACGCCATCTTCGCCAGGATATCCCGCTCAAGGTCGATCCCGGGAGCAATTTCCTCCAGTACCAGTCCCTCGGGCTCAAGCCGGAAAACAGCACGCTCCGTCATGTAACGAACCGGTTGTCGCATTTGTATTGCCCTGCGCGCAGAGAAAGTGATCTGCTCAACTTGCTCAACAAATTTGATCTGACGACCTTCCTGTTTAATGTGAAGCTGCCCGTCATGAACTTCAACCGCCAGCCCATCCGCCGTAAATGTTCCGCAGAAATAAACAGACTTCGCATGCTGACTGATATTCACAAACCCGCCGCAACCCGGAAGCCGGTCGCCAAAGCGAGAGACATTGATGTCGCCCATCGCAGAGCATTGCGCCAGCCCCAGAAACGCCTGATCGATACCGCCACCATCATAAAAATCAAACATCTGATCCTGCGTAATGATCGCCTGTGGATTTCGGCAAGCCCCAAAGTCCAGTCCACTGGCTGGCAGACCCCCTATCGCACCCGGTTCAACCGTCAGGGTCAGGCGATCCAGCATTCCCTGCTCCCCGGCGACAACCGCGATATACTCCGGCACGCCAATCCCCAGATTCAGTACGGAGCCCGGCGCGAGTACCATGGCTGCCCGGCGGGCAATCAAAGTCTTAGCGTCCGGTTCGGATTGAGCGGGGTAAGATACTGTTTCCTGTTGTTCGCGCGCGGTTGCCCGCCCCACAAAAGCGGGATCAAACTGGGTCGCAAATGTCTGCATATGCTCTGATTCGTCTTCGCACAGCACAACCGCATCCACAAAAATACCCGGAATTTTGATCGCGTGCGGATCTAACGTCCCGGCCGGTACGATGCGTTTGACCTGAACAATCACCTGTCCGCCCTGATTTTTAGCTGCCTGAGCGGTCGCCAGATTCTCTGCAATCAGGCATTCGTCTTCCATAGTGATGTTGCCGTGGGTATCTGCTGTCGTTCCACGCAAAATCGCAACATCAACCGGTAAACGCTTATAGAGCAGGTATTCTTCTCCCTCCAGCGCGACGACAGACACCAGATCCTCATGAGTGATCGCATTGATTTTTCCGCCTTCTAAACGCGGATCGATGTAAGTTCCCAATCCGGTCGTCGTCAGCGTTCCGGGCTTACCAGCAGCAGTATCCCGCAACAGGTGAGAAATGACCCCCTGAGGTAAGTTGTAAGCTTCAATTTCATTTTGCAGGGCCAGCTTTTGTAACCCCGGGACTAACCCCCAATGCCCGCCAATCACTCGCTTCACCATCCCGGGAATCGCCAGGTGATCTGCGGCCCGCCCCTGTCCATCGCCCTGCCCTGCGGCAAAGATCAGCGTCAGGTCACTGGGTGATTTTTCGTGTTCAAAACGCTGACCTAATGCTTTCATGATGGATTCCGGCACGACAGAGCCGATGAACCCGCCCAGCATTACTGACTGCCCGTCCTTGATCCAGGCTGCTGCCTGTACCGCTGTAAGTTGGGTGACTGCCATCTGCAACTTCCTTTCTACATGCAAGTATTAAAAAGTGTATGAATCCCACCTCGAAGCTTGAATAGCCAGAGATGAAATTGTGTTTTTCAAAACTGCTCTCCACATGTAATAATAGCATGCTAACATATTGATATTATTAAAAATTAGTTTTATCAATTATGACAGTTGGCGCTATTCTTACACCGAATAGCATGATAGCGCTCTCACTTTCATCGCAGTCGGACAAGCAGCCCTGAACACGGTATTTCATTTCGTGACCGGGCCATCTAGGATGTTAACGAGCTGTTACAAATCAATAATACGGAGAGAAAATATGGATGTTGCCGTGATTTTACTCACCCTGGTAGGGCTGATGTATTTTGCCTATCGAGGTGTCTCTGTCCTGGTACTCGCCCCGGTTCTGGCGATGGCAGCCGCGCTGCTGACCAGTGACTTCCCCTTCTTGTACGCTTTATCGAACGTGTTCATGCCCGCTGCGGCAAACTACATCAAACTCTACTTCCCAATCTTCATCGCTGGTGCCATCTTCGGTAAACTGATGGGCGCATCGGGGGCAGCACGTACCTTATCGCGTTCTATCATTCAGTATCTGGGCACAAAGCACGCGATTCTATCGGTCGTTCTTGCAACTGCGCTACTGACCTATGGCGGTGTTTCACTTTTTGTCGTGGTGTTTGCCATGTATCCGATTGGTGCTGCGACCTTCCGGGCAGCCGGAATCCCCAAACGTCTGCTGCCTGCCGCCATTACCTTAGGTGCCTTTACCTTTACAATGACGGCATTACCGGGATCGCCTCAGTACCTCAATACCATGCCGACCATTCCTTTTGGTACAACGATCTACGCAGCGCCGTTACTCGGATTACTGGCGGGTACCATGATGCTGGTCCTGGGGATTTTCTGGATTAAATACCGAGCCCAGAAAGCCATGAATGCCGGAGAGGGTTATGGCGAACATGAAGATAATGGGAAAGATGCGCAGGACAATGCGCCAACACCCAGCTTCCTGATGGCACTGATCCCGATTTTACTGGTGTTTGCGATCAACTTTGTGCTCACAAACATTTACTTCAAATCGCCGACAGTCATTGCAGAATATGAAGCACTGGATACCCGAGTCAACGGAACCTGGTCGGTGATTATTGCGCTGGCCATTGCCATTGTCTTCATGCTGGTTGCATACCGTCGCTATCTGTTTGAAGCGAATAAGCACATCTTTGATGGTTCCGTCGGCTCACTACTGCCTATCTTCAATACAGCATCTGAAGTGGGTTACGGTGCCGTGATCACAGCTTTAACAGCCTTCATCGCGATTAAGGCCGGCATTGCTGCGATTGAGATTCCCGATCTGTTTAAGGTTGCGATCACTTCCACCAGTCTGGCCGGTATTATTGGTTCGTCTTCTGGCGGAACCGGTATGGTGCTGGCGATGCTGGGGAATGATTTCCTCAATACCGGCATTCACCCTGAAGTGCTGCACCGTGTGGTGCTGTTAGCTGCGGGTGGTCTGGATACATTACCGCATTGTGGTGCTGTCATTACACTCCTGGCGGTTTGCCGCCTGTCACACCGACAAAGTTATGGTGATATCGCGGTTGTCACGATGGCGATTCCACTTCTGTCAGCATTCACTGTCATCGTGGTCCACCTCAGTACCGGCTTGGTCTGATATCGCCCACCTCACCAGACATAAGGTGATTCAGACAAAAAAATGCCCCGACAACTGGCCGGGGCATTTTTATGATTCGTCGAAATGATTCACTGGAGACTATTCACTGGTGCAAGGTTGGACATAAATCGCATCCGAAGGAAAGCGGCCATCCTGACTGGGATGCTGTCGATGGAGCCGGCATAAATCCTGATAAATGCTGATTGCATTCACCGTGAACTGCTCCGACTGCCAGACATTATCTGCTTTAATCTGTATTTCCAGTTTCTGCCCCTGAGTCACATGTTCCGGCAATCGAATCTCAAAGGTATGGCTCAATGCCAGCAACCAATAGTCATCAATCGTGACCAACCGCCCTTCACCGGGTGTTGACACTGCATGAACGTAATCTAATTGCTGATCGGCTGCTGCTTGCCAGGCACATAAACTGGCCAAAAGTAAAACGGTAATTCTCTTCACAACCGCCCCCGAATTGCACCCTGCTCTTACTATAGTGGCTACAAGGGGACTACCGTTCTTAACTCAGCGACAGATTACAATTCTTCGTCGTCAGCAGAAATATTCTCTGTTTCACCCTGCAGTGAAGCCAGCAGGCGGTTCAATTCCAGAGAAGCAAAGCGGTGCTCAACAAACTCATACACATTCCCTGACAGGGTGAGTTTGTACAATTGAACAGCTTCCGCATACTGCTTTTTGTGCTGATAACGCTTCGCCATATAGAAATAGCTTTCCGTTAAGCGCTCTGCCATTTGCTCATTGGTTTCGCTTTTTTTCACGATATTATCGAGCAACTGCTGTTCCGTCTCACCATCCATCAACACACTGGCAATGTTCCAGCCCCAGTCTTCTCGCTCCGCGCGATCAAACCGGTTCTTCAAATTTTGTTTCGCTTTCTCAGGCTCAGTTTCCAGCTCAACCATATAGAGCCAAATCGAACGATAGGGATCATTAGGGTCTTGCTCATAATGGGCCAGTAAATCCTGCCGCGCTAGTTGAAACCGGCCACCATAATAAAGTGCGATCCCCCGGTTCCGTTGCGCGAACGGATGACTGACATCCAGCTCCAATGCTGAATCAAAGGCCTCATAAGCCGCATCAAAATGCGCGCTCTGGGTAAAATACACGCCGAGGATATTAAAAATGTCAGGCTGGGCCGGATACAACGACAAAGACTGATTGAAATCCAGTCTGGCCAAATCGCGCAAACCAATGCCGTCATGCAACAGGCCACGCTCATAGAAAATCTGTGAACGGGTCTCGTCATCCAGATCACTGCGCCCCAACAGTTGATCAATCCGTGCCAGCTGAATCTGTTGCTGTATGGTTGGCTGCAGCGGTACCGCAATCAACGGCTGCTCCCAGCTGGAGTAAGTATTCGTTGAACACCCGCCCAGCATGATAGCCATCGCAATGGCTGCGTACTTAAACCTCTTTGCTAACAATGCCATTCTCCCTAACCTAACCGTGCCAACCTTGTCTCCTCTCATCTCATCGCAATCAGATGAGGCAAAGCTAACCATTCAGGTCACTGTTCAGTGTCTGTCTATTCATTGGTATAAAAAAGGGGCTATACAGCCCCTTCTTACATCTAGATAAAGATACGTGAAACCTGATGGATTACGCGTCTTCACCCGCGGCTGGTGCCGACTCAGCCTGAGCTTCTTTCATGCTCAGACGGATACGGCCCTGGCGATCGATTTCCAGTACTTTCACCTGGACTTCCTGACCCATTTGCAGGTAGTCAGACACTTTCTCGACACGCTCCTGAGCGATTTGAGAAATGTGAACCAGGCCTTCTTTGCTGCCGATGACAGAAACAAATGCACCAAAATCAACGATTCGCACTACTTTACCAGTATAGATGCGACCAACTTCAACGTCAGCGGTGATTTCTTCAATACGACGGATTGCTTCTTTCGCAGCAGTCCCCTCAGTTGCAGCAATCTTCACAGTACCATCATCTTCGATTTCGATGGTTGTACCGGTTTCTTCAGTCAGCTGACGAATCACCGCACCACCTTTACCGATGACATCTTTGATCTTCTCTGGGTTGATCTTCATGGTATGAATACGAGGTGCAAACTGAGAAATATCATCACGAGCCGTGCTAATCGCCTGATCCATCACGCCCAGGATGTGAATACGCGCACCTTTCGCCTGATTCAGTGCAATCTGCATGATCTCTTTGGTGATACCTTCAATCTTGATATCCATCTGCAATGCAGTGATACCATCGTTTGTACCCGCAACTTTGAAGTCCATATCGCCCAGGTGGTCTTCATCACCCAGAATATCAGACAGAACCACGAAATCATCGCCTTCTTTCACCAGACCCATTGCGATACCCGCAACAGATGCCTTGATTGGTACACCGGCATCCATCAGTGCCAGAGACGTACCACAGACAGAAGCCATGGAAGAAGAACCATTCGATTCAGTGATTTCAGAAACCACACGAACGGTGTACGGGAATTCATCAACGCTTGGCATCACAGCCTGAATACCACGCTTCGCCAGTTTACCGTGGCCGATTTCACGACGCTTCGGCGAACCGACAAAACCCGTTTCGCCCACACAGTACGGAGGGAAGTTGTAGTGCAGCAGGAAGTGCTCTTTACGCTCACCGGTCAGCTCGTCCAGAATCTGTGCGTCACGCTGAGTACCCAGCGTTGCAGAAACCAGCGCCTGAGTTTCACCACGGGTAAACAGAGAAGAACCGTGAGTCCGTGGCAGTACACCCGTACGCACGTCTAGCGCACGAACCATGTCTTTTTCACGACCATCGATACGTGGGTTACCCGCAATGATACGGCTACGAACGACGTTCTTCTCCAAAGAACCCAGCATGTCACGGATTTCACGCTCTTCCAGCGTTTCATCTTCGGCCAGCAGTGCCGCAACAACGTCAGACTTGATCGCGCCTACGTTCTCGTAACGAGCCATCTTTTCAGTGATTTGGTAAGCTTCAGTCAAACGAGCTTCCGCTTTTTCAGCCACACGAGCTTTCAGCACAGTGTTCACTTCAGGCGCAACCCAGTCCCATGCAGGGGTTGCAACTTCAGCAGCAAATTCGTTGATCGCGTTGATCACCGTTTGTTGCTGATCGTGACCGAATACAACAGCCTGCAGCATCTGCTCTTCAGTCAGACGGTCAGCTTCAGATTCAACCATCAGAACTGCACTTTCAGTACCAGCGACCACCAGATCCAGACGACTGTTTGCCAGTTCTTTATTGCTTGGGTTCAGAACCAGCTGGTCATTGATATAACCGACACGCGCTGCACCAATTGGGCCATTGAACGGGATACCTGAAATAGCCAGAGCGGCAGATGTACCGATCATGGTCACGATATCAGGGTTCACATCCGGGTTTACAGAAACCACGGTCGCAATCACCTGAACTTCATTTTTGAATGCGTCTGGGAATAGCGGACGGATTGGACGGTCAACCAGACGCGCTGTCAGGGTTTCATTTTCAGAAGGACGGCCTTCACGCTTGAAGAAACCACCCGGAATTTTACCGGCTGCGTAGGTACGCTCCTGATAGTTTACAGTCAGAGGGAAAAAGTCCTGGCCTTCAACAGCTTCTTTCTTACCAACAACTGAAACGAAGACAGAAGTATCATCCATGCTGGCCATCACAGCAGCTGTCGCCTGACGTGCCATGACTCCGGTTTCCAGTGTGACGGTGTGGTTACCGTACTGGAAGGTTTTAACAATAGGATTCACGTGAATTTCCTTAAAATATTGATCTGCTTTTTCTATTTGCGCCAGTAAGTATATCCGACACAGCAAAAAGCGTCATGTGAAGAGGGGTACTTTCAGGCCAGTTTATCTTCCCATTCGCAGAAAGATAAAATTCCCGGGCTGACAATTCACGCATCGCGACTAATGGCAAAAGCCGGCATTGCCAGCCTCTGTCAATAGCCGCGACCTCAAGGTCGACGAAAACGACTCGTGAACAACAGAAGTACCATGATTTTACAAAGAACATACCAGCCGATGTGGCCAGAGCACCCAAAAAAGAAAGGAGCCTTTTGGCTCCTTTCTCTCAAGCAATCTTAGCGACGCAGACCCAGGCGCTCGATCAGGGTGTGGTAACGACCCAGATCTTTACCTTTCAGGTAGTCCAGCAGCTTACGACGGCGAGAAACCATACGCAGCAGACCACGACGGCTGTGGTGATCACCTTTGTGCTCAGAAAAGTGACCTTGCAGGTGATTGATTTGTGCAGTCAGCAGTGCAACCTGAACTTCAGGAGAACCAGTGTCGTTTGCGCCTTGCGCGTATTCAGCAACGATAGCTGCTTTAGTTTCTGCATTCAGAGACATAACTCATTCCTAATACAAAAATGTTAAATTTGCGTCAGCCAATCTCTGATTCAGCCGACGCCCGAGCCGCGAATTATACGCACCCGCCAGACTGGCCGCAAGCGGAATCTTTCCCGTCTGCCAGTCTGAAAGTGCTTCACGCGTGTCAGTCCTTCGGACGGTTCGCCAGAACCCGCTTCGGCGCAACCATGTTATCTGCATCAATTTCACCGACACCGATAAAGTCACGTTGCTCACCCGCAGTCAGCCGAACCAGCGTACCGGTTTCCGGTACTCGACCCGCCTGCACCGGCTGACCATTCAGCACATAGCTGGCAACACCAGGCAGCAGGTTCACTTCAGGTAAATCCTGAACCGCGGTATCCGTTGGCAGCAACAGTGGATCCAGTAACTCTTTTGGCTGAATCTCCTGTGCTTGAGCTTGTTCCAGCAGCGTTTCGAGCTGCTCAAGTGTCACCATTTTCTCCAGCGGATATTTAGACACACCGATGCGACGCAGGTAAGTGACATGGGCGCCACAGCCAAGCATTTCGCCCAGATCATCCACAATCGTCCGGATGTAAGTCCCTTTGGAGCAATGAACTTCCATCTCAACTTCATTGTCACTGAAGCGCAACAGGCTGATCTCATACACAGTGATGTCGCGCGCCTCACGCGGTACTTCTTTCCCTTCACGGGCATATTCGTACAGCGGACGTCCCTGATATTTCAGGGCCGAAAACATCGATGGGATTTGCTTCGTTGTGCCACGGAACTTCGCAATGCAACGCTCAAGCAAACCACGATCCACTTTCACGTCACGGGTTTCAACAACTTCGCCATCCGAGTCAGATGTATTGGTTCGCTCACCCAGCTTGGCAACCACACGGTAGCGCTTATCAGAATCCAGCAGGAACTGAGAAAACTTCGTTGCTTCACCCAGACAAATGGGCAACATACCCGTTGCCAATGGGTCCAGCGCACCGGTATGACCGGCTTTTTCGGCAAAGAAAATACGTTTGACTTTCTGTAGCGCATCATTGGAGGTAATGCCACCCGGCTTGTCCAGCAGCAGCACCCCGTCAACCGGACGCCCTTTACGACGACGAGCCATCAGTTGCCCTCACCTTCGTCCTCGGGTTCATCACCTCGGCGAGCTTCATCATCTCGCACAACCTGGCTGACCAGGTTAGAAATACGCATGCCTTCTGTCAGAGACTGATCAAAAATAAAGTTCAGCTCAGGTGTGACGCGCAAACGGATTTGCTTGCCCAGTAGCGAACGAATGTAAGGTGCCATTTCACGCAAGGCTTCCAGGCTTCCTTCCGGAGTCTGCTCGCCCACAGTCAGGAAAGTGACATAGACCTTGGCATAACCCATATCCCGGGAAACTTCCACGCTGGAAATGGTCGCCATACCCAGGCGTGGATCTTTAATTTCGCGTTGCAGAATCACAGCCAGCTCTTTTTGCAGCTGCTGAGCAACACGTTGTGTACGGCTGAATTCTTTCGCCATTTGATTCTCTCTCTAAACGTCGGCTGCTTTCTCGACACAAAGGGGAGCCGAAGCTCCCCTGTATTGTGTCAGGTTCACGAGCAACCTGATTAATCCAGTGTACGCTGGATTTCGATGATTTCGTAAACTTCGATCTGGTCACCAACGCGAACATCATTATAGTTCTTCACGCCGATACCACATTCGTAGCCGTTCTTCACTTCTTGGACGTCATCTTTGAAGCGACGCAGCGATTCCAGCTCACCTTCGTAGATAACCACGTTATCACGCAGGACACGGATTGGGTTGTTACGCTTGATCACACCTTCGGTGACCATACAACCGGCAATCGCACCCAGCTTCGGTGACTTGAACACGTCACGAACTTCAGCCAGACCAATAATTTCCTGCTTGAACTCAGGCGACAGCATACCGCCCATCGCAGCTTTCACTTCATCAATCAGCTGATAGATGATGGAGTAGTAACGCAGATCCAGGTTCTCAGTTTCAATTGTCTTCCGTGCGGAAGCATCGGCACGAACGTTGAAGCCCAGAACGATAGCGTTAGACGCTGCAGCCAGAACGGCATCTGTTTCAGTGATACCACCTACACCGGAACCAACAATGTTCACTTTCACTTCGTCGGTAGACAGCTTACGCAGTGAGTCTGCAATCGCTTCGACAGAACCCTGTACGTCGGCTTTCAGTACGACGTTCAGTTCAGCCACTTCACCGGCAGTCATGTTCGAGAACATGTTTTCCAGTTTCGCTTTCTGCTGACGAGCCAGTTTCACGTCACGGAATTTGCCCTGACGGTACAGCGCAACTTCACGAGCTTTACGCTCGTCACGAACCACAGTCGCTTCATCACCAGAAGACGGTACACCAGACAGACCCAGAATTTCGACCGGAATAGACGGACCCGCTTCTTCGATCTCACGACCCAGCTCATCACGCATTGCACGAACACGACCATGCTCAAGGCCACACAGAACGATGTCACCTTTGCGCAGTGTACCTTCCTGAACCAGTACAGTTGCAACCGGACCGCGACCTTTATCCAGGCGCGACTCAACAACCACACCCTTCGCCATGCCTTCAGCAACGGCTTTCAGCTCAAGCACTTCAGCTTGCAGCAGAATGGCTTCCAACAGACCATCGATGTTAGTTCCCTGCTTCGCAGAGATATGAACGAACATGTTCTCGCCACCCCACTCTTCAGGGATAACGTCGTACTGAGCCAGCTCGTTCTTCACATTGTCTGGGTTCGCATCTTCTTTATCGATCTTGTTCACTGCAATGATCAATGGAACGCCCGCAGCTTTCGCGTGCTGAATCGCTTCGATCGTTTGTGGCATCACGCCATCATCCGCAGCAACCACCAGAATCACGATATCTGTTGCCTGAGCACCACGTGCACGCATTGCAGTAAACGCAGCGTGTCCCGGTGTATCCAGGAAGGTGATCATGCCATTGTCAGTTTCAACGTGGTAAGCACCAATGTGCTGGGTAATACCACCGGCTTCGCCCGCAGCAACGTGTGCTTTACGGATGTAGTCCAGAGTTGAGGTCTTACCGTGGTCAACGTGACCCATGATGGTCACAACCGGCGCACGAGGAACAGCAGTCAGGTTCTCATCACGATCAGACAGTACCGCTTCTTCCAGCTCATTTTCTTTGCGCAGGATAACTTTATGGCCCATCTCTTCCGCAACCAATTGCGCAGTTTCCTGATCAATCACCTGGTTGATGGTTGCCATCGCACCCATTTTCATCATCACTTTGATGACTTCAGCAGACTTCACTGACATCTTGTTCGCCAGTTCAGAAACAATGATGGTTTCACCAATCACAACGTCAGCTTTGGCAACAGTTGCTGTTTTATCAAAACCGTGACGCATGGAAGTTGGCTTGCTCATCTGCTGCTTGCGGCCGCGTTGATTTCGACCGCCACGCCCCATTGGACGTTCACGCTCTTCGCTCTTCGGACCCGCAGCCTTTTTCTTCTTATTACGGCGGCGAGTTGCTTCCTCGCGACGGTCTTGTTCATCTTCCGCCGCTCGGGCATAGGTGGAAGTGGTCGTGTGGTAGTCTGCTCGTTCCATATCACCTGCATCCTGGCCTTTCTCAGACCAGTTTTTCTCATTCATTTCTGCCATTTTGCGTGCCTCTTCTAGCTGACGCTGACTTGCTTCTTCGGCTTTACGCTTGGCTTCCTCTTCCCGGCGACGTTGCAGTGCCTCAGCTTCTTTCTTAGCTTCCAGCTCAGCGGCGGCGCGTTTTGCTTTTTCTTCAGCTTGACGCTTTTCTTCAGCTTCACGTTGATTTGCATCCACTGCTGCACCACGTTCAGACTGTTCTTCCAACTGCTTTGCTTTCTCTTCCGCTAAGCGCTTCTCTTCTGCCAAGCGCTTCTCTTCAGCTTCACGCTTGGCTTTTTCTTCAGCCTCGCGCTTAGCCAGCTCTTCTGCTTCACGTTTCGCGGTTTCTTCCGCAGCACGTTTCGCAGCCTCTTCAGCTTGACGTGCATCTTCAGCACGCTGCTCTTCTTCAAGGGCAGAGCGTTTTACATAGGTGCGCTTTTTGCGCACCTCAACTTGGATGTTTTTACTCTTGCCGCCAGAACCCGAGACACTCAAAGTGCTTCGAGTCTTCCGTTGCAGAGTCAGGCGGGTCGGCGCCTCGTCAGTGTTACCACCGTGCTCTTTCTTCAGGTGGGTCAACAGAGACTCTTTTTCCTGTTGGTTGACACTGTCTTCAGCTTTCTTGCTGATACCAGCATCGGCAAACTGTTGAAGCAACCGATCAATCGGGGTACCGATTTCTTCGGCAAGTGCCTTAACTGTAACCTCTGACATGCTGCTCCTCCCTTGCTAATTGAATTATGCTTCGTCGCTGAACCAGCAGATATTACGGGCAGCCATAATCAGTTCACCCGCTCTGGTCTCATCCAGGGCTTCGATATCCAGTAGATCATCCGTCCCCTGGTCAGCCAGATCTTCCAGCGTACTAATACCCTTCGCAGCCAGTTTGAACGCCAGCTCACGTTCCATACCGTCCAGGTTCAGCAGATCTTCAGCAGGCTCAACACCGTCAAAAGACTCTTCCTGCGCAAGGGCAATCGTGGTCAGGGCTTCTTTGGCACGATTACGCAGTTCATTCACTGTATCTTCATCGAGATCTTCGATAGACATCAGTTCCTGAACCGGCACATAGGCCACTTCTTCCAGGCTGGTAAAGCCTTCTTCTACCAGAACAACGGCGAAATCTTCATCGATGTCCAGATATTTCACAAACAGATCAATGGATGCCTGCGCTTCAGCCTGATGCTTGTTCTGCAGGTCTTCAACCGTCATCACGTTCAGTTCCCAGCCAGTCAGCATCGACGCCAGACGCACGTTCTGACCGCTACGGCCAATGGCCTGAGCCAGGTTGTCTTTCTCAACCGCGATGTCCATGGTGTGGTTGTCTTCATCCACAATGATTGAGCTGACTTCAGCAGGCGCCATCGCATTGATGACGTACTGCGCAGGATTTTCGTCCCACAGCACGATATCGATACGCTCGCCACCCAGTTCACCGGAGACAGCCTGGACACGTGCACCACGCATCCCAACACAGGCGCCGACAGGATCGATACGCTTGTCGTTTGTCTTCACGGCAATCTTGGCACGAGAACCCGGATCACGGGCAGCACCCATGAGTTCGATCATCTCTTCACCGATTTCCGGCACTTCGATGCGGAACAATTCAGACAGCATTTCTGGCTTAGAACGCGTCATGAACAGTTGGAAACCACGTGCTTCAGGGCGCACAGCATACAACAGACCACGGACGCGGTCACCTGGGCGGAAGTTTTCACGTGGCAACTGATCTTCACGCAGGATCACAGCTTCAGCATTGTTGCCCAGATCCACGATGACCGCATCACGGTTCACTTTCTTCACGACACCGGTGATCAGCTCGCCTTCATTGTCGATAAACTGTTCGACAATTTGCGCACGTTCAGCTTCACGAACTTTCTGGACAATCACCTGTTTCGCAGTTTGCGTTGTGATACGGTCGAAAGTCACAGATTCAATCTGCTCTTCAACAAAGTCACCCAGCTCGATGCTCTCGTCATCATACTGAGCCGCTTCCAGGGTGATTTCCAGCGTTGGAGCGGTTACTTCTTCAACCGCTTTCCAGCGACGGAAAGTATCGAAGTCGCCCGTTTTACGATCGATCGCAACACGTACGTCAATTTCCGCTTCGTACTTTTTCTTTGTTGCTGTTGCCAGGGCGATCTCCAGTGCTTCGAAGATACGCTCACGCGGAACAGCTTTCTCGTTGGATACCGCTTCAACGACAGCCAAGATTTCTTTGTTCATTTCTAATGCCCCAATTTAGCGGTCAGAATTTTGGAACCAGGTTGGCTTTTGCAATATTGCTCAGCGCAAAGGTTTCTTCATCGCCTTTCACGTTCAACGTGACCAGCTCACCGTCAACGGCAACAATGTCACCTTTCCACTTACGACGATTATTCATCGCCATTTTCAGGACCAGGCTGACCTCGTGGCCAATAAACTGTTCATAATGTGCCGCTTTAAACAGCGGACGATCCAAACCAGGGGATGAAACCTCCAGGTTATAAGCCACAGTGATCGGATCTTCAACGTCCATCACTGCGCTGATCTGACGGCTCACATCGGCACAATCATCGACTGTGATGCCGTTTTCGTGGTCAATGAACACACGTAGTGTCGAATGTTCACCCGCACGGATAAACTCCAGACCCACCAATTCATAGCCCAAAGCTGTCACTGGCGACTCAAGCAGTTCAGTTAGTTGCATTTCTAAAGCGGTCAAGACAACCCCCTGGAAACAAAAAAAGGGCATTGAAGCCCAGTAGATACCTGAATGGTCATGTTTCAGATAATAAAAAACCCCGAATTACGGGGTTTATTATCTCTGGACCCTGATAGCCTAAATCAACGAAGATTTAAGCAGAAAAACGAAAGCGATTCTGTTCCAGGAATCGTCGCTTTTCAAAACTCGGAGACGTTACCGATGCCAATCGGCTCGGTAAATCTACTGACAACTAAGAGTATACACTTAATTATCGTCCAAGTTGGTTGCGGGGGCCGGATTTGAACCGACGACCTTCGGGTTATGAGCCCGACGAGCTACCAAGCTGCTCCACCCCGCGTCCG
>NZ_JMIB01000016.1 GCF_000695255.1 Photobacterium galatheae | reverse complement strand
TGTTGTTGCTAAGATCGTTGAATAATATTTGACGACAAGGCACGAAAAAGGGCATCATTTGATGCCCTTTTTCTACGCTCCGCTTCAGACTAGCGTATTTTTTGGTCAGAGTGCCGAGTAAAAAGTGCGTTAGAGCGTTTTGAGCGTTAATCAGGGATAAAATCCTTAGAAGCCTCGCCACCTGCGAGGTTATTTTCGTCTATATTGAGACAAGTTACAGGTTGGTTGTATGAAAGCGAATGCCGAAAACCAAAGCAGCTCTAGTAGTATGGATGGCCTGAAGTGGGTAGCAGTGTTTGCCCTACTGGCAACTGCAGTGGTTGGTTTTTACCTGTCCAGTACATTGATACCTTATGTTGCAGCTAGAGCAGCAGGCGTTGTGGTTCTTGTAGCCGCTGCTGGTGGTATTGCGGCACTGACAGCAAAAGGGAAAGCAGCGATCACTTTTGCTCGTGAATCGCGCATGGAAGTCCGAAAGGTCGTGTGGCCAACTCGTCAGGAAGCGACGCAGACAACCTTTATCGTTTTAGCTGTCACTGTCATTATGGCGTTAGCCCTGTGGGGTATCGACGGCATCATGGTCCGTTTGGTCCGCCTGGTTACCGGTGTATAGAGGTAAGATTTCATGAGCGAAGCTCCTAAAAAACGATGGTATGTTGTGCAGGCCTTTTCTGGTTTTGAAGGTCGTGTCGCACAGTCACTACGTGAACATATCAAGATGCATGGCATGGAAGACTACTTTGATGAGGTCCTGGTACCGACAGAGGAAGTTGTTGAAATGCGTGCTGGCCAGCGCCGAAAAAGCGAGCGTAAGTTCTTCCCGGGCTATGTGCTTGTCCAAATGGTGATGAACGATGAAACCTGGCATCTGGTACGTAGTATTCCTCGTGTGATGGGGTTCATTGGCGGAACATCTGATCGACCTGCACCAATTTCTGATAAAGAAGCTGCTGCTATTCTGAACCGTTTGCAGCAGGCGAGTGAATCACCAGTCCACAAGACTGTGTTTGAGCCTGGTGAAGTCGTTCGTGTGACGGACGGTCCGTTTGCCGACTTTAACGGTGTGGTAGAAGAAGTCGATTACGACAAGAGCCGCCTGAAAGTGTCGGTATCTATCTTTGGTCGTGCGACACCAGTTGAACTGGAGTTTGGTCAGGTTGAAAAAAACTGACCAATAAATAATCAAGCATTATTGTCAGGGGCGCGGAATTGGACTATAATTTCGCGCCCTTTCGTTAGACGGGGAGTCTGTTTGCACAAAGCAGACGTTTGAACCCAAATTAAGGTAATTTAGTAATGGCTAAAAAAGTAGAAGCTTACATCAAGCTGCAAGTTGCAGCTGGTATGGCAAACCCTTCTCCACCAGTTGGTCCTGCTCTGGGTCAGCACGGTGTGAACATCATGGAATTCTGTAAAGCGTTCAACGCAAAAACTGATTCTCTGGAAAAAGGTCTGCCGACTCCAGTTGTGATCACTGTTTACAGTGACCGTTCTTTCACTTTCATCACCAAGACTCCACCTGCTGCTGTTCTGCTGAAGAAAGCTGCTGGCATCAAGTCTGGTTCTGGCCGTCCAAACACTGAAAAAGTGGGTAAAGTGACTGAAGCTCAGATCCAGGAAATTGCAGAAACTAAAGCTGCAGACATGACTGGTGCCGATATCGAAGCAATGAAGCGCTCTATCGCGGGTACTGCCCGTTCTATGGGTCTGGTAGTAGAGGGTTAAGAGAATGGCAAAACTAACTAAGCGTATGCGCGTAATCCGTGAGAAAGTTGACGCTACTCGCGAGTACGACATCAACGAAGCTGTTGCTCTGCTGAAAGAACTGGCTACTGCTAAATTCGTAGAAAGCGTTGACGTTGCAGTAAACCTGGGTATCGATGCTCGTAAATCTGACCAAAACGTTCGTGGCGCTACTGTACTGCCACACGGTACTGGCCGTGATATCCGCGTAGCGGTTTTCACTCAAGGTGCGAACGCTGAAGCAGCGAAAGAAGCGGGTGCTGATCTGGTTGGTATGGAAGATCTGGCAGACCAAGTGAAGAAAGGCGAAATGAACTTTGACGTTGTTATCGCTTCTCCAGACGCAATGCGCGTTGTTGGTCAGCTGGGTACGATTCTGGGTCCACGTGGCCTGATGCCAAACCCGAAAGTTGGTACTGTAACACCAAACGTTGCTGAAGCGGTTAAGAACGCGAAAGCAGGTCAGGTTCGTTACCGTAACGATAAGAACGGTATCATCCACACCACGATTGGTAAGGTTGATTTTGACGCTGACAAACTGAAAGAAAACCTGGAATCTCTGCTGGTTGCGCTGAAAAAAGCGAAGCCTGCTTCTGCGAAAGGTAGTTTCATTAAGAAAGTTAGCATCTCAACC
The DNA here is from genome assembly GCF_000695255.1 of Photobacterium galatheae. GTDB lineage: Bacteria > Pseudomonadota > Gammaproteobacteria > Enterobacterales > Vibrionaceae > Photobacterium > Photobacterium galatheae. Next base: position 41,143 of record NZ_JMIB01000016.1, on the reverse strand, counting down.
ACAATGGGTGCGGGTGTTGCGCTAGACCAGAATACGCTGGACACTAACGCTTAATATTTGCAGAATCGCTGGGATTATGTATAATCCTGCGTTTCGAATTTATGGCTAAGACCCGGGGGAGCTTTGCAACCGGGGTCTTCGTCCAAGACCGTAGGTGTTCACTGAACTTAATATTCAGCCTACGTAGACGGTGCCAGGAACATGATTGATGTATTGTCTTTCTTGGATCTGCGCCGTACAAACTCTCCTGCAATTTTGCAGTGAGTGGGTAAACACAATCCAGGAGCAAGTCCAATGGCTTTAAACCTTCAAGACAAAAAAGCAATTGTTGCTGAAGTCAACGAAGCTGCCAGCGGTGCCCTGTCTGCAGTTGTTGCTGATTCTCGCGGCGTGTCCGTGGGTGCTATGACGACTCTGCGTAAACAAGCGCGTGAAGCGGGCGTTTATGTACGTGTTGTTCGTAACACTCTGGCTCGTCGTGCAGTAGTAGGTACTAGCTACGAGTGTCTGACTGACGCTTTCGTAGGTCCTACTCTGCTGGCTTTCTCTAACGAGCACCCAGGTGCTGCAGCGCGTCTGTTCAAAGACTTCGCTAAAGAGAACAAAGATTTCGAGATCAAAGCTGCTGCATTCGAAGGCGCACTGACTGATGCAGACGTTCTGGCGAAACTGCCAACTTACGACGAAGCGATTGCACGTCTGATGATGTGCATGAAAGAAGCTTCTGCTGGCAAGCTGGTTCGCACTATTGCAGCTATTCGCGATCAAAAAGAAGCCGCTTAATCAGTTTGGCTTTTCATTGGTTGCTATTTAAACTAATTGTTGACTTTAAAAGAGAATTGTTATGTCTATCACTAACGAGCAAATCCTAGACGCAGTTGCAGAAATGTCTGTAATGCAAGTTGTTGAACTGATCGAAGCTATGGAAGAGAAGTTCGGCGTTACTGCTGCTGCAGCAGTTGTTGCTGGTGGCGCTGCTGAAGCTGCTGCTGAAGAGCAAACTGAATTCAACGTAATTCTGACTGCTGCTGGCGCGAACAAAGTTGCTGTAATCAAAGCAGTACGTGGCGCAACTGGTCTGGGCCTGAAAGAAGCGAAAGCTCTGGTTGACGGCGCTCCAGCTCCTCTGAAAGAAGGCGTTGAGAAAGCTGAAGCTGAAGCTCTGAAAGCTCAGCTGGAAGAAGCTGGTGCTTCTGTTGAAATCAAGTAATTATTACTTAATTTCTTAGCCTTTATGGCTATGGGCTGGTGGCTAAAAAGCCACCGGCCCTTTTGCGCTGTAGGGTAGTGGTGTTTTTCACATTGTTTTGCAACCATTTCCCATGCGTATTAACAGCCTGTCATACAGTGCTGTTCCTGCGACAAACAATGTTATTAGTCACTGCCTCTTACTAGAGGTAGTTAGGATCACTTATCAGCGATCTGAGGAACCTATGGTTTACTCTTATACCGAGAAAAAGCGTATCCGTAAGGATTTTGGTAAGCGTCCACAAGTATTGGATGTACCTTACCTGCTGTCGATCCAGCTTGAGTCTTTTGATAAGTTCATCGAGCAGGATCCGGAAGGGCATTACGGTCTAGAAGCTGCCTTTCGTTCTGTTTTCCCAATTCAGAGCTATAACGGCAATTCCGAGCTGCAATACGTTAGCTATCGTCTCGGTGAGCCGGTGTTCGATGTTAAAGAATGTCAGATTCGCGGTGTCACGTATTCTGCACCACTGCGTGTGAAACTGCGCCTTGTGATGTATGACAAGGATGCACCGGCTGGCACCGTCAAAGACATCAAAGAACAAGAAGTTTACATGGGCGAAATTCCGCTCATGACAGATAACGGTACATTCGTTATTAACGGTACCGAGAGGGTTATCGTATCCCAGCTGCACCGTAGCCCGGGTGTCTTCTTCGACAGCGATAAGGGTAAAACCCATTCCTCAGGTAAAGTGCTGTATAACGCACGCATCATTCCATACCGTGGTTCATGGTTGGATTTCGAATTTGATCCTAAGGATAACGTCTACGTTCGTATCGACCGTCGTCGTAAGTTGCCTGCGTCTATCATCCTGCGAGCGCTGGGTTATACCACAGAGCAAATCCTTGACCTGTTCTTTGAGAAGATCAATTTCGAAGTACAGGGCAAGTCTCTGGTTATGGAACTGGTACCTGATCGTCTGCGTGGTGAAACTGCGAGCTTTGATATTGAAGCGAACGGCACTGTGTATGTCGAAAAGGGCCGTCGTATTACTGCGCGCCATATTCGTCAGCTGCAGAAAGACAACGTTAATCACATCGAAGTTCCTGTTGAGTACATCGTGGGCAAAGTTTCCGCACGTGACTACATCAACGAAGAGACTGGTGAAGTGATCGCGGAAGCGAACATGGAGCTGAGTCTGGAATCGCTGGCGAAACTGTCTCAGGCTGGTCATAAAGCAATTCAGGTTCTGTTCACGAATGATCTGGATTTCGGTCCTTACATGTCTGATACCCTGCGTATCGACAGTACGACTGACCGTCTGAGTGCATTGGTTGAAATCTATCGCATGATGCGCCCTGGTGAGCCACCAACGCGCGAAGCGGCAGAACAGTTGTTCGAAAGCCTGTTCTTCTCTGAAGATCGCTACGATCTGTCTGCGGTTGGCCGGATGAAGTTCAACAGCTCTCTGGTACGCGAAGAAACCACTGGCCCGGGTACGCTGGATCACGATGACATCATTGAAGTGATGCGTAAGCTGATCGACATCCGGAACGGTAAAGGTGAAGTTGACGATATCGACCATCTGGGTAACCGTCGTATCCGTAGTGTCGGCGAAATGGCTGAGAACCAGTTCCGTGTCGGTCTGGTCCGTGTTGAACGTGCGGTGAAAGAGCGTCTGAGTCTGGGTGATCTAGACAACGTGATGCCTCAGGATCTGATCAACGCCAAGCCAATTTCAGCGGCAGTGAAAGAGTTCTTCGGCTCTTCTCAGCTGTCTCAGTTTATGGATCAGAACAACCCGCTGTCAGAAGTGACGCACAAGCGTCGTATTTCTGCTCTGGGTCCAGGCGGTCTGACTCGTGAACGTGCGGGCTTTGAGGTTCGAGACGTTCACGCAACGCACTATGGTCGTCTATGTCCGATCGAGACTCCTGAAGGTCCAAACATCGGTCTGATCAACTCGCTGTCTGTGTTTGCCCGTTGTAACCCATACGGTTTCCTGGAAACACCATACCGTAAAGTGGTAGACGGCAAAGTAACCGACCAAATCGATTATCTGTCAGCGATTGAAGAAGGTCAGTTTGTCATCGCTCAGGCGAACGCCGTTCTGGAAGAAGACGGTAGCTTCGCAGATGAGCTGATCACTGCCCGTCACAAAGGTGAATCAGGTCTTCACCCACGTGACCACGTCCAGTATATGGACGTTGCAACCAACCAGGTGGTATCTGTGGCAGCGTCCCTGATCCCATTCCTGGAGCACGATGATGCGAACCGTGCCCTGATGGGTGCGAACATGCAACGTCAGGCTGTACCTACACTGCGTGCAGACAAGCCGCTGGTCGGTACAGGTATCGAACGTGCTGTTGCAGTTGACTCCGGTGTAACTGCGGTTGCAAAACGTGGCGGTATGGTTCAGTCCGTAGATGCTTCTCGTATCGTGATTAAAGTCAACGAAGACGAGCTGGTACCAGGCGAAGCCGGTATCGACATCTACAACCTGACTAAATACACCCGTTCTAACCAGAACACCTGTATTAACCAGCGTCCGACAGTGATGCCGGGTGAACCTGTTGCACGTGGTGACGTGCTGGCAGATGGTCCTTCAACGGATCTGGGTGAACTGGCTCTGGGTCAGAACATGCGTATCGCGTTCATGCCTTGGAACGGTTACAACTTCGAGGACTCCATCCTGGTGTCTGAGCGCGTTGTTCAGGAAGATCGCCTGACGACTATCCACATTCAGGAACTGTCCTGTGTGGCGCGTGATACCAAGCTGGGTGCTGAAGAAATCACTGCAGACATCCCGAACGTGGGTGAGGCTGCCCTGTCCAAACTGGACGAGTCCGGTATCGTGTACATCGGTGCGGAAGTGAAGGGTGGCGACATTTTGGTTGGTAAAGTGACGCCGAAAGGTGAAACTCAGCTGACGCCAGAAGAGAAACTGCTGCGTGCAATCTTTGGTGAAAAAGCCTCTGACGTGAAAGATTCGTCACTGCGTGTACCGAACTCTGTGTCTGGTACCATCATTGACGTTCAGGTCTTCACACGCGATGGCGTAGAGAAGGACAAGCGTGCACTCGAAATCGAAGAGATGCAGCTGAAAGAAGCGAAGAAAGACATCACCGAAGAATTCCAGATTCTGGAAGGTGGTTTGCTGGCTCGTGTCCGTACTCTGCTGCTGTCTGCCGGTTATGATGACGCGCGCGTGTCTTCTATGGACCGTGAGAAACTGTTCTCTCAGACCTTGGATGACGAGTCACTGCAAAACCAGCTGGAGCAGTTGGCTGAGCAGTACGACGAGCTGAAAGCTGAGTTCGACAAGAAGTTCGAAACGAAGCGCCGTAAAATCACTCAAGGTGATGATCTGGCTCCTGGCGTCCTGAAGATCGTGAAGGTCTATCTGGCCGTGAAGCGCCGCATCCAGCCTGGTGATAAGATGGCCGGTCGTCACGGTAACAAGGGTGTTATCTCGAAGATTTGTCCGGTTGAAGACATGCCTTACGATGAGAAAGGCCAAACTGTCGATATCGTACTGAACCCGCTGGGTGTACCTTCGCGTATGAACATCGGTCAGATCCTGGAAACTCACCTGGGTCTGGCAGCGAAAGGTATCGGTGACAAGATCAATGCGATGCTGAAAGAACAGCAGGAACTGCATAAGTTCCGCGAATTCTTGCAGAAGGTCTATGATCTGGGCGATACCCGTCAGAAAGTGGACATTGCGTCTATGACTGATGATGAAGTTCGTACCCTGATTGAGAACCTGCGTGGTGGTCTGCCAATTGCGACTCCTGTCTTTGACGGTGCGCCAGAGCCTTCGATCAAAGAGCTGCTGAAACTGGGTGATCTCCCAGAATCTGGTCAGCTGAACTTGTTTGATGGCCGTACCGGTGAGCAGTTCGAGCGTCCTGTAACCGTGGGTTACATGTACATGCTGAAACTGAACCACCTGGTAGATGACAAGATGCACGCGCGTTCTACTGGTTCGTACAGTCTGGTTACTCAGCAGCCACTGGGTGGTAAAGCTCAGTTCGGTGGTCAGCGCTTCGGTGAGATGGAAGTGTGGGCACTGGAAGCTTATGGTGCCGCTTATACGCTGCAGGAAATGCTGACTGTCAAATCGGATGACGTGAATGGCCGTACGAAGATGTATAAGAACATCGTCGATGGCGATCACCGTATGGAACCAGGTATGCCGGAATCCTTCAACGTACTGTTGAAAGAGATCCGCTCGTTGGGTATCAACATCGAGCTGGAAGACGAGTAATCCTGACATCGTCAGGGATTCTTAAATCCGGTATCAATATGAAGGCGCCGCCGCCCCGGCGCCTTTATGGGTCAACTCCTCACAGGAGCCGAATGTGAAAGACTTACTTAAGTTTCTGAAAGCACAGCACAAGACCGAAGAATTTGACGCGATCAAAATCGGTCTTGCTTCACCTGACATGATTCGTTCATGGTCTTTCGGTGAAGTGAAAAAGCCAGAAACCATTAACTACCGTACCTTTAAGCCTGAGCGTGACGGTCTGTTCTGTGCACGTATCTTTGGCCCGGTCAAAGACTATGAATGTCTTTGTGGTAAATACAAGCGCCTGAAGCACCGTGGCGTGATCTGTGAAAAATGTGGTGTAGAAGTTACTCAGACCAAAGTACGTCGTGAGCGTATGGGTCACATTGAGCTGGCTTCACCTGTAGCCCACATCTGGTTCCTGAAATCACTGCCATCCCGTATCGGTCTGTTAATGGACATGCCGCTACGTGATATCGAGCGTGTGCTTTACTTTGAATCTTATGTGGTTATCGAACCAGGCATGACCAATCTTGAGCGTAGCCAGCTGCTGTCTGAAGAACAGTATCTGGACGCGCTGGAAGAGTGGGGCGATGAGTTCGACGCGCGCATGGGCGCGGAAGCAGTCAAAGCACTGCTGGCCAACATGGATCTGAATGCTGAAATCGAACTGATGCGTGAAGAGCTGGAAGAAACCAACTCTGAAACCAAGCGCAAGAAGCTGACCAAGCGTCTGAAGCTGGTTGAAGCATTTGTTCAATCCGGTAACAACCCAGAATGGATGATCCTGTCTGTACTGCCAGTACTGCCACCGGATCTGCGTCCACTGGTACCGCTGGACGGTGGTCGTTTCGCGACTTCTGATCTGAACGACCTTTATCGTCGTGTGATCAACCGAAACAACCGTCTGAAGCGTCTGCTGGATCTGGCTGCCCCAGACATCATCGTACGTAACGAAAAACGTATGCTGCAAGAGTCTGTGGATGCGCTGCTGGACAACGGCCGCCGTGGTCGCGCCATTACTGGTTCGAACAAGCGTCCGCTGAAATCTCTGGCTGACATGATCAAAGGTAAGCAGGGTCGTTTCCGTCAGAACCTGCTGGGTAAACGTGTTGACTACTCTGGCCGTTCGGTGATTACCGTAGGTCCATACCTGCGTTTGCACCAGTGTGGTCTGCCGAAGAAAATGGCACTGGAGCTGTTCAAACCGTTCATCTACGGCAAGCTGGAAACTCGTGGTCTGGCGACCACCATCAAAGCTGCCAAGAAGATGGTTGAGCGCGAAGAAGCGGTTGTTTGGGATATCCTGGACGAAGTGATCCGCGAACACCCGGTCATGCTGAACCGTGCACCAACACTGCACCGTCTGGGTATCCAGGCGTTCGAACCTGTTCTGATCGAAGGTAAAGCGATCCAGCTGCACCCACTGGTCTGTGCGGCTTATAACGCCGACTTCGATGGTGACCAGATGGCTGTTCACGTACCGCTGACGCTGGAAGCCCAGCTGGAAGCGCGTGCGCTGATGATGTCGACGAACAACATTCTGTCGCCAGCATCCGGTGATCCAATCATCGTACCGTCTCAGGACGTTGTACTGGGTCTGTACTACATGACCCGTGACAAGATCAACGCGAAAGGCGAAGGCATGTACCTGGCTGGTTCTGCTGAAGCCGAGAAAGCGTACCGTACCGGTAACGCCGAGCTGCATGCTCGCGTGAAAGTACGTATCACTGAGCACGTGAAAAACGAGCAAGGTGAGCTGGTCAAAAATACTCAGCTGATGGATACGACAGTTGGTCGTGCCATGTTGTGGCAAATCGTGCCAAAAGGCCTGCCATACAGCTTGGTGAACAGCGAAGCGCTGGGTAAAAAGCAAATTTCGAACCTGCTGAACACTTGTTACCGTGAACTGGGTATGAAGCAGACCGTTATCTTTGCTGACCAGATCATGTACACAGGTTTCGCATACGCGGCCCTGTCTGGTGTGTCTGTTGGTATCGACGATATGGTTGTACCAGAAGCGAAGTACACCAAGATCGCCGAAGCGGAAGCTGAAGTTGCTGAGATTCAGGATCAGTTCCAATCTGGTCTGGTCACTGCCGGCGAACGCTACAACAAAGTGATCGATATCTGGGCAACCGCGAACGAGCAGGTTGCGAAAGCGATGATGGATAACCTGTCATTCGACACCGTGATTAACCGTGACGGTGAAGAAGAGCAACAGAAATCGTTCAACAGCGTATACATGATGGCCGATTCAGGTGCGCGTGGTTCTGCGGCACAGATTCGTCAGCTGGCCGGTATGCGTGGTCTGATGGCGAAGCCAGATGGCTCGATCATCGAAACGCCAATCACCGCGAACTTCCGTGAAGGTCTGAACGTACTCCAGTACTTCATTTCAACGCACGGTGCGCGTAAAGGTCTGGCGGATACGGCACTGAAAACAGCGAACTCCGGTTACCTGACCCGTCGTCTGGTAGACGTCGCGCAGGATGTTGTGATCACGGCAGATGACTGTGGTACGCACGCAGGTATCACCATGATGCCACTGATCGAAGGTGGTGACGTGAAAGAGCCACTGCGCGATCGCGTATTGGGTCGTGTGGTTGCCGAAGACGTTCTGAAGCCGGGTACGGAAGAAGTTCTGGTTCAGCGTAACACCATGCTTGATGAGAAATGGTGTGACATCCTGGAAGAGAACTCTGTCGACCAGGTGAAAGTTCGCTCTGTGGTGAGCTGTGAGAATGACTTTGGTGCATGTCGTAACTGTTACGGTCGTGACTTGGCGCGTGGTCACCTGGTGAACCAGGGTGAAGCGGTCGGTGTTGTTGCTGCACAGTCAATCGGTGAACCGGGTACACAGCTGACGATGCGTACGTTCCACATCGGTGGTGCGGCATCGCGTGCTGCGGCAGAAAACAGTATTCAGGTGAAGAACAAAGGTTCTCTGAAGCTGCATAACGCCAAGTTCGTAACCAATAACGACGGCAAGCTGGTGATCACTTCACGTGCTGCTGAAATGACAGTTGTGGACGAGTTCGGCCGTACCAAGGAAAGCTACAAGCTGCCTTACGGTTCGTTGCTGAGCAAAGGCGATAACGACGGTGTTGATGCTGGTGAAACTGTGGCGAACTGGGACCCACACACCATGCCAATCATCACTGAAGTAGCAGGTCACCTGCAGTTCGTGGATCTGATTGACGGTGTGACTGTCTCTCGTCAGACCGATGAACTGACCGGCCTGTCTTCTATCGTGATCCTGGATGGTGCAGAGCGTACCGGTACCGGTAAAGATATGCGTCCAATGGTGAAACTGGTTGATGACAAAGGCAACGATGTCATGATCCCAGGTACCGAGATGCCGGCTCAGTACTTCCTGCCTGGTAAAGCGATTGTCCAGCTTGAAGATGGTGCTGCTGTTGGTATCGGTGACACCCTGGCACGTATTCCTCAGGAATCTGGCGGTACGAAAGATATCACCGGTGGTCTGCCACGCGTTGCTGACTTGTTCGAAGCGCGTAAGCCGAAAGAACCTGCAATCCTGGCGGAAATCACAGGTGCTGTTTCCTTCGGTAAAGAGACCAAAGGTAAGCGTCGTCTGATCATCACCCCATCAGAGGGTCAGCCATATGAGGAAATGATTCCGAAATGGCGTCAGCTGAACGTCTTCGAAGGCGAGAAAGTTGAGAAGGGTGATGTGATCGCCGATGGTCCAGAGGCGCCGCACGATATCCTGCGTCTGCGTGGTGTGAACGCGGTTGCGGAATACATCGTGAACGAAGTTCAGGAAGTTTACCGTCTGCAAGGCGTTAAGATTAACGATAAGCACATTGAAACAATCGTTCGTCAGATGCTGCGTAAGGTAACAATCACGGTTTCAGGTGACTCTGAGTTCCTGGAAGGTGAGCAGGTGGAATTCTCCCGCGTGAACATCGCGAACCGTCAGCTGATTGCCGATGGCAAACAGCCAGCACTGTTCGAACGTGATCTGCTGGGTATCACCAAAGCGTCCCTGGCAACTGAGTCCTTCATCTCTGCCGCGTCGTTCCAGGAAACGACTCGCGTACTGACTGAAGCTGCGGTTGCTGGTAAGCGTGATGAACTGCGTGGTCTGAAAGAGAACGTCATTGTGGGCCGTCTGATCCCAGCCGGTACCGGTTTCTCTTATCACCTGGAACGTCAGCGTCGTCGTGATGCTGATCTGGCGCCAGTTGAGCCTCAGGTTGATGCCGAGCAGGCATCTCAGGACTTGGCGGCACTGCTGAATGCTGGTCTGAACGACGAAGATTAAGTCCGGGACGTCTACGGACAAACCGAGATAAAAAAGGCACCCTCCGGGGTGCCTTTTGTTTATCTGCTGTTTTTTGATGTTTGGTTTTATCGGCTTGTCTGAAAGATTTTTTCGTCGTTCGAGATTTTCAGGCAGACAAAAGCATGACTAGCAGTCAGAGAAGCTGACTGCAGCAGAGATCGCTGCGCACAGCGTCAAACCGCTGTGATTATGCGCCGGGCGGAACCGACAAGCTCTCGCTGATCAGTTCAATTAACTCATCTTCCAGTTCAAAGCGCAGCTCGATTTGTTCCCCAACCGTAGAGAGGTGCTGATCGAAATCATCCCAATCTTCGCTGTCATCGGTGATCTCACAGTAGCGATCGGCAAAATTCAGTAAAGGGTCGGTCGTATTGGTGATCTGATGATAGAGCTGAGAAATTTCGGTTGTGGGGGAGTAGCCAGTGGCCTGCCATCTTGCCATCACTTTGTCGTAGATTTTGAAGTGGCCTTCAGAGATATAATCGACCAGTTGTTGGCAGAAAAGCTGAAGTTGGGCAGACGTGGGCAGTTGTCTGGCCTTGGGTTCGAATGGGGGCAGACCTGCCAGTTTGCAGTAGTCGATGAGCAACTGTTGCCTCGACAATAACCAGTGATCGATGACATCATTGTTGCCACCCCATTGTTTTTGCACTTGTTCGAATTTACTTAGCATGACCATGTCCTCATGATCGCCCAGCATATTGCATGAGCAGAAAACAATTCCTGTCAAACTCTTAGGCTGTCTAAGAGTACCATGTATGGCAGAGCCAAATTCCGTTGTTACGTTTAGATTGCCAGCAAAATAAAACCCCTGCAAGGAGAGAGGAATCGCCAATGTCAAAAAAGCAAGATCCTGCCTACTGGTGTGTGATTCGAGATCGCCGGATTTTTTTGGTCGATGGTAAGTTACCACTTACGTTAGAGCCTTCAACCGGCTTGGATCTGATGCGATCGCGGACGATCGGCGAGTATCAGGGATGCGCGGTAAACTGGCTGGAAGATCCGGAAATACTGCCGGAGAAATATTTTTATTCTTTAAGAGAATTATTGGGTGTCGATCCAGATCTGTTTATGCTGGCCGGAAAAGCGATGCAGTTGTCGCATATGCAGGAGAGTCAGCGGTACTGTTCACAATGTGGCGGTCAGACAAAACTGGCGGATCGTGTTCTGGCGATGCAGTGCCAGTCTTGCCAGCAGTTTCATTATCCGAATGTTTCCCCGTGTATTATTGTGGCTGTGCGCAAGAACGATCAGATTCTGTTAGCGCAGCATCCGCGGCATAAGAATGGTATGTACACGGTGATTGCAGGTTTTGTCGAACCCGGTGAAACGCTGGAAGGTTGTGTTGCTCGTGAAGTGGCGGAAGAAACAGGCATTGAATTAACGAACATCCGATATTTTGACAGCCAGCCCTGGGCGTTTCCGTCTAACCTGATGATGGGCTTTCTGGCAGATTATCGCAGTGGGGATGTCCGTCCGGATGATGATGAATTGCTGGATGCTCAGTGGTTCAGGCATGACCAGCTACCGACTATCGCGCCGCCGGGCACGATAGCCTATCGTCTGATTCAGGCGACCTGTGATGCCATCCGGCAAGACGGGGTTCCCTCGAAAGCAGATTGAACGCTTAAGCCGATCAGGTCATGCTTTGCGGGGGCGGACTATTCTGTGTGAGTGTCCGGAATTGCACGGAAAATCGCTTTCGAGTGCTTAATCAGTTGGGCTGCGTATTGCGGTGACACACGGTGCAGCTGGCCTTTGCTTGCTTTGAAACTGCTCTCCCAGCATCGATCTTTATACACACCAGACTCAGTAAATTCGATTACAACTTGCAGGTTCATTGATCCTCCAATGCTTTGTATCTCCGTTAGTGGCGTCTTTTGACATTAACAAAGAATTGATAAAGAACTGATTAAAATATCTGCAACATGAGATGATCAAAAATGAAATAAATTTTCCGCATTGGGTCAGGTGAACCAGGGATGTGCTCTGATCAGCATTAATTGTGTTTTGGTGGCCATGTATGGCTGCTGTTACCGGGGCAGGGTGTTACAATAGCGCCACTAATTTGCCAGGATGTTGACAATGACAGAATTGAAAAACGATCGTTATCTGCGTGCTTTGCTGAAGCAACCGGTTGACTGTACGCCTGTTTGGATGATGCGTCAGGCGGGCCGTTATCTTCCAGAATACCGGGCGACCCGGAGCCAGGCGGGTGACTTTATGTCACTGTGTAAAAATGCCGAGCTGGCCAGTGAAGTCACGTTGCAGCCATTGCGTCGTTTTCCTTTGGATGCGGCGATTCTGTTTTCTGACATCCTGACCATTCCGGATGCGATGGGTCTGGGCCTGTACTTTGAAGCGGGTGAGGGTCCGAAATTTGAGCGTCCGATCAGCTGCAAAGCAGATGTCGACAAAATCGGCATTCCGGATCCGGAAGGCGAACTTCAGTATGTGATGAATGCTGTACGCCAGATCCGTAAAGACCTGAAGGGTGAAGTGCCGCTCATTGGTTTCTCTGGCAGCCCGTGGACGCTGGCGACTTATATGGTTGAAGGCGGCAGCACCAAAGCATTCACCAAGATCAAGAAGATGATGTATGCAGAGCCTGCAGTGCTGCATGCGTTGCTGGACAAGCTGGCTGACAGCGTAATCTCGTATCTGAATGCGCAGATCAAAGCGGGTGCTCAGTCGGTCATGGTGTTTGATACCTGGGGAGGCGTGCTGACGCCACGCGACTATCAACTCTTCTCCCTGCAGTACATGCATAAAATTGTGGATGGTCTGATCCGCGAAAATGAAGGTCGTCGTGTGCCGGTCACTCTGTTCACCAAAAACGGTGGTATGTGGCTGGAAGCGATTGCAGCGACGGGCTGTGATGCTGTTGGTCTGGACTGGACGATTGATATTGCAGATGCCAAGCGCCGGGTGGGCGATAAAGTTGCCCTGCAGGGCAATATGGATCCATCCATGCTGTATGCTTCTCCGGAGCGAATTCGCGAAGAAGTGGCAGGCATTCTGTCTGGATTTGGAGAAGGCACCGGTCATGTATTCAATCTGGGTCACGGGATTCATCTGGACGTGCCGCCGGAAAACGCCGGGGTATTTGTGGAAGCGGTACACGAGCTGTCTGCGCCTTACCATAAGTAAGTGGGCTTTGACGCCAGCGGATGAAAAGCGAGCCAGATGGCTCGCTTTTTTGTGCGCGTTATAAGCCCAGATGCTGGTGGACGTAGTCCCGGATATAGGGCACAACGTCGGCTTCAAACCAGGGATTTTTTTTCAGCCACAGAGTATTACGGGGCGAAGGATGGGGCAGGGGCAAATAAGTCGGCGCCCACTGCCGCCAGGCCCGGACTGTATCGGTCAGGGTTTTGGGTTTGTCAGACAGATAATAGTTCTGTGCATACTGGCCGACCAGCAGCGTCATTCCGACATTGGGCAGCAGGGGCCAGACCTGACCGTGCCATTGCGGTGCACATTCGGGTCTGGGGGGCAGATCGCCGCTTTTGCCTTTGCCCGGATAGCACAGTCCCATGGGCATAATAGCGATGCGGCTGGGATCGTAGAAGGTCTCCCGATCGAGGTCGAGCCAGCGGCGCAGTCGGTCGCCGCTCGGATCATTCCAGGGAATCCCGGTGTCATGTACCCGAGTGCCCGGCGCCTGACCGACAATCATCAGCCGGGCTTCACTGCTGGCCTGAATGACAGGTCGCGGACCGAGTGGTAAGTGGGCCTGACACAGCGAACACTGACGGATCTGATGTAATAACGCGGGTAAGGCGTTTGGGTCTGGGTTTGTTTTCATTGGCAGGTTTAATACCCCCGCTCAAAATCAATCTGGAATTGCAGTGGCTTTCCTTCAACATAGCGCAGGTAATTGGTTTTGAATATCTCCATCACCTGCTCCGGGAAGCTTTCGGCAGCAATGTGCGGCGTGACTGTGATGCGTGGATGCTGCCAGAATGGGTGCGCCGCAGGCAGCGGCTCCTGCTTGAAGACATCCAGAAAGGCGTGCGCCACGGCGCCGCTGTCCAGTGCTTGAATCAGGCCCGGTTCGCAAACCGCATTGCCGCGGCCGACATTGAACAGTAATACATCCCGGCAGTGGTTCAGGCTCTCTGCGTTGAGTAAATCATCGGTCTGATGAGTGGCGGGCAGAATCGAAACCACAATGTCTGCCTGCGACAGTGCATCCGTCAGCCGGTCAATCGGAGTAACCTGATCAAAGTTGTCATTCGGAACCTCGCCAGAGCGGTTTACGCCGTGAATCGTCATACCCAGCGCTTTGGCCGAGTGAGCCAGATGCTGGCCGATGGTGCCGGTGCCCAGAATCACCATGGTTTTTCCAGACAAACTGTTGTAATGATGCTGTTGCCATATCTCCTGCTGTTGCTGTGCATTATATTGAGCGACATGCCTCTGGTGGCTGATGAGGAGGCCAAGGACATACTCACTGATCAGTTGGCCAAAGATGCCGCGGATGTTGGTCAGGATATAGTCTTTGCGTAAACCTGGTTGGGTGAGGGCGTCAATGCCGGCATAGGTTGATTGCACCCAGTGCAGGTTTGAAAATTCTTCCAGTCTGCTTGCCAGCCGAGGTGGATCTGCCAGCACCAGGGTCGCTTCCGCCGGATTGTCTGTCAGGACCAGTTCCGGAAGCGCAGCGTTTTCGATCAGTTGACGATACCGTTCAGACTGTCGTGAGATGATACAGAGTCGATGCATGGCTTTTTCCTTTTGCACAGGCGGCTTATCAAGTAAAATTCAACGAACGCTTTCAGACAGATTATCCCATGCTTAAAAATCCAATTCAGCTTCGCTTAGAAAAATTTGAATCCTGGCAATATCTTACTTTCATGGCTTCGCTGTGTGAGCGGATGTACCCGAACTATGCGTTCTTCTGCCGTGAAACCGGGTTTGCCGACCCTCAGCCATACCGTTTGATTCTCGACAGCGTCTGGGAAATCCTGACGGTGAAAAATGCCAAGATCAATTTCGAACGCCAGTTAGAGAAGCTGGAGGAAATGGTTCCGGCGGCAGACGACCATGATCTGTATGCCGTGAGTCCGGCCATTGATGCCTGTGTCGCCTTGTCTGATCTACTGCATGCACTGCTGGACCGTGATCAGATCCCGGAGATTGCGCTAAGCATCAGTGCACTGTCGGTGGAAACGGTCGCTAATCTGGAAGAAGCTCAGACCGGTGAAGCAATTACCGACGAGAATCAGAAGGAAAATCAGGCCGTCTGTGAAGAGTGGGATGTGCAGTGGGCGATTTTCCGCGCCCTCAAAGATGCGGAAAGCCGGGATATTGAACTGATCAAAGATCTGCGCAGAGAATTGCGTGACCCTTGTGTCAGTAATATTGGTATCGCGCTCTGATTCAGGTTCGGGGCATTGAAAAGATGCACTGAACTGACACTGAACTGAAAAAGAACGGCAGGGATGATTCCCTGCCGTTTTGCGTTACTGGCTGTCGTCATCCTCGTCGCGGTTTTCGATGACATTGTGTTTTTTCTTCCAGCGTTCCCAGCGTTGGTAAGCGAGCTGCTGCATGTCGGTGCTGGTGTCAGCTTCATCGACAATCTCTTCACCGACCAGACTTTCGAAAACGTCTTCCAGCGTGACCAGCCCCATGACCGTGCCGTACTCATCCACAACCAGTGCCAGCTGTGCTCTGGCTTTCAGCAGCTTTTCAAAGGCAACCGGAACGGTATCGAGATTCAGGACCACCGGCAGCGGGCGCATCATTTCACTGAGGGGGATATTCCCGCGTCCACTCTGACTTTCGGCAAACAGCTCCAGCCGGTGAACAAAGCCAAGGATATTGTCTTTGCTGCCGCGGTAGACCAGCGGGCGTGAAAACGGGCTGTCTTTAGCCGTGGTCAGAAATTCATTGATCGTCAGGTTGTCTTCCACCCGAAACAGCACCGGGCGCGGCGTCATGATTTTGGTGACACTGACATCGCAAAATTGCAGCAGGTTATGCATGATTTTTGACTCGCCTTCGGCCAGCTCGCCCGATTCCTTCGCCAGCATTGCCATGGCAGACAACTCATCGCGCAGTTTCGGGGGCTGGTGGCCCTGAGACAAACGGCGGGTGATTTGCTCAGAGACCCAGACAAAAGGCCGCAGCAGCCAGACCATGACACTCAGTACACGGGCTGTCATCGGTGCCAGCTGGCGCCAGTAAGTGGCTCCAATGGTTTTCGGGATAATTTCAGACAGCAGCAGGATACCCACCGTCAGTGCAGCGGAGAACACGCCCAGCCATTGACTGCCGAAAACCACGGCAGCCTGAGCTCCGGCCGTTGCTGCGCCGATGGTATGGGCGATGGTGTTCAGGGTCAGAATGGATGCCAGTGGCCGGTCGATGTTGTCTTTCAGTTCAGTCAGCTTGTCTGCCATTGGGTGTGACTGTTGCCGCAGGGTGCCGACATAACTAGGAGAGATGCTAAGTAAAACGGCCTCAAGGACGGAACAAATAAATGAAATACCAATCGCAATGGCGATGTAAAGGGTCAGAAGTATCATGCGCTTTAGTCAGCTCTCATCGGAAAAATCACCTTATTAATTGGTGTTGCAAGGAGCAAAAGCAACCAGCACTTTCTTCAGGATAGTAACAATTTGTGAACTTGCGCTCAGTTTATGGTTAAAGAGCCCGCAGCCGACCACAGGAAGACAGACAAACCTTTGCCACATGGGCTTCTTTTGAATTAGAGTGGATGCGTCTGAAGAAAAAACCTTAGAAGGGAAACCGAATGAACAAGACCCAACTGATTGAACTGATTGCTGAACAAGCGGATCTGACTAAAGCGCAAGCGAAAGACGCGCTGGAATCTACCCTGGGCGGCATCACCGAAGCACTGAAATCCGGTGACCAGGTTCAACTTATTGGCTTTGGTACATTTAAAGTAAACCACCGCGCTGCACGTACTGGTCGTAACCCACAGACGGGTAAAGAGATCCAGATCGCAGCGGCAAACGTACCAGCTTTCGTAGCCGGTAAAGCGCTGAAAGATTCTGTAAAATAATCTCAACTCCGTCGACGATTTTTCTCGGCGGAGTTTTTTCTTTTATGAAACGAACCTGTCTTATTTTTATTTCTCTCCTCCTCACTGCCTGTGGCAGCACCCTCATGACACCCCATGCACTTTCTTCATTGGAACGCCTGACAGGCGGTCAGCTCGCTGGTGATGCTTCGTCCCTGTATTGGACCGGGATCCGTCAGTCCAGACCTGAATTCTTGTCGGAACGTGTGTGGATGGGTGACTATGGTGAATACCAGACCGAATACCGCTGGCGGGAAGGGCAACTGCGTGAACTGAAGCGGACTGGCACAGCGCTGAAAGATGATGCGCTACGGCCGTTTGAACTGCATGTCCGTTATGATCAGCATGGCGAGGCAGTTTTCCAACGCTACAAGCTGGGTGAGAGTGTTTTCCCACTGTCAGATACACAGCTCAATCAGCTCAGTCAGCAGGCTGAACAGGCGGTTGCTGTCGTGAAGGCACAGTCTCGTGACGGTTTGGAATTGGTGCAAGGGGTATGGGATGGACAACGGTTGATTCGTTGTGATGATCATTCTGAGTACAAGGTGAACTGGCAGCATTTCCAGGTGAAGCCCGGTTATGTCGCGATGGTGGCGAAGTCTGATGGACGAGGCCAATTGACCGCAGAGACGGTATTGCTGAGCCGGAAAGTTTCTCAGTCGTGCCTGTCACCCCCTGTATTGTTGGACGCTTCCTGAGCATGAGAGAACATGCTGCATCCAACCTTGAATGACATAAAATCCTGAATGAAACAAAATCTTAAATAAAACAAAGGCGCCTTTTCTTGATCTGGTGAAGGCACCTTGTCTTTATCTGGAGATAGATCCGGAGGGCTGGATTATTGCTGTTCGCGGGCGATCGCGCGGTAGCCGATGTCAGTGCGGAAGAAGACACCATCCCAGTGGATTTGCTTTGCCAGCGCGTAAGCACGTTGCTGCGCTTCAGAAACCGTCTCACCCATGGCCGTAGCACACAGCACACGGCCGCCATTGGTCACCACCTGACCATCTTTGCTGGCAGTGCCGGCATGGAAAACTTTTTCAGCGTCGCCATCTTGCTGGGGCAGGCCGGAAATCACATCGCCTTTGTTGTAGTCCGCCGGGTAGCCACCGGCAGCCAGCACCACACCAATTGCGGCACGCGGATCCCACTGAGAATCAACCGTATCCAGTTTGCCGTCAACCGCAGCCAGACACAGTTCAACTAGATCGGATTGCAGGCGAAGCATGATTGGCTGAGTTTCCGGATCACCAAAGCGGCAGTTGTATTCAATCACTTTCGGGGTGCCGTCGGCCATGATCATCAAACCCGCGTACAGGAAGCCGGTATACGGGTTGCCTTCAGCCGCCATGCCTTCAACGGTCGGTTTGATCACTTCGTCCATCACGCGCTGGTGGATGTCAGGGGTGACGACCGGAGCTGGCGAGTAAGCGCCCATACCGCCGGTGTTCGGGCCGGTATCGCCGTTGCCGACACGCTTGTGGTCCTGACTGGTAGCCATCGGCAGGATGTTCTTGCCGTCAACCATCACGATGAAGCTGGCTTCTTCGCCGTCCAGAAATTCTTCGATGACGACACGGTGACCGGCTTCGCCGAAGGCATTGCCAGCCAGCATGTCACGAACTGCAGCTTCGGCTTCTTCCAGCGTCATCGCAACGATCACGCCTTTACCCGCCGCCAGACCGTCGGCTTTGACGACAATTGGTGCGCCTTTCTCTTGCAGATAAGCCAGTGCTGGTTCGATTTCGGTGAAGTTCTGATATTCCGCGGTCGGGATCTGATGACGGGCCAGGAAGTCTTTGGTGAAGGCTTTGGATCCTTCCAGTTGTGCGGCCGCTTGGGTCGGGCCGAAAATCGGTAGTCCGGCTTCACGGAAAGCATCAACCACGCCAATTACCAACGGCGCTTCTGGGCCAACGATGGTCAGCGCGATTTCATTTTCTTTGGCAAATGCCACCAGTGCCGGGATATCCTCAACACCAATCGCAACGTTTTCCAGTTTGGGCTCCAGTGCGGTGCCAGCGTTGCCAGGTGCTACGAAGACTTTCTCAACCTGGGCAGACTGTGCAGCTTTCCAGCTCAGGGCGTGCTCGCGGCCGCCGTTACCAATGACAAGAACTTTCATCCTAAATCCTTTACCTCGTTCAATGGAGGAAAGCCCCTGAAGAGATCAGGGGCTGAAAAATGCAAGGAAGGTGCAGCAGGGCACCTTCCAGAATTTTAGTGACGGAAATGGCGCATACCGGTGAAGACCATTGCCATGCCGTGTTCATCGGCAGCAGCAATCACTTCTTCGTCACGCATGGAGCCACCCGGTTGAATCACACAGGTGATGCCTGCTTCAGCGGCGGCATCAATGCCATCGCGGAACGGGAAGAAAGCATCCGAGGCCATCACGCTGCCAGCGACTTCCAGATTTTCATCCGCAGCTTTAATGCCGGCGATTTTCGCTGAGTACACGCGGCTCATCTGGCCTGCACCCACACCAATGGTCATGTTACCTTTGGCGTAAACAATCGCATTGGACTTGACGTACTTGGCGACTTTCCAGCAGAACAGCGCGTCACGCAATTCTTCTTCGGTTGGCTGACGTTTGGTGACCACTTTCAGATCGGCCAAACCCACCATCCCCTGATCGCGGTCCTGAACCAGCAGACCGCCGTTCACACGCTTGACGTCAAACCCTGTGGTTTTGCTGTGCCACTGACCACATGCCAGCAGACGGACGTTCTGCTTGGCAGCAACGACTTCAGCGGCTTCAGCGCTGACGCTCGGTGCAATGATCACTTCCACGAACTGGCGGTCAATAATGGCTTTCGCCGTTTCAGCATCCAGTTCACCGTTGAACGCAATAATACCACCGAAGGCTGAGGTCGGGTCGGTCTTATAGGCGCGGTCATAGGCTTCCAGCAGGGTTGCACCCAGCGCGACACCACAAGGATTGGCGTGTTTGACGATAACACAGGCTGGCTGATCGAATTCTTTTACGCATTCCAGCGCAGCATCGGTGTCCGCGATATTGTTGTAAGACAGCGCTTTACCTTGTAGCTGGCTTGCCGTCGCGACAGAAGCTTCTTCCGGTTGTGCTTCTGTATAGAAGGCAGCATGCTGATGGCTGTTCTCGCCATAGCGCATGTCTTGCTTTTTGATGAATTGCTGATTGAAGGTACGCGGGAATTTGGACTCAGCGTCGCCCTCTTTGTTCTCACCATAAGAAGGCACCATGGTGCCGAAGTAGTTGGCGATCATACCGTCGTAAGCGGCGGTGTGCTCAAAGGCTGCGATGGCCAGATCAAAACGGGTGGCGTGGGTCAGAGAACCGTTATGGTCAGCCATTTCAGCCATTACGCGATCGTAGTCGTGTGCATTCACCACAATGGTGACGTCTTTGTGGTTTTTTGCAGCACTGCGAACCATAGTCGGGCCGCCGATATCGATATTCTCGACAGCATCTTCCAGCGTACACTCAGGTTTCGCGACGGTTGCTGCGAACGGATACAGGTTCACCACCACCATATCAATTGGTGCAATGCCATGCTCGGCCATGATCGCATCATCCTGACCCCGACGGCCCAGAACGCCACCATGCACTTTCGGGTGCAGGGTCTTCACGCGGCCATCCATCATTTCCGGGAAACCGGTATAGTCGGAGACTTCAGTCACCTGAATGCCTTGATCAGCCAGCAGGCGGGCAGTGCCGCCGGTGGACAGAATATCGACGCCACGGTTGGCAAGAGCTTGTGCGAATTCAACAATTCCCGTTTTGTCTGATACGCTGATCAGAGCACGGCGAATAGGACGAGCGTTTTCCATTGCTACCATCTCTTTGATTGCGGTGAATTATTTGCCAAAAGCTGACCGGGTAAACGCGGTTGCCTTTGGCAAATAGCCTCATCCGGCAGAGTGGACGGAATATGGTGATGGCGCGTATTTTACATGATTCCCTGCATTGCGCAAACGTTTGCCTTGGGCGTTTTGGGTCTGGCACGGTGCGTCAGCAATGGCAGGAAAGAGGAGCTTTGAAACCCCAATGGCTAGGTATTTGATTGGACAGCTGGCAAAACTGTGTGATGTCAGCAGTGACACCCTGAGGTTCTATGAAAAAAATGGTTTGTTGGTTCCCCGGGAGCGCAGTGAAAGCGGGTATCGTCTTTACCATGAAGAAGATTTATCCCGGGTCCGTTTCATTCTGCGGGCCAAGGCGGTGGGGCTGAGTCTGGAGGAGATCCGTGAACTGCTGACCATCCGGCTGGAGGCCGACCAGCACAGCTGTGCTGAGGTGAAAGCGATTACTCAGGCCAAGCTCGATGATATCGACGTGAAGCTGGCAGAATTGCAACGGATTCGCCGCGCTCTGAAGAAGATTAACGATGCCTGCTGCGGGGAAGCAGACGATGATGCCAGCCATTGTTCGATCCTCGAAGCACTGGCCGACGAACCCCACTGAATCGGCTTTTTTCCGGCGCAAAGAAAGAGGTATGCGGCACTCACGAACTGTGATAGCGTGAGGCATCCAGCTTTTTCAGGATAAGGACTATCATGCTGAATACGAACGAATATTTTGATGGCAATGTAAAATCTATTGGCTTTGAAGCGCAGGGTACGCGCAGCAGTGTTGGCGTGATGCAGCCCGGCAAATACAGCTTCGCGACCGCAGCACCGGAACGTATGACGGTTGTGAAAGGCGCGATTACCGTGAAACTACCGGGCCATGTCGAATGGGAAACCTATCACACCGGTGACGATTTTGAAGTCCCCGGAGATGCTTCTTTCGACGTGTTGATTGAAGAAACGACTGCTTATTTGTGTGACTATCTGTAATCAGACGGTTTCTTCCTTTCTCTTTTCGTACAGGATGTGGTTTGAGCCGATCCTGTACGACCGCCTCATCTGTTTTCCCAGTCCATGATCATGTTTCGAACCCCGTCTGAAGCACTCATGATGTGTAGAGACTGACCCAATTCCCATCATCTGGTTCACAGGATACGGAACCTGACGGAGGGGATGATGATTGTTCATCGTAATTCCCTCATGGCTATGCATTATTTCAACTCAGCGATGATTTATCTCAGATAAACTTTGGCAGTGAGCGAAAACATGCATTCCATTAAAATCAAAGTCGTGCTGGCCAGCATTCTGGCTATCTTTCTTGCGGGCAGTATGCTGATTACTGCTGGTTATTACTCGTTTCAGGGGCAGGTCTGGCAAAATTTAACCCGGGAAACCCGGCATACATTTGATGGCTACGCATTCGGGATTGGTCAATGGTTTCAAGCGAAACAATCCGGGATGACGGCATTGGCAGAAACCTTAGGGGATGCGGATGCTGAAAATATTCATCAGGTTCTGACGCAAGCCAAACAAGCGTCTGGATTTCTGCTGACTTATTTTGGTACGTCAGAGGGGAACATGTACCGCCATGACCCGACGCTAATCAGCCCTGCGGGATTTGATCCCCGTCAACGGAGCTGGTATTTGGCTGCAAAAGCAGAACAGCGCCAGATCACGACGGCCCCCTTTGTGAGTGCTTCGGCAAAAAAACTGGTGGTTGCGATTGCCGAACCTGTGATGCGTGAGAACCAATGGATGGGGGCTGTGGGCGCAAATCTGGCTTTGGATGCGCTTTCCGATGATATTCATGCGATGGCCGTCCCCGGCGATGGTCAGGCGATGCTGGTGACGAATGATGGGTTGATTCTGGCGCATCAGAATACGCAGTGGAACCTCAGACAAATCAGTGAACTTGACCCGCAGTTGTCACCAGCAGTGATTCGCCATGCGACACAGCAGGACACCTTACAGGCGCTGACACTCGGGGGCCGGGCCAGTCAATTCATGGCGGTGCCAGTTGCAGGAACCAACTGGTCACTGGTGTTCATCATGGATGATGCGGCTTTAATCGCACCGATCAATCAGATTCTGGTGGAAGGCATTGTGATGGGGCTGGTGATTCTGGTGCTGGTCGCGGTTGGAGCCAGTGTTTTCTTAGGCTGGCTTTTACGAGAGTTGAAGCCGGTTTCCTTGGCACTGGAAGATATTGCTCAAGGTGAGGGGGATCTGACCGTTCGGGTTGAGAGTGTCAGCCGGGATGAAATCGGCCAGCTGGCGCAGCATTTCAATCTGTTTGTCAGCCGTCTGCACCAGATGGTGGGTGGTTTGCGTGAGATTACGCATGCGCTGAACCATCAAGCAGGTGCTGTCTCCGATGCTTCAGAAAGCCGTGCTCGTTCAATTCAGAACCAGCAGGATGATATTACCCAGGTTGCAACGGCACTGAGCCAGATGGCGATGGCAACGCAGGACATTGCGACGAATGCTGAGCAGACGGCAGAGACAGTCCGTCATCTGGTGGTGCTGAGTGAGGCATGCCAGCAGGATATGCGCGGCAACCAGCAGTCTGTCAATGAGCTGGCAGAAGACATGCAGCAGTCGGCTGTGCTGATTGGCGACCTGGAACAGCAGGGTCAGCGGATCGGGGGTATTATTTCGACCATCAGTGACATTGCTGAGCAGACGAATTTACTGGCACTGAATGCGGCGATTGAAGCAGCCCGGGCGGGTGAACAGGGGCGGGGGTTTGCTGTGGTGGCAGATGAAGTGCGGGTGTTGTCGCAACGCACGCATGCCTCAACGGCGGAAATTCAGTCGATGATTCAGACCCTGCAACAGGTGACGAAACAGTCGGTGACTGCCATGGCATCTTCACAACAGAAAGCCGGGGCATGTGCCCGTGAAACGGATATCGTGAGCAAGCGTCTGGCAGAGATGCATCAATCGGTCGGACAGATCAATCACCAGGCCATGCAGATTGCCGCGGGTGCAGAAGAGCAGTCGACGGTCACTGAAGCGATTCGTCAGAATGCCATGACGGTCAGTGAGGTGGCGGAGTCGCTGGCTGCAGATTCAGTTCAGGCGACAGAGCAGTCCAGCGCCTTGAAAAAACTGGCTGGCCGTATTGAAGGAGCCGTCGGGCAGTTCAAACTTTAAGGCACTGTGTGGGAACAAAGGGAAGACAGCTCAGAATGGGCTGTCTTTATCAAGGTCGGCCGCAATTCCGGAGATGGCGAGTGCCAGCGTGGATTTTACAATCTGCTTCTGGCGGCCATCTTGTCATTTTTTTGAATTGATGACGCGAATGCATCGTGCGCTGAATGACTGGATTGTTTTTGCCTGAATCGTGACATAAATAAGAAGGGGGCTCCTGTGTGAACAGGAACCCCCTTCTCGGAACAAAAGCAAAAGTGTTGCGCTTAGTTCATGCCGTACTTTTTCAGTTTCTTACGCAGCGTACCGCGGTTGATGCCCATCATGGTTGCAGCGCGGGTTTGGTTACCACGGGTGTATTGCATGATGGTGTCCAGCAGGGGTTGCTCAACTTCTGCCAGTACAAGCTCGTACAGATCATCGACGTCCTGACCATTCAGCTGGGCGAGATAGTTCTTTAGCGAGGCTTTGACGGAGTCACGCAGAGGCTTCTGAGTGATTTGGTCTTGAGAAGTGACAGTAGTCACTGTAAGTGCTTCGGAAGTCAGATTTTGTTCGAACATATTCTGTAAGCTCTTCTGGTATTTATGCAACGTTGTCGAAGTAGCCTTGCAGCGCATCGAGCTGCTGTTGGGCATCCTCGATAGCGTTGAAGGTCCGGCGGAAATCACCTGCAGTAGCCTGTTCTTTGAGATACCAAGACACGTGTTTGCGTGCAATGCGTAGCCCCTGGTACTCCCCGTAAAAGGCGTGGAGTGCCTGAACATGCTCCATCAGAATGCTGCTGACCTCTTCAAAGGAAGGCGCAGGCAAGTGTTTACCGGTTGTTAAGTAATGTTGGATTTCGCGAAAAATCCAGGGTCTGCCCTGTGCAGGGCGACCAATCATCAAGGCATCGGCCCCGGTATAATCCAGGACAAAGCGTGCTTTTTCCGGCGAATCGATATCACCATTCGCAATCACAGGAATCGACACCGCCTGTTTCACTGCCTTGATGTAATCGTATTCCGCTTCCCCTTTGTACATACAGGCTTTGGTTCTGCCATGCAGCGCCAGGGCCTGAATGCCACAGTGTTCAGCGAGCTGTGCGATCGCGACACAGTTTCGGTTCTCTGTATCCCAGCCGGTCCGTGTTTTGAGCGTCACAGGGACGTCCACGGCGTTCACCACGGCCTTGAGGATATCCTCGACAAGGTCTGGGTACTGCAGCAGGGCAGAGCCTGCCAGGCGCTTGTTCACTTTCTTGGCCGGACAACCCATGTTGATATCAATGATCTGAGCGCCGTGCGCCACGCTGAAGCGGGCGGCGTCGGCCATCTGCTGGGGATCAGCCCCGGCAATCTGTACCGAACGGAGACCAGACTCACCTTCATGTACCATGCGGTTGAGCGACTTGGCGGTTTTCCAAACGTCTGGGTTCGCAGACATCATTTCGCTGACGGCCATACCTGCGCCGTGACGCAGACACAGCTCCCGAAACGGACGATCGGTCACGCCCGCCATGGGGGCGACAATTAACGGGTTGTCTAATTGATAAGGACCGATCTTCAACATCTGTTCCTGACTATGCCAGTAAGGGCGCGCATTTTACGCATTTTTTGTGGTGCTGAAAAGGCCAATATTTGAGCATCCCGGATTTGACTTGTAAAAGGTCATGGAATTCATGGAATTGCTCACAAAATGCGCAACAGCAAATTTATCCGGTTTAGCCTTTTTGGCCTGAGATCCGGCACCATTCTTCACGGGCGGCAATCGGATCCAGCGTCAGTTCATCGCTGTAGTGGCTGGCTACATCTTCTGCCTGGCTTTCCAGCACACCGGAAATGGCCAGCAGGCCGCCATCTTTAACCAGACTTTTGATCACCGGCGATAGTTCGCGCAGCGGACCGGCCAGAATGTTGGCAACCACAACATCAGCTTGCAGGTTTTCCGGCTGGTCTTGTGGCAGATAAAGTTCCAGACGCTCAGCCACACCGTTGCGTTCGGCGTTGTCACGGGAGGCCTGGATCGCTTGCGGATCGATGTCGATGCCGATGACTTTGGCTGCGCCCAGTTTGAGTGCGGCAATTGCCAGAATGCCGGAGCCGCAGCCGAAATCGATCACGGTTTTTCCGGTCAGATCCTGACTGTCCAGCCACTCCAGACACAGAGAGGTGGTCGGGTGCGTCCCGGTGCCGAATGCCAGACCCGGATCCAGCAAAACATTCACTGCGTTTGGTTCAGGGGCTTCACGCCAGCTTGGACAGATCCACAGACGGGTTCCGAATTTCATAGGGTGGAAGTTATCCATCCACTCACGTTCCCAGTCTTTATCTTCCAGTTGTTCGACTTTACAGGCGAAATCGTCGGCCAGCAGCGGGCTGTGTTTCAGCAGGCTGAGCACCATGTCCATATCGCTTTCTGCGTCGTACAGACCAACGACATCCGTATCGCCCCACAGACGGGTTTCGCCCGGCAGTGGCTCAAAAACCGGAGTGTCATGGGCGTCGAGAAAAGTGACCGAGAGGGCACCGGTTTCTTCCATCAGCAGATCACCAATGGCTTCGGCATTGGCGGCGGTGGCATTCAGTTTCAGTTGAATCCAAGGCATGGGTACATTCGCTTTCAAAGGGACTGTGGTTCAAGGCCGCGGAGTGTAGCACGAAAAGTAGTCAGTCCGCATCAGCTTCCTGATGCGCATGGCAGAGGATACTGACTCGATAAGAAAAAACAGCACCAAATGGCGCTGTTTTATATTCTTATAGTGAATCAAACCTGAGGCTGTAAGTTTGGCTGCCGTGTTGGCCAGGCATAACTGCCGGCGATAAAGCTGATCAGACCGACCAGCAACGTTGGGACAATGGCATGCATCCCGCCAAGATCGGGTTTGAAGACAGACAATGCAATGTAGCAGCCCAGCCCGGTCAGCATGGAGGTAAAGGCACCAGCGGCAGAGGCTTTTTCCCAGTAAAGCCCCAGTACCAGCGGCCACAAAAAGACCGCCTGCATCCCACCGAAAGCCAACAGGTTGAGCCAGATGATCATGTCTGGCGGATTGGTTGCGGCAACAAAAACCAGTACGGAAAAAATGCCGGTCACCCAGAGCGACAATTTCGGCAGTTTTGCGGTGATCTCCGATTCTTGTCCTGCTTTCGGGTTGATGTAGTTGAGATACAGATCTTTGAGCAGTGTGGCGGATGCCTGAATCAGCTGGGAGTCGATGGTTGACATGATGGCCGCCATCGGCCCGGCCAGAAAAATACCGGCCACCACAGGTGGCAGCACCGTCATCATCAGTGTTGGCATGATCTGATCCGGTGTGGCGATGTCTGGCACAATGGCCCGGCCCAGTGCGCCGGCAAGGTGCATGCCGAGCATCAGAAAAGCGACCATGATGGTACTGATCACCATGCCGTGGTGCAGGGACTTACTGTCTTTGTAAGACATACAGCGCACGGCGGCATGAGGCAGGCCAATCACGCCGAAGCAGACCAGCACCCAGAAGCTGAACATCAAGGGTTGCGACAGAAAGTTGTCTGGTCCATATGGGGAAATCAATGCCGGATCAATCTGGTGCAGCGTTGTCACCAGCTCTCCCACACTGCCACCGGCATGAATCATTCCGGCCAATAAAGCCAGCGTTCCGATGATCATCATGATGCCCTGAAGCGTGTCTGTCATGACCACGGCCCGGAATCCGCCAATGGTGGTGTACAGCCCCACGGTGGCGGCAAAGATCATCAGTCCCTGTGAATAAGACAGGCCGGTGACGGTTTGCAACAGCCGGGCACCGCCGACAAACTGAACGACCATGGTGCCGAAAAATGCCAGCAGCAATGCCAGAGAAGCAAAAATCACCACACCACGATTCTGGTAGCGAGCGTAGAGCATGTCATTCAGAGTCAGGGCGTTGTGTCTGCGGGCTTCGATGGCAAATTTTTTCCCCAGTACGCCCAGAGTCAGCCAGGCAGCGGGCAACTGGATCATCGCCAGCAAGACCCAGCCCAGACCCATCTTGTAGGCTGCGCCGGGACCACCGATAAAGGAACTGGCACTGGCATAGGTTGCGGCCAGCGTCATCGCCAGTACAAAACCGCCCATGCTGCGGCTTCCCAGCAGGTATTCACTCAGAAAGCCGCTATCTTGTTGTGTCCGGCGTCGGGTGAAGTAAGCCAGTGCAAACACAGCCATCAAATACAGAATGAGCGGGATCAGCAGTTGACTATTCATTGGTATATGCCTCTTCATCATCAGCATCAACGGTGAGCGGCATATCCTGATAAATGTATTTCACCATCAGTGCGCACAGCACCGTAAAGAGGACCGGGCCAACGAGGCAGGCAAGCAGGAACCAGAGCGGAAAGCCCCAGTAAAGTTCTGGCAGGCCGGTTTGTGCCGGATCCGGTGCAAAGAAATAGGCGGCACCATACCACCACAGGAAGTAGGCCACAGCCAGCCCCAGCGCCCATCTGGCTTCTCTGTGCGCCTGCCGGTATCGGGTAGAAAGTGTCTTCATACTGAAGTTCCTGTCGTCCGTTTTCGAACTTAAATATCGGGAAATGGCGTCGAAAACGGCTTAGAAGTCTGTGAAAAAGGGTTTAACGATCAAGAAAGGACGTTATTGTGTCAAATGATGTCGGGTGGTGCCAGAGGCGTTGTGCATGAAGTTTAGGAAAAACAAAAGGCTGCCCGAAGGCAGCCTGATTCTGTGGAAAACTGAGGTGCTTATTGCAGGCCCAGTTTTTTCTCCAGATAGTGAATGTTCGCGCCACCATGCTGGAAGTTCTCGTCTGCCATGATGTCTTTTTGCAGCGGAACGTTGGTTTTGATGCCGTCAATGATCATCTCGTTCAGGGCATTGCGCATACGCGAAATGGCCACATCACGGTTCTCACCGTAAGCAATCAGTTTGCCGATCATGGAATCGTAGTGCGGCGGTACTGTGTAGCCAGCGTAGATGTGGGATTCCCAACGGATACCCATACCACCTGGTGGGTGGAAACGCTCGATCTTGCCCGGAGAAGGCAGGAAACGCACTGGATCTTCGGCATTGATACGGCACTCAATTGCGTGACCACGCAGGTGAATGTCGCTCTGGCTGAATGACAGCGGCTGACCGGCAGCAATACGCAGCTGCTCTTTGATCAGGTCAACGCCGGTTACCATTTCAGTCACAGGGTGCTCAACCTGAATCCGGGTGTTCATTTCAATGAAATAGAACTCGCCGTTTTCGTACAGGAATTCGAATGTACCTGCACCGCGGTAGCCGATTTCGATACATGCACGGGTACAACGCTCACCGATGTACTTACGCATTTCTTCGGTGATGCCTGGTGCCGGTGCTTCTTCAACCACTTTCTGGTGACGACGCTGCATTGAACAGTCACGTTCGCCCAGGTGGATTGCACCGCCCTGGCCATCAGCCAGAACCTGCACTTCGATATGGCGTGGGTTTTCCAGGAATTTCTCCATGTACACCATGTCGTTGCTGAACGCAGCTTTGGCTTCCGCACGGGTCATGGCAATGGACTGCACCAGATCCGCTTCTTTGCGAACCACGCGCATACCACGACCGCCGCCGCCGCCGGACGCTTTGATGATCACCGGATAACCGATACGCTTCGCGATCGATTTGTTCTTCGCTTCATCGTTGCCCAGCGGGCCGTCAGAGCCCGGAACACAAGGGACACCGGCTTTCTTCATGGCGTTGATCGCAGAAACCTTGTCACCCATCAGGCGAATGGTTTCAGCTTTCGGACCCACGAAGATGAAGCCTGAACGCTCAACTTGCTCGGCAAAGTCAGCATTCTCAGACAGGAAGCCGTAACCCGGGTGGATAGCAACAGCACCGGTGACTTCCGCCGCACTGATAATGCGAGGAATATTCAGGTAGCTGTCTGTACCCCGTGCAGGGCCGATACAGATGGATTCATCTGCCAGCAGCACGTGTTTCAGATCGCGGTCGGCAGTGGAGTGCACAGCCACCGTTTTGATCCCCAGCTCTTTACAGGCACGCAGAATTCGCAGGGCGATTTCGCCGCGGTTTGCGATGACTACTTTATCTAACATAAGCGCCCCAGTTACTCGATGATAACCAGCGGTTGATCGAACTCAATCGGATCACCATTTTCAGCCAGGATTGCAACGACAGTACCGGCTTTGTCGGCTTCGATTTGGTTCATCATCTTCATTGCTTCAACGATGCACAGCGTATCGCCGACGTTCACGCTCTGACCCACTTCAACAAATGGCTTCGCTTCCGGGCTTGGTGCACGGTAGAAAGTACCCACCATTGGTGACAGAACTTTGTGGCCCGCAGGCTCAGCAGCGGCAGGTGCTGCTGGTGCAGCGGCTTCAACGGGTGCAGCAGGTGCTGGCGCAGCAACAGGCGCCGGCGCAGCAGCGTAAACTTGTGCAGCAGGCGCGACAGTCGAGGTACGACTGATGCGTACGGACTCTTCACCTTCAGAGATTTCCAGTTCAGAGATGCCTGATTCTTCTACCAGTTCGATAAGTTTCTTGATCTTGCGAATATCCATGTATCTGTTCTCTTTATGTTTGTTCATTGAGCGTTCTGAAGGCGGCGCACAGCTGCCTCCAGGGCGAATTCATAACCATCAGGACCCAGGCCGCAGATCACTCCGATTGCCTTGTCAGACAGATAAGAGTGATGGCGGAAAGGCTCGCGGGCATGCACATTAGACAAATGTATTTCAATAAACGGGATCGCCACACCCAGCAGTGCATCACGGATGGCGACGCTGGTATGGGTGTAAGCTGCCGGATTGATGAGGATAAAATCCACCTTGCCGTGTGCCTGGTGGATGGCCTCAATCAGTTCATGTTCTGCATTGGACTGCAGGTGGTCTAGTGTCACGCCCAGATTCGCGGCTTTGGCACTCAGGTTTGCAACAATCTGATCCAGCGTCTGCTGGCCGTAGTGGCCAGGCTCTCTCAGGCCCAGCAAATTCAGATTGGGTCCGTTCAGTAGTAAAATACGGTAATTAGTCGACATATTCAGTTATCTATACTCGTTCTTGACCTGTTCTTGCCGAATCAAGTGTCAAAGCACAAAAAAACTGTGACTTTGCTTCCTTTCATGCAAACCATCACGGCTTTAAACCTGTTTGTCGCTCAATTATAGAGAATTCAGCGCAATTCGCAGCAAAATACTGGTCTAATCACCGCTTTTTTGACCTTACATCTGTACGCAGAAGGCACGTTTTTCGGCGTGTTGCCTGCATTTTCATCGCTGCTTCAGTAAGATAGCTACCTGATTGCGTCCACTTAGAACATAAGCGGCCAATCGTGTTGAATCTTAATCGGTTTTGCTGAAAATCACGGCAGGATGCTGCAGGTTCTCAAAAGTTACTCTGTAATTGTGTCAGACACCGGGAGGTTGCGGAGAGTTCCCGGACGGAATGCGGGATGAGGGCTGATTGGCATTTTCAAACCCGAAATCGGGACAAAAAAGCCGCCTGACGGCGGCTAGGAATAAGCACTTGATTTGAATTCCGCCGGTCAGACGACCTTTTCTTTTTCAGCAATCAGTTTATCAACGACGCTTGGATCGGCCAGGGTGGAGGTGTCTCCCAGCGAACCTGTATCTCCGGTCGCGATTTTGCGCAGAATTCGGCGCATGATCTTACCGGAACGGGTTTTCGGCAGGGCGTCGGTCCAGTGCAGGAAGTCTGGTGTTGCAATCGGGCCGATTTCTTTCCGCACCCAGTCTTTCACTTCTTTATGAAGCTCGGCGGTTGGCACCACGCCATCATTCAGCGTGATATAAGCGTAGATGGCCTGACCTTTGATGTCGTGCGGGACGCCGACAATCGCCGCTTCAGCGATCTTATCGAAAGCGACCAGTGCCGATTCAATTTCTGCGGTCCCCATCCGGTGACCGGAAATGTTCAGGACATCATCTACACGGCCAGTGATCCAGTAATAGCCGTCTTCATCGCGGCGAGCGCCGTCACCGGTAAAGTACATGCCTTTAAAGGTTGAGAAGTAAGTCTGCTCGAATCGGTCGTGATCGCCCCACAAGGTGCGCATCTGGCCCGGCCAGCTGTCCAGGATCACCAAATTACCTTCGGTCGCACCGTCAAGGATATTCCCCATGTTGTCGACCAGCGCAGGCTGAACGCCAAAGAACGGGCGAGTCGCCGAACCCGGTTTCAGTTCTGTCGCCCCCGGGAGTGGCGTGATCAGAATGCCGCCGGTTTCGGTTTGCCACCAGGTGTCCACAATCGGGCAGCGGCTGTCACCGATGGTCCGGTAATACCATTCCCAGGCTTCCGGGTTAATCGGCTCACCAACAGAACCCATGATGCGAAGTGAGGTGCGTTGTGTACCTTCAATGGCCTCGTTGCCTTTGGCCATGAGCGCACGGATTGCCGTTGGCGCGGTATAGAGAATATTGACCTGATGTTTGTCGACCACTTCGCTCATGCGCGCTGTCGACGGGTAATTAGGCACCCCTTCGAACAGCAGGGTCGTCGCGCCGTTTGCCAGCGGGCCGTAAACCAGATAGCTGTGACCGGTGATCCAGCCCACATCGGCGGTACACCAGTACACTTCGCCTTCCTGATAGTCGAAGACGTACTTAAAGGTCATGGTGGCATACACCAGATAACCGCCGGTAGTATGCAGAACGCCTTTCGGTTTGCCGGTTGAGCCAGAGGTATAAAGGATAAACAGCGGGTCTTCCGCGTTCATTGGCTCAGGATCGCACTGCGCCGGAACGGTTGCAGTTGCTTCATGCCACCAGACATCTCGGTTGCTGTCCCATGCAACTGAATTGCCGGTCCGTTTGAAGACCACCACTTTTTCAACGCTGTCGACTTCCGGGTTTTTCAGGGCATCATCCACATTCTTTTTCAGTGGCACAATTCGACCACCACGGACACCCTCATCGGCGGTGACCACGACTTTTGCTTTGGAATCGATGATTCGGCCAGCCAGTGCTTCCGGAGAGAATCCTCCAAAGACAATCGTATGAACGGCACCGATCCGGGTACAGGCCAGCATGGCAACTGCGGCTTCAGCGACCATCGGCATATACAGGCACACGACATCGCCCTTCTGGACGCCCTGATCTTTCAGCGCGTTGGCAAACTGGCAGACTTGCTGATGAAGTTCGTTGTAGGTCAGGGTGGCATCGTCACTTGGGTCATCGCCTTCCCAGATGATGGCTGGTTGATTGCCCCGGGTTGCCAGGTGACGGTCAAGGCAGTTGGCGGAAACGTTCAGGGTGCCATCTTCAAACCAGTTAATACTGACATGGCCGGTATCGAAAGAGGTTTGTTTCACTTTGGTGTAAGGGGTGATCCAGTCAATGATTTTGCCTTGCTCGCCCCAGAAAGCTTCCGGGTTGCTGACAGACTGCTGATACATCTCGCGGTATTGCTCTTCCGTGATATGAGCCCGCTCAGCAATCTGCTGATTGACAGGGTAAATGTGAACCTCACTCATTCTATTCTCCTTGTGTTTCCGTCATCGTCCTGAGCGGACCGGATCAATCGCTTTTTCTTAACTTGTTCCAGATTGCGTACTTCCTCAATTAGACTTTAGGATGAGTGTGCGCTGTCATGACTTTTTCTTCGGGCTTACATCGGGTTGCATCGTGCTGAGCGGACTGGTTCGAAAAAACGGCGGCGATGTCAGGCAGGGCAGATCCCCGTGTTTCAGCCGGACATAAATCAGTGCAGCGGTGATACTGTCCTGCAGGGCATCGTGCCGCTCGCTCTGTGGCAGATCCAAATGACGGCTGATGGCTTCCAGACTTAAATCATAGCTGGTATTGGGTAACTGGCGTTCCAGTTGTTCATGGTACAGGTGACTGACTTCTACAAGCCGGTTGGGCAGGGCGAAACCAAACAGTCGCCTGAAGTAGCGATCAAGGATCGCCTTGTCATAGCGGATATGGTAACCCACTAAGGGGCGGTTCCCGATAAAGGCGAGCAGTTGCGTCAGCGCTTCGCGGGCATCCAGCCCGTGTTTCAGATCCTGATGGCGCAGCCTGTGAATTGTGACGGAATCGGCATTCAGGCTGTCGGGCGGACTCAGGGTCAGATGCAGTGAGGTGCTGGTCAGGATCCGGTTGGCCCGGATGCGGGTTGCAGCAATCGTGACCAGCTCTGCGCTGGCCGGATCCAGGCTGGTGGTTTCACAGTCGAGCGACACCAGTTCTTCACCACGGTAACGCTCAAACAAGGCTTTGATTGGATGCTGGCGGAATTTGTACTGATACCACCAGCGACGCAGTATATTCATGTGCTTTTCACCGTGTCCGGCTATCAGTCCCTGAGCTGGTAATGATAGCTGAGCCATTCCTTAAATTTCTTAACCACATGCAGACTGTGGCGTAAGACATCCCGTTCTGCCCGGCTCAGCACAGCCAGATCCAGCTGGTGCTGCTGACCGGCCGATTGGCTTTCATCGTTCAGACTGAGCTGCTGCCGGAGCCGGAGTCGGATAAACAGCTTGAGGGCTTCACTCAGATTTGAAGCCGTTGTCGGTTCCAGAACCTTGCGTTGTTCAAGAGCCGTCAGGCGGTTGAAGGTATTGGTTTCGGCCACGTCATATTCCAGCGCAAGTGTCCGGATGCCATGAACAATCGGAAAGATACCGCCTCGCTTGATATCCGGCCCGTGTTTACTGCGTTTGATCTGGCCGAACAGGGTCAGGGGCACACTGAATTTCATCGCCGGGCGTGCAAAGGTCGACAGCAGTAATTCCTGACTGGCAAGGCGCTGGTGCAGGGTCTGTGTCACCGGTTCCAGCAGGTTCCGGTTGCCCGCCACAGCCTGTGCATCAGCCAGAATTGCCAGCGTCATCATGGCGTTTTCATCGCCCTGTTCACAGCATTGCCGGATGCGATGCTGCCAGCCGGAGACGCTGTGGACCCAGTCCGGGTGGCTGACCATGACCTTGCCGGGACAGGTCGGATAGCCCAGTTTGCACAGGGTGTCACTCAGGGTCGACATCACCGTGTGGCAGTCGGGCCAGTCGACCCCGTCAGCGAGGATCAGGGCATTGTCCTGATCCGTTTTCAGAATCTGTTCACCGCGTCCTTCCGAGCCCAGCACCAGCAGACAGCATTGTTCCTGCCGTTCTGCCGGAACCACCAGCTGGAAAGCTTTCTCAATGATCTGTTCGTTAATACTGGCAATCAGCGCCATGATAAAACGAGTGTGGATGCCGTTGTTAAACAGGGTTTGCACCAGAGCCGGCTGACTTTCCGAAGCCAGGGCCAGTTCTTCAATGCTGGTGGCCCGGGCAATGCGCAGCGCCAGCACATGGGAATGGGTGGAAAACAGGCTCAGAACCTGGGTCATGTCCAGCATCCCGGCGATGTCTTCATCCTGAGTGATCAGGACCCGTTTCACCCGGTGCCGGGTCATGGCAATCATGGCATTGAACAGGTAATCCCCCAGTTCAATGCGGATCACTGGCGTGGTTGCTATCTGGCTGACCGGTGTACTGCTGGCTTTGCCGTCCAGCATCACAGCATGCAGGAGATCGGTTCGGGTGATGATGCCAAACCGGTGCGGTGCGTTGTCTGGCAGAGCGATAACAGCGGCATCGCAGTTTTGCTGTTGCATCCGGGCAGTGGCCGTGTGCAGGTCGGTCTCCGCACTCAGTTTCAGGCAAGGCTGAATATTGTCCGGGCGGATGCGGGTCAGAATGAATTCGGCCAGATTCGGCTGGCGATGGGCCTGCTCCAGTAATTGCTGGCGGGTCGCCAGATTGGTATCGAAATATGCGGCGAAATCCGGGTTCTGTTGATAAAACTCGGCAAAAATGGGTTGCGGGAGCAGATAGCACAGGGTGTCTTCAACCGCACGGTACTGGTGACGACTGTGGCCGCTGAGCTGGGCCCGAACATCAAACAGATCGTCTGTGGTGTAGTGCGCGTAGTGCTCCTGCTGATCGGCGGACGTTTCTTCAACGCTCCCTTTCAGAATGATATACAGCGACTGACAGGATGCGCCGACCTGAATAATGACTTCGCCCGCACGAAAATAGGCAACATCCAGCGCGTTGACCAGCCGGGATTGCTGGCTGACATCCAGCCGGTCAAAAGGGATCAGCGACGTATTGAAAGGTTGCGGCATGGCTTTCTCGCTCCGTTGGACTGCCATGGATTGTCGACCCGTTTATGGCCGGCACTGGCCTTGTCATGTTAGCCGGACAAGGTCAGTTTCTTTGATGCAGTTCTGTGGTGCAGTGTCGCCCAGTCGCCGGGTTTGCTCCAGCCGACTTTAGTCTAGCGCCTTGTCTGCGGCACGTTCAGCAAGGGGCGACATTCCTCTGAAACAGGCTTTTCTGTGGTTTGCACAACAGGCATACTGTCTGTTCTTTTTTAATGCAGCAGGAATGTCGGGAATGTTGAGAAGTAGCCCGTTTGGCTGGACCGCACAGTATATGTTCGGTTTTTACTTTAACTATGGCGTGTACTTACCGTTTTGGGCGGTCTGGCTCGACGCGTTGGGAATCCCGGCCGGAGACATCGGCCTGCTGCTGGGGTTGGGACTGGGGGTGCGCTGTTTTGCCAATATGGTTTTGACCCCCAGGGTACACCGCGTTGAGCACCTGCTGCCTGCCCTGCGATGGCTGGCTTTGTTCAGTCTGATCTGCTGCGCGGCCTTTGTGATGGTCAGCGGCAATCTCATTGCCCTGACTGCAGTGATCGTCTTGTTTAACTTGCTGGTCGGTCCGGTCATTCCGCTGTCTGACAGTCTGGCCAATTACTATGCCAAACAGGGGCATTTAGACTATGGTCGAACCCGGTTGTGGGGGTCGATTGCCTTTATCGTCGGCTCAACCATTGCTGGTTTGGCTGCTGCAGAACTCGGGTCTCAGGTGATCCCCTGGGTGGCGATGCTGGGATTGGGGGCGGCATTACTGCTGTCGCTGCGTCAGCCGACGGTGCTGCCTGCTGAAGCGGAGACCCAGCGCATGGCGAGACCACCCTTGATGGGCTTTCTGCGCGATCGCCGGGTGCTCCGTTTTCTGTTGATTGTGGCATTGCTACAGGGCAGCCATGCGGCGTATTACAGCTTTAGTGCGATGTACTGGAAGTCGATTGGTTACAGTGAAGCGATCAGCGGTTACCTGTGGAGCTTCAGTGTGATGGCTGAAATCGCTGTATTTGCCATGAGTAAGCGACTGTTCGCGGGCTGGAGCGTGGCGGCCATGTTCCGGCTGGCCGCTGCAGGCGTGTTGTTGCGCTGGGGGCTGACGGCGACCATGACAGATCTGCCGATGCTGGTGCTGACGCAGGCGCTGCACGGAGTGACGTTTGCTGCCGCGCATCTGGCTGCCATCCGCTATATTCAGCATGCAGAGAGTCATCAGATGGTTGCCCTGCAGGCGCTGTACAATGCCTTGCCGCTGGGCGCGGTGATGGCGGCACTGACCACCCTCAGTGGCTGGGGCTATGGCTGGTGGGGCGCCGATGTCTTCTGGCTGATGGCGTTGATGGGGCTGCCGGTACTGCTGATGAAGATTGATGAAACCCCGGCGGAAGACGCAGTCCCTGCCAGAGAAGCAGTGTAAACTCAGCCACCGGAACGCTGACGTCATGGGAACGGTCAGTAAACAGCTCACCTTAGCGTGAGGTAATACCGGCCCCCGGATGCGGGCCGGTATCAAGGACGACAGACAGGGAGATCTGATGGAGCAGGGATGGATCGTGGTGCCGGTATCGCTGGCTTATCTGGGACTATTGTTTCTGATTGCCTGGTACGGCGATAAACACACAGGGTGGATGTCTCGCTGGCGGCCCTGGATCTATAGCCTGTCGATCGCGGTCTATTGCACCTCCTGGACATTCTACGGTACGGTCGGGCAAGCCAGTCGCGACCTGTGGTCTTTTCTGCCGATTTATCTGGCACCGATCCTGGTGTTTACCTTTGGCTGGCGGATTTTCGCCCGGCTGATCCTGATCGCCAAGCGCGAACACATCACTTCCATTGCCGATTTTATTGCTGCCCGCTACGGCAAGTCGCAGGGGCTGGCGGTGCTGGTGACCCTGATCGCCGTCGTCGGCATCCTGCCTTATATCGCCCTGCAACTGCGGGGAATCACTATGGGGCTGGCGCAGGTTGCCCCGGAGCTGACCCAGAGTGGTCGTCTGAATGACGGCGACATTGCCTGGCTGGTGACGCTGGCGCTGACCGCCTTTACCGTTCTGTTCGGAACCCGTCATCTGGATACCACGGAACACCACCGCGGCATGATGATGGCTGTGGCCTTTGAGTCGCTGGTCAAGCTGGCAGCTTTTCTGGTGGTGGGCCTGTTTGTGATGTTGCTGTGGTGGGAAATCCCGGCACTGGAACTGACCCGGCTGGATGCGTCGCTTCTGCCGTCGATGGATTTAAATCTGGGCAGCTTTATTATTCATACCCTGCTCACCATGACGGCCATTATCTGTCTGCCCCGGCAGTTCCATACCACGGTCGTTGAAAACACCCATGCGCCTGATCTGCATCTGGCTCGCCGGGTTTTCCCGATTTACCTGCTGCTGATGGGACTCTTTGTGATCCCGCTGGCGCTTGCCGGGAAGGTGCTGCTGCCGGGCGTATCGGCAGACACTTATGTGATTAATCTGCCGTTGTTGCAGGGGGCAGATACCATTGCGCTGCTGGCGTTTCTTGGTGGCACGTCAGCCGCCAGCGGTATGGTGATTGTCTCGACCATTGCACTGGCGATCATGGCTTCAAATGATTTGGTGCTGCCGCTGCTGCTGCGCCGGCTGCGGGTATCCGGGCGCAATCATGCGGCTTTCTCCGGTTTACTGCTCAATATCCGCAGGGGACTGATCCTGTTGCTGCTGCTGGCAGCCTGGGGCTTTCATGAAGTGCTGGATGAGATCGAATCGTTGTCGGCGATCGGGCTGTTGTCATTTGCGGCGATTGCCCAGTTTGCTCCGGCACTGTTGGGAGGAATTTACTGGCGCGAAGGGAACCGCAACGGGGTCTATGCCGGGATGCTGGGCGGCAGTGCGATCTGGGTGATCACCCTGATGAGTCAGACTGGGATGCTGGCCGGCACGGCGGAAACCAACTTCTTGCTCTGGCTGCTGACCCCGCCGTCACTGCCTGTGCTTAATGCGCTCACGATTGTTGACTGGGGCATGCTGCTGAGTATGACCACAAACGTTGTGTTGTATGTGGTGATTTCGCTCGTGACCCGCTCGTCACTGACCGAACGTTTACAGGCCGCGACTTTTGTCGGAGCGCCGATGCCGGAGGCGGACGATGCCCGGCTGTATCAGGCTCGGGTGACGGTGTCTGAGCTGGAAATGCTGGCGGCCCGCTTTGTTGGCCGTAAGCGGGTGCGTCATGCCTTTTCTCAGTTTGCGCATCAGCATCAGGATGAATTCCTGCCGCAGCAACAGGCACCGGCGGCACTGATCCGTCATACCGAACGGGTGCTGGCGGGGGTTTTCGGCGCATCTTCTGCCCGGCTGGTGCTGACCTCAGCGCTACAGGGCCGCAATATGCAGCTTGAAGAAGTGGCAACCATTGTGGATGAGGCTTCTGAGCTGTTCGATTTCAGTCGCGGGCTGTTGCAGGGCGCGATTGAGCACATCAGTCAGGGCATTGCCGTGGTAGATAAGCAGCTTCGGCTGGTGGCCTGGAATCAGCGTTATCTGGAGTTGTTTTCCTTTCCACCGGGACTGATTCAGGTCGGACGGCCGATTGCCGATGTGATTCGTCATAATGCCCGGCAGGGACTGTGTGGCCCGGGCGATCCGGAAAAGCATGTTGAAAAACGGGTCCAGCATCTGAAGCGGGGGACAGCGCATACCTCATCCCGGATTCGGCCGGATGGCAGGGTGATTGAAGTGCAGGGTAACCCCATGCCCGGCGGTGGCTTTGTGATGAGCTTCACCGACATTACTGCTTTCCGTCAGGCCGAGGAAGCGCTCAAGGAAGCCAATGAGAACCTCGAAGCCCGGGTCCGGCAGCGCACGCAGGAGCTTGAACAGCTCAACCGTCGTCTGGTGTCTGCGACCCAGCAGGCTGAGCAACAGGCGCAGTCGAAGAGTAAATTTCTGGCGGCGGTCAGCCACGATCTGATGCAGCCGCTCAATGCGGCACGTCTGTTTTCGTCGTCACTGAGTGAGGTGGCGAAAGATGAAGAAAGTACCCGGCTGGCCCATCACATTGAAAGTGCGCTGGGCGCTGCGGAAGATCTGATTGGAGACTTGCTGGATGTATCTCGGCTGGAAGCGGGCAAGTTGCAGGTGAATGTGCATGTTTTCCCGCTCAGCGATGTGCTGGATAACCTGAAAGCCGAGTTCAGCGCACTGGCGAAACAGCAAGGGATTGACTTTGCTGTGGTCGACAGCCAGGCGCTGGTGCATTCCGATCCCAAACTGCTACGGCGGGCATTGCAGAATTTTCTGACCAATGCCTTCCGTTACAATCCGGGTGGTCAGGTACTGCTGGGTGTTCGTCGGGACGGCAGTCAGCTTCGCATTGAAGTGTGGGATAACGGTCCGGGGATCCCGGCCGAGAAGCAGGCCAATATTTTTGATGAGTTCACCCGCATTGACCGGGGACGGGGCGAGCACGGTCTCGGTCTCGGCTTAGCGATTGCCCGCGGGATCAGCCGGGTGCTGGATCATCCGCTGTCGCTGCGATCCTGGCTGGGCGAGGGAACGGTGTTCTCCTTGTCGGTCCGTCGCGGGCTGGCGGTTCAGATTCCGAAAACACCGGAGGCGGTGGCCCAGGTTCAGCCGCTGCCACTGTCCGGCACCCGGGTGCTCTGTGTCGATAATGAAAGGGATATCCTGACCGGCATGGAGAACCTGCTCAGCCGCTGGGGCTGTGAGGTTCGTCTGGCTGAGTCGGTGTCTGCCGCGCTGGCGCAGTGTGAGCAAGGCTGGGTGCCGGATGTGATCCTCAGTGATTATCATCTGACGAATCAGGAAACCGGGCTGGCGGTGCTGGAACAGTGTGAAGCGAGGCTGGGACGGGTCTTCAATGGGGTGGTGATCAGCGCCGACCGGATGCCGGAAACGCAGCAGACGATTCGCAGCAAGGGGTTTGCGTTTATCAGCAAGCCGGTGAAACCGCTCAAACTGCGCTCGCTGCTGAATCAGTATGCGCAGGCCAGGATCAGTTAAAACGTTTTGTTTGGTTTCACAATAGGATCTCCGTTTTTGCCGAACTTTCCATCAATATTTCGATGGCATCTCGTATTTTTTGTTAAAAATCAGTTGATTATCGTCATTCCCGCGCAGGCGGGAATCCACTGGGCACGAGATGAAAGTCATCTGCCAGAATCATTTTGCCCCCTCATCTTCCGCGTCGTTTTTCT
>NZ_JMIB01000015.1 GCF_000695255.1 Photobacterium galatheae | reverse complement strand
GCGGCTCAGTGATTACTGATAAATTGACTGTGCCGATAACCCTTTCGAAAAAGCGCTATCAATTGGTCACTCAGTTCACTGATAAAATCTTTTTGACTGTATCATTGTCGAGTGCCCACACAGATTGCATGGTCAAATTGTTAAAGAACTTTGCCAGACTCGCGATTCGCTCGTCGTGGACAGGGCGGCCATTCTATCGAAAT
Source organism: Photobacterium galatheae (assembly GCF_000695255.1). Taxonomy (GTDB): domain Bacteria; phylum Pseudomonadota; class Gammaproteobacteria; order Enterobacterales; family Vibrionaceae; genus Photobacterium; species Photobacterium galatheae. The sequence goes on along the minus strand of NZ_JMIB01000015.1, from coordinate 71,051 downwards.
GAAAAACTGTGTCAAACACTTTTTTCAATCTATTTCAGAACAACTTTCCTTTGAACCTTTGGTTTTTAGCTTTCTTGGCCGTAAACCCGTTCAGTGAGGCGGCATTATAGGGACTTTCTTTCAGGGCGCAAGCGCATTTTTGAGATTTTTTTGATTTTTCTTTTTTTTGGGCAAAAGTTAATCAAAAACGGCTTTTTTCACCCATTAAAGTGCTTTAAATGCCTCGGAAAACGCAGAAACACGCCGCCAGTCTGTATATTCCACTTCTTTTGTCGTATCGGTTTCACCGCCGGTCATGCGCATGATGAACTGAATCATGGTGCGATCGAACCAGTTATACCGTGGATACCGTAATGCACCAGCGAAAACTTCCAGCAACATAGGCTGCCAGACTGACTTCTTCAGAAACTTCTGCATATAGACGCTTGTTTCCGGCGTATCTTTCCCCGGCTTGCGGGCGGTCAAGTTCACGCAATAAAAAGCTGCTTTTTGTGCGGCCAACGATTCATGGTGACGTTCAATAAACTGATAGAGTTTTTTATTTAAATGCCCGTAACGCACAGAAGCACCGATCAGCACTTTGTCGTATTCGCTGAAGTTTGGCGCTGGTAGCTGATGGATATCTTGTATATCACAGTGATAATCCACACCCAGTTCCTGCGCGATATATTTGAGGATTTTGATGGTCTGCCCTTCACAACTTGAATGCAGCATCAGCACCTTTTCCATAGTTTCTCCTTAATTGCGCCAGAATGTCGGGGTACACAAGACCAGTAGCGTAAAGATTTCAAGGCGGCCAAACAACATCGCGACAATCAGTGTCCACTTGGCGGCATCATTGACCTCTCCAAAATGCACGGCAACCTGTCCAAGCCCTGGTCCGAGGTTATTCAGCGTCGCAGCCACCGCAGAAAATGCGGTCAGTTCATCCATTCCGGTTCCCACCAAAACCAGCATACAAACGACAAATACCAGCGCATAGGCAGAGAAAAAACCCCAGACGGCATCGACTACACGTTGCGGCAAAGCCTTATTTCCAACTTTGATGGTGTACACAGCCCGCGGGTGAACCAGACGTTTCAGCTCACGTACCCCTTGAAGGAACAGCAGCAAGACACGGATGACTTTGATGCCGCCCCCGGTCGACCCTGCGCATCCACCAATAAAAGAAGAGAACAGCAAAAGCACAGGAAGAAAAAGCGGCCATTCTGAAAAACTGGTCGTTGTAAAGCCAGCTGTTGTCGAAATGGATACCGTCTGGAACAGCGCCTGATCCAACGTTGACCACCAGCTATCATAGGTCTGATGCTTCATGAGTAAGCTGTAACAAATCATCAGAAGAATCAGCTGAACCACCAGGAAAGCTTTAAACTCAGGATCCCGAAAATAGGTTCGCACGTGCAACCCCCGACTGGAGAATGCCGCGAAGTGCAGTGAAAAGTTACAGGCTGAAATCAGCAGGAAGAGTACGGTCACCATATTGATCGCCGTACTGTTATAGTGGCCGATACTGGCATCATGTGTCGAGAACCCACCAATAGCGACCGTCGAGAAACTGTGGGCAATGGCATTAAACAGATCCATCCCTGCGGCCCAGAAAGCGGCCGCACAGGCCACCGTAAGCGCCAGATAGATAAACCACAGGGTTTTCGCTGTCTCTGCAATTCGAGGTGTCATTTTACTGTCTTTGACGGGACCCGGAATTTCAGCCCGGTACAGCTGCATGCCCCCGATGCCCAGCACAGGCAGAATCGCTACGGCCAGCACAATGATTCCCATCCCACCGAACCATTGCAGCATCTGCCGATAGAACAAAATTGCTTTCGGGAGGTGATCCAACCCGACAATCACGGTCGCCCCGGTTGTCGTCAGAGCAGAGAAAGATTCAAAAAAAGAATCCGTCAAAGACAGATCCGGCGTTTTAGACAAAATAAAAGGCACCGCACCGGCGCTGCCAATCACCGTCCAGAACAACACGACAATCAGGAAACCATCGCGCGCCTTCAGTTCCCGCCGGTGGTGACGGTTGGGTAGCCATAAAGCAGCCCCCCCGGCCAGCAAGATAAAGAAAGTCACGACAAAGGGAAAACCCGCACCATCACGGTACAGCAGCGCGATCAAAGCCGGCACCAGCATGGTGACACTAAACAATGCCAGCAGCAGGCCAACAATACGGATAATCGAACGAATTTGCATAATCTTTAGCGGGCGCTCTTCATTTTATTCTTTTAAGAAGGTTCATCTGCGTCCTGAATTCGAATCTGGCCGCTACTGCGATTCATTAACATGACTTTCAAGTTCTCAACCTGACGGTTGTCGAGCTGAAGCGTCATCCTGACATCGACACCGTAATCCGCATGAACCACTTCAGCACCATGCTCGGCCATCACGGCCTCCAGCAACGGCACCTGATTATACGCACAGCAGATAGAAAGTGCTGAAGTAATCACCTTTTCTTTGGTCATCAGCACAGCAAGCGCCTGCTGCACACCACCACCATAGGCTTTCACTAAACCGCCGGTTCCCAGACGAATCCCACCGTAGTATCGGGTAACAACTGCCGTGATTTCTCCGACCCCGGATCCGCTCAGTTGCGCCAAAATAGGTTTACCTGCGGTTCCCGAAGGCTCTCCGTCATCACTGAATCCCCACAGCATGGAATCTTCTGGGCGGCCCGCCACAAAAGCCCAACAATTATGACGGGCATCGGCATGACGGGTTTTGATTTCCTGAACGAAGGCTTTGGCGGCATCCAGACCCGGTGTATGCGCCAGATAAGTCATAAAACGGCTCTTTTTGATTTCTTCTTCAAAAATCACCGGTTCTGCAGGAATAAGGTATGGAGCCTGTGCCATGTCTTTGCTTCGCTTCATATAATCGAAAGTCGCAAGAATAACATAACCCTCCGCACAGATTCACAACACAAAAAAGGAGCCGAAGCTCCTTTTCATCTGTCTCAGTTGCATCCTGTTTACTGAGGCTGGTTCAGTTGACTGTTCAGCTCCAGGGTCACCTGCTCAACCTGATAACTGTTCTCCAGCGCCTGCAAGACAGGCAGAAGGTTACGACCGGCTTCGGCTTTCAGCAGCGCAATCTCACCACTGGCATAAACCAGTTCCAGTTGATGCTGTGCAGCAAAAGCCGATGCATCGACGTCTTGCCCGAGGCGAATCAGAAAGCTACCGGTTACCTCAACGGTCTCACCGACGGTGTCGAGTGTCAGCAGCTGATCGCCCTTACGCAATACAGCATTTTCAGCCGATGCCAAAGGTGCCGACAGAGAACGCTTCTGGCGTGTCTTGGGTTGGTGATCCGCCAAACGTTGATAGGCAACACCGTTGAGGATCAAGGTCCCTGCGCTTGCTTCCGTTGCTTGCTCAACCGAAGGCAATGCGGCCAATGCCGGGGTAACAAAAAGCAATGAAGATAACATGACAATGGTTTTCATGATGATTTACCCCTCATGACCGAAGAATCGAATATCCCAGGATTTCAGTACACCATCCTGAGTGTTATTGGCCTGCTGAACCGTGATCCCTTCTCTGTCAGCCGGCTTTGCAATCCAGCTGGAGACCTCTTTATTCGTATCCCGAACCACTAACTGCCAGCGCCCTTGCGAAGACTCACCATAGAAATGATTCGACAGCAGCAGTTGCTGTTCAAAACCGGCCACCCGGTTGCTGATCGACTGCCCGACCATCCCTGTGCGTGGTGACATGATGACACTGCGGGTACCAGACGGAGAAATCAGCTCAATCGCCAGGTCCTGAACACGCTGGTGATCAATATCTACCTTCACTTGTACCGCCTCGACGACAAAGTCTTGCGGCTGGTTGAACGCACTGACAGCACCATGCAAGGTCGCATCCTGGATCGGTGCTTGTGCCGTTACACGCTGCCATGGCGTGATCGACAGCGGTGGTAATGGTGTATCGTAGTCCAGCGCCATCGCCACGGCACCATCAACGTTCACACGGCCAAAACCATAGAAGTTATGGAAATCATAGCCCGCAGCATTGGTCTGCCATCCCGGAATAGCCTGATAGGTCGTTGCTTCATTGGCGATATTCTGGAATGTCAGGCTGACCCCGGCCTGATTCGGATCGACTTTCGTCGCCGTAGACGCAAGAATATGCTTCACATCACGCCAGTTCAGATTCGGATTCGCCGACATCACCATCGCAACTGCACCCGATGCATTCGGTGCCGCCGATGACGTTCCGTTCATCGTGCCATTATACTCACAGCGCGGATCCAAAGCCGTGCCACCGTGCAGTGCATTGTTGGTCCGGGTCAGGGTGTTGTAACCCGCATCACAGCCACTCACATCTGTGGTAATCATTGCCGGAGAATCCGTGCCATATTCACCGCCAGGTGCTGCAATAAATACGTTCGCGCCGACTGATGAATAAGAGGAACGCTGGCCATCCGCATTCACTGCCGAAACCACCATGTTCCAGTAGTTGGCATTATCCGAGGTAATATTACTGTCCTGCATGGGCAGGCCATTGTTTGGTGGCCCGATCCGGTTCGGATCATAGTAATCACCGGGCAAAATCCGCGTGCGGCCAAGCGAGGTAAAACTCATGGTAAAGCGGTTATAGCTGTTCCCCGCTGATTTCACGAAAAGGCTGCCGAGCCCCTGATGAGATTCGCGCGTCACACGCTCATAAACCTGCTCTCTGAGGGCGGTATCCAGGTCATTAAGATCATACTTCCGAGGAAATAAAGAAGACGACCCATAGCTCTGGTTGAACACCCGTACATCAGCAGTGTTTTCCGCTTCACCATGCGACAGCAGCCAGGCTTCCATCGACTGATTATTGAGCCAGTTGAACCCTTTCAGTCCGGCATACGGTGCCACACCCCGACCACCAATACCATTCCAGCCTGCCGCAGCAGCGATACCTGCAACCGCAGTACCATGCCCGTCGGTTGGATCGTCTGGTGAAGGGTCATCATCGTTATTCACCACATCCCGTGAGCCAGGACGGATATTGGGGGCCAGATCCGGATGGCCAATTTCAAGACCATCATCCACGACTGCAATGGTGACACCCTGACCACGTACACCAATCGCATGGCTCACGTACAGGTTCATGTCCTGCCCGGCCGTACCGGTTGAGCGGGAGAATGCCGCCTGACCATGATTTTGCAGGTGCCACTGATGCGGATAGAGCGGATCTGAGGGCAAATCATCCTGAACCCAGGACCAGTCGGCACTTGGATCCAAAACCGGTGCCGGTTTGGGCAAAGTCACCGAATGGGCAACCGTCGGCACCAGAGCCGCCGTAACCAATACAGGCAATAATTTCAGCGCTGTCTTCATTCATATATCCTTAATAGTATTCACTCCATTGATATTCCGGTCATGGAATACACTCTGGATGTATACTGATAACAGTCGCAATTGCTACCTGAAGATGAGAAAAAAGATAAACAGAATGAAATACCTCGCAAAAGCAACCAATTACATCCAATAAATCAGCCACGAATAACCCAAAGAAGATTCGGCGCACATCACCTTTTGCAACACACCCACATCAAGGTTTAAACAATTGTTTAAAATAGGTGTTGAAATCCCTTTACAACAAGTCCAGACTAATCTTTAACCTGGTTGCAGGTCGAACCAGTCAAAATCAAGCCGGCAAGTGAACCGGTATTCACGGAGATAGAACATGATTTACCAAGGTGAAACCCTGTCCGTACGCTATCTGGAGGATGGCATTGCGGAAATCAACTTCAATGCACCAGGCAGCGTGAATAAGCTGGATCGCAAGACCCTGGAAAACCTCAGTGAAGCTATCAACGCGCTGTATCAGCAAACCGAACTGAAAGGTGTACTCCTGACTTCCGGTAAGCCTGCCTTTATTGTTGGCGCGGATGTGACCGAATTCCCTGACATCATGACGCAGGAAGCAGAGACCCTGTCCAGCTGGCTGGCAGATGCCAATGCCATCTTTAATCGCCTGGAAGATATTTCTGTGCCAACCGTGTCTGCAATCAACGGTTTTGCACTGGGTGGCGGCTGTGAATGTATTCTGGCAACAGACATTCGTGTTGCCGATACCACAGCGCTGGTCGGCCTGCCCGAAACCAAACTGGGTATCATGCCTGGCTGGGGCGGCTCCGTTCGACTGCCTCGCCTGATTGGTGCTGATCCGGCGATGGACATCATCGCAGCCGGTAAAGCGAAGAAAGCCCCTGAAGCCCTGAAGCTGGGTCTGGTCGATGCTGTCGTCGCCCCTGAAGCCCTGCACGAAGCGGCCCTGACCATGTTGAAAGACGCTATGGCTGGCAAGCTGGACTGGCAGTCCCGCCGTGCGCAAAAGCAAGCCCCGCTGAAACTGAACAAAATTGAAGCCACCATGAGCTTCACCATGGCCAAAGGTATGGTGATGCAGGTGGCTGGTCCGCACTATCCTGCCCCAATCACTGCCGTGAAGTGTATTGAAGAAGCCGCAGGCATGAGCCGCGACGAAGCACTGAAAGTCGAAAACAAAGGCTTTGTCGCACTGGCGAAAAGCGAAGTAGCACCGGCACTGGTCGGCATCTTCCTGAATGACCAGTACATCAAAGGCAAAGCGAAGCAAGCCGCCAAAGAAGGCAAAGACACACAACGTGCAGCCGTTCTGGGTGCTGGCATCATGGGCGGCGGTATTGCCTACCAGTCTGCACTGAAAGGCGTGCCAGTGATGATGAAAGACATCGCTCAGCCGTCGCTGGATCTGGGGATGACCGAAGCATCGAAACTGCTGAACAAACAACTGGAGCGCGGCAAGCTCAATGGTCTGAAAATGGCCAAAATTCTGGCGTCTATCCAGCCAACCCTGCATTACGCCGGCATTGAAGAGGCCGATGTGATTGTTGAGGCTGTGGTTGAGAACCCGAAAGTGAAAGCGGCAGTTCTGGCTGAAGTAGAAGAACGTGTGAGTGAAGACACCGTCATCACCTCTAATACTTCGACCATTCCAATCAACGTGCTGGCAAAATCACTGAAACGCCCGGAGAAATTCTGTGGCATGCACTTCTTCAACCCGGTTCATCGTATGCCGCTGGTTGAAATCATCCGCGGTGAGCACACCTCGGAAGAAACTATCTCCCGTGTTGTGGCGTACGCAGCCAAGATGGGCAAATCCCCGATTGTCGTCAATGACTGTCCCGGATTCTTCGTCAACCGTGTACTGTTCCCTTATTTTGCCGGTTTCAGCCTGTTGCTGCGTGACGGTGCTGACTTCACCAAGATTGATAAAGTCATGGAGAAGAAATTCGGCTGGCCAATGGGCCCTGCATATCTGCTGGATGTGGTTGGTATCGATACCGCGCACCACGCGCAGGCCGTCATGGCAGAAGGCTTCCCGGAGCGGATGGGCAAAGACTACAAAGATGCTGTTGACGTCATGTTTGAGAACCAGCGTCTGGGTCAGAAAAATGGCAAAGGCTTCTACGCCTATTCCGTGGATAAGAAAGGCAAACCGAAGAAAGATTTGGCACCGGAAGTGGCTGAACTACTGGCTCCTGTTGTCAGCCGAACCACTGATTTCAGCGACGAAGACATCATTGCCCGCATCATGGTGCCCATGATCAACGAAGTTGTCCGCTGTCTGGAAGAAGGCATTATTGCCACCCCGGCAGAAGCCGACATGGCACTGGTTTACGGCCTGGGCTTCCCTCCATTCCGTGGCGGTGTCTTCCGTTACCTGGATACCATCGGCCTGGCGAATTATGTGGCAATGGCTGATCAATTCGCTCATCTTGGTGCCGTCTACGAAGTCCCTGCCGGTCTTCGTGAAAAGGCAGAGAAAGGCGAAAGCTATTACAACGCACCCGTAAACGCTTAAGGACGAGGATAAACACATGAATAACGTCGTAATTGTTGATTGCATCCGTACCCCGATGGGGCGTTCTAAAGCTGGTGCATTCCGGAATAAGCGGGCAGAAGATCTGTCTGCCCATCTGATGAAAGGCCTGCTGGAGCGCAATCCTCAGGTCGAGCCAACCGCGATTGAAGACATCTACTGGGGCTGTGTGCAGCAAACCCTGGAACAAGGCTTTAACGTTGCCCGTAACGCTGCGCTGCTGGCCGGTATTCCACATACGGTTGGTGCAACCACAGTCAACCGTCTGTGTGGTTCATCTATGGATGCCCTGCATTGTGCCGCCCGCTCGATTATGGTCGGTGATGCAGAAATCTGTCTGGTGGGCGGTGTCGAACACATGGGCCATGTACCGATGAATCACGGCGTCGACTTCCACCCGGGTCTGTCCAAGTCTGTCGCGCAAGCCGCAGGCATGATGGGTCTGACCGCTGAAATGCTGGGCCGCATGCATGGCATCAGCCGTGAACAGCAGGACGCCTTTGCAGCGCGCTCTCACCAGCGTGCCCATGCCGCGACCATTGAGGGCCGTTTCAAAAACGAAATCCTGCCGACTGAAGGTCACGACGAAAATGGCGTGCTGAAGCTGTATGACTTCGACGAAGTCATCCGTCCGGAAACGACTGTAGAAACCCTGTCTGGCCTGCGTCCGGTCTTCGATCCAGCCAATGGTACTGTGACTGCCGGGACTTCATCAGCCCTGTCTGATGGCGCTTCTGCCATGCTGATCATGAGCGAGAGCAAAGCGAAAGAGTTGGGCCTGAAGATCCGCGCTCGCATCAAGTCGATGGCGATTGCCGGCTGCGATCCGTCCATCATGGGTTACGGCCCGGTGCCTGCGACGAAAAAAGCGCTGAAACGTGCCGGCCTGACGATCGACGACATCGGTATGGTTGAACTGAACGAAGCCTTCGCAGCGCAATCTCTGCCATGCGCCAAAGACTTAGGTCTGCTGGACATGGTCGATGAAAAAGTGAACCTGAACGGTGGTGCCATTGCACTGGGCCACCCGCTGGGCTGCTCCGGTACGCGTATCTCGACCACGCTGATTAACCTGATGGAACATCACGATGTCAAATACGGCCTGGCGACCATGTGTATTGGTCTGGGTCAGGGCATTGCGACCATTTTTGAGCGCGTGGACGGCTAACTCGCTCTTCAACTTCACCAAGCCCGCACCAGTTGTGGGCTTTTTTTCGGTTCAATTTCAGGAAAAGTTGTCTGAGATTCAGATTTGGGACAACCTGACTGACTACACTCATGCTTTGCGCTTTTACTTCGCACGGAGAAAAACCATGTTTAAAGCACTGATCCTCAACCAGCAAGACAACAAAACACTGGCACAAGTTGGCGACGTCGATAACAACCAATTACCGGACGGCGATGTGACGGTTGCAGTTGAATTTTCCTCGCTGAACTATAAAGACGGGTTGGCCATTACTGGTGCTGGAAAGATCATCCGCCAGTTTCCCATGGTACCGGGAATCGATTTTTCCGGCACGGTGCAGACATCCACAGACAGCCGCTATCAGCCAGGCGATAAAGTCGTTCTGACCGGCTGGGGTGTCGGTGAAAATCACTGGGGCGGTATGGCTGAACTGGCCCGGGTGAAAGCCGACTGGCTGGTCCCCTTGCCTGCCAATCTGACCTGTGAGCAAACCATGGTCATCGGCACCGCTGGGCTGACCGCTATGCTCTGTGTTCAAGCGCTGGAAGATGCCGGTCTGACCCCGGATTCAGGTGAAATACTGGTCACTGGCGCCAGTGGTGGTGTCGGCTCAGTTGCCGTGACGCTGCTTGCCAAACTGGGTTACCGCGTTGCAGCGGTGACCGGTCGCGCTTCACAAAATGGTGAGCTACTCAAACAGCTCGGCGCAACCACCATCGTTGAGCGCAGCGAACTGGAAGAAGCGGCCAAACCGCTTGAAAAACAACGCTGGGCAGGTGCGATTGACACCGTCGGCAGCAAAATGCTGGCGAAAGTGCTGAGCCAACTCGACTACAACGGTGTCGTCGCGGCGTGCGGGCTGGCGGGTGGCTTTGATTTACCCACCACTGTCATGCCATTCATTTTGCGCAATGTTCGCCTGCAAGGGGTCGATTCGGTTTACTGTCCTTATGAAAAACGTCAGCAGGCATGGCAGCGACTGAGCGAACTACTGCCAGCAAGTTTTTACCAGCAAGCCGGCCAGACGGTCACTCTGGAACAGGTACCGGAATTGGCCCAGGCCATTATTCAGGGTCAGGTGACCGGTCGTACCCTGGTGAAATTGTCATAAACGATCAGACTCAGGCTCAAAAACTTCATCCGGACGAACCGGGTGAAGTTTTTATCTGCGACCAGCAGGTAAAAAAAATCCCGCCATAATAGCGGGGAAGCCCAAGAAAACTGGGGGAGTGTAGTAGATGTGAAAGTTAGCTTTCCTCTTCCTCAAGCTCCGGAGAATGTGAGAGCTCAAGCCAGAGTCCAATCGCTGCGGCGACCAGACCCGCCAGCGAAAAGACAGTTAATTCGTCTACGTTACGCAGTACAATCGAGCAGAAAGCGATAAAGCACAGCACACAGTAAATAGTCAGTCTATCCATCTGAGTAATCATCCTCGCCTCCCTGTGATGACAACAAAGTTAACAACTTGTTAACTAAGTTACACATAATTGTTACCTTTGCCAACCCCTGGTTGATTATTTATTATCCATGAGTATGATCTGGCTCTCATTTACGATATGGCACGACTATGACCACGAGCACAACCACGAATTTTGATTCCGCCACTCACAGCCTGGAGGCACAAGGACTGCGTTGTCCGGAACCGGTCATGATGGTGCGAAAAACGGTCCGCAAGATGGCCGAAGGCGAAACCTTGCTGGTGCTGGCCGATGATCCGTCAACGACCCGTGATATCCCCAGCTTCTGCCGTTTTATGGATCACACCCTGCTGGCCGCGGATACCGAGTCCCTGCCATATCGCTTTCTCATCCGTAAAGGGAAGGCATAAATTGAATCAGGCAGCCTAACGCTGCCTGATGACATTTTCATTGCGCTGATTCAAGACTGGACTGAATCGCACATATTCGCTGACCTTACAAGCCGAATGCCGCCCCTAGAGCCAGCAAAGAAAATAAGCCTGCCGTCACTTTGCGAATCAAACCCAACGGCATTTTATCGGCAGACAATTTGCCAATCAGAACCACCGGCACATTGGCTAATAACATACCAATCGTCGTTCCCAAGACAACCAACATCAGCCCGTCATGGTATTTCGCACCCAGCATGGTCGTTGCCACCTGAGTCTTATCGCCAATTTCAGCGATGAAAAATGCAATAAAGCTAGCGATAAAAGGGCCGCGACTGGAAATCGACTCGTCATCATCCAGTTTATCCGGGATTAAAATCCAGCCTGCCATGGCAATAAAGCTCACGACCAGCACCCACTTCAGGACTTCCGGTGATAAATAATCCGCCACCACAACGCCTAACCAGGCAGCCAGGGCATGATTCAGAATCGTGGCTAAAAAGATCGCCAGAATAATGGGAACCGGTTTACGGTAGCGGCTGGCTAAAAGCAACGATAACAGCTGGGTTTTATCCCCAATTTCGGCCAGTGCGACAGTAGTAATGGAAACAGCTAAAATGCTCACGACATGCTCTTTGGGGCGAGGATAATTATTTTAAACCAAAGACAAACAGACATGCCCCACCCCGGTTCATATCGATTTGCCTATGGTCTCGCCAAACTGACCGGAGAGATGGTCAGTCACAATCACCATGAAGATTTTGCTTCAATTATGTTGATGATTGTTCCGTCAGAACGGAAGGCTACTCCCCAAAGGAAACGGCATGATAGCCAGAACCCTGTCGGGATTCAAGTGATCAAAAAGGGAAGCCGAAGCTTCCCTTGGAAAAGTGAGATGACGCAAGATGCGATTAAGATTCCAGTGGACTCAGCACAATCTCAACGCGGCGGTTTTGTGCACGGCCCTGAGCGTTCGCATTCGAAGCAATCGGGTGTGCTTCACCCATACCTTTCGACAATACGCGCTGAGCAGCAACACCACTACGAACCAGATAGTTACTTACTTCACTGGCACGAACCTGAGACAAACGCAGGTTGTATGAATCAGAACCAGAGCTGTCGGTGAAACCGTAAACATTCAGCTGTGTTTTATCGTACTCATTCACCACCGTTGCGACATTCTGCAGTGCATTCATCGCCTGCTGGCTCAGATTCGACTGATCGACACCAAAAGTAATAGCATTGGGCATATTCAGCACAATCTGATCACCATTTCGGGTCACGCTGATCCCGGTTGATTCCAGTTGCTGACGCAGCTTGGTTTCCTGCACATCCATGTAGTAGCCGATACCGCCGCCCAGTGCCGCACCGGAAGCCGCACCAATCAGCGCACCTTTACCCCGGTCTTTTTTACTGGATGAAGCCACACCGATCGCCGCACCGGCCACAGCGCCAATGAGTGCACCGCTGGTTGATTTCGCCGTCTGATCTTCACGGGTATAAGGATTCACCGTTGTACAACCTGTCGCCACCATTGAAGTAACACCAGCGAAAAGGATAGCGCGTACCCACTTACGTGAAGCCGCAGAAGTGTGTTGTTGCATGCTTGTTCCCCATTAAATGTTCATCAGCTCAGCAAGACGCCCGTTTCAACTGAGCACTATCTTGCTGCATTGTAGACAAGACTGTCCATCGGATATCAAAAGTCTGTCAATTTTTTACCCTGTTTCTGCTTATGGCGGAAGTCTGATGACAAAAATTTACACACGCGGTCATTATGAGCAAAAAACGTGCGCGGCCCCTACTCCCACAAAGCCAGCCAAGGTATACTCGATTGTTATCTTTTCTACTTATATCAACGGATCTCGTGAAGCTGACAATGCAAAAATACGACATTAAGACCTTTCAGGGCATGATCCTGACGCTTCAGGATTACTGGGGCAAGCAAGGTTGTACGATCGTGCAGCCGCTGGATATGGAAGTCGGTGCCGGTACCTCGCACCCAATGACCTGTCTGCGTGCTCTGGGTCCAGAGCCAATCGCAGCTGCCTACGTGCAGCCATCACGCCGCCCGACTGACGGCCGTTACGGGGAAAACCCAAACCGTCTGCAACACTACTACCAGTTCCAGGTCATCATCAAGCCATCACCGGACAATATCCAGGAACTGTACCTGGGTTCACTGGAAGCGCTGGGCATTGATACTCAGGTTCATGATATCCGCTTTGTAGAAGACAACTGGGAAAACCCAACTCTGGGTGCCTGGGGTCTGGGCTGGGAAGTCTGGCTGAACGGCATGGAAGTCACCCAGTTCACCTACTTCCAGCAAGTTGGTGGTCTGGAATGTAAGCCGGTCACCGGTGAAATCACTTACGGGATCGAGCGTCTGGCGATGTACATCCAAGGTGTAGACTCTGTGTATGACCTGGTGTGGACCGACGGCCCGCTGGGCAAAGTCACCTATGGTGATATCTTCCACCAAAACGAAGTGGAACAGTCCACCTACAACTTCGAATACGCTGATGTCGACTTCCTGTTTACTTTCTTTGATCAGTGCGAGAAAGAATGTCAATCACTGCTGGAACTGGAACAGCCCCTGCCGCTGCCAGCCTACGAGCGTATTCTGAAAGCCGGTCATGCATTTAACCTGCTGGATGCCCGCAAAGCGATCTCCGTCACCGAGCGTCAACGCTATATCCTGCGTATTCGTAACCTGACCAAACAAGTCGCTGAAGCCTACTATGCCTCTCGTGAAGCGCTGGGCTTCCCGATGTGTAAAAAAGACAAGTAAGGATCCCGCATGGCTGACAAGAATTTTCTGATTGAACTGGGTACTGAAGAGCTACCACCAAAAGCCCTGCGTACGCTGGCGGAAGCTTTCGCCGATAACTTTGCGGCTGAACTGAATGCAGCAGAACTGGCCTTCGGGAACATTGAATGGTTTGCTGCACCCCGCCGTCTGGCCCTGAAAGTCACTGCGCTGGCTGAAGGTCAGGCTGACAAAGTGGTTGAGAAACGTGGTCCTGCCGTCAGCGTAGCATTTGACGCTGATGGAAACCCGACCAAAGCAGCCGAAGGCTGGGCGCGTGGGAATGGAATTACCGTTGATCAGGCCGAACGTCTGAAAACCGACAAAGGTGAATGGCTGCTGTTCAAAGAAGCCGTCAAAGGTAAGCAAGCAACCGAACTTTTGTGTGAACTGGCTGCAGCCGCGCTGGCAAAATTACCGATTCCGAAACCAATGCGCTGGGGTGACAAAGAGACGCAGTTCATCCGCCCAGTCAAAACTCTGGTCATGCTGCTGAACGACGCGCTGATCCCGGGCACCATTCTGGGTGTGGAATCTGCACGTACCATTCGCGGTCACCGCTTCATGGGTGAATCGGAATTCAGCATCGAACATGCCGATCAGTACCCAGCAATTCTGGAAGAGCGCGGTAAAGTCATCGCTGATTACGAAACCCGGAAAGCACAGATCATTGCCGGTGCCAAAGAAGCGGCCATTGCCGTTGGCGGTATTGCCGATCTGGAAGACGAGCTGGTTGAAGAAGTGACCTCTCTGGTTGAATGGCCAGTCGTGCTGACTGCATCCTTCGAAGAAGAGTTCCTGAACGTTCCGGCTGAAGCGCTGGTTTACACCATGAAAGGTGACCAGAAATACTTCCCGGTTTATGACGCAAACGGCAAACTGCTGCCGAAGTTCATCTTCGTTTCCAACATCGAATCGAAAGAACCGCGTCATATTATCGAAGGGAACGAGAAGGTTGTCCGCCCTCGCCTGGCCGACGCCGAGTTCTTCTTCAATACCGACCGCAAGCGTCCGCTGGTTGACCGTCTGCACGAACTGGACAGCGTCCTGTTCCAGAAACAGCTGGGCACACTGCGTGACAAAACCGATCGCATCACTTCAATGTCTGGCTACATTGCCCAGCTCATCGGTGCCAATGTGGAACACGCTGAGCGCGCAGGTTTGCTGTCGAAGTGTGACCTGATGACCTCCATGGTGTTCGAGTTCACTGATACTCAGGGTGTCATGGGCATGCACTACGCGCGTCTGGATGGCGAACATGAAGATGTTGCCGTTGCCCTGAACGAGCAATACATGCCACGCTTTGCCGGTGATGAACTGCCAGGTTCTGACGTTGCTGCGGCAGTCGCACTGGCAGATAAAATGGATACGCTGGTCGGTATCTTCGGCATTGGTCAGCATCCGAAAGGTGCCAACGACCCGTTCGCCCTTCGCCGTGCAGCTCTGGGTGCCCTGCGCATCATGGTCGAGAAAGGCTATCAGCTGGATCTGGTTGACCTGATCCGCAAAGCCAAAGAACTGTTTGGTCACAAGCTGACAAACCACAATGTTGAAGCCGATGTGATTGATTTCATGCTGGGCCGTTTCCGCGCCTGGTATCAGGACGAAGGCCACACGGTCGATGTGATTCAGGCTGTGCTGGCACGCCGCCCGACTTCACCTTCCGACTTCGACAAGCGTGTCAAAGCGGTCAGCCATTTCCGTTCGCTGGATGCTGCTGAATCTCTGGCCGCAGCCAACAAGCGTGTCGGAAACATTCTGGCAAAATTTGACGGTCAGCTGTCTGCATCCATTGACAGCAACCTGCTGGTAGAAGACGCAGAGAAAGCACTGGCAAATAATGTTGAATCAGTCACGGCGAAACTGACACCAATCTTTGCCGCCGGTGATTACCAGCAAGCCCTGTCTGAGCTGGCAACCCTGCGGGAATCAGTCGATGCCTTCTTCGACAACGTGATGGTCATGGCCGATGACGAAGCATTGAAAGTGAACCGTCTGACCATGCTGAACCAGCTGCGCAATGAATTCCTGAAAGTTGCAGATATTTCCCTGCTGCAAAACTAACAGTCAGCTCGTTGACAGCAAAACATGCAAGAACGCAAAAGCCCGCACAAGCGGGCTTTTTTCAATCTGAACATCCGTCATACCCAGCAGAGCCACCGATGTTTCACGTGAAACTTTTTTGCCCTGCCTGTCTTCCCTTGAGCGAGCAACAAGCGACTCGCCTGAATCCATTCATCAAACCCAACTCAGCCGTATTCACTCACTCGATTCAAGCACTCAGAAGCAATCTATCTGTCAACCGATATCCTGTCAGCCGATATTGTTCCACGTGAAACACGACCCACCTCAAATCGCTTACTATCGGGCATCCATAAAATGGAGTGTGCTCAGTGACAGGTGATCCCAGGTCCAGTATTGTTCAGGCCGACTCACAATCCCGCCAACCCAATAGACAGGACATTCAGCCCTCACCTGCTGTGCCAAACAGCGACGGCCATGAGCTGTGATGACCAACTCTTGATTGAACCAGCCCTTGGGTTCACCGCGTGACGTAACAGTCATCAAGGGTGCTGTTCCCAAAGTCAGCGATTTGATTAACGCCCAGAACATCAAGTCGCCCAAAAATGGCAACGGCTCAACTGATTGATAAGCTGAAAACAGATCCGAAAAAGCCAATGGCTGATCAGCCTGCTGCAAGACCTTGAGTGCCAGTGTTTGGGTGAGACTCAAACCCGAGTTACAGTGCGGTAGCTCCTGCAAATGTCTGATGATGACGTTCCTGAGATTCGGAAATCCGGCAAGCTCAGTTGCATGCAATAAAGCCACAAGTGGCTGCGGCGTCGGCGCACAAAACGCCTGCCAGATCAGACGGGCCTGACATAACTTAGACTGGCTGATATTTTGGCGTTGCTGCCAGAGGGATCGAAGCCCTTCTGCGGGGAGCTGACCCAAACCAATAAAGCGATCATGCCCGGGAAAACAATCAACCTCAATCAGTTCAATCCGTCGTTGTGTGGATGTCGGTACATCAGCCAAAAATGCCAACAGTCGGATCAGCATCAATTGATCATAGTTGTCATGTTCAACCCAAAAGACCAAACGCTGATAACGCTCACTTCGGATCTGACTCAGCTTGGATTGTGTCTCCTTCACAAGTTGCTCAGCCGCCGGGCACTCACCTGTCTCACTCAATAAAGTATGGCGAATGAAGTCAGCACGGCGCATCTCAAAATCAGTGCTTGAAGTTAAAGGGCCGATACAATACGGAGCGATGAATGGCAGAAAATCCCCTGCGAAACCCGCTTCCCTGAGCCTGTGCTGTATGTCATGACCACATCGTAGATGGAGCGTGGGCATGTCATTATCCAGTGGATTGCTCCCCTGTTCCATCAATCGTCTGTGCTCACTGAGTGAATCAACATGCTGCTTGAGTTGGCTCCAACTGGGAAGCCCTAACTCACGCGCAATCACAAACTGAACATCAGCCAGACGGATCGTTTCTGCACTGAGTTGATGAGGTTTGGGATGATGGCTCTGAACGGTTTGCAACGCCTCAGTACTCCCCTGACGGATAGCTTTGAGTCGTTGCTTCGCCTGAGATTTGAGAGCGCTCAGGTTGAGCGAAAAGGCATTGTGTGGATGCATAACTTCACCATTCTCATGATTTCTGTACTCGCCAAACAGAAGAGAAGGTAAACATAACATGTGGGCTGCCGAAGGCAGCAATACCATTCACCCTGGATCCTATCCTTTCCGCGAGCAGGCAGCGTGGGCGACGCTCGTCAAGCTTACAACAGAAACTGGAGAAAACAAGGGAATATCAGAGCCCGAAGCATCCCACCAAAAACTTTGCGATACAACCGAGAAACATGCAACGCAACCGCATTCATGGCAGTGTGCTTCATCTAAACTTATTCATAACAAGCATGCTTTCTTCGGTGTTTCACGTGAAACCTACCCGAAACACATCGTGAGTTTTGGGTGGCTAAAGTCACTTTCACTGTTCGTATCATTGATGTATGTTGTTTGACTCACCCACAATAAAAATCACAAACAAGACACACGCTGAGGTCGAAGCAAGATGGAGTTTTCTACATTCGGTAACAAGTTTGCCCGCTACTCAGGCATTACCCAATTAATGGATGATTTGAATGATGGCCTGCGCAACCCAGACGCCATTATGTTAGGCGGTGGTAACCCGGCGCAAATTCCGGCCATGGTCGACTATTTTACCCAGCTCAGCCAGCACCTGAATGAAAGTGGCGAACTGGCGGCGGCCATGACCAACTATGACGGCCCGCAAGGTAAGAACACCTTTATCAATGCCCTTGCCGACCTGCTGCGTGAACGATACGGCTGGGAGATCAGCAGCCGTAATATCAGTCTGACCAACGGCAGCCAGAGTGCTTTCTTCAGTCTGTTCAATCTGCTCGCCGGTGATTTCCCAGATGGCAGCCACAAAAAAATCCTGCTCCCCCTCGCCCCCGAGTACATTGGCTATGCTGATGCTGGCGTTAGTCCGGATATGTTTATTTCCTACAGGCCAGAAATCACCCTGCTCGACAACGGCCTGTTCAAATACAACGTCGATTTTAAAGCGCTGAAAGTCGATGACAACGTCGGCGCAATTTGTGCCTCACGGCCAACCAACCCGACCGGCAATGTGCTGACCGATGAAGAAATCCGCCACCTCGATGAGCTGGCTCAGCAACACGGCATTCCACTGATCATCGACAATGCTTATGGCATGCCCTTCCCGGATATCATTTTTGAAGACGTAACGCCATTCTGGAATCACAATACGATTCTGTGTATGAGTCTGTCGAAACTTGGCTTACCCGGTGTGCGCTGTGGCATTGTCATCGCCAGTGAAGAAATCACGACGGCACTGGCCAACATGAATGGCGTTCTCAGCCTGGCACCCGGCAGTGTCGGCCCAGCGATTGCCAATAAAATGATTGAGCAAGGAGATCTACTGCGCCTGAGTGAGGAGGTCATCAAACCGTTTTATCAAGCTAAATCCCAGCAAGCGGTGAAATGGCTACAGGAAGCCATTCCTGATGCACGCTTCCGGGTCCATAAGCCAGAAGGCGCGATGTTCTTATGGCTATGGCTCAAAGATTTGCCTATTACCACCATGGAACTCTACCGACGGCTGAAAGCTCGTGGCGTATTGATCGTTCCTGGCGAATACTTCTTTATCGGACTGGAAGAAGACTGGAGTCATGGCCACGAATGTTTGCGCATGAACTATGTCCAGGAAGATGAAAAGATGCAGCGCGGCATTGCGATCATTGCTGAAGAAGTCGCAAAGGCATATCAGGAAGTTTAACCGCCTCAAGACCACAACACGATTCCGTCACAAACAGGGCAAATCACTGCCCTGTTTTTTTATCGTTTTTCCACCGTGCTGCTCGCTTTCCGATGATGCCAGATTTCAGCCCAGAATTTTCACTGTACTTCAGTGTGACACTGCATAGGAAACACGTCTGAACAAACAACAGCTATCTAGGCAACAGAGAGCGGTTGTCGAATCATGGTGACAAACTGGCTGTCCCGAGATGCTTCCTCAAAACCAAACCGACAGTATAATGCCGCGACAGGATTCCCAACCAAATACTGAAGCTGGCAAGGTAAACCTTCAGCATCGGCCAAAGTCATCACACCAGCCAAAACGGCGCTGCCAATTCCCCGCCCCTGCCATTCAGGCATCAAAAAGAAGCGACTGAAATGCAAAGAACGTTCGACAGCTTCACTCTCCTCAGCAATTACTTCAACACTTTCCAGTAACACACTGCCGATTGCTTTACCCTCGAAAAGAATCAATGAAGGTTTGCAAGCTTGCCACTCCCGAAGATGTAATTGGTACTGCAAGGGTTCGTCCCAGCCAAATATCCGTGTCACCGCTTCCCGTTCCGCCGCCTTTTTCAGCGCAAAGGCGAATGCTTCATGCTGTTCATCTGCTTCTATCAAGACGATCCCTCGCCTGTCACAGCACCTGAAATATGGGTCTTGCTCAGATAAGCAGACACGTGCCCTGTTGATGCTTTGACCCGTCCATTGTTGTTCCATGTTCTCTTCCTTACCACACACAACAAAAACGCAATCCTACCTTGCCACCTTTAGTTATCACAATCACACCTGCGACTATCCCATGGTGTTCCACGTGAAACATTCGAACACAAGCTCCCCTAAAAATAGGGTTTCACGTGAAACATATCCACGCCACTTGTCAGCCGCGAATAAAAAAGGCCAGCCCTCAGGCTGACCTTCCATACATCTTGAAACAAACTCAGATTCAGATATTGTCGTTGACCACGGTCTCTTCACGACCAATCAAACGCTGACCATTAATGGCGATCTTGCGTGGTTTCTCTTCTTCCGGCACTTCACGTTCCAGTTCGATATGAAGCAGACCATTTTCCATCGAGGCACCAATCACTTTGACATGATCGGCCAGTTGGAACTTCCGTTCGAAATCTCGCTCTGCGATACCCTGATACAGATAATGACGCTTATCTTCTGCATCAGCTTCCGCACGTTTACCGGTCACAATCAGTCGATTCTGATGCTGACTGATCTCAATTTGCTCTTCACCAAAACCGGCAACCGCCATTGTAATGCGATAATGGTTTTCGTCTTGCTGTTCAATATTGTATGGAGGATATCCACCATTGCTGTTATTCAGGTTCTGCTCCATCTGATTAAACAGACGGTCAAAACCAATGGCAGAACGATACAGGGGAGAAAAATCTAAGGTACGCATAATCACTATCCTTCTATGAAGCAATACTATTTACGGTGAAAAAACTGAAGCGGGTTTTCCTCTTGGACAAACCATTGAAGGCCCAAACCGATGGCACCTCCTGCTTCACAGATAGATATAAGGTCGTAAAAAAAGCATTCAAGGGGACAATGAAAAAAATTTTAGCGCACCTGTCACGTTCAAATATCGCTTGTAGTCTCCCGGCCTCAAGATGCACGCGGCGACAAGTGCAGGTTCCGGCGATATTGCCCTGGTGACTGACCTGTCCAACGTTTGAAGGCGCGATGGAAATTCGATTCACTGGCAAAGCCAACCAGATAGCTGATCTCACCCAATGCCAAATCCTGACGCTGCACATAATGCAAAGCGAGATGTTTCCGGCTGTTTTCCAAAATGCTTTTATAGCTGGTCTCCAGCTCGCTGAGTTTTCGCTGCAAATTTCGAAGGCTCATCCCCAGCGACGCTGCAACATCTCGCTGTGCCGGAGCGCCCAACGATAAACGTTCCAGAATTTTACACTTCACCTGATGAATCAAGTCATGGCGATCAATACGCGCCAAAAACTCATGGAGGATTTTTTCGTGCTCCTGTCGAATGGTGGCATTTCCTGTCAACAGTTGACGCCGGGCACTCAGTTTGTCGAAAGCAAGCGTGTTGCGCGGCTGCTCAAATTGAACCGGACAACGGAAAAAATCAGTCAGGTAGCCTGCCCCCTGCGGTAGTGCCGTATTCTGAAACGCAACCGCAGCAGGACTATATTCGGCAGCGATGACATCCCGAGCAAAACTGACCACCATCGCGAAAAAAACTTCCAGCTCCTGAGGCCGTAACAACAACTGTGGGTCTTCCCCCGGGGTCCGTAAGCTGACGTCCAGCACCAGTAAATCATCAGTTTCAATTAAACGCAGGTCACTGATATCACACACCACACGATGGTATTCCACCAGCTGTCGCAGTGCATCTTCCAGGGTATCTGCCGACATCATGGCGTAGCCCAGAATATGAAAGACGCCAGGATGGAAATAACGGGCGATCTGAACCGTAAAATCCTGAGCAGGAAAGTGGTGATTACAATAATCAATCAGCGCAGACAACTTCCGGATCGGCACCCGGATGTCCTGATTATGTAACTGATGAAGATCGAGATCGCACGCCGACAGTGCCTTTTCAATATCCAGACCCTGCTGCTGCATGGCTCGGGTCATCGGGATTATCCAGCTGCTAAGCGTTGAGTAATAGCCTTCCATGATGCTGACTCCACCTGACTGTTCGGGCTCACACCCATTTCCGTTCTCTGGCAACTGCTTTGCACGATTCAACAATAAATTGGCATGGGCAGCGATAGAAAAATATCTTAAGCCAGTTAAAGTGCATTGTTAATGCACGGTAACTGCCCGGTCTCACAATTCACGGCAGCAATCATGACGCCAGAGGGAATCAACCATGACTGACCAGCCCACTTCGATACATCATCCAGACACCCATCTCGTTTTCAATCAGCCTGCGCCACTGGAAAACTACAACGCCTACGATACTGATCCTGTGCTGAACTACTGGGTGACACAGTTCTCCGGCAACTGGGCAAATGATCGACTGTCTGAATTTGGTCATCACATCGGCCATGAACTGCTTGAAGCCGGTTTCCTCGCCAATCGGCACCTGCCAGAATTTCAACCGCACAACCGCTTTGGCTACCGGATCGATCAGGTCGATTATCATCCGGCTTATCATCAGCTGATGGCCCATGCGATCGAAGCCGGACATATCAGTCTGCCATGGACCCAGCCGCGGCCCGGCGCTCATGTTGCCCGCGCAGCGATGGCATTTCTGCACAATCAGGCCGATCCCGGCTCAGGTTGTCCGCTCACCATGACATTTGCCTGCGTACCTGCCCTCAGACACCAACCCAACATTGCTGAACAGTGGCTCCCGAAAATCCTCTCGACCCAATACGACGGCAGCAACAAACCTTACTTCGAAAAAGCAGGTGTCACCATTGGCATGGCGATGACAGAAAAACAAGGCGGCTCTGATGTCCGGGCCAACACGACTATCGCCACACCGGTGCAAGAATCCGGACCTGGACAGGTATACAGCTTGGTGGGACACAAATGGTTTTGCTCGGCCCCCATGTGTGATGCTTTTCTGGTGCTGGCAAAAACCGGTGAACAACTCTCCTGTTTTCTGGTGCCCCGCTGGCGGGAAGATGGCAGTAAAAATCCAATTCATATCCAGCGCCTGAAAAACAAACTGGGTAACCGCTCCAACGCCAGTGCTGAGATTGAATTTCGCGGTGCGCACGGCTGGTTACTGGGGGAAGAAGGCCGGGGGATCCGTACGATTATCGACATGGTCGCCCTCACCCGTTACGACTGCATGATCGGCTCCAGCGCCCTGATGGCCCAGGCTGCAAAAGAAGCCATCTGGCATACATCGGGCCGAAGCGTGTTCGGCAAGAACCTGCACGACCAGCCATTGATGATCAATGTGCTGGCTGATCTGGCACTGGAGGCCGAAGCCGCCCTGGCGATTACCCTGCGGATTGCCCATGCCTTGGATCACATTGAAAACCCTCAGCAGGCGGCGCTCATCCGCAGTGCGACGGCCATTGGAAAATACTGGATCTGTAAACGTGCAATTCAACAAACAGCCGAGGCAATGGAATGCATTGGCGGTGTGGGCTATGTCGAAGAAAATATGACCAGCCGCCTGTACCGGGAAGCACCGGTAAACTCAATTTGGGAAGGTTCAGGTAATGTGCAGTGTCTCGACTTACTACGCGTGCTGCATCACGAGCCTGACACCTTCAAGGCATTATTTAGAGAATTCGAAAAAGCTCAAGGAAGACACCCACTCTTTGATCAAAAGCTGGCTGCACTCAAAGCAGACTTTGCCGATCAGCAGGATATTGAAGTGCGGGCAAGAGGGCTGATGGAACAGCTCGCCCTAATCTGGCAGGCTGCCACCCTCTTCACCTATGGCGAACCGCAGATTGCCGAAGCCTTTGCACTGGCACGTCTTTCTAATCATCCGTCCCACCAGTTCGGGACTTTGCCACGAACTATCGATACAAAATTCATTGTCGAACGTGCATTGGTCAGGCTCTGACACCCGAAAAATATTACGGCGTCAGCCTCCCGAGCAACAGCACACATAAAAAAACGCCGCTCATTGAGCGGCGTTTTGTGTTCCGTCATCGGAAAAATTTATACGTCCAGATTCGCGTTCAGGGCGTTCTCTTCAATGAACTGACGACGCGGTTCTACGTGATCACCCATCAGTGTAGTAAACAGCTCATCCGCTGCCACTGCATCATTAATGGTCACCTGCATCATCCGGCGTGATTCCGGATCCATGGTGGTTTCCCACAGCTGATCCGGGTTCATCTCACCCAGACCTTTATAGCGCTGACGGCTCAGACCCCGAGTCGATTCTTTGATCAGCCAATCCAGTGCTTCCTTGAAGCTGGATACCGGCTGCTTACGCTCACCACGCTGGATATACGCAGATTCTTCCAGCAAATCACATAAGGCTTCCGACAGATCCGCCAGTTTCGCGTACTCTTTCGAGTGCAGCAGATCGTAGCTCAGCGGGTACTGGTAATCGACACCATGCGTACGCACAACAATCTTCGGCAACCAGGCGTCATGCTCGCTGTCCTGGAACAGCTCGTAACCGTAGTGACTTTCACCCGACTGTTTGGCATTCAGCGCATCGACGACGCCTTTCACCCAAGCTTCGACCTGTGCCTGATCTGCCAGTTTCTCTTCACCCAGTCGCGGCTGGTATGTCAGTTCATTCAGCAGCAGCGTCGGATAACGACGGCTCATCCGCTCAATCAGTTTCACCACACCGTTATACTGCTTCACCAGATTTTCCAGTGCCAGGCCAGTAATCGCCGGTGTGCTGTCACTGGTAAACAGTGAGGCATTTTCCAGCGCCAGTGCAATCTGGAACTGGTTCATGTCTTCATCATCTTTGATGTACTGCTCTTGCTTGCCTTTTTTCACTTTGTACAAAGGCGGCTGAGCAATATAGATATGACCCCGCTCAATCAGCTCCGGCATTTGACGATAGAAGAAGGTCAGCAGCAGCGTACGGATGTGCGAACCATCAACGTCGGCATCGGTCATGATGATGATGCTGTGATAACGCAGTTTATCCGGGTTGTATTCATCGCGGCCAATCCCGCAACCCATCGCAGTAATCAGCGTCGCGACTTCCTGAGACGACAGCATTTTGTCGAAACGGGCTTTCTCAACGTTCAGGATCTTACCTTTCAGCGGCAGGATTGCCTGGTTCTTCCGGTTTCGGCCTTGCTTGGCAGAACCACCGGCCGAGTCACCCTCCACAATGTAAAGTTCAGACAGCGCTGGATCTTTTTCCTGACAGTCTGCCAGTTTGCCCGGCAGGCCAGCCAGATCCAGTGCGCCTTTACGGCGGGTCATTTCACGGGCACGACGCGCAGCTTCACGGGCACGGGAGGCATCAATGATTTTGGTGCAGACAATCTTGGCGTCACTCGGGTTTTCCAGCAGGAATTCACTCAGCTTCTCACCCATCGCCGATTCAACGGCAGGTTTCACTTCACTGGAAACCAGCTTGTCTTTGGTCTGGCTGGAGAATTTCGGATCCGGCACTTTCACGGAAACCACAGCCGTCAGACCTTCACGGGCATCATCACCCGAAGTCGCGACTTTGGCTTTCTTGGCGTAGCCTTCCGCATCCATGAAGTTATTCAGGGTACGGGTCAGCGCGGCACGGAAACCGGCCAGGTGTGTCCCGCCATCACGCTGCGGAATGTTATTGGTAAAACAATAAATGTTTTCCTGGAAACTATCGTTCCACTGCATTGCGACTTCAACGGAAATCCCGTCTTCACGCTCAAACTCAAAGTGGAATGCTTTCGGATGGATCGGGGTTTTGTTTCGGTTCAGGTGCTCAACGAACGCACGGATACCGCCTTCATACATGAAGTGATCCTGCTTGTTATCGCGCTCATCAATCAGTTTAATCGACACGCCGGAGTTCAGGAACGACAGCTCACGCAGTCTCTTGGCCAGAATCTCGTAATGAAATAACGTGTCGGTGAAAATGGTATCGCTCGGCCAGAAACGGATCCGGGTACCGGTACGTTCTGAATCACCAATGACACCCAGCGGTGTCTGAGGTTCACCCAGATGGTACACCTGCTGGTGAATATGGCCGTGACGATGAATGGTCAGTTCCAGTTTGTCAGACAGGGCGTTCACCACGGAAACACCCACCCCGTGCAGACCGCCGGAGACTTTGTAAGAGTTATCGTCAAACTTACCGCCTGCGTGCAGCACGGTCATGATCACTTCGGCCGCAGACACCCCTTCTTCCGGGTGCATGTCTGTCGGGATCCCCCGACCGTCATCGCTGACTGAAACCGAGCCATCTTCGTGAATCGTCACCACGATATCTTCACAGTGACCAGCAAGAGCTTCATCGATAGAGTTATCGACGACCTCAAAAACCATGTGGTGCAAACCTGTACCGTCATCCGTATCGCCGATGTACATCCCCGGACGCTTACGTACCGCATCAAGACCCTTTAATACCTTGATACTTGATGAATCGTAATTGTTGGACATTGAGTTACTCTCGCTTTATTTATCCTGCGGTTATTTTACCCTGTTCGACATGAAACATCTTGCCCTTTTCGTCCTTCATGTCGCCCAGCTGTTCCTCGCTGATGGCACTGATGACCACCTGTGCCTGCGTATCGCGTAATCCTTTGGCCAGCAAAGCCCGCTTACCACTGTCGAGTTCGGAAGCAAAGTCATCAATCAGGTAGAGACACTGCTTACCTGTGGCCTGTCGTAACTGCTGGCCCTGTGCCAATCTGAGGGCACACATCAACAACTTCAGTTGCCCCCGGGACAGTACATCGTCCACCGGCATCGCCGCCACCTTCAGCCTGAGATCCGCTTTGTGCGGGCCGCTGACGGTATAACCCAGTTGCACATCCCGTTCAAAGCTGGCTGCCAGCAGTTCGCCGTAAGGGGTCGATTTCTCCCAGCCGCGGTAGTATCCGAGCTGAATCTCATATTCCGGCAGAAAGTCGGCACAAAAAGCCGTCGCCTGCGCTCGCAGCGCCGCCACATACTCATGACGCCAACCGTCAATGGTTTCGGCCAATTGGGCCAGTTCCTGATCCCAGTAACTGAGTTCACGGTAGCTACGGGCGGTTTTCAGCAGCGCGTTCCGCTGCTTGGTCAGCCGCTTCACCCGGCTCCAGGCCTGATAAAAACGGGGTTCCACATGGAACACGCCCCAGTCGATGAAGGCACGGCGGAATTTCGGCCCCCCCACCATCAACTCGAACCCTTCCGGAGTGATCAATTGCAGTGGCAGAATTTGTGCCAGCTGTGCGACTTTCTGGCCTGTCTGGCCGGCTATTTTAACCTGTGTCGTCCCGTCGCGCTGCTTCTGGATGCCCAGCGGCCGCTCCAGATCACTTTCCGTCTGTACCCGGCCGTGCAATACCAGCTCAGGCTGACCATGACGGATAATCCGGCTGGTCAGGTGGCTGCGAAAGGAACGGCCGTGGCCAAGGAAATAAATGGCTTCCAGCAGACTGGTTTTGCCGCTGCCATTGGCACCGACCAGAAAATTAAAGCCATCAGACAAGGTGAGATCACAAGCTTCCAGATTTCGGAAGTCTTTGACAATAAATCGCGTCAGCGCCATGGTTACAGCCGGATTGGCATCACCACGTACAGGGCATCACTGTCCGCCACATCTTCAATCAGCGTACTGGCGGTAGCATCAGACATCGAAATCCGGACCTGATCGCACTTCAGGGTATTGAGTACATCCAGGATATAACTGACGTTGAAGCCAATCTCCAGTTCGCCGCCCTGATAATTCACGTCCAGTACTTCTTCCGCTTCTTCCTGTTCCGGATTATTCGCGGTAATGCGCATTTCGTTGTCAGCCAGATTCACCCGCACACCACGGAACTTTTCGTTCGACAAAATGGCTGCCCTGGAAAATGCCTGACGCAGTTCATCACAGCCCGCCTGCAGGATCTTGTTACTGTTTTGTGGTAACACCCGGCGATAATCCGGGAAACGGCCATCCACCAGCTTGGAGGTGAAAATAAAATTGTTCACCACGGCACGCAGGTTCGACTCACCGATCTGAAGGACCACTTCAGCATCCGGGCTGTCAAGCAGGCGCACCAGCTCCATCACCCCTTTGCGTGGCAGGATGATCTGCTTACTTGGCAGCTCGCCTTCCGTATCAACGGTACACACCGCCATCCGGTGACCGTCGGTCGCCACAGAGCGCAGCTGTTTACCATCGGTTTCCAGCAGCATGCCATTCAGATAATACCGGACATCCTGATGGGCCATGGAAAACTGGGTGCTATCGATCAGCTGACGAACCTGCCCCTGAGCCAGATGCAGTTCAACTTCACTCTGCCAGTCTTCAATATTCGGGAAATCACTGGCCGGTAAGGTAGTCAGTGAGTAACGACTCCGGCCGGAGCGCAGCAACAAACGGTCGCCCTGCAGCTCAATCTTCAGTTGAGCACTGTCAGGCAAGCCGCGGCAGATATCCAGAAACTTCCGGGCTGGCACGGTGACTGCGCCGGGTTCCCATTCGCCATCCAACGCCAGTTGCGCTACCAGCTCCACTTCCAGATCGGTGGCTGTCAGGGACAGGCTACCCGCATCAACCTTCAGCAACAGGTTCCCAAGAATAGGCAACGACGGACGGCCACCCAGTGCCCCGTTGACCTGTTGCAGCGGTTTAATGAGATGTTCACGTTCAACGGTAAATTTCATATTACGACGACAGTGTCCTGATCAAGTTGGAGTAATCTTCTTTAATATCGTGGCTTTCTTCACGCAGCTGCTCAATTTTCCGGCAGGCATGCAGCACTGTGGTATGGTCGCGCCCCCCAAAAGCATCACCGATTTCCGGCAGGCTATGGTTGGTCAGCTCTTTCGCCAGTGCCATCGCCATTTGGCGCGGACGGGCGACGGAACGTGAACGACGTTTAGACAGCATATCCGCCATCTTGATTTTGTAGTACTCAGCCACGGTCTTCTGAATATTATCAATGGTGACCAGCTTTTCCTGCAGCGCCAGCAAGTCGCGCAGCGCTTCGCGGACAAAGTCGATGGTGATCGCCCGGCCGGTAAAGTTGGCATTGGCAATCACCCGATTCAACGCCCCTTCCAGCTCACGAACATTCGAGCGCAGGCGCTTGGCAATAAAGAAGGCCACTTCGTCAGCCAGACGAATATGGTGGTCTTCTGCTTTTTTCATCAGAATCGCCACCCGGGTTTCGAGTTCAGGCGGTTCAATCGCAACCGTCAGACCCCAGCCAAAACGGGATTTAAGACGGTCTTCCACCCCGCTGATTTCTCGCGGATAACGGTCAGAAGTCAGAATAATTTGCTGGTTGCCTTCCAGCAACGCATTGAAGGTATGGAAAAACTCTTCCTGCGATCGCTCTTTATTGGCAAAAAACTGAATATCATCGATCAACAATGCATCGACACTGCGGTAGTAACGTTTGAACTCTTCAATCGCGTTATTCTGCAGGGCTTTGACCATGTCCTGCACAAACCGCTCGGAGTGCATGTACACCACTTTGGCATTCGGCTTCCGATCTGCAATCGCATTGCCCACCGCATGCAGCAAGTGCGTTTTACCCAAACCGGTGCCGCCGTATAAAAACAGCGGGTTGTACGCAGCACCCGGATTGTCCGCCACCTGACGGCAAGCCGCCAGCCCCAGCTGGTTCGACTTACCTTCAACGAAATTATTGAAATTATGTTTCGGGTTGACGTTCGAACGGTACCCTTTGGCAGACTCCGGCTGCACCGGCGAGGGGGCAGGTTCCCAGGTGGGTGACGGCGGATCGATTTTATCGTGGGCCGTACCAACCGCAACGGCGGCGGCTGGCTGAGGCGGTGGTGCCGTCACCGGTTTGCTGCCGACTTCAAATCGCAGCATCGGGGCATCTGCCCCGCAAAATTCATTCAGCAGACGATTGATACTATTGAGGTACTTGTCCCGCACCCAGTCCAGCACAAAACGGTTGGGGGCGAACAAGGTCAAGGTGTTGTCGTTTAACTCGGCCTGTAGCGGACGAACCCACATGCTGAATTCCGTGGCAGGGAGTTCTTCCTGAAGGCGTTGAAGGCACTGCAGCCAAAGCGAAGATGACAAGTTCGACTCCACACTGAATAACTAAAAATCGAAAAGGGACGCAATTTTATACCTGCTGGCCGCGGATCTCCAGCAAAGAGATCCCAGATCCGGTGAATAAGATCGAAGTTATTCACACGGATCCCACAATGCCAGCTCAGATCACCACAGTTTAGTCTACCCTTACCCACAGTTGTTTACACATTGTGCAGGATCCTGAGCATCAGCAGCACAATCTTTCACCACCACGCCAAAAACAGCTTCTATAGTTATTAGAAATAACTTTTGGTTATTTAAGCATTGTTCTTATTGACAAGTAGGATGATGAAAACCGCCCGACAAAAACAACATCATCTTAGGAGTAGACAGATGAAAAACTGGGTCAAAGCTTCCTTTACCGCACTGGCACTGAGCCTGACCGTCAGCCAGACTGCATTTGCCGCAACTGATGTGAAAGTTGGTATGTCTGGCCGCTACTTCCCGTTCACGTTCGTGAAGCAGGACCAGCTGCAGGGATTCGAGGTCGATGTCTGGAATGAAATCGGTAAGCGAAACGATTATAAAGTGGAATTCGTGACGGCGAACTTTTCCGGCCTGTTCGGCCTGCTGGAAACCGGCCGCATTGATACCATTTCTAACCAGATCACCATTACCGACGAGCGTAAAGCCAAATACCTGTTCAGCGATCCTTATGTGATTGACGGCGCGCAGCTGGTCGTCCGTAAAGGAAACGACAGCATCAAAGGAACAGATGATCTGAGCGGCAAGACTGTGGGTGTTAACCTGGGTTCCAACTACGAGCAACTGCTGCGTGGTCTGGACAATGCTGACCAGATCAATATCAAGACCTACGAAACCGGCATTGAACACGACGTGGCACTGGGTCGGACCGATGCCTTCGTGATGGATCGCCTGTCTTCTGTTGAGCTGATCAAAAAAGCGGGCCTGCCGCTGCAACTGGCCGGTTCAACGTTCGAACGCATTGAAAACGCCTGGCCGTTTCTGAACAACGACAAAGGCCAGAAGCTGCGTGATGACGTCAACAAAGCCCTGAACGCAATGCGCGAGGATGGCACGCTGACCCAAATTTCACAAAAATGGTTCGATGCTGACATTACCCGCTAATGGGCCGGAATGAATCCTGTCATTTCAGGCCACCATCCTTATACTAATCAGTAATATCAAGACTCACCCAGTGGTGAGTCTTGTCACTTTTACTCTTTCAACTCCACGGAACACGCATCCATATGGGCTTCGATTTTGATTACATGCTGTCGCTCATGCCGATTCTGCTCAAATACCTGGGCACAACCATGGGCATGGCGGTCTGGGGACTGGTCTTCGCACTGGTGATCGCAGTAACACTGGCTTTAATACGGGTTTACCGTCTGCCGGTACTGGATCAGATCAGTCAGGTTTACATCAGCTTCTTTCGCGGCACACCACTCCTGGTTCAGCTTTTCCTGCTGTACTACGGACTGCCGCAGGTCTTCCCAGCTCTGGTCGGGCTGGACGCCTTCAGTGCCGCCGTCATTGGTCTGAGTCTGCACTTCGCAGCCTACATGGCTGAAAGTATCCGGGCTGCCATTATCGGTGTCGACCACAGCCAGCGTGAGGCCAGTCTGTCGATCGGGATGACGGAAATGCAGGCCATGCGTCGCATCATCCTGCCCCAGGCAACTCGTGTCGCACTGCCATCGCTGATGAACTACTTTATCGACATGATCAAATCGACCTCGCTGGCCTTTACCCTAGGCGTGGCAGAAATTATGGCCAAAGCCCAGATGGAAGCTTCCTCCAGCTTCAAGTTCTTCGAAGCCTTCCTGGCCGTGGCCCTGATCTACTGGGGCATTGTCGTGATACTGACCCGGATTCAGATCTGGGCGGAAGTGAAACTTAACAGGGCGTATGTACGATGATTCAGCTGCATAACTTCAGCAAACGCTTCGGTGATCACACCATTTTCTCCGGCATTGATCTGGAAATCGATCAGGGCGAGATTGTGGTGATCATCGGCCCGTCCGGCACTGGTAAATCCACCCTGCTACGCTGCATTAATTTTTTGGAGACAGCCAACACCGGGCATCTGACCATTGACAAGATCCACGTCGAAACACCGGTTGCTACCCAAAAAGAAATCCTGGCCATTCGGCGAAAAACTGGCTTCGTCTTTCAGAACTACGCTTTATTTGCCCATATGACGGCCCGTCAGAACATTGCCGAGGGCCTGATCACGGTGAAAGGCTGGAACAAGCAGGCCGCCTATGACAAAGCCCAGCAAATTCTCGACGATATCGGGCTGGGCGATAAAGGCGACAGTTACCCGGCAGCCCTGTCCGGTGGCCAGCAACAACGGGTGGGTATTGGCCGCGCCATGGCGTTGGAAGCCGAACTGCTGCTCTTTGATGAACCCACTTCAGCCCTGGATCCGGAATGGGTTGGCGAAGTGCTGAACCTGATGAAAATGCTGGCGACCCGCAACCAGACCATGCTGGTGGTCACCCATGAAATGCAGTTTGCCCGCGAAGTGGCCGATCGGGTGATCTTCATGGCCGACGGCGAGTTCGTCGAACAGGGATCCCCGCAGGAGATCTTCTCGAATGCCAAGGATCCGCGGTTGCAGAAATTCCTGCGCCAGGTCGGGATCCGCTAAGGATCCTTGCACTCAGCCAAACAAAACGTATAATTCAGCGCCCGGGTTTCTCAGACGAAAAACGGCGCAAAAACCATCTCCGGAAAGCGGGGAAAGATTGACTCGAAGCGGGTCAGTGATTACAATTCCGCCTCTTTGTGGATGTAATGGGTCTCTTTTGGAGCCTGTCCGGGTAACCGGGAACACAAAAACTTAAAACTGATCAGTAATTTTAAGGTAAAACCATGAAACGCACTTTTCAACCTTCAGTTCTAAAGCGCAAGCGTACTCACGGCTTCCGTGCTCGCATGGCAACTAAGAACGGTCGCGCTGTAATCAATGCACGTCGCGCCAAAGGCCGTAAGCGTCTGTCTAAGTAATCATTGCGATTATTTTGAATAAGTTCGCTTTTTCTCGGGAGTTACGTCTGTTAACTCCCGAAGATTATAAACATGTCTTCCAGCAAGCTCATAGTGCTGGCTCCCCTCACTTCACCATTCTGGCTCGCAACAACGACCTGGAACATCCACGGCTCGGTTTGGCAGTCCCTAAAAAACAAATCAAAACCGCAGTTGGTCGAAATCGCTTTAAACGCCTGGTTCGGGAACGCTTCCGTCTCAAGCAACACGATCTGCCTGCGAAAGACTTTGTCGTGATCGCCAAAAAAAGTGCCAGTGAAATGAGCAATGCCGACCTATGCAAATTACTGGATAAGCTATGGCATCGCCTGTCTCGCCCTTCGCGTGGCTAGTCGTCGGACTAGTCCGCTTTTACCAACTGGCAATCAGCCCGCTGCTCGGGCCGCGTTGTCGCTTCACCCCCACCTGCTCTCATTACGCGATCGAAGCGGTAAAAACCCATGGAGCAATAAAAGGTTGTTGGTTCACGGCGAAACGTCTATTAAGATGTCACCCTTTGAATCACGGTGGCTATGACCCCGTTCCGCCAACCCAGGATAACGACAGAGAACATTAACGATGGATTCCCAACGCAATATTCTGTTAATTGCCCTGCTGTTTGTGTCTTTCCTGCTGTTCCAGCAGTGGAATGCCGATAACAGCCCGCAAACTCAGAACCAGACAGCTGCGCAAAGCGCGATGACCCAGGGCGATGTGCCGTCACATAGCGGTGACAGCGCGACGATTCCGGGGCCAAGCAGTTCCGACAAGCTGATCCACATCCGCACCGATGTGCTGGATCTGACGGTTGATACTCTGGGTGGTGATATTGTTGAAGCCAAACTACTGGCCTATGACAATGAACTGGATTCCAGCGATCCGTTCGTGCTGCTGAAAAACGAACCAGCGCACCAGTTTGTTGCCCAGTCAGGCCTGATCGGTGCCAATGGCATCGATTCCACAGCTGGCCGTGCCCAGTTGAATGCAGAACAGAAAGAATATGTTCTGGCTGACGACCAGGACGAACTGCGTGTGCCACTGACCTACAGCAAAGACGGCATCGAATACACCAAGACCTTCACCCTGCACCGTGACAGCTACGCGCTGGAAGTGTCTTACACCATCAACAACCTGTCTGAAAAACCAGCCACTGTACAAATGTACGCACAGCTGAAGCAGACCCTGATGGATGATGGCGGCAGTCTGACCATGCCTACCTATCGTGGCGGCGCTTACTCTGCTGACGACGAAAAATACAATAAGTACAGCTTTGATGACATGGCAGACAAGAGCCTGAACCTGTCTATGAAAAAAGGCTGGGCTGCGATGATGCAGCACTACTTCGTCTCTGCCTGGATTCCGGAAGCGATTCCTGCAAATGCGAACGAAGAGACGCCAAGCAACAACCTGTTCTCTCGCACCAGTCAGGGACAAGGCTACATTGGTGTTCGTATGCCAAGCGAAACCGTACAGCCTGGCAGCGGTCTGACAACCACAGCAAAACTGTGGGTCGGTCCGAAACTGCAGGACAAGATGGAAGCCACGGCCGAAAACCTGAACCTGACTGCTGACTACGGCTGGTTGTGGTTCATCGCGAGTCCGCTGCACAAGCTGCTGTCTCTGATCCACGGCTTTGTTGGCAACTGGGGTATTGCGATCATCATCCTGACCTTCATGGTTCGTGGTGTGATGTTCCCGCTGACCAAAGCACAGTACACCTCGATGGCTAAAATGCGCATGCTGCAACCAAAACTGCAGGCAATGCGTGAGCGCTTCGGCGACGACCGTCAGCGCATGAGCCAGGAAATGATGGAGCTGTACAAGAAAGAGAAAGTGAACCCGCTGGGTGGCTGTCTGCCGCTGCTGCTGCAAATGCCAATCTTCATCGCCCTGTACTGGGCTCTGATGGAGTCTGTGGAACTGCGTCACGCACCTTTCTTCGGTTGGATCCACGATCTGTCAGCACAAGACCCGTATTACGTGCTGCCAATCCTGATGGGTGTGACCATGTTCCTGATCCAGAAGATGAGTCCGACCACAGTGACAGACCCAATGCAGCAGAAGATCATGACCTTCATGCCTGTGCTGTTCACCGGTTTCTTCCTGTTCTTCCCATCCGGTCTGGTGCTGTACTGGTTGGTGTCGAACATCGTGACGCTGATTCAGCAGTCCATCATCTTCAAACAACTGGAGAAGAAAGGCCTGCACAGCAAGTAAGCCTGATCTCGCAAGAAGATGACAAGGCGGCCGGAAAAGGCCGCCTTTTTGTTTCCTGCGCCATCGCCGACTTGCAGAGTTGGCTATCCTGTAAACACTGATTACAATGGCGCCCACGCCAATTGACGAAGCAATCATGATGACACAGACTACGGACACTATTGTTGCTCAGGCCACACCACCCGGTCGCGGTGGCGTCGGCATTATCCGCGTTTCCGGTCCGCTGGCCGGCCTGGTGGCCGAAGCCGTCACCGGACGCACGCTGAAACCCCGCTACGCAGAATACCTGCCCTTCCGAGCCGCAAACGGCACGGCGCTCGATCAGGGGATCGCCCTGTTCTTCCCGAATCCGAATTCCTTTACCGGCGAAGACGTTCTGGAGCTGCAAGGCCATGGTGGTCCGGTACTGATGGACATGCTGATCAAACGCATCCTGCAAATCGACGGCGTGCGCCCGGCCCGTCCGGGAGAATTTTCTGAGCGTGCCTTCATGAATGACAAGCTGGATCTGGCTCAGGCCGAGGCCATTGCCGATCTGATTGATGCCAGCAGCGAAGAAGCCGCGAAAAGCGCATTTCAGTCGCTGCAAGGTGCTTTTTCAAACCGGGTTAATGACCTGGTGGAAGCCCTGATTCACCTGCGAATCTACGTTGAAGCGGCGATTGATTTTCCGGAAGAGGAAATCGACTTTCTCAGTGACGGCAAGGTCAGTGCCGATCTGGATTCCGTGATGGCACAACTCGATGCCGTGCGCCGCGAGGCCAATCAGGGGGCCATCATGCGTGAAGGCATGAAAGTGGTCATTGCCGGTCGCCCCAATGCAGGAAAGTCCAGCCTGCTCAACGCCCTGTCCGGGAAAGACAGCGCGATTGTCACCGACATTGCCGGGACCACCCGTGACGTGTTGCGTGAGCACATCCACATCGATGGCATGCCGCTGCACATCATCGATACCGCCGGTCTGCGCGATGCCAGTGATGAAGTCGAACGAATCGGGATTGAGCGTGCCTGGGATGAAATTCAGCAAGCAGACCGCGTACTCTTTATGGTTGATGCCACCACGACAGACGCCACCGATCCGGCAGACATCTGGCCGGACTTTATCGAACGCCTGCCGGACAGCATGGGGCTGACTGTTATCCGCAACAAAGCAGAACTGACCGGCGAAACGACCGGGATCTGCCATATCAGCCAGCCAACCCTGATCCGACTCTCGGCACGCACCGGTGAGGGGGTAGATGCCCTGCGTGAGCACCTCAAAGCCTGTATGGGCTTTGCCGGCACCACTGAAGGGGGCTTTATGGCCCGCCGCCGCCATCTGGATGCGCTGGAGCGCGCAGCCACACACCTCGACACAGGCAAAGCACAGCTGGAAGGTTACATGGCGGGCGAAATTCTGGCGGAAGAGCTGCGTCTGGCTCAGCAGCACCTGAGCGAAATCACCGGGGAATTCACCTCCGATGATCTGCTGGGCCGCATCTTTACGTCCTTCTGTATCGGGAAATAAACCCGCACAGAATCGGGTTGCCAACAATATAGCCCCGCCATTCAGGCGGGGTTTTCGTTTAGCGGTGTTACAACACAGCAACCGAGAGCGCGATCTCGCCATGTTCGGTCAGGAACGACTGTTCCTGGCCGGCCATCCCGTCGGAAAGCGGATGAACCACCAGCTCCCGGGCCAGCGTTTCCTGCATCAGGTAATCCTGATGCTGTGTGACCCAGCCCGCCAGAATCTCCGGTGCCAGTAGGTCGATCCGGATCCGGTCGCTGACCGCAAATCCACTGTCCTTACGGAGCTTCTGGATCCGGCTGATCACCTCCCGGACAGCCCCTTCCCCGATCAGCGCATCCGTGAGTTCCGGATCCACATCCAGCGAGATAAACCGGTTCGACACGGCATGGGTACCTGTTTTCGCTTGACGGTAGAGCACAATATCTTCATCGCTGAACACTTCCCCATCGAGTGTCAGCTGGCCCTGCGTTTGCAAATCCATCAGCTGGGCTTCCGTCAGGGACTGGATCAGGGCTGAGTAATGCTTCATCTTCGGCCCCAGCCGCCGACCCAATCCGGCAAAATTCGGTTTGGCGTAAAAATCGATGTAGTCCGCTTCATGCTCGCTGAACAATACGGTCTTCACATTCAGCTCGGTGCGGATATAGTCCGACAACCGGGCCACATCCGCCAGCACAGCCGGATCGCGGTGCAGCACCGTCATTCGGTTCAGCGGGGTTTTGATTTTGATTTTCAGCTCGTTGCGCTTCTGCCGTCCCATGATGACCAGATGCTGAAACCGCTCGACGGACGCTTCCAGCATCGGTTGCTGCAAGGCCGTCTCGGCGACAGGATAGGTACACAGATGGACCGATTCCGGCACACTGCCGGGCTGACGAAATACCAGCATCGCCTGATAGAGATGTTCCGACAGAAACGGTGCAAACGGGGCCATCAGCGTGCCGAATGTCTCCAGGCAACGGAACAGCGTCTGATAGGCGTGCGCTTTATCCTCAGTCATCCCCGACTGCCAGAACCGGGCCCGGTTGAGACGGATATACCAGTTGGTCAGCTGCTCGAGAAACTCAAACAGTGCCGGCACCACCTGATACAGGCGATATTGCTGCATCTCGTCATTTACCCGCTGGGTCAGAGTCTGAAGCCTTGACAGGATCCACTGGTCGAGAACATTGTCACTGGGTGTCTGCGCCGGCGAATACTGCCACTGATCCAGTGCAGCATAAGTGGCAAAGAACTTATAACCGTTGTACCAGGGCAACAGGACCCGGCGCACCATGTCCTGCACCCCACTGTCGGCAAAGCACTGTTCTTCCGCTCTGACCAGCCCTGAGTTGATCAGATACAACCGCAGGGCATCAGCACCGTATTGCTCCATCAGCACATCCGGCGCGGTATAGTTTTTCAGACGTTTGGACATTTTCTTGCCGTCTTCGGCCATCACGATGCCGTTGACAATGACGTTCCGAAACGCTGGCTGACCAAACAGACACTCACTCAGAACCTGCAAGGTATAGAACCAGCCCCGGGTCTGATCGACCCCTTCAGCAATGAAGGCCGCCGGAAAATTCTTTTCAAACTGACCTTTGTTTTCAAACGGATAATGCACCTGTGCATAGGGCATGGCGCCCGACTCGAACCAGCAGTCGAACACTTCCTCAATGCGCCGGTAGACCCCGGCCTCGCCCGGCAGGGTAAACGTCAGACCATCCACATGGTCACGGTGCAGGTCATCAACCGTCACCCCGGTATAACGAGCCAGCTCCTCACGCGAGCCGAGGCACAGCTGGCTGCCGGTGGTGTCATTAATCCAGATCGGTAACGGCGTACCCCAGTAGCGGTTACGGGACACCGCCCAGTCTTTAGCACCGGCCAGCCATTTGCCCATCCGCCCTTCCTGCAAATGATCCGGCACCCAGTTCACCTGTCGGTTATTCGCTACCAGCGCATCACGCATCGACGCAACCCGGATATACCAGGAGGGTACGGTGCGATAAATGATCGGGGTATCTGAACGCGGGCAGAAGGGATAACTGTGCACAATGGTCTCCTGCCGATACACCAGCCCCTGTGCTTTCAGGGCCTGAATGATCGCCTTGTCGGCATCTTTCACGTACATTCCCTGATAGTCCGGCACTTCTGTGGTAAAACGCCCGCGGCCGTCCAGCGGACAGGGAGAAACCTGAATCTCATGGGCTCTGGCGACTCGCTGATCATCTTCCCCGAAGGCCGGTGCCATATGGACAATCCCGGTTCCGTTGTCCGTCGAAACAAAGTCATCGACCAGTACCCGGAAGGCACCATCAGCCGCATGTTCAGCAAAGCAGTCAAATAGCGGCTGGTAACGCATGCCCGCCAGCGCTGCCCCTGTTCGGGTTTCCAGCACCACAACGTCCTGTCCTTTACAGACGGCATCCAGCCGGGACTGAGCCAGCCACAGATCGCAGCCGAGGGTCTGATCATGCACTTTGACATAAGAGATATCCGGGCCGACACACAAGGCCATATTCGATGGCAACGTCCAGGGGGTCGTGGTCCAGGCGGCCAGATATCCGTCTTCATCGACTAATTTGAAAAGGACGGTGATGGCTGGATCCTGAACGTCTTTATAGTTGGAGGTCGCCTCAAAATTCGACAGCACAGTTTCCAGCTCGGTTGAGTAAGCAACCACTTTTTCGCCCTGATAAACCAACCCCTTATCCCATAACTGCTGGAATACCCACCAGACCGACTCCATGTACCAGGGCTCCATGGTGCGGTAATCGTTGTCAAAATCAACCCAGCGACCCAAGCGCGAAATGGTCTTTTCCCACTCCCGGGTATAACGCTGCACGATACCGCGGCATTCATCGTTGTAACGGGCAATCCCCAGACGCTCCACCGCCTCCTTGGCCGACATCCCCAGCGTTTTATCGATCTCATGCTCAATCGGCAGGCCGTGGCAGTCCCAACCGAAACGGCGCTGCACAAAATGCCCTTTCATCGTGAAATAGCGCGGAATGACATCCTTAATGGTCGACGCAACTAAATGGCCATGATGCGGCAGGCCAGTCGCAAAAGGAGGGCCATCGTAAAACACGTATTCCGGCTGGTGGGCCGACTGTGCCAGCGACTGACGGAAGATCTGCTGATCCTGCCAGAATCCGAGCACGGCATGTTCAGCCTCGACAAAGGAAAAAACGGGGGATGCAGACACGTCAGAGAGCTGATCGGTCTGGGACGGGGTTGCTTTTGAACTCATGGCTGCCTCTCTGCGACTTTGGCCCGGGAAGCAGTGATCCAAAAAAAAACCGCCTCCAGGGCGGGTTTGACATGATTGAAACACAAGCGAACCCACCACTCCTAAGGAATGATGATAATAATTCGCTGCGGGTTCAATAATGTCTTCATGACTTCAACATAAGCCGCTGGCTGGCCCCTGTCAACAACGTATGCAACTGAACCCTCAATATTTTTTGTGAATACTTGGTTACAGAAACATCCTCCCCGGTCTGTTCGGACAGCTTTCCTCACTGGTGAGTTGCCGCTCCCCCAGGGGAAAGGGCAAAAAGTCCCCGAAGGGACTTTCTCATACAATCGAGATGTTTTGGCGGTTCAAGCTATTCCTTATTTCAGAATGTCTGGAATGCCATGTCCACTTCACCCGTCCGCGTTTATGCGCTGTCTGAAGAACTCACCCATTCAGATTCGGCTCGCTTCCTGTCGGATAAAAGAAAAACGATCATCATGAAAGAGAGCACACCCAATATGATGGCCAGTATAAAAGAACTCATAAAACTGGGATCGAACGAATAAGCAAGCCCGCCCAGAAAAGCACCCATCCCAATACCGAGATTCAAAATGGAAATGTTATAGCTGAAGACCTGGCTGGGATCGCCTTTGATTAACCGAAGCAGCGCAAACTGAACTGTCGGATTGGTCCCCCAATGGAATAAATTCCACACGCCGATACAAATCAAGAAAACATACAAGCTGTCCAGATAAAGAGACATCACGACAATCGCAATTAAATAGACGCTACAAATCGTCATAAAGGACTTATAGTAGCCCAATGATTCAGATAAAACATTTCCCAACTTGGAACCAATAATGCCGCAAACACCAGCAATAAATAGCGCCAGACTGACACTTTCAATCGAAAATCCATGAGTTTTCATCATGGGTTCAATGTAAGTAAACAAAATAC
This sequence comes from Photobacterium galatheae, assembly GCF_000695255.1. GTDB lineage: Bacteria > Pseudomonadota > Gammaproteobacteria > Enterobacterales > Vibrionaceae > Photobacterium > Photobacterium galatheae. The sequence goes on along the minus strand of NZ_JMIB01000015.1, from coordinate 30,444 downwards.
TATTGGAAGCCATCATGAATAAAAGTACCAATAAAACAGAAGTCAGTTTCCATCGTTCCACAACCTGGTACTCACCATTCGTCGTGCGCTCTTTTGTTGATCCCGTCGGTTGAAAAAACAACGCGATCAAGACCAGACAAACCGCTGAAAGCGCAAAAATGGCGTAAAAAGTCGATTTCCACCCCACAGCATCTGACAGTAAAGTGCCAATCGGTACTCCGAGAATATTTGATGCGCAAAACCCAACGTAAATATTCGCGACAATTTTGGCCTGATTCGATGCGGATGCAACTTTCGTCCCAATGGCCAGTAACTTCACGGTAATTAATGATGCCGCACTGGCTAAAACCACTCTGACAACACACAAAGCAAGATAAGTACTGACCATCGTGGTCAGCCAGGCACAAAGAATAAAAACCACCATACTGATGCAAAGCATCTGTTTATCATCATATTTTCGGGTGATTTTCGTCAGAACTGGCCCTAATACACCAAAAGAAACCGCATAAATTGTGACCAGTTGCCCTATCAATGATTCCTCGACACCAAATGACTGGGACATCGGTGAAATAATACCAATCACAATCAGATCGGAGACACCAACCATAAACATCGTAAGAAAGCCAATCAGAGATACGTTTCTTTCCGGACTTCTCATATCAATAGACCTTGTTCGAAATAAAATAAACCATTGCTCAAGAAAGCTTGATGGATGGTTTTATCAAAGCAAAAGTATCGAACAAATGATCAATCAACAAGACGCCGGGGATTTCCTCTGGGTGACTGTCTTTCCGGAGGCAACAGCAATATACATGCTCTTCCGGGCAGATGTGTGTATGCGCTGGGTTTGATGTAATCCACAACACGTCTTTTGTTGTATTCAGACGACGGACTTGCTCTGTCAGTGATGTATTCGGGTCATCGACAACGATCACTTCTTTGCCGAGTTGATTCATTCGTCTCACAGCATCACGAAAATTGGCCTCCCCGAGCCACGAGACAATTTCTTCATCAATCAAATAAAAATCTGCAGAAATCGTTTCGTATAACCATGGCTCAAAAGAGTCAATCTGATTCGTATCGCCGATAAAGTAAGATAATTTGAGGGGCGAGGGTTTTTCTTCACCAATAATTGGCCCCAAACCATGATGTACGGGGCATCCATCAAACTTTTCAGCCCGTGATCTGACGAGCTTCTGGGCATTGGCTTTTCGCTTATTATTATAATTAAAATATTCATCAGAGGCGCTGAATGCCTGCATCGCAAGGCTGATCTGACTGCCTAGATTTCTTGAATCTCTGTTGGCGTAGCCCGATGAACTGAAATTGATGAACCAGACTTCGCCTTGAAAACAGAACGCATAGTCCGGATCGGCCGGGTCACGGCTCACCCCCGCTGGCCAGGGCGTTTCATCATAACGTTCCAGTTGGCTCAACAGTTCCCAGGCTGTGAGCTGTAAGCTTTGCAAACTCATTGCGCCAATGGGCTCAAAATAGACCAGTAATCCAGATACGCCCCGCTCTTTGGCGGGCATGGCACGAATTTCAGACAGATATTGCGTAATGTCTTCCGCCAGCGCCTGGGCAGAATAGGGAAAATTCAGGGCCGAAATATAATGCACTTCTTTTTGGGCCCCTAAAATGCCAAATGTACATGGAAAATCCTTTTCCATGATCACCTGTGTCGAACGATGAAACTCCGCCTCTACCCAGCTATACGGGCTGTGACGTACCGTTTGTATCGCTTTTTGTTGGATTAACATGTCAAAATCCCTTCTGAAATCTAGGCAAGCGTTAATAAATCAGCAGTGTTCTCAATCAGATGATCCGGACTTTCATCCGCTAACTGATGTCGGGAATGCGCCCCCCAAAGTACCGCACACGATCGCACTTGAGCGGACTTCGCCATTTGGATGTCATAGCAGGCATCGCCAATCATCACGGTGGATTCCGGCTGAGCATTGAAATCTTGTATCAGTTTAAAAATACTGTCTGGTGCAGGTTTATAGTTTTCAACATGGTCTGAACCAATCACCCCATCAAAATATGTTTGAATGGCGAGAGAAGCTAAATTTTGATTCAGTACTTTGGAATTTTTACTGGATGCAATAAACAGTCTTTTTCCATCGCGCTTTAATGTTTGCAAGACTTCAGTTATCCCGGGAAACAACCGGATCAAATGGTTCTGATTCTTTTGATATTCTTCCCGGAACACCTGAATGAGCTGGTCAAATTTTTCTGCTGTTAATGCTGTAGCACCCATTTCCCGAAAAGACTTTTCAATAGGAATTCCCATCAAGCTTTCTATCATTTTCTCATCTGGTTTTGGCAATCCCATGAATTCAAATGCACTTTGGGTCGAAACAATGCCACATTGTGCCGTATCTGCAATCGTTCCATCAAAATCAAATATATAGTCTGTGTATGACATTTTGTTTTCCACTCTTTATCAGATGATATTTATTGACGATGTCTTTTTCATCCAGTGCCGCAATGTAATCCAGTGCTTTTCTGGGGTCATGTTGCTGTTCAAGCAAAGAATCATAAATAGATGACAGCACGTCATTTGCCAGAGACGCTTCTTTTTCCAGATATTTCATGTCATCCAGACAAGCAATCACCCTGCGGTTTACATCGCTGAAAAATTGGTGCATCGATGACTTACACAGCATAAACTCTCGGTGTGATGTCATCATTTCATTTACAATATCAATCGTTTTACACGTTTTATGGCAGAGAATCGTATCAATCACACTGCGATGTTCCATTGAACAACATAAATCGCGAACAAATGCATCTCCCCGAATGGTTATCAAATCTTTGAGATCCGTAATACTGTATGACAACTTATCAGAGACCTGAATCACCTCTCTGATCGGTGCTAAAGAGAAAAATTTATCGAAACATAAAATAAAGGCATCCTCCCGATAAATACCTTTAATGATTCCTTGCCGAGCTTGTGTTTCAGGAATGACATTTTTATGTTTCAGACAAAGCAGTGCGATCATTAATGGAAACTGCATATTTTTTAATGTCATTCGGACGGATTGGGCATTACTCTCAAACCCGCCTACATCTCTGGCTATCTCATTCAATACTCGCTCGCCGACATGCCCAAATGGCGGATGACCAATATCATGGAGCAAGGCACCGATTTGACATAATAACTGCGCTTCCATTGTCATTTCTTCAGAGAAAACATTCACCACTTCATAAACATCCAGAGAATGTGCCCACCGGTTGCAATGGTGCTCTCGCCTGAATGGATAAGGAATTAATTGTGTTTTTCCATAGAGTGATAAAAAGTCAGAGCGACAGACGATACTTTTTTTGATTCGCTCAAGAGACGAGATACTCAGCGATATATTTTCCTGATTCGCAGACATGATTTTTCCAAAAATTAATTCCTGAAATGCGTCAAAGTTAGCAATGATTCAAGCGATCAGGATTTGGCCTCCCTAAAGCAAGCGCATCGATCATTAAGCCGGTGATTTTTTGAGCATGCTATACAGTCATATTCATATGTGTCAATGGGGGGCCAGAAGCACAAGATTTGTTGCGAGATACCTCAAATATTTAAAAAAGTGACAGCAAAACATCCAGCAAAAATATGACATCAATCCCATATCTTGCCTTGATTTTTCCTGACTCAATAATCAAGATGAAAAATCGGCTCTACCGAGCAAGAATACGAGCAAGAAGATGTGTCCTATCATGGTCATCTGTGGATGACGACGGTCTGCGATACAGCAATCCGCAATTGAGAACGACCTGTTGGACTACGTTCACAACAGACAAAAACTGTCATCGCATCGTCATCCGCAACGCCACGTCTTCGAGGAACCGAGTTTTCTCACACTCATCCATGCCAAGGCTTTTCCACTCCATCAAAAAGCCAGATACAATCGCCTTCTTTATATTCACCCATGAAGCGAGAACACGATGGCTGCAATTACCCTGATCACTGGCAGTACGCTGGGCGGAGCCGAATATGTCGCCGATCATTTATCAGAACTGCTCACTGATGCAGGTCACGACACCACGATTATGAATCAGGCCAATCTGGCAGAGCTGGATCCAGCCCAGATCTGGCTATTGATCTGCTCCACCCACGGCGCTGGCGAGTTTCCGGATAATATCCAGCCGTTTGTCAGCCAGCTCCAGGTCCAACAACCAGACTTGACCCCTTTGCGCTATGGGATTGTCGCCATCGGCGACAGCAGCTACGACACCTTCTGTCAGGCAGGGAAAGATCTTGACCATTTACTGGCTGGACTGGGAGCCAAACGACTGGGGGAGCGACTCGAAATCGACGTCTCGCTGGATCCCGTCCCTGAAGATCCAGCAGAAATCTGGCTGAACAGCTGGCAAAAACACCTGTAACACCCATCGAACTGGCGGATTTTATTCCCAATACCGCCAGTTTTTTAAGATCCGCCTGTGGATAACTATAGATCTAAACGGTGATCAACCCTTTGTTATCCAATGAACAAGATCAGCCTCCCCCAAGCCCTGTTGATAAGTAGCCATTTAGATCCCAGGGTTTCCCAACGAAGATCCCGTGTCCCTCACAAGTAATGATCCTCCCTAACTCCATGATCATCCGGATCAAAAAGCACTTATCCACACGATCCGGTGATCCTAATAGTAGATCCAATAAAAGATCTCTTTAAAAGATCTTATATATATTTAAGATCCAACAGCCTGATCATTTGATCGCCAAGGGTGATTCTTTCTTGCCATGAAACGAGGTAGAATATCCCCCCTTTGCTCCAAGCAAATTGACTGGCTAATTGATCACCTGAGGTAGTTTCATGTTTTACCAGGAAAATTTTGATGTCATCGTGGTAGGTGGCGGTCATGCCGGAACGGAAGCCGCACTGGCAGCAGCACGCATGGGTCAGAAAACCCTGCTGTTGACCCATAATATCGATACGTTGGGACAAATGTCTTGTAACCCAGCGATTGGCGGGATCGGAAAAGGTCACCTGGTAAAAGAAGTTGACGCCCTGGGTGGCATCATGGCCCGCGCCATTGATAAGGGTGGAATTCAGTTCCGAACCCTGAACTCATCGAAAGGTCCGGCAGTTCGGGCCACCCGTGCTCAGGCTGATCGCGCGTTGTACAAAGCAGCGGTGCGTGAAGCACTGGAAAATCAGCCAAATCTAATGTTGTTCCAGCAAGCGGTGAATGATCTGATTGTTGAAAACGATCGCGCCGTGGGTGTTGTAACCGAAATGGGTCTGAAATTCCGTGCCCGTGCTGTTGTTCTGACCGTTGGCACTTTCCTGGGCGGCAAAATCCATATCGGTCTGGAAAATTACAGCGGTGGTCGAGCTGGTGATCCACCGTCGATCGCATTGGCAGAACGACTGCGTGCACTCCCTTTCCGGGTCGATCGTCTGAAAACTGGGACACCACCGCGGATAGATGCCCGTACCGTAGACTTCAGCCAGCTACAGGCGCAGCACGGTGACAATCCGACCCCCGTTTTTTCCTTTATGGGGAAACAGACGGATCATCCTCGTCAGATCCCGTGTTTTATTACACATACCAATGAGCAAACCCATGAAGTGATCCGGAATAATCTGGATCGCAGTCCGATGTATTCTGGTGTGATCGAGGGGATCGGCCCACGTTACTGCCCGTCGATCGAAGACAAAGTCATGCGGTTTGCCGATAAGAACAGCCATCAGATCTTCATTGAGCCGGAAGGCCTGACGACCCATGAGCTGTACCCGAACGGCATTTCCACCAGCCTGCCGTTTGACGTGCAGATGCAGATTGTCCGTTCGATGAAAGGTTTTGAAAATGCCAGCATCATCCGTCCGGGTTATGCCATTGAATACGATTTCTTTGATCCTCGTGATCTGAAGCCGACGCTGGAAACGAAATTTATCGGTGGTCTGTTCTTTGCCGGTCAGATCAATGGCACAACCGGTTACGAAGAGGCGGCCGCGCAAGGTTTGCTGGCTGGGATGAATGCCGCCCTGCAGTCGCAGGACAAAGAAGGCTGGAGCCCACGTCGTGATCAGGCCTATCTGGGCGTGCTGATTGACGACTTGTCGACCATGGGGACGAAAGAACCGTACCGGATGTTTACTTCCCGTGCCGAGTACCGTCTGCTGCTGCGCGAAGATAACGCCGATATCCGTCTGACCGAAATGGGGCGTCAGTTGGGTCTGGTGGATGATGCGCGCTGGGCACGCTTCAATGAAAAAATGGAGCATATGACGCAGGAACGTCAGCGTTTGAAAGAGATCTGGATCCATCCTGCATCTGAGCAGGCAGAAGTGATCAATGCGTTTTTGAAAACGCCGCTGGTTCGTGAAGCCAATGGTGAAGATCTGCTGCGCCGCCCGGAAGTGACTTATGATCAACTGACCGCCCAGGCACCGTTTGGTCCGGCACATGCGGATATTCAGGCCAGTGAGCAGGTCGAAATTCAGGTTAAATACCAGGGCTATATCGACCGCCAGAAAGAAGAAGTCGAAAAATCTCTGCGCCACGAACAGAGCAAGCTGCCGGCCGATCTGGATTACAGCCTGGTGAAAGGATTGTCTAACGAGGTTGTTGTGAAGCTGAATGAAGCGAAGCCAGCGACCATCGGCATGGCATCTCGAATTTCCGGGGTGACACCGGCTGCGATTTCGCTGCTGCTGGTTTACCTGAAAAAACACGGCATGCTGAAAAAAGGTGACGCGGAGGTGGCAGCGTGAGAGAACGTCTGACACAACTGATTGCAAAAACTGAACTCAAGGTCACAGAACCACAACTTGAGCAGTTGATGGGTTATGTTAGCCTGCTGCACAAGTGGAACAAAGCGTATAATCTGACGTCAGTCAGAGATCCGAATGAGATGCTGGTCAAACACATCATGGACAGTATCGTGGTCAGCCCTTACCTGGCACAGGGGGAGCGGTTTATCGATGTCGGTACTGGCCCTGGCCTGCCCGGTATTCCACTGGCCATCATGCACCCGGATAAGCAGTTTACCCTGCTTGACAGCCTGGGGAAGCGGATCCGCTTTATTCGTCAGGTTGTGCATGAACTGGGGCTTGGCAATGTGACACCAATCCAGAGCCGGGTTGAAGAATTTACCCCGGAACAGGGCTTTGATGCTGTCCTGAGCCGGGCTTTTGCGTCCATGTCTGACATGGTCAACTGGTGCCGTCATCTGCCTTCTGACGAAGGTCGCTTCATGGCGCTGAAAGGCCAGGTTACGGAAGAGGAGCTGGCAGAACTGCCATCATGGTGTTCTGTGAGTGAGGTCAAATCTTTGCATGTCCCCGACTTGGAGGGGGCGCGTCATTTAGTACTCTTGACGGCAAAGGAATGAATGAACGAGGGTGATTCGTGGGAAAAGTCATAGCTGTTGCCAACCAAAAGGGCGGCGTGGGTAAAACCACGACTTGTGTCAACCTGGCGGCGTCCCTGGCCGCAACCCAGCGCAAGGTGCTGGTGATTGATTTGGACCCGCAAGGCAATGCCACCATGGCGAGCGGTGTCGACAAGTATCAAGTTGATGCGACCGCTTATGAGCTTCTGGTCGAAGAAACCCCGTTCTCTGATGTGGTGATCACTGAAAATGCCGGGGGATATCACCTGGTGGCAGCCAACGGTGACGTGACCGCTGCCGAAATCAAACTCATGGAAGTGTTTGCCCGTGAAGTCCGGCTGCGCACGGCTCTGGCGTCTGTACGTGATCAGTACGATTTTATCTTCATTGATTGTCCGCCGTCGCTGAACCTGCTGACGATCAATGCGATGACGGCTGCAGATTCAGTGTTGGTGCCCATGCAGTGTGAATATTTTGCACTGGAGGGTCTGACGGCCCTGATGGACACCATCAGTAAGCTGGCGGCCGTGGTCAATGCCGATCTTAAGATAGAAGGCTTGCTTCGCACCATGTATGATCCGCGCAACCGGCTGGCGAACGAAGTGTCCCAGCAGTTGAAGAAGCATTTTGGTGATAAGGTGTACCGCACCGTGATCCCACGGAATGTACGTTTGGCCGAAGCCCCGAGTCATGGTTGCCCGGCCATGTACTACGATAAAACCTCCAGTGGTGCCAAGGCCTACCTGGCTTTGGCTGGAGAGATGATTCGTCGTGAGGAAATCGAGCGGGAACCGGCTCAGGTAGAGGCGTAAGCAAGTATGTCCATGAATAAACGAGGCCTGGGAAAGGGTCTTGACGCACTGCTGGCCACCAGTTCGGTGGCTCGTGAACGACAACAGGCCACAGAGGCCGTCAGCAAGGAAGAAACGGTACCGGCCGAAGGCGCACTGCGCGAATTGCCGGTCAGTCAGCTGCAACCGGGTCAGTACCAGCCGCGTCAGGATATGTCTGCCGAAGCGCTGGCGGAACTGACTGACTCCATCCGTGCACAGGGGGTGATCCAACCGATCGTGGTTCGCCAGCTTGCCCCCCAACAGTATGAAATCATTGCCGGCGAACGCCGCTGGCGGGCATCGCGTCAGGCGGGACTGACTCAGGTTCCGTGTCTGGTCAAAAATGTGGACGACCGGGCAACCGTCGCCATTGCCCTGATTGAAAACATCCAGCGTGAAGATCTCAACGCGATTGAGGAAGCTCAGGCGCTGGAACGATTGCAGAATGAATTCTCCCTTACCCATCAGCAAATTGCCGAAGCACTCGGCAAGTCCCGTGCTGCGGTCTCCAACCTGCTGCGTCTGAATCAGCTGGAGCCTCAGGTGAAGCGGTTGCTGGCCCAGCGTCAGCTGGAAATGGGTCATGCCCGTGCATTGCTGTCTTTGGTTGCTGAACAGCAACTGGAAGCGGCTCACACCGTTGTAGCGAAGTCTCTGACTGTCCGGGATACCGAGCGTTTGGTAAAGAAACTGCTTACCCCGGCCCCAGAGGTCGCTCCTGCCCCTGTTGATCCCCAAGTCGAAGCCATCGAAAACCGTCTGAGTGAACAATTCGGCACTCAAGTTGCGATTAATCAAAGCAAAAGCGGGAAAGGTAAAATTATAATAAATTTTGATGAACCTCAGAAGTTAGAGCAACTACTGGCAATGTTGAGTTCGGAAGTGTGACGAGATTCGTACTATTTTTGCCGTAAAAGTAACCACCGCGTGATCGGGATAATGTGTTATAAAATCTAACTGTTTTTTTGCTGTGATTAGATTGCATTCAATTTAATGAACCGTATAATTTTCGCAGTTTTCCCAGCACGACGTATGTGTAGTGGAACGGACTCGAGGAATGAATACATGGTTTCGGCGCTAGTCAGACCGGGACGCCAATTGGCGAAGCGGTTGTTGTTGTTACAATCTGGCGTCGTTTTGACAACGGCAATCATGGCAGTGTTTGCTGTCAATGTTGACTGGGGAATCTCTGCACTGATCGGTGGCGGCATCTTTGTGATAGCTAACGCCGTTTTTTCTGTGTGCGCTTTTCTCTTTGGCGGTGCCAGTAAGGCCCGTCTGGTGATGGCGACGTTCTACAGCGGAGAAGTGCTGAAAATCCTCACTACAGTCATCTTGTTTTCCCTTGTCTACCTGTATGTCGAGGTGGAACTTGTTCCCCTCAAACTGACCTATTTGCTGGCTCTGGGTATTAATATCTGTGCGCCGGTTTTATTCATTAACAACAACAAATAGGATGAGTTATGGCTGCGCCAGGTGAAGCGCTTACACCATCCAGTTACATCACTCACCACCTGACTAACTTATCAACCGATAAGCTGGGCCTGGTGTCTGAGGGTAGTTTCTGGGCGGTACACATCGACAGCCTCTTCTTCTCTGTGTTGACGGGTGCAATCTTTTTAGGATTGTTCCGTCTGGCAGCGAGAAAGGCGACCTCAGGGGTGCCGGGTAAGCTGCAGTGTTTTGTGGAAATCATGGTGGAATTCGTTGACAACAGTGTCAAAGAAACCTTTCATGGCCGCAACGCGCTGATAGCTCCGCTAGCTCTGACGATCTTCTGTTGGATTTTCCTGATGAACGTCATGGACTTGGTTCCAATCGACTTTCTTCCTTATCCGGCAGAGCATTGGTTGGGTATTCCTTATCTGAAGGTAGTACCGTCGGCCGATGTTAACATCACCATGGCAATGGCGCTGGGTGTCTTTGCATTGATGATTTATTACAGCATCAAGATCAAAGGCCTGGGCGGTTTTGCCAAAGAACTGGCATTACACCCGTTCAATCACCCGGTTATGATTCCGTTCAACCTACTACTGGAAGTAGTCTCGCTGCTGGCGAAGCCTATTTCTCTGGGTATGCGTCTGTTCGGTAACATGTTCGCCGGTGAGGTGGTGTTTATTCTTATCGCGGCGCTGATGCCGTGGTGGGCACAATGGCTGGGCTCAGTTCCGTGGGCAATATTCCACATCCTGGTCATTACAATTCAATCTTTCGTGTTTATGATGCTGACTATCGTGTACCTGTCACAGGCTCACGAAGACAATCATTAATACGTAAATAAATTTTTAAGTTTTTCTTTACAGGCATTTAGGCCGACAACAATAAACTGGAGATAGTGATGGAAACTTTACTAAGCTTTTCTGCAATTGCCGTGGGCATCATTGTAGGTCTTGCTGCCCTGGGTACTGCGATCGGTTTCGCCCTGCTGGGTGGTAAGTTCCTGGAAGGCGCTGCTCGTCAACCAGAAATGGCTCCAATGCTGCAAGTTAAGATGTTCATCATCGCAGGTCTGCTGGATGCGGTTCCAATGATCGGTATCGTAATCGCTCTGCTATTCACATTCGCAAACCCATTCGTTGGACAGCTGGCTGGTTAATCCACGAACGAAACGGACCCATAGCAACCCTTTTTAGGAGATGCCGTTGTGAATATGAATGCAACCTTGCTGGGTCAGGCTATCGCGTTTTTCCTGTTTGTGGTCTTTTGCATGAAATATGTATGGCCACCGATTATGGGAGCGATTGAGGAACGTCAGAAGAAAATTGCTGACGGTTTGGCAGCTGCGGATCGCGCTGCCAAAGATCTCAACCTGGCGCAGGCAAATGCTTCTGAGCAACTGAAAGAAGCAAAACGCACTGCAACTGAACTGATTGAGCAAGCGAACAAGCGCAAAGCTCAAATCATCGAAGAGGCCAAAGCGGAAGCGACGGCTGAGCGTGAAAAAATTCTGACTCAAGGTCGTGCTGAAATTGATGCAGAACGAAATCGCGCGCGCGATGAACTACGCAAACAAGTTGCAACTCTGGCTGTGATTGGTGCTGAGAAAATCATTGAGCGTTCTATTGATAAAGACGCTCATGCTGATCTTCTTAACAAAGTCACTGCAGAACTGTAATAGAAGGGGCAAGCAACATGTCGGAAATGACTACAATCGCACGCCCCTACGCTAAAGCAGCCTTTGATTATGCGGTTGAGAAAGGTGAGCTGACCCAATGGTCTGAAATGCTCATTTTTGCTGCGGAAGTCGCGAAAAACGAAACGATTCAGGATGTCCTGGATGGTGGTTTTGCGGCGGATAAGCTGGTGGAAATTTTCATTTCCGTCTGCGGCGAGCAACTCAACGAAGCCGGCCAGAACCTGATTAAGGTGATGGCTGAAAACGGACGCATGAAAGCACTCCCTGATGTCTGTGCTCAGTTCCTGTTTCTGAAAGATGAACTGGAAAAAACCATCGACGCTACTGTGACCTCTGCGGTTGCATTGGACGAAGGTCAACTGAGTGCGATCAGCAAAAAGCTTGAAAAGCGTCTGGCGCGTAAGGTTAAGCTGAACTGCAGTGTAGACGAGACCCTGATTGCCGGGGTTGTAATTAGAGCCGGAGACTTAGTCATCGATCAATCAGTACGCGGCAAGCTAGCCCGTCTGAACGATACGTTGCAGTCTTGATTTGGGGAATTGGAGCATGCAACTTAATTCCACGGAAATTAGCGAACTGATCAAGCAGCGAATTGAAAAATTCAACGTTGCGAGTGAAGCGCGTAACGAAGGTACGATCGTTTCTGTAAGCGATGGTATTATTCGTATCCACGGCCTTGCAGACGTCATGCAAGGTGAAATGATTGAACTACCAGGTGGCCGTTATGCACTGGCACTGAACCTTGAGCGTGACTCGGTTGGTGCGGTTGTCATGGGTCCTTATGCTGACCTGCAGGAAGGCATGAAAGTGACCGCGACCGGTCGTATCCTGGAAGTGCCAGTCGGCCCTGCCCTGCTGGGTCGTGTTGTGAACACCCTGGGTGAGCCAATTGATGGTAAAGGTCCAATCGAGAGCGATTTCACCTCACCTGTCGAAGTGATCGCACCGGGTGTTATCGACCGTAAATCTGTTGACCAGCCTGTCCAGACTGGCTACAAAGCGGTTGACTCAATGATTCCAATCGGCCGTGGCCAGCGTGAGCTGATCATCGGTGACCGTCAGATCGGTAAAACCGCACTGGCGATCGATGCCATCATCAACCAGAAGAACTCTGGTATCTACTCTATCTATGTCGCGATTGGCCAGAAAGCTTCAACCATTGCAAACGTGGTTCGTAAGCTGGAAGAGCACGGCGCACTGAAAAACACCATCGTTGTTGTTGCCTCTGCTTCTGAAGCAGCTGCACTGCAATACCTGGCACCATATGCTGGTTGTGCCATGGGTGAATACTTCCGTGACCGCGGTGAAGATGCACTGATCGTATACGATGACCTGTCTAAGCAGGCTGTTGCTTACCGTCAGATCTCTCTGCTGCTGCGTCGTCCACCAGGCCGTGAAGCATTCCCTGGTGACGTTTTCTACCTCCACTCCCGTCTGCTGGAGCGTGCTGCTCGCGTGAGCGAAGAGTACGTAGAAAAGTTCACCAACGGTGAAGTGAAAGGTAAAACCGGTTCTCTGACTGCACTGCCAATCATCGAAACTCAGGCGGGCGACGTTTCTGCGTTCGTACCGACCAACGTGATTTCGATCACCGATGGACAGATCTTCCTGCAAACTGAACTGTTCAACGCCGGTATCCGTCCTGCGGTTGACCCAGGTATCTCTGTATCCCGTGTTGGTGGTGCTGCGCAGACCAAGATCATCAAGAAGCTGTCTGGTGGTATCCGTACCGCACTGGCTCAGTACCGTGAACTGGCGGCATTCGCACAGTTCTCTTCTGATCTGGATGACGCGACCAAGCGTCAGCTGGACCACGGACAGAAAGTAACCGAGCTGATGAAGCAGAAGCAGTACGCACCAATGTCTGTCTTTGAGCAGGCTGTGGTGATTTTTGCTGCGGAGAAAGGTTACCTGAAAGATGTTGAGCTGACGAAGCTGGCAGATTTCGAAGCTGCGTTACTGTCTTACGCCAAGAGTCAATTTGCTGAGCTGGTAGCTCAGATTGATGAAACGGGTGCGTGGAACAACGAAATTGAAGCCCAGTTCGTGAAACTGGTCGAAGATTTCAAAGCGACCCAGACTTGGTAATTGGTTGGTGATCGCAAGCGATCACCAGCTCAAGGAGAGTAACGATGGCCGGCGCAAAAGAGATACGTAACAAGATCGGTAGTGTGAAAAACACTCAAAAGATCACCAAAGCGATGGAGATGGTTGCTGCGTCTAAAATGCGTAAATCGCAAGACGCGATGGAATCATCACGCCCATACGCACAAACAATGCGCAAAGTGATCGGTCATATCGCCCTTGGTAGCCTCGAGTATAAGCATCCTTATCTTGAGGAGCGTGAGGCCAAGCGCGTAGGTTACATCATTGTTTCGACTGACCGTGGTCTGTGTGGTGGCTTGAACGTGAACATGTTCAAACAAGCCATGACCGGCATGAAGTCCTGGTCAGATAAAGGCGCTGAGGTTGAGCTTGCCCTGATTGGTGCGAAAGCTACAGCTTTCTTTAACAGCTATGGTGGCCGTGTTGCGGCTCAGGTAACAGGTTTGGGTGATAAGCCTTCTGTTGATGAGTTGATCGGTACCGTAGGTGTCATGCTGAAGAAATATGATGAAGGCCAACTGGATCGTCTGTACCTGGTGTACAACAAGTTCGTGAACACCATGGTGCAATCGCCAGTGATCGATCAATTGCTGCCTTTGCCTAAGTCAGAAGACGAAGAAATGAAACGCAACCACGCTTGGGACTACATTTATGAGCCTGAGCCGAAACCTCTGCTGGATACCCTGCTGGTTCGCTATGTCGAATCTCAGGTCTATCAGGGTGTGGTCGAAAACCTTGCCTGTGAGCAAGCGGCCCGAATGGTTGCGATGAAAGCAGCAACTGATAATGCAGGTAACTTGATTGACGAACTGCAACTTGTGTACAACAAAGCCCGTCAGGCTGCGATCACACAAGAGCTGTCGGAAATCGTTTCTGGTGCCTCCGCTGTTTAAGGCAAAGAATTAATAAGTTTAGAGGATTAACGATGGCTACAGGTAAGATCGTACAGATCATCGGTGCGGTAGTCGACGTAGAGTTTCCACAGGATTCTGTACCACAGGTATATGATGCCCTGCACGTTGATGCCAAAGAAAAAGGTACCTTGGTACTGGAAGTTCAGCAGCAGCTGGGCGGTGGCGTAGTTCGTGGCATCGCCATGGGTAGTTCTGATGGCCTGCGTCGTGGTCTGACTGTTGAAAACACAGGTCGACCAATTGAAGTACCAGTCGGTACAGCGACTCTGGGACGTATCATGAACGTTCTGGGTCAGCCAATTGACGAGTGTGGTGAGATCGGTGAACAAGAGCGTTACTCAATTCACCGTGCAGCACCAAGCTACGAAGAGCAGTCGAACGCAGTTGAACTGCTGGAAACCGGCGTAAAAGTGATTGACTTGGTTTGCCCATTCGCGAAGGGTGGTAAAATCGGTCTGTTCGGTGGTGCAGGTGTTGGTAAGACCGTCAACATGATGGAATTGATCAACAACATCGCCCTGAAACACTCAGGTCTGTCTGTATTCGCTGGTGTTGGTGAGCGGACGCGTGAAGGTAACGACTTCTACTACGAGATGCAGGAAGCCGGGGTTGTTAACCTGGAAAAACCTGAAGAATCTAAAGTAGCAATGGTTTACGGTCAGATGAACGAGCCACCAGGTAACCGTCTGCGTGTTGCTCTGACTGGCCTGACCATGGCTGAGAGATTCCGTGATGAAGGCCGTGACGTACTGCTGTTCATCGATAACATCTATCGTTACACCCTGGCCGGTACAGAAGTATCTGCACTGCTGGGTCGTATGCCTTCTGCCGTAGGTTATCAGCCGACACTGGCAGAAGAGATGGGTGTGCTTCAGGAGCGTATCACCTCGACCAAGACTGGTTCTATCACATCTGTACAGGCCGTTTACGTTCCTGCGGATGACTTGACTGACCCGTCTCCAGCAACCACGTTCGCCCACTTGGATGCGACCGTTGTACTGTCTCGTCAGATCGCTTCTCTGGGTCTGTACCCAGCGATCGACCCACTGGATTCTACATCTCGTATGCTGGATCCACTGGTGGTTGGTCAGGAGCACTATGAAATTGCGCGTGGTGTTCAAAGCACCCTGCAGCGTTACAAAGAGCTGAAAGACATCATTGCCATCCTGGGTATGGACGAGCTGTCTGAAGAAGACAAGCAAGCTGTTGCCCGTGCACGTAAGATTGAGCGTTTCCTGACTCAGCCTTACCACGTTGCACAGGTCTTCACTGGCGACCCTGGTATCTATGTTCCACTGAAAGATACCCTGCGCAGCTTCAAAGGCTTGCTGGCCGGCGAATACGACGACATTCCAGAGCAGGCATTCATGTACTGCGGCGCGATCGAAGACGCACTGGAAAACGCGAAGAAGCTGTAAGCTGAACAGGAGGCGACATGGCAGCGATAACTTTCCATCTGGATGTAGTAAGTGCAGAGAAGAGTCTCTTTTCTGGTCGTGCTGAAAATATCCAGGTGACCGGTAGCGAAGGTGAACTGGGTATTCACGCAGGCCACACTCCGCTGCTGACCGCTATCACGCCCGGAATGGTTCGGATCGTTAAACAGAGCGGCGGTGAGGAAGTGATTTACCTCTCCGGTGGTATGCTGGAAGTTCAGCCTGGGACAGTCACTGTCCTGGCGGATACAGCAATCCGTGGTGTTGATCTGGACGCAGCGAAGGCTGAAGAAGCGAAACGTCAGGCTGAGGAGCGTATCCACAATCAGCACGGCGATATCGACTTCGCGCAAGCGGCCAGTGACCTGGCGAAAGCAATCGCTCAGCTTCGAGTTATCGAGCTGACCAAGCGGAAGCGTTAATCAGGCACCTGAGCAAAAAAGCGACCCATCGGGTCGCTTTTTTTATATCTTTTGATTTGTTTCCGGTAGAAACTGCAGGAACACTTCACAAAGCAGGCGCCTGCCTGTATGCATTGTGTCAATAATATGCGGCAAAGGCTTATATCAGGCGCAATGTGCCGATACAATGCATGAAGATAATTTACACCATCATTAGAAGGGACACTGATTCATGAGCTTCAGCGCTGTGATCCTGGCCGCGGGTAAAGGCACCCGCATGTACTCTGCTCTGCCGAAAGTACTGCATACCCTGGCGGGCAAACCTATGGTTAAACACGTGATCGATACCTGTAATGACGCGGGGGCGGCCCGTCTGCATCTGGTCTATGGTCATGGCGGCGATTTAATGAAGAAACGCCTGGCGGAAGAGTCGGTGAACTGGGTACTGCAGGCCGATCAACTGGGAACGGGTCATGCGGTGAATCAGGCCGCAGAGCATTTTGCAGATGATGAGCAGGTGTTGGTGCTCTATGGTGATGTCCCGCTGATCAGCAGCGAAACGCTGGAAAACTTGCTGGACGCTCAGCCGGACGGTGGTATCGGCTTGTTAACCGTGGTGCTGGATGATCCGACTGGCTATGGCCGGATTGTGCGTGAGAATGATGCCGTGGTCGCGATAGTCGAACAGAAAGATGCGACCGAGGCACAAAAATCCATCTGTGAAATCAACACCGGCGTGCTGGTGGCGAATGGTGGTGATCTGAAACGCTGGCTGGGTCAGCTGAAGAATGACAACGCTCAGGCTGAGTACTACCTGACCGATATCATCGCAATGGCGCATGCAGAAGGCCGTCTGATTCAGGCGGTTCATCCGGCGATGGCTGTGGAAGTTGAAGGCGTGAACAATCGTGTTCAGCTGGCGCGTCTGGAGCGAGCTTATCAGGCGATGCAGGCTGAACGCCTGCTGGAACAGGGCGTGATGCTGCGTGATCCGGCCCGTTTTGATCTACGCGGAACGCTACAATGTGGTCAGGATGTGGAAATCGACGTCAATGTTGTGATCGAAGGTAACGTCACACTGGGTAGCAATGTCGTGATTGGGGCCGGTTCTGTCCTGATTGACTGTGAAATTGACGACAATACCCTGGTTCGCCCTTACAGTATTATTGAGGGGGCGACGGTCGGTGAAGACTGTACGGTGGGGCCGTTTACTCGTCTGCGTCCGGGCGCAGAACTGGTGGGTGATTCTCATGTCGGTAACTTTGTTGAGATGAAAAAAGCCCGTCTGGGGAAAGGGTCGAAAGCCAATCACCTGACCTATCTGGGGGATGCTGAGATCGGTGAACGCGTCAACATTGGTGCCGGAACCATTACCTGCAATTACGATGGTGCCAATAAGTTCCGAACTGAAATCGAAGACGATGTGTTTATTGGTTCCGATACACAGCTGATTGCGCCGGTGAAAATCGGCAAAGGTGCCACCATTGGTGCCGGGGCGACCATTAATCGCGATGTGGGTGAAGGAGAGCTTGTGATCACCCGTGCCCCAGCCCGCACCATTAAAGGCTGGAAGCGACCGGAAAAGAAAAAATAATCTGAATGTTGAACTCAACAAAGCAGCGTTTTGACGCTGCTTTTTTTGTGTCTGATGTCACGTCTTTTTGTCTTCTCGTTTTATCCCTCTTGGTAATTTCTTGATCTCTGTTGTTTTGATTTGCTATATTTTGTTTCAGTTCGAAACTTAAATCATAAGAAAAACTTCCATGTCGAAACGAAATACGCAGCAACGGCGTCATGCCATTGTCGCCCTAGTGAATGAGCAGGGTGAAGTCAGTGTCGATGCGCTGGCCCAGCAGTTTTCTACTTCTGAAGTCACCATCCGTAAAGATCTCGCGGCTTTAGAAACGACGGGTCTGCTGTTGCGCCGTTATGGCGGCGCGATTGCCATGCCCTCTGAAATCGTCGCTGCCGGACAAGAACCTGAAGTTTCGATTCGAAAGCAAGCCATTGCACAGGCCGCCGCTGCACGCATTCGCGACCATAACCGCATGATCATCGACAGTGGCAGCACGACGGCCGCGCTGATTGGTCTGCTGGGCGATAAGCAGGGACTGATCGTGATGACCAACTCGCTCAATGTTGCCAATGCCCTCAATGAACTGGAAAACGAACCCACGCTGCTGATGACCGGTGGCACCTGGGACCCGCATTCGGAAGCCTTTCAGGGGCAAGTCGCAGAGTCTGTGCTGCGTTCCTACGATTTTGACCAGTTGTTTATCGGCGCTGATGGAATCGACATCAGTCGCGGCACCACCACGTTCAATGAGCTGATTGGTTTGAGCCGGGTGATGGCTGAGGTCTCTCGGGAAGTGGTGGTCATGGTGGAGTCCAGCAAAGTCGGCCGTCGTATCCCGAATCTGGAACTGCCGTGGTGCAGTATCAATACCCTGATCACGGATGATGGACTGGATCCGGCCGCCAAGGCAGAAATTGAACAACAGGGGGTGCAGGTGATCTGTGCCGCCATTCATCAATAAAACAAGATATTTTTGCAGGAGAATTCTATGTGTGGAATCGTTGGGGCGGTTGCTCAGCGTGATGTGGCGGGCATTCTGATTGAAGGTCTGCGCCGTCTGGAATACCGGGGCTACGACTCAGCGGGTGTCGCGGTCGTTGATGGCAGCAACACTTTGAATCGTGTTCGCCGCCTGGGCAAAGTTCAGGCGCTGGCCGATGCGGTTGCCACGAGTCCGATTGCCGGTGGCACCGGCATTGCCCATACCCGCTGGGCGACTCATGGCGAGCCATCGGAAACCAATGCTCATCCGCACATGTCCGGTGATGAAATTGCCATTGTGCACAACGGCATTATTGAAAACCATGAATCTCTGCGCGCTGTGCTCACGGAGCGGGGCTACACTTTTGTCTCTCAGACAGATACCGAAGTGATCGCTCACTTGGTGGATTGGGAACTGCGCACAGCTGCTACTCTGCTGGAAGCCGTGCAGAAGACCGTGACGCAGCTGGAAGGTGCTTACGGCACTGTGGTGATGGACCGTCGCGATCCGAGCCGAATTGTGGTGGCCCGTTCAGGCAGCCCACTGGTAATCGGCTACGGTATGGACGAGCATTTTGTGGCATCTGATCAACTGGCGCTGCTGCCGGTGACCCGCCGTTTTGCCTTCCTTGAAGAAGGTGATGTGGCTGAGGTGACCCGTTTTGAAGTGAACATTTACGATAAGTTCGGCCAGCCGGTTGCACGTGAAATCAAAGAGTCTGAAGTTTCTCACGATGCCGGCGACAAGGGCCAGTACCGCCATTACATGCTGAAGGAAATCTACGAACAGCCGGTTGCTTTGCAACGGACGATGGAAGGCCGTCTGGCGAATGGCAAAGTTCTGGCTTCTGCGTTTGGTGAGAACGCGGCTGAACTGTTGCAGAAAGTGAAGCATGTGCAGATCATCGCCTGCGGCACCAGCTATCATGCGGGTCTGGTTGCCCGTTACTGGCTGGAACAGTGGGCCGGTGTGTCCTGTAACGTGGAGATTGCCTCTGAGTTCCGTTACCGTAAATCACATGTATTTGAGAACAGCCTGCTGGTCACCCTGTCTCAGTCCGGTGAAACTGCCGATACCCTGGCAGCACTGCGTCTGGCAAAAGAAATGGGCTATATGGCGAGCCTGACAATTTGTAACGTGCCGGGCTCCTCTCTGGTGCGGGAGTCCGATCTGGCTTACATGATGAAAGCCGGGGCAGAAATCGGCGTGGCTTCAACCAAAGCCTTTACCGTACAACTGGCGGGTCTGCTGATGCTGGTGGCGGCCATTGGTCGCGGTAATCAGACCATGAATGAAGCGCAGGAAACTCAGCTGGTGTCAGCCCTGCAAAGCCTGCCGTCTAAAATTGAGCAGACGCTGGCGATGGCGGGCGACATTGAAGCGCTGGCTGAAGACTTCGCGGATAAGCATCATGCCCTGTTCCTGGGTCGGGGTGAGCAGTCGCCGATTGCGATGGAAGGTGCGCTGAAGCTGAAAGAAATCTCTTACATTCATGCGGAAGCCTATGCTGCCGGTGAGCTGAAACACGGCCCGCTGGCCCTGATCGATGCCGACATGCCGGTGATTGTGGTGGCACCGAACAATGAATTGCTGGAGAAGCTGAAGTCGAACGTAGAAGAAGTCCGTGCCCGCGGCGGCCTGATGTATGTCTTTGCGGATGTGAATGCCCACTTCGCCAGTGACGATACGATGACTGTGCTGAACGTCCCGCACTGTGATGAATTTATCGCCCCGATCCTTTACACCCTGCCGCTGCAGTTGCTGTCTTACTATGTGGCGCTGATCAAGGGAACGGATGTCGATCAGCCTCGAAATCTGGCCAAGTCAGTGACGGTTGAGTAAGTCGAGCGGGTTTTCATTCCGGTGAGATTGCCATTCAGGATGCACTGTTGATTCAGAATTCAGTCCTGCTCATGGCGTGCGGTTTTTATTTCAAGCCTCCTGTCGGGGAATACCCTGCAGGAGGTTTTTTTATTGTGTGGTTCCTCTTGTTCAGGAATAGTGAACTTGTATCATATGCCACCATGAAGTTGTGGAAGAAAGAGCGAATGACGTGAAAGGAGTCTCGTTGATGCGCAGGATATCTTGGCCAATCTGTGGGTTACTCACCCTGAATGGGATCACGATTTTAGGAAATGCCATCACCGAGGTGGCCATCCCCTGGCTTATTTTGGACATCTCCAATAGCCCGGCACTGGTTGCTGCCGTGATGTCAGCAAAAATCATCCCTATCATTTTATCGACCTTTTTCAGTGCGCAATTTGTTGACCGATGCGGGACGTTCCGAGTGTCAGTGCTGTCTGATCTGGTGAATTTTGCCAGTGTCTTGTTGATCCCTGTTTTTTATCATGCGGATCTGCTGACCTTCAGTCTTTTAGCGGCCTTGTTGATGCTCAGCACGGTCTTGGATACCCCAAGCCGCTTGGCCAAAGATGTGATTTTAAGACATGAAATTGAAGCGAACCAATCGGATAACCATTTGATCAATGGGGTGAATACCACTCTTGAAAATATCTGTGATCTCTTAGGCCCGGTGGTTGCAGCCTTGATTGTGGCGGCCTTTGGCACGATCAGTGCGCTGTACTTTGATGCGGCGACATTCCTGGTGGTTGCTTTCGGCATGATTTTTCTGAAGAAATATTTCAGACCTGAGGTTGAACCGACTGAACCGAGTGATGCCCGTCCGCTGGCTTACTTCTCCGACGGGGTGAAATATCTGAAACAGCAGCGCCCCCTGTTGTCTGTGCTTTTCGTCAGTGCCATGGTGAATCTTGTCATAACGCCGTTTCTTGTTGTGTATCTGCCTTATCTCAACAAGTTTGTCTTTGACTCCGTGATGAGCCTGGGGCTGTCGATGACCTGTTTCGGAGCCGGCACGAGTCTTTCATCTCTGCTCTTTGGCTTTTATGGCAAGCGTTTCTCAAGTCGGCAGATCATTGTCTCTGGCTATCTCTTGCTGGTGGTTGTGCTCTTCTCTATGTCTTTTTTCACGAGTCAGGTGTTGTTTTTCATTCAGCTTTTTGTGATTGGGCTGTGTCTCGGATTTGCAGGTCCTATCGAAGTTACCCTGATTCAAAAAGCAGTGCCTGAAGCCTTATTCGGACGAGTTATGACGCTGTTCTCTTCAGCCCGTTTTCTATCGGTTCCCGTCGGCTATCTTGCTTTTGGCTGGATGTTAGAATCCACATTCGCGCTGTGGACACCGGCTGTGATGGCCTGTGCCGTCTTGATGGGGATATTTGTTTACTGGCGAATGAACACGCCCCCATCCGCATACCTGGCCTCGTCTTTGTGACAACAGAATCAGACAGCCCTGTCTTAGCGTTGAGATAAAGGCGTCAATTGTGGTGCCGCCGTTCGTTTTCTGCCCAGCGCAGATCCCCAGCGTCTATGATTGAGTACAGAAGTGACGTTTTTATTTGCGAAATCAGATGCTTTGCCTGAATCCTTCCGGTTTTGCATTGCACTTTGCAATCTGAGGATGCTGCTTCTTATAACGTGCTGATAATAAATAAAAAAATAATAGCTCCTGAGTTGGCTGATTTTATGCTGGCCTTTGGTCAGAACATATTGCAGTGGTGGAGGTATTGATGACAGATCCTAAAGCGATGATCGCCTCGCGAATCAAGGAGGCGCGAGAGTGGAAAGGCCTGACTCAGGTACATATGGCCCAGCAGTTGGGCGTGGCGCGGCAAACTTATCTGGACCTGGAAACCGGAAAGACGGAACCCAAGGTGCGTTTGCTGTCAGCGATTTCGGAAATCACCGAACGACCGCTGACCTGGTTTGTTTACGGTGACGAAGGGCTGGAGATTCTGGAAAGCGAATATAAAGAAGAAATCGATCGTCTATTGCAGTATTTCAGTCGACTGCCCCATTCGGCGCGCAATGTGATTCTGCAGCAGAGTATTAATCTGGCCAGTTTCATGGCGGAATATACCCGGGCGCTGACACAAAAAGATAAATCCTGAAATCGCCCTGTCATTATCAGGGAGTGACGGATTGGAATGAGAAACAGCCCCGACGTGCGGGGCTGATTTTGTTGCTTATTGTGCCAGGAAAAAGCGGTAGGCCGGGTTGTCGGTCTCGTCTTTCCACTGGTAACCCAGTTCGCGCAGGTGGCTGGTGAACGACAACAGGTCATGATCTGCCAGTTCAAAACCGCACAGCACCCGGCCGTAGTCAGCGCCGTGGTTTCGGTAATTGAACAGGCTGATATTCCAGTGTGTACCCAGTGTGGTCAGGAACCTGAGCAGCGCGCCCGGATATTCCGGAAACTCAAAGCTGTACAGTCGTTCCTGTAATGGTTTGGATGGACGGCCACCAATCATGTAGCGGACGTGGACTTTAGCCATCTCATCGTCGGATAAATCCACCACAGGGTATCCGCCTTTACGCAGATCGGTAATGATGCTGTCCAGTTCTTCCTGCCCCTGAATCAGGCGAATACCGACAAACACATTCGCCAGGGTGTCATCGTTGTAACGGTAGTTGAACTCAGTCACAGCCCGGCCACCCAGCAGGCGGCAGAAATCGAGAAAAGCACCTGGCCGTTCCGGTACCGTAACAGCCAGCAGTCCTTCACGTTTCTCTCCCAGCTCGCAGCGTTCCGATACATAGCGCAGACCGTGGAAATTCAGGTTGGCCCCGGACAGAATCGAGGCTAGTTGCTTGCCTTTCACCTGATGCTGCTCGCTGTATTTCTTCAGACCCGCCAGCGACAGCGCGCCGGAGGGTTCGGCGATGGCTCGTGTATCTTCAAAGATATCTTTCACCGCCGCACAGATCTCGTCACTGCTGACGGTGATCACATCATCCAGATATTGCTGACACAGACGGAAGGTTTCGTCGCCGATGCGCTTGACCGCAACCCCATCGGCAAATTGCCCGACCTGGTCCAGGGTGACCGGTTCACCGGCATCCAGTGCGGCTCGCAGGCAGGCGGAATCTTCGGCTTCCACGCCAATCACTTTGATTTCCGGCATCAGTTGTTTCAGCAGCACCGACACGCCCGCTGCCAGACCACCACCTCCGACCGGCACAAAAACATAATCGAGGTGGCCGTTCTGCTGGACCAGTTCTATGCCAATCGTGCCCTGCCCGGCGATCACTGCCGGGTGATCAAATGGTGGAATGAAGGTATAGCCGTGCTGCTCAGCCAGGGCGATGGCGTGGCTTTTGGCTTCATCGAAGTTACTGCCGTGAAGCACCACTTCACCGCCAAAGCTTTTGACCGCATCGACCTTGATGTCCGGTGTGGTTCGCGGCATCACGATAATGGCCTGAACGTCCAGTTGCCGGCCGGACAGGGCCAGACCCTGCGCATGGTTGCCCGCCGATGCGGCAATCACGCCTGCCTGACGTTGTGCCGGGGTCAGCTGGGACATCATATTGTAGGCACCGCGCAGTTTGAATGAGTGCACGGGCTGGCGGTCTTCACGCTTGATCTGAATCCGGTTACCTAATCGGCTGGATAACCGTTCCATGTCCTGTAACGGGGTGACTTGCGCCACCTCGTAGACCGGCGCACGCAGCGTCTCCCTTAAGTAGTCAGCCCCGCTGAGAAACTCAGCGGCACTGGCCTGTGTCAGCTCACGCATCAGATTTACCCTTCCAGCTTGGATTTGTCGCGAACCGCACCTTTGTCGGCACTGGTCGCCAGGTTGGCATAGGCACGCAGCGCAAAAGACACGGTGCGCTGGCGATCCACGGGTTTCCAGCCGCGGGCATCGGCGGCTGCACGGCGTTTGGCCAGCGTCGCGTCATCCACTTTGAGTTCGATGCTGCGGTTCGGAATGTCGATCGCGACCCGGTCGCCGTCTTCGATCAGACCGATGGTGCCGCCGTTCGCCGCTTCCGGAGAGACGTGACCGATAGACAGACCACTGGTGCCGCCGGAGAAGCGACCAT
Organism: Photobacterium galatheae; assembly: GCF_000695255.1. GTDB lineage: Bacteria > Pseudomonadota > Gammaproteobacteria > Enterobacterales > Vibrionaceae > Photobacterium > Photobacterium galatheae. The sequence goes on along the minus strand of NZ_JMIB01000015.1, from coordinate 5,811 downwards.
CGGTGATCAGGGCGCAGTCTTTGCCCAGCCCCATCGACTTGAGATAGGTGGTCGGATACAGCATTTCCTGCATTCCCGGACCACCTTTCGGGCCTTCATAGCGGATGATGACGACATCACCGGCTTTGACTTTGCCGCCCAGAATGCCTTCTACCGCGGTTTCCTGACTTTCAAACACAATAGCCGGGCCTTCAAAGGTCAGGCAGCTTTCATCTACACCGGCTGTTTTGACGATACATCCGTCCTGCGCCATGTTGCCTGACAGCACTGCCAGACCCCCGTCCTGACTGAAGGCGTGTTCTTTGTTGCGGATACAGCCGTTTTCCCGGTCATCATCCAGGCTGTCCCAGCGGCAGTCCTGAGAAAACGCCTGTGTCGTGCGGATCCCGGCAGGGCCTGCTCGGAAGAAGGATTGCACAGCTTCGGAGTTGGTTTGTTTGATATCGTACTGGGTCAGCGCTTCGGCCAGTGTCATGCCCAGTACGTTCGGAACATCATTGTGCAGCAGTCCGGCCCGATCCAGTTCACCCAGAATGCCGTAAACCCCGCCTGCACGATGGACATCTTCCATGTGATATTTCTGGGTTGAGGGCGCAACTTTGCACAGATGCGGCACTTTGCGTGACATGCGGTCGATGTCGTCCATAGTGAAATCAACTTCACCTTCCTGTGCGGCGGCCAGCAGGTGCAACACCGTATTGGTCGAACCGCCCATGGCGATATCCAGCGCCATCGCATTTTCAAAAGCTTGCTTGTTGGCGATATTACGTGGCAGGACGCTGGCATCGTCCTGTTCGTAGTAACGCTTGGTCAATTCAACAATGCGCTGACCGGCGGTCAGGAAGAGTGCTTTACGATCGGCATGAGTCGCCAGACAGGAACCGTTCCCCGGCTGACTCAGGCCCAGTGCTTCGGTCAGGCAGTTCATGGAGTTTGCCGTGAACATCCCCGAGCAGGATCCGCAGGTCGGACAGGCGGATCGTTCGATCTGCTCGCTTTGTTCATCGGAGACTTTCGGATCGGCACCCTGGATCATGGCATCGACCAGATCCAGCTTGAGGATCTGATCTGACAGCTTCGTTTTGCCGGCTTCCATCGGGCCACCGGAAACGAAGATCACCGGAATGTTCAGGCGCATGGAAGCCATCAGCATCCCCGGGGTGATTTTGTCACAGTTGGAAATACAGACCATGGCGTCAGCACAGTGGGCGTTGACCATGTATTCGACCGAATCGGCAATCAGTTCGCGTGACGGCAGGGAATACAGCATGCCGCCGTGGCCCATGGCGATACCGTCGTCGACGGCAATGGTGTTGAATTCTTTGGCAATCCCACCCGATTTTTCAATTTCAGCGGCAACCAGCTGACCCAGATCTTTCAGGTGAACGTGGCCCGGAACAAACTGGGTGAAGGAGTTAACAACGGCGATGATGGGTTTGCCAAAATCTTCATCTTTGACTCCGGTGGCACGCCACAGAGCGCGGGCACCGGCCATATTACGGCCGTGGGTGGTGGTGGCAGAACGGTACTTAGGCATAACGTGAAATCCTTTTTGAGCCGCCGGTATGCTGGATACCGGCGGGACATTGCTGTGCTTGCTTTTTATAGTGTGGCTTATTTTTCGGCTGGGTAGACGGGATCCAGCCAGCCCCATTTGTCTTCGGTCTGACCATTAAACAGGCCGAAGAAGGCTGACTGGACTTTCTCGGTGATCGGACCGCGTTTGCCCTCACCGACGGTGATTTGATCGACGCTGCGAACCGGAACAATTTCAGCTGCGGTGCCGGTCATGAAGATCTCGTCAGCCAGATACAGCGCCTCGCGGGCGATATTCTCTTCGCGGACTTCATAGCCCATTTCGGTTGCCAGCGTGACAATGGCATCCCGGGTGATGCCCGGCAGAATGGCGCTGGTGGCTGGCGGGGTGGAAATGATGCCGTTACGGATGACGAAGATGTTCTCGCCGGCACCTTCTGAGAGGTAACCGCGCACGTCGAGGGCAATACCTTCTGCGTAGCCGTGGCGACGGGCTTCACCGCCAACCAGCAGAGAGGATAAATAGTTGCCGCCGGCTTTGGCGCCGGTCGGAACGGTATTCGGTGCGGCGCGGTTCCAGCTTGAGACCATGGCATCAACGCCGCTGGCCAGTGCTTCTTCGCCCAGATAGGCACCCCAGGAGAATGCCGCAATAATCAGGTCCATTTCGGTGCCGTTTGGCGGGCAAACCCCCAGACCAACATTCGGGACATAGCCCAGCGGGCGGATGTAAGCAGAAGTCAGCTTGTTGGCACGCAGGGTCTCGCGGCAGGCTTCCATCAGTTCATCCACGGTGTAAGGGATCGGGAAGCGGTAGATCTTGGCGGAATCTTTCAGCCGGGCCATGTGCTCGCGATGACGGAAAACCACAGGGCCGTTCGGGGTGTCATAGCAGCGGATGCCTTCGAAAACTGAAGTGCCATAATGCAGAGCGTGGGTTAGCACATGAACTTTCGCGTCCTGCCAAGGAACCATGTCGCCGTTGAACCAGATGTAGTCTGCTGTATTTGCCATTATGTAATCCTTTCTTTATGCGCTGATTTGTTGTTTTTGTTGCTGCTCTAAAATGGTGACGCCAGAGACATCCCACAGTTTGTCCAATTGATTGTAGAGGGCAAGGATGGGACGTTCACTGTCGACCGTGACTTCAATGTCAACGGACTTATCATCTTCACTATGCGCCATAGAAAACTGTTTTACCATGAATCCGCGGTGGCGTGTGATCCGGAGAACACGTTCCAGAAGTTCGGGACGGCTGGCGGCATGGATCGTTAACGTATGCTGAGTCATTTGGGTTCCTCCATCATGTCGTGGTTGGCACCACCGGGGGGAACCAGTGGCCAGACGTTATCAGCTTCAGAAATGGCAACGTGCAGCAGATAGGCGGTGTCACTTGCCAGCAGGGTCTCAAGCGCCGGACCAACTTCTTCCTTGCGCGTAATGGTCTGGCCCGGGATGCCGAAGGCACTGGCCAGGGTAACGAAATCCGGGTTATCGGACAGGATGGTCTCGCTGTAGCGGCCGTCAAAGAACAGTTCCTGCCACTGGCGAACCATACCCAGACGCTGGTTATCCAGCAGGATGATTTTCACCGGCAGGCCCAGACGACGGATGGTGCCCAGTTCCTGCACATTCATCATGAATGAGCCGTCGCCGGAGACCAGCACCACCTGAGCGTCCGGACGGGACAGCTTGGCACCGATGGCCGCCGGCAGGCCGAAGCCCATCGTGCCGAGACCGGCCGAGGTCAGCAAGTTGTGCGGCTGACGGTGTTGCATGTGCTGCGCCACCCACATCTGGTGCTGGCCGACATCGGTACTGATGACGGTCTGATCGTCCATCTGTTCAGACAGTTGTTTCAGCAGCAGTGGGGCATAGATTCGCTCGCCCGGGTGGTCATAGCGCCAGCCATTTTCTGCCATCAGGGATTCGACGTGCTGTTGCCACGGGGCCAGCGATATCGGGCGGGCCAGCTGCGGCAGCACGGTATTGATATCGCATTGCAGCGCGGCATGGGCACGGCGCAATTTGCCCAGCTCAGCCGGATCGATATCTAAATGAATGACTTTGGCGTGCGGCGCAAAGGTGTCCAGTTTACCCGTCACCCGGTCATCAAAGCGGGCGCCGACCGCGATCAGCAGATCGGACTCCTGTACCGCCAGATTGGCCGCTTTGGTGCCATGCATCCCCAGCATGCCCAGATGATAGGGATAATCTTTGTCGACAGCGCCCAGTCCTTTCAGGGTTGAGACGGCCGGCATCTGGGTTGTGGCGAGAAACGCGCGGACCGCATCGACCGCACCGGCCAGTTGAACGCCGCCACCGACATAAAGGATTGGGCGCTGGCTTTCCGCCAGTAACTGCTGGGCCAGCGCAAAGTGTTCAGGATCGGTATCGGGTAAGACTGGCGCTTCGTGCAGTGGCACCAGTGGATGCGCAATGGCCGCCAGCTGGACGTCTTTGGCGATATCCACCAGCACCGGGCCGGGGCGACCGCTCAGGGCGATTTCAAAGGCTTCGTTCAGTACGGCAGGCAGCTCGTTTGGGTCGGTCACCAGATAGCTGTGTTTGGTACATGACAGCGACATGCCCAGCACATCGACTTCCTGGAATGCATCTGTGCCGATCATCGGGCTGGCAACCTGACCGGTGATCGCCACCAGCGGGATGGAATCGAGCATGGCATCGGCCAGTCCGGTGATCAGGTTGGTGGCCCCCGGCCCTGAAGTGGCCAGGCAGACGCCAACGCTGTTGCTGGCTCTGGCAAACCCGATGGCGGCCATCGCAGCTCCCTGTTCGTGGCGGCACAGTACATGCCGGAGTCCGCCATCGTACAAGGCATCATAGATGGGCATGATTGCGCCACCCGGATACCCGAATACGGTGCTCACCCCTTGTTGCTTCAAGGCTTCTACTACTAACTCTGCGCCTGTCATCATGGCTCCCTGTTTTCTGATGACCTTGGCCGGTTGCTGCGATTGATGGGTTTGATGCAGTCTTTTCCCGGCTCTGGTATGAAAAAAGCCCCCGGACCTTTCGGTGCGGGGGCTTTTTCTGCGTGTGTTTGCTTATGTGCTATTTTCCGCCTGCCAGCCCCCGTCGCGGTGAAATAATCACCACGATGACGTTGATAATGAGGACCAGTAGGTTGAGGTTAAATAGCATTGACTTGTCTGTCCGAAATTATTGTATATGTGTTGTGCGCCTTTAGTCTTATCACAGACTTTCGTCGCATGACAAGAAATTTGTTGTGGTTATTTTCAATACGCTTTGGATATCTTGCAGACATTGTGCTGCCTTGTCTCGGATATTTAGTGAGAAGGTGGTTAATTTCGATATTCAAGGGGATGAAAATGACGCTGGCAATCGTACACAGCAGGGCTTGTGTCGGAGTTGATGCTCCGGCGGTGACGGTGGAAGTTCACCTCAGCAACGGCCTGCCTGCAGTGAATCTGGTCGGACTCCCGGAGACCACGGTCAAGGAAGCAAGGGACAGGGTCAGAAGTGCCATCGTGAATGCTAATTTCGAGTTTCCGGCCCGACGGATCACCGTGAATCTGGCACCGGCCGATTTGCCGAAGGAAGGCGGTCGGTTTGACTTACCGATTGCTTTGGGGATTCTCGCAGCTTCCGGGCAAATCCCGGACAGTAAGCTGCATGATCATGAGTTTTTAGGTGAATTAGCGCTTTCTGGTGAATTGCGGACGGTGAAGGGGGCTCTGCCCGCCGCACTGGCCGCGAAACAGGTGGATCGCTGTCTGGTGTTGCCCGACGCCAACGGTGATCAGGCGGCCTTGGTCGGGCGTGAGAAACACAAATCGGCCGCCAGTTTGCTGGCGGTGTGTGCTTACCTCTGTGGACAGGAAGCCTTGTCGCTGCACTGCCGGGAGCCGGGACAGCGCGAGCAGGTCAACCACGGACGGGACATGCAGGACATCATCGGGCAGCAACAGGGAAAAAGAGCGCTGGAGATAGCCGCCGCTGGCGGCCATAACCTGCTGTTCGTCGGGCCGCCCGGCACCGGTAAAACCATGCTGGCCTCGCGGCTGTGTGATTTGTTGCCCGAGATGGCCGTCGAGGAAGCGCTGGAAACAGCGGCCATCACCTCCCTGACGGCTCAGTCGCTTCATGCCGGCAACTGGCGTAATCGCCCGTTTCGTGCTCCGCATCATTCCAGTTCGATGGCGGCGCTGGTCGGCGGCGGTTCCATCCCCCGCCCCGGTGAAATCTCACTGGCCCACAACGGGATTCTGTTTTTAGACGAAATGCCGGAAT
>NZ_JMIB01000014.1 GCF_000695255.1 Photobacterium galatheae | reverse complement strand
TGTTGTTGCTAAGATCGTTGCTTAATTAGCAAAGATTGAATCAACACGAAAAAGGGAGCTTCGGCTCCCTTTTTGCATATGTGACTTTGTAAATTTGTGGGTTTACTTGGGTTTTGCATTCACTGCGATGTCCTGCTTTTCGTTGCAAACTTCGTTGAAATAAATTCTAACTTCCTCTGTTTTCTACTTATTCTATACACGTATTTTTTTGCATGTTTGATAACGAATTCATCTAGAGCACTGTGGCATTGAAAGTGGTAATGCTAACTGTTCTCGTTTATATTTGAGGCAGACTTAGATGTAGAGAGTTGTTATGTACGTTTGTCTGTGTCACGGAATTTCCGACAAGAAAATAGTAAAGCTGGTTGAAGAAAGCGGTGTTTCAGACATCCGTGGCATTAAAGCGATCACACCACTTGGTTCACAGTGTGGCAAATGTATTCGCCAGGCAAAAAGTATCATTCAGCATGTTGTTTTAGAGCGAGACACATCTCAGGATATCTCTGTGATTGATATCACTGCGGTTGCCCTGAAAAAAGCGAGTTAGAGTTAGGTTTTAGGTTAGAGAGAGGGCACGCACTCTCTTTTTGACACTCTTCAGATCGGTTCTAAGCTTAATAGGACCGAGAGAGGAGTGTTCGCTAATGAAAGCCGATCCCAAAATCATTCAACATCTCAATAAAGTGCTGGGCAATGAACTGGTCGCCATCAATCAGTACTTCCTCCATGCCCGGATGTATAAAGATTGGGGCCTGAAGCATTTGGCCGACAAGGAATACCACGAATCAATCGATGAAATGAATCACGCAGATCATCTGATAGAGCGCATTCTGTTTCTGGAAGGTGTACCCAATTTGCAGGATTTGGGTAAGCTGCGGATTGGCGAAGATACCAAGGAAATGCTTGAGTGTGACCTTTCCCTGGAGATGGATGCGATTCCTGATCTGCGTGATGCCATTCAATATGCAGAAGAGGTGCGGGATTATGTTTCCCGGGATTTATTCCAGGATATTCTTGAAGACGAAGAAGAGCATGTCGACTGGTTGGAAACCCAGCTTGGTTTGATCGAGCGGATGGGAATTAATAATTACAATCAGGCGCAGATTGTCGACGAAGATTAACCAGCAAAGCTTGAATCAGAGCCCTCGTTCATTGTTCATGAATGGGGGCTTTTTCATTTTCTGCTTAAATTCCCATCACTGCTTGCGTTTCATTTTGTGATCGGTATAATGCCTCGCACTGTCTCAAGAAGACGGTTGTGAACCAATAAGCGTTGAGGAAGGGATCAGTAAATCACTGATTCGGTAATGTATACTCTGACTTATGTTCGCAGTCATTAAATTGACTGACAATGCGCCCAAAAGGGGTGCTACGTTCACATGAATCAATCGGCATTCTCTCGCCTTTGCGAGTCTGAGTGGCGATATTGTTTGTGTAAATTTTTTATAATTGGAGCTCTGTCTCATGCAGAACCAACGTATTCGTATCCGCCTGAAGGCTTTCGATCACCGTCTGATCGATCAGTCTACCGCGGAAATCGTTGAAACAGCTAAGCGTACTGGCGCGCAGGTTCGTGGCCCAATCCCACTGCCTACTCGTAAAGAGCGTTTCACTGTTCTTATTTCTCCACACGTGAATAAGGACGCCCGTGACCAGTACGAAATCCGTACTCACAAGCGCCTTATCGACATCGTTGAGCCAACAGACAAGACTGTTGATGCTCTGATGCGTCTGGATCTAGCTGCTGGCGTTGACGTTCAGATCAGCCTAGGTTAAGGGGAGATAAGAGAATGATTGGTCTAATCGGTCGTAAAGTGGGCATGACCCGCATCTTTACCGAAGATGGCGCTTCTATCCCAGTTACTGTGGTTGAAGTTGAAAATAACCGTGTTACTCAGGTTAAATCTGTTGACACTGATGGTTATAACGCTATCCAGGTTACTGCTGGTTCTAAGAAAGCAAGCCGCGTAAACAAAGCTGAAGCTGGTCACTTTGCGAAAGCAGGTGTTGAAGCTGGCCGCGGTCTGTGGGAATTCCGCCTGGAAAATGGTGAAGAGTTCGAAGTAGGCGCTGAGCTGAAAGTTGAACTGTTCAACGAAATTAAGAAAGTAGACGTTACTGGCACTTCTAAGGGTAAAGGTTTCCAAGGCGCTGTTAAGCGTTGGAACTTCCGTACTCAAGATATGAGCCACGGTAACTCCTTGTCTCACCGTGCCCCTGGTTCTATCGGTCAATGTCAGACTCCAGGTCGCGTATTTAAAGGCAAGAAAATGGCTGGTCACATGGGTGCTGAGCGTGTAACGACTCAAAACCTTGAGATCGTACGTGTTGACGCTGAGCGCAACCTGCTTCTGATCAAAGGTGCAGTCCCAGGCGCAACTGGCGGCAACGTGATCGTAAAACCAGCTGTTAAAGCGTAACGTCGAGGAGTTAGTAATGGAATTGGTAGTCAAAGGCGCTGATGCGCTAACTGTCTCCGAAGCTACTTTTGGGCGTGAGTTCAACGAAGCGCTGGTACACCAAGTAGTTGTTGCTTACGCAGCAGGTGCCCGTCAAGGTACTCGTGCACAAAAGACCCGTTCTGACGTGTCTGGTGGCGGTGCTAAGCCATGGCGTCAAAAGGGTACTGGTCGTGCCCGTGCCGGTACTATCCGTAGCCCACTGTGGCGTACAGGTGGTGTAACTTTCGCTGCGCGTCCTCAGGACCACAGCCAGAAAGTTAACAAGAAAATGTACCGTGGTGCGATGAAGTGCATTCTGTCTGAGCTGGTTCGTCAAGAGCGTCTGATCGTTGTTGATAACTTCTCTGTAGAAGCACCGAAAACGAAAGAGCTGGTTGCTAAGCTGAAAGAGCTGGAACTGAATGATGTTCTGATCGTTACTGGTGAACTGGATGAGAATCTGTTCCTGGCCGCACGTAACCTGTATAAGGTTGACGTACGTGATGCAGCTGCAATCGACCCAGTGAGCTTGATCGCATTCGACAAAGTAGTGATGACTGCTGCGGCAGTTAAGCAAGTTGAGGAGATGCTGGCATGATCACCGAAGAGCGTATCCTGAAAGTTCTACGTGCTCCGCACATCTCTGAAAAAGCGACCATGGCTGCTGAGAACGGTAACACTATCGTTTTCAAAGTAGCGATGACCGCAACTAAGCGTGAGATCAAAGCGGCAGTTGAGAAACTGTTTGAAGTTGAAGTTAAGTCTGTAAACACCCTGATCGCGAAAGGTAAAACTAAGCGTCAAGGTATGCGCCAAGGCCGTCGTAGCGACTGGAAAAAAGCGTATGTGACCCTGAAAGAAGGTCAAGACATCGACTTCGCTGGTAGTGCAGAGTAAGGCTAGGAGCAAAGAAGAATGGCTATTGTAAAATGTAAGCCGACTTCCCCAGGTCGTCGCCACGTAGTTAAAGTGGTTAACTCTGACCTGCATAAGGGTAAGCCGTACGCACCACTGCTGGAGAAAAACTCTAAGACTGGTGGTCGTAACAATAACGGTCGTATCACTGTTCGTCACATCGGTGGTGGTAACAAACAACATTACCGTCTGATCGACTTCAAGCGTAATAAAGATGGTATCCCAGCGAAAGTTGAGCGTCTGGAATACGATCCAAACCGTAGCGCAAACATCGCGCTGGTTCTGTACGCAGACGGTGAGCGTCGTTACATCATTGCACCAAAAGGCATCCAAGCTGGTGATACAATCCAGTCTGGTGTAGATGCTGCGATCAAAGTAGGTAACACCCTGCCAATGCGCAACATCCCAGTAGGTTCAACTGTACACTGTGTTGAACTGAAGCCTGGTAAAGGTGCTCAGCTGGCTCGTTCAGCTGGTACTTACGCACAAATCGTAGCTCGTGCTGGCGCATACGTAACTATTCGTCTGCGTTCTGGCGAAATGCGTAAAGTTCTTGCCGAAGGTCGTGCGACTCTGGGTGAGGTTGGTAACGGTGAACACATGCTGCGTGAACTGGGTAAAGCCGGTGCTTCACGTTGGCGCGGTGTTCGTCCAACCGTACGTGGTGTTGTAATGAACCCAATCGACCACCCACACGGTGGTGGTGAAGGTCGTACTTCTGGTGGTCGTCACCCAGTGACACCATGGGGCGTACCGACTAAGGGTTACAAAACTCGTAAGAACAAACGTACCGACAAGTACATCGTACGTCGTCGTAATAAGTAATTTATATCAGAGGATAAGCCATGCCACGTTCTCTCAAGAAAGGTCCTTTTATTGACCTGCACTTGCTGAAGAAGGTAGAGAAAGCGGTGGAAAGCGGTGACAAGAAGCCTGTTAAGACTTGGTCCCGTCGCTCAATGATCATCCCTCAGATGATCGGTTTGACCATCGCTGTCCATAATGGTCGTCAGCACGTACCAGTTTTCGTTTCTGAAGAAATGATCGGTCACAAGCTGGGCGAATTTGCACCAACACGTACTTATCGCGGCCACGCTGCAGATAAGAAAGCTAAGAAGCGCTAAGAGGAGTATAGGTAATGGAAGCTATCGCTAAACATCGCTTTGCTCGCATCTCACCGCAGAAAGCTCGTTTGGTTGCAGATCAAGTGCGCGGTAAAACCGTAGCACAAGCACTGGAAATTCTGACTTTCAGCAACAAAAAAGCTGCTGACCTAGTTAAGAAGGTTCTGGAATCTGCTATCGCTAATGCTGAGCACAACGAAGGCGCAGACATCGATGATCTGAATGTTGCGAAAATCTTCGTTGATGAAGGTCCAACCATGAAGCGTATTATGCCTCGTGCTAAAGGCCGTGCCGATCGCATCTTGAAGCGTTCTAGCCACATCACTGTTGTTGTAGCGGATCGCTAAGAGAGTAGGAGACAAAGCAATGGGTCAAAAAGTACATCCTAATGGTATTCGTCTTGGCATCGTGAAGCCTTGGAATACCACTTGGTATGCTAACAGCAACGAATTCGCTGACAACCTAGACGGCGACTTCAAGGTACGTCAATTCCTGACTAAGGAATTAGCAAAAGCGTCTCTGTCTCGCATCGTTATCGAGCGTCCTGCGAAGAGCATCCGTGTGACAATTCACACTGCTCGTCCAGGCGTTGTTATCGGTAAGAAAGGCGAAGACGTAGAAAAACTGCGCGCTCGCGTTGCTAAGATCGCTGGTGTTCCAGCACAGATCAACATCGCTGAAGTACGTAAGCCAGAGCTGGATGCACAGCTTGTTGGTGACAGCATCGCTTCTCAGCTGGAGCGTCGTGTGATGTTCCGTCGCGCAATGAAGCGTGCGGTACAGAACGCTATGCGTCTGGGTGCCAAGGGTATCAAAGTTGAAGTAAGCGGCCGTCTGGGCGGCGCTGAAATCGCACGTACTGAGTGGTACCGTGAAGGCCGTGTGCCTCTGCACACTCTGCGTGCTGACATTGATTACGCGACTTCTTCGGCTCACACCCAATACGGTGTAATTGGTATCAAAACTTGGATCTTCAAAGGCGAAGTTCTGGGTGGCATGCCAGTTGCTGAGCCTAAGGCTGATAACAAGCCTAAGAAGCAACGCAAAGGCCGTAAATAAGGAGTTTATCGATGCTGCAACCTAAACGCACTAAATTCCGCAAGACTCACAAGGGTCGTAACCGCGGTCTGGCGAACGGTACTGACGTAAGCTTCGGTACTTTCGGTCTGAAAGCAGTTGGCCGTGGCCGTATTACTGCTCGTCAGATCGAGGCTGCTCGTCGTGCTATGACTCGTCATATCAAACGTCAGGGCCAAATCTGGATTCGTATCTTCCCGGACAAGCCGATTACAAGCAAGCCGTTGGAAGTTCGTCAGGGTAAGGGTAAAGGTAACGTTGAGTACTGGGTAGCCCAAATCCAACCAGGTAAAGTTCTGTATGAAATGGATGGTGTTTCAGAAGATCTTGCTCGCGAAGCCTTTAAACTGGCCGCACGTAAGCTTCCTGTGAAAACCACTTTCGTAACTAAGGCGGTGATGTGATGAATGCACAAGATCTGCGCGCTAAAAGCGTTGAAGAACTGAATGCTGAGCTTGTGAACCTGCTGCGCGAGCAGTTCAACCTGCGCATGCAGGCTGCGACTGGTCAACTGCAACAGACGCACACTCTGAAAGCAGTACGTCGCGATATCGCACGTGTTAAAACCGTTCTGAATGAGAAGGCTGGCGCATAATGAGCGAGAAAATTCGTACTCAGCAGGGTCGTGTAGTTAGCGACAAGATGGACAAGTCTATCGTGGTTGCTATCGAGCGTTTCGTGAAGCACCCAATCTATGGTAAGTTCATCAAGCGTACGACAAAACTGCATGTTCACGATGAAAACAACGAGTGTGGCATTGGCGACACTGTTGAGATCCGTGAGTGCCGTCCATTGTCTAAGAACAAATCTTGGACTCTGGTACGCGTTGTTGAGAAAGCGCGCATCTAAGCGAACTTTTACAATGACATAACTGAGCGGCCCCCCTTAAAAATGGGGCCGTTTATTTTTTATCTACCCATTCTCAAAAAATGGTGTTATTATTCGCCGCCCTTGTAAAAAAGGCGAATTCGACCCGAGATGGGTCTAGATGTTTTTGATAAGCGGAGCACTAACATGATCCAAATGCAAAGTATGCTAGATGCAGCCGATAACTCCGGCGCTCGTAGCGTAATGTGTATTAAGGTTCTGGGTGGTTCTCACCGTCGCTATGCACATATCGGTGACATCATCAAAGTTACTGTTAAGGAAGCAATTCCTCGCGGTAAAGTGAAAAAAGGTGATGTACTGAAAGCGGTGGTTGTGCGCACCCGTAAAGGCGTTCGTCGTCCAGACGGCTCTGTCATTCGCTTCGACCGTAATGCTTGCGTGCTGTTGAACAACACCAGTGAGCAACCAATCGGTACTCGTATCTTTGGCCCAGTGACTCGTGAACTTCGCTCTGCGAAATTCATGAAGATTGTTTCACTAGCGCCAGAAGTACTGTAAGGAGTGACGAAAATGGCAGCTAAAATCCGTCGTAACGACGAAATTATCGTTCTTGCCGGTAAAGATAAAGGTAAGAAAGGTAAAGTAACTAAGGTCCTGGCAACTGGTAAAATCGTTGTTGAAGGTATCAACCTGGTTAAAAAGCACCAGAAGCCTGTTCCGGCTATGGGCATCCAGGGTGGCATCGTTGAAAAAGAAGCAGCAATCGACGCTTCTAACGTTGCAATCTTCAACGCGGCAACTGGTAAAGCTGACCGTGTAGGCTTCCGATTTGAAGACGGCAAAAAAGTTCGTTTCTTCAAGTCTAATGGCGAAACTATCAAGTAATTTTGGAGTAGTACTATGGCGAAACTGCATGATTACTACAAAGAGTCTGTTGTAAAAGAACTTGCTGACAAGTTCCAGTACAAGAGCATCATGCAAGTCCCAAGGATCGAAAAGATCACCCTGAACATGGGTGTCGGTGAAGCCTTGAACGACAAGAAGCTGTTGGAAAACGCAGCTGCTGATATGGCCGCTATTACAGGTCAAAAGCCGCTGATTACCAAAGCTCGTAAGTCTGTTGCTGGCTTTAAGATCCGTGAGGGCTACCCGATCGGCTGTAAAGTAACCCTACGTGGCGAACGTATGTGGGACTTTTTCGAGCGTCTGATCTCAATTGCTGTTCCTCGTATCCGTGATTTCCGTGGTCTGAACCCGAAATCATTCGACGGTCGTGGTAACTACAGCATGGGCGTTCGTGAGCAGATTATCTTCCCAGAGATCGATTTCGATAAAGTAGATCGTGTGCGTGGTCTGGATATCACTATCACAACTACTGCAAACTCTGACGAAGAAGCTCGTGCTCTGCTGTCTGCTTTTAACTTCCCATTCCGTAAGTAAAAGTAAGGGTTACTAATGGCTAAAGAATCTATGAAGGCACGCGAAGCAAAACGTGCCAAGCTGGTAGCTAAGTTCGCTGAAAAGCGTGCAGCGCTTAAAGCTCTAATTAGCGACGTGAATGCGTCTGAAGAAGACCGCTGGAATGCAGTGCTCAAACTTCAGTCTCTGCCACGTGATTCAAGTCCATCTCGTCAGCGTAACCGCTGTAACCAGACTGGACGCCCACACGGCTACCTACGTAAGTTTGGTCTGTGCCGTATCAAGGTTCGTGAAGCTTGCATGAAAGGCGAGATTCCGGGTCTGCGTAAGGCTAGCTGGTAATTCATTACCAATTAAGAATCACGGAGTATTGACTTATGAGCATGCAAGATCCGATCTCGGATATGCTGACCCGCATTCGTAACGGTCAGGCAGCGAAGAAAGTTGCTGTTAAAATGCCATCTTCTAAGCTGAAAGTTGCTATCGCAGCTCTGCTGAAAGAAGAAGGTTTTGTTGCTGACTACGCCGTTTCTGGCGAAGTTAAGCCTGAACTCGAAGTTACTCTTAAGTACTTCGAAGCTAAACCTGTTATCGAGCAAATCCAGCGCGTATCTCGTCCTGGCCTGCGCATCTATAAGAAGAAAGATGCGCTGCCAACTGTGATGGGTGGTCTGGGTATTGCCGTTGTGTCCACTTCCAAGGGTCTGATGACTGACCGTGCTGCTCGTAAAGCAGGTCTTGGTGGTGAGATTATCTGCTACGTAGCTTAATAGGAGTAGGAAAATGTCACGTGTTGCAAAAGCACCTGTAGTTGTTCCTGCCGGCGTAGAAGTTAAACTCAACGGTCAGGAAATCACTGTTAAAGGTGGTAAGGGTGAACTGGTTCGTGTAATCAACGAAGCAGTTGAACTAACCCAGGAAGAGAACACCATTAAGTTCGGTCCTCGCGACGGCTTCAACGATGCCTGGGCACAAGCTGGTACAGCTCGTGCACTGGTTAACAACATGGTTGTTGGTGTTACTGAAGGCTTCACTAAGAAGCTGACCCTGAAGGGTGTAGGTTACCGTGCTGCTATCAAAGGCAACGCAGTTAGCCTGACTCTGGGCTTCTCACACCCAGTTGAGCATGAACTGCCTGCAGGTATTAAAGCTGAGTGTCCTTCTCAAACTGAAATCGTACTGACTGGTACTGATAAGCAGTTGGTTGGCCAAGTTGCTGCAGACATTCGCGCTTACCGTAGCCCTGAACCTTATAAAGGTAAAGGTGTTCGTTACGCCGACGAAGTCGTGCGTATTAAAGAAGCTAAGAAGAAGTAAGGTAACACTATGGATAAGAAAGCATCTCGTATCCGTCGTGCGACCAGAGCACGTCGTAAGATTGCTGAACTGGGTGCAACTCGCCTGGTAGTACACCGTACTCCACGCCATGTGTACGCTCAGGTAATCGCACCAAATGGCTCCGAGGTTATCGCTGCCGCTTCTACCGTAGAAAAAGCGATCCGTGAGCAAGTGAAGAGCACCGGTAATAAAGACGCTGCTGCAGTAGTGGGTAAAATCATTGCTGAGCGCGCGATTGAAAAAGGCATCTCTAACGTTGCATTCGATCGTTCCGGTTTCCAATACCACGGCCGAGTGGCTGCACTGGCAGAAGCTGCCCGTGAAGCTGGTCTGAAATTCTAAGGTAGGCGGAAGATGGCTAACGAAAAAACTCAATCAGATCTGCAAGAAAAGCTGATCGCTGTTAACCGTGTATCTAAGACGGTTAAAGGTGGTCGTATTTTCAGCTTTACTGCCCTGACTGTTGTTGGCGACGGTAATGGTCGCGTTGGTTTCGGTTACGGCAAAGCACGTGAAGTGCCTGCTGCAATCCAGAAAGCAATGGAAAAAGCACGTCGTAACATGGTTACTGTTGCCCTGAACGAGGGTACCCTGCACCACGCTGTTAAAGGCCGCCACACTGGTTCTAAAGTGTACATGCAGCCTGCATCAGAAGGTACGGGTATCATCGCCGGTGGTGCAATGCGTGCAGTGCTGGAAGTAGCTGGCGTTCACAACGTTCTTGCTAAAGCATATGGTTCTACAAACCCAATCAATATCGTTCGTGCGACAATTGACGGTTTGAGTGGTATGAACTCTCCAGAAATGATCGCTGCTAAGCGTGGTCTTTCTGTTAAAGAAATTCTGGAGTAATCGACATGGCTAAAACAATCAAAGTAACTCAGACTCGTAGCTCAATCGGCCGTCTGCCGAAACATAAAGCTACCCTGCGTGGCTTGGGCCTACGTCGCATCAACCACACTGTTGAACTGGAAGATACACCATGTATCCGTGGTATGATCAACCAAGTTCATTACATGGTTAAAGTAGAGGAGTAATCAGAATGCGTTTGAATACTCTGTCTCCGGCTGCGGGTTCTAAGCCTTCTGCGAAGCGCGTAGGCCGTGGTATCGGTTCAGGTCTGGGTAAAACTTGTGGCCGTGGTCACAAAGGTCAGAAATCACGTTCAGGTGGTTCTGTTCGCCCAGGTTTCGAAGGCGGTCAAATGCCTTTGAAACAGCGTCTACCAAAATTCGGTTTTACTTCTCGCAAGAGCCTGGTAACAGCTGAAGTTCGTCTGTCTGAACTGGCGAAAGTTGAAGGTGACGTAGTAAGCCTGGAAACACTGAAAGCTGCAAACGTGATCACTAAGAACATCGAAACTGTAAAAGTTGTTCTGTCTGGTGAGATCAGCCGCGCTGTTACAGTGAAAGGCGTACGCGTAACTAAAGGCGCTAAAGCTGCAATCGAAGCTGCAGGCGGTAAAATCGAGGAATAATTAACTCGAGGATGAGGTACAGATGGCTAAACAACCAGGACAAGATTTTAGTAGCGCAAAAGGTGGCCTAGCAGAGCTTAAGACTCGCCTATTATTCGTAATAGGGGCTATCTTAATTTTCCGAGCTGGCTCTTTTGTGCCGATTCCTGGTATTGACGCTGCTGTACTAGCCGATCTGTTCGAACAGCAAAAGGGCACCATCATTGAACTGTTTAATATGTTCTCTGGTGGTGCACTTGAGCGTGCTTCCATTTTGGCACTGGGCATTATGCCGTATATTTCGGCTTCAATTATTGTCCAGTTGCTAACGGTTGTTCATCCGGCTTTAGCCGAGTTGAAGAAAGAAGGTGAGTCTGGTCGCCGTAAGATCAGCCAGTATACTCGCTATGGCACGCTTGTGTTGGCAACCTTCCAAGCAATTGGTATTGCGACGGGGTTACCGAGTATGATTCCTGGTCTGGTGCATAATCCGGGTCTGGGTTTCTACTTTGTTGCGGTCGTAAGTTTGGTCACCGGTACCATGTTCCTTATGTGGTTAGGTGAGCAAATTACAGAACGTGGCATTGGTAACGGTATATCTTTGATTATTTTCACAGGTATCGTTGCAGGATTGCCACCGGCTATTGGACAGACCGTAGAGCAAGCGCGTCAAGGTGAATTGCACGTACTTCTTCTACTGGCAATTGCAGTTATTTCCTTTGCTGTTATCTATTTTGTAGTGTTCATGGAGCGTGGTCAGCGTCGTATCGTTGTTAACTACGCTAAACGCCAGCAAGGCCGTCGTGTCTATGCAGGCCAGAGCACTCATCTGCCGTTGAAAATCAACATGGCAGGTGTGATTCCAGCAATTTTTGCATCCAGTATCATCCTGTTCCCTGGCACACTGGCTCAGTGGTTCGGTGGAAATGGGGAGGGTACTTTTGGCTTCCTGACAGATGTGTCTCTGGCACTGAGCCCAGGTCAGCCACTGTACGTGATGTTGTATGCGACTGCGATTATCTTCTTCTGTTTCTTCTATACGGCGTTGGTGTTTAACCCACGTGAAACAGCAGATAACTTGAAGAAATCCGGTGCGTTCATACCTGGTATTCGTCCGGGCGAGCAGACTGCGAAATATATTGATAAAGTAATGACACGCCTGACATTGGCAGGTGCACTGTATATTACCTTTATCTGTCTGATCCCCGAGTTCATGATGATTGCTTGGAACGTTCGCTTCTACTTTGGCGGTACGTCACTACTCATCGTAGTTGTGGTTATTATGGACTTCATGGCTCAAGTTCAGACACACCTGATGTCTCAACAGTATGAGTCGGTTTTGAAAAAGGCTAATCTTAAAGGCTACGGCCGATAAGTTTGGTTATCCATTTACGGAGTTTAGCAATGAAAGTTCGTGCTTCCGTTAAGAAAATCTGCCGTAACTGTAAAGTTATCAAGCGCAACGGTGTTGTGCGTGTAATTTGCAGCGAGCCAAAGCACAAGCAGCGCCAAGGCTAATCAGCAGAAATATTTCTTGCAAATTGAAGGTAGGTTGGCTACATTAGCCAACCATCTTTTGTGTGTGCAAAAGAATTGTAACACCGCTGTGTATCCTAAACGGGCTTTACAGCGGTTATTCTTGATAAGTACTAGGAGTGAATAGTGGCCCGTATTGCAGGCATTAACATTCCTGATCAAAAGCATGCTGTAATCGCACTGACTGCGATCTACGGTATCGGCAAAACTCGCTCAAAAGCCATTCTGGCTGATGTGGGTATTGCTGAAGATGTTAAGATCAGTGAACTGACTGAAGAGCAGATCGATCAACTGCGTGATGGTGTAGCTAAGTACACTGTAGAAGGTGATCTACGTCGTGAAGTTTCCATGAACATCAAGCGCCTAATGGATCTTGGTTGTTACCGTGGTCTTCGTCATCGTCGCAGTCTACCACTACGTGGACAGCGTACTAAAACCAACGCTCGTACCCGTAAGGGTCCGCGCAAGCCGATCAAAAAATAATCGGATAAGGTAGAGTACAATGGCAAAACAACCAACTCGCGCTCGTAAGCGCGTACGCAAGCAAGTTGCTGATGGCGTAGCGCACATCCACGCTTCTTTCAACAACACAATCGTTACCATTACTGACCGTCAAGGTAATGCTCTGGCTTGGGCAACTGCCGGTGGTTCTGGTTTCCGTGGTTCTCGTAAATCTACTCCGTTCGCTGCACAGGTTGCTGCTGAGCGTTGTGGTGAAATGGCCAAAGAATATGGCGTTAAGAACCTGGAAGTTATGGTTAAGGGCCCAGGTCCTGGTCGTGAGTCAACAATCCGCGCTCTGAATGCTGCGGGTTTCCGTATCACAAACATTGTTGATGCGACTCCGATCCCTCATAACGGTTGTCGTCCACCTAAGAAACGTCGCGTATAACGTTTCGTTTCTAGGAATATTGGAGAAAGAACATGGCAAGATATTTGGGTCCTAAGCTGAAGCTTAGCCGTCGTGAAGGCACTGACTTGTTCCTTAAGTCTGGTGTTCGCGCGATTGATACCAAGTGTAAAATTGATAACGCGCCGGGCCAACATGGTGCTCGTCGTGGCCGCCTGTCTGACTATGGCGTTCAGCTTCGTGAGAAGCAGAAAGTTCGTCGTACTTATGGCGTACTGGAAAAGCAATTCCGTAACTACTACAAAGAAGCTGCTCGCCTGAAAGGCAACACAGGTGAAAACCTGCTGCAACTTCTGGAAGGTCGTCTGGACAATGTTGTTTATCGCATGGGTTTTGGTGCAACTCGCGCTGAAGCACGTCAGCTGGTAAGCCACAAAGCGATCCTGGTTAACGGCAAAGTCGTAAACATCCCATCTTTCCAGGTGGCTGCAAACGACGTTGTTAGCATTCGTGAGAAAGCTAAGAACCAAGCACGCATTAAAGCAGCTCTTGAAGTTGCTACTCAGCGTGAACTGCCGACTTGGGTCGAAGTAGACAGCAACAAAATGGAAGGTACCTTTAAGCGTCTTCCAGAACGTTCTGATTTGTCTGCCGACATCAACGAACACCTGATCGTCGAGCTTTACTCTAAGTAAGGCTATAGTTAAGAGAGGACACAATGCAGGGTTCTGTAACAGAATTTCTTAAGCCGCGTCTTGTTGATATTGAACAAGTTAACACGACGCATGCAAAAGTAACTCTTGAGCCTCTGGAGCGTGGCTTTGGCCACACTCTAGGTAATGCTCTACGTCGTATTCTTCTGTCATCTATGCCTGGTTGCGCAGTGACTGAAGTGGAAATCGACGGTGTGTTACACGAGTACAGCACCAAAGAGGGAGTCCAGGAGGACGTTCTTGAAATCCTGTTAAACCTGAAAGGCTTGGCCGTAAAGGTTGAAGGAAAAGACGAAGTTATCCTGACTCTCAGCAAATCTGGTGCAGGCCCTGTTGTTGCAGGTGACATCACCCATGATGGTGATGTTGAGATTGCGAACCCAGAGCACGTGATCTGCCATTTGACTGATGATAATGCTGACATCAGCATGCGCATCAAGGTAGAACGTGGTCGCGGCTACGTACCAGCTTCTGCTCGTATTCACAGTGATGAAGATGAGCGTCCAATTGGTCGTTTGTTAGTTGATGCAACTTTCAGCCCAGTTGACCGTATCGCATACTCTGTTGAGGCTGCGCGTGTAGAACAGCGCACTGACCTTGATAAGCTGGTTATCGATATGGAAACCAATGGTACTCTTGACCCTGAGGAAGCGATTCGTCGTGCAGCCACTATTTTGGCTGAACAATTGGATGCATTCGTAGATCTACGTGATGTACGAGTTCCTGAAGAGAAAGAAGAGAAGCCGGAGTTCGATCCGATCCTACTGCGTCCTGTAGACGATCTTGAACTAACTGTTCGCTCTGCAAACTGTTTGAAAGCAGAAGCGATCCACTACATCGGTGATCTTGTTCAGCGTACCGAGGTTGAGCTACTGAAAACGCCAAACCTGGGTAAGAAGTCTTTGACAGAAATCAAAGACGTGCTGGCTTCACGTGGTCTGTCTCTGGGCATGCGCCTGGAAAACTGGCCGCCAGCCTCTATCGCTGAAGATTAATAGTTACTGATATTTAGTTAGAAGGATTAGGTCATGCGCCATCGTAAGAGTGGTCGTCAACTCAACCGCAACAGCAGTCATCGCAAAGCGATGTTCAGCAACATGGCTAGCTCTCTGGTACGTCACGAGCTTATCAAGACTACCCTGCCTAAGGCAAAAGAGCTGCGTCGCGTAATTGAGCCTTTGATTACCCTAGCTAAGACTGACAGTGTAGCTAACCGTCGTCTGGCATTCGCACGTACTCGTGACAACGAAGTCGTTGCGAAACTGTTTAACGAATTAGGTCCACGTTTCGCTCAGCGTCCAGGCGGTTACACTCGCATCATGAAATGCGGTTTCCGTGCTGGTGATAAAGCCCCAATGGCTTACATTGAGCTGGTAGACCGTCCTGAAGCTCAGGAAGAAGCTGCTGCTGAATAAGCAATAGCGCGTTATCGAAAGAGCCGGGTGAATAACCCGGCTTTTTTATATCTGAAATTTGAAAACAGATTTCTTTGATGCAGAAATCAGTAATACAGTTAACATTTATCTCTTATCTCTTATCTCTTATCTCTTATCTCTTATCTCTTATCTCTTCCTTCTTTTTAATCTTTGTGGCTGAACTGAAAACAGTGAAGGCCTTGAAGAATCATCGGTCATCGGTCTCTTTGTTTGTTGCTATGGACTGTGCTGTCTTTGGATCAAACTGATTTTGTGTTTGAACCTTAAAATGTGAGTATCTGTTTGGTTCTAAGCAGCGTGAATCTTTAGATTTTATCGCTCTGGAAAGGGTGGTGTGTATTATCTTTATGCTATCTATCTAGGCTCTGTTTGTTTTTTGTGCGCTCGATATTTTTTTTGTTTTTTTTCGCTTGCCATGGTTTTTGAACTCTCTATAATGCCGCCTCACCGACACGGAGGAACGGCAGAAAGCGGTTCGGTTCGATGAGGTAAGCGGCAAAAAATTAAATTGAAAAAAGTGTTTGACACTGACTTTTGATTCGATAGAATGGCCGCCCGTTTCGAGAGTTGAGTCACAGGATTCAATGTGAAACAAAGTTCTTTAACAATTTGACCATGCAATCTGTGTGGGCACTCGGCAATGATGCAGTCAAAAAGATTTTATCAGTGAACTGAGTGACCAATTGATAGCGCTTTTTCGGAAGGGTTATCGGCACAGTCAATTT
>NZ_JMIB01000013.1 GCF_000695255.1 Photobacterium galatheae | reverse complement strand
TTGGTCACTCAGTTCACTGATAAAATCTTTTTGACTGTATCATTGTCGAGTGCCCACACAGATTGCATGGTCAAATTGTTAAAGAGCTTTCGTCGTTAACCCGAAGGGTTAATCTCGAACAGGGCGGTCATTCTAACGAATCAATTTAAAGAGTCAAACAATTTTTTATTTGGCTTCTTTGTGCCGCCTTGTATCCAGACCAGAGTGCCGGTTTGTTCCGTACCCCGTGTCGGTGAGGCGGCATTATAGAGATTTGAAGATGCGTGACAACCCTTTTCTTCAGAAAAATTGTTTAAGCGGTCATAATTTCAGCTAATGTGAAATTATGCGTCGTAAGTCAACATTATACGATCGCTATTTTCACTTTCTGGTAATCAGAAACTTATACACGTAATATTAATGTGATTAATTTGTTAAAAGAGTTCGCATTCTTACTATTCAATCAATGACACTGTAGCTTGCCTATGAAACTTTCTAACTCATACACGATGATCGTCGCGCTGATAACACTGATTGGCGCTGTCATTTTTAGCTTCATTTCTTCAACTGCAGCGATTGCTTTTGCATTAGGTGCCATCTTGTCCGGTTTAGCCAACGCCTATCTTGGTAAAAACCAAACAGACAGCCCCAAAGGAGAAGATAATCAGAGCAGCAAAACACTCTATGTGGGTAACCTGCCTTACCGAGCCAATGAAGGGGATGTCAAAGAGCTATTTTCAGAATACGGTGAGGTGTTCGCTGTCCGCCTCATGAAAGATAAACGGACAGGAAAAAGACGTGGATTCGGTTTTGTCGTCATGAATAGCAAAGATGCAGACTTCGCTATCAATAAACTGAATGAGAAAGAATTTGGCCAACGTACCCTGAAAGTCCGTGAAGCCAATGAGCCTAAAAACGAGGATAGTTCAGACTTCTGACCTGGCTGAGCTGCATCGCCAGCAAACTTTCGTTGAGTGCCGTATGATCTGACTTGTCACAAGTGTGATAAGTCAGATTTTCCACCGGCCACTTTCTTCCGCTTGAAATATCTTCGGCTAAAAGCGATTGGACCCGGCTTGCAATTGCATTCCCGGAGTCAACGACATGACGGGCCTGTGGAAAAACTTTCTTAATCTCTTCTTTCATGAGTGGGAAATGAGTACATCCCAGCACCACAGTATCTATTGCCGTCGACTCCCACGGCTGAAGGATGGCGGCCAGTTCTGACAGATCTACCCTTCCGCCGCGTAACTTCATTTCAGCAATTTCCACCAGCCGGGTCGTGCCCAGTAAATGAACTTCACAGTCGGCGGCAAATTCCTGAATCAATGACTGAGTATACTGACGCTTTACGGTTGCCGGTGTAGCCAGAACGCCCAGCACTTTACTCTGGCTTAATTGTGCGGCGGGTTTAATCGCTGGAACAACGCCAACCACAGGCTGATTTAAAGCGGACCTCAAATGGGGCAATACAATCGTGCTCGCCGTATTGCAAGCAATGACCACCAGATCTGCCTGATGTTTATCAACCAATGTCTTCACGATATGCAGCGTGCGTTCGATCAAAGTCGACGCTTCCAGTTCGCCATAAGGAAAAGCGGCGTCATCAAACGCATAGATATATTGATAATGAGGCAACAAGCTGTATATCTCCTGATACACAGATAAGCCGCCCACACCGGAATCAAAAATTAGGATGGTTTTCACAGTGTCTTTCTGACTGACAAGATTGAAGCCTTCATCATACTGGTTGAATCCTAAAAGCCAACTCAGCGACGTCAGTTTACTGTGAGTCTGAGGCCGAGATCTGATAGCGAAGATAATGAAAACGCTCCTCACGTTCCACAAACAACGGACTGATATTCAGTTGCCCGTGAAAACATGGAGCAGACACCACCAGAGTATGGAACTCGCCATCTTCTCCGCATGGGTCGACACCTTCGGGCAGTTGTTCAAGCAGCGAATGCCCAAACCATTGGCCGCAAAAATCACCGTTCAACTGATGCGTGTCTACCGTGGTCAATATGGTTTGAATTCCCCTGTTCAGAATTTCCAACGCCAGTTGACGACTCTCTTCACCAAGTAGAGGGAAAACACATTCCCAGCCAGCCGGCTCAATATAACTCCGCCGGTAAGCTTCAATGCCATTACAGAACATATCGCCAAAGGCGACAGCCTCAGTCTCCCATCCAGAGTTTTGAATCGCCGCAACCACCAGCGACTGATAAACCTCATTGGCAGGAAACACCTGCGGCAGTGGGATTTCCAGCAAAGGCAGTCCAATCAAACGCGCCTGCTCCCGGACGACAGTGATTGGCGTTGCCTGAAACGGTACTTCATCGCCGACATAAGTCGTGAACAAGCCGGTCACCTCATAACCGGGATTTTCCAGCAACCGAAGCAAAGTCAGGGCTGAGTCTTTGCCGGAGGACCAACTGACAATCACTTTCCTGGGTTTCATCTTCATCTCACGAAAAAGCCGCCCGAAGGCGGCTGAGGGTTAAAACTGATAGCCAATAGTCAGGTAGTAAGCACGCTCTGCGGCTGGATAACCAAGCGCCGTTTCATAATCTTCATCAAACAAATTCGCAACGCGAGCACTGAGCGTCGTTGACTCATTTGCATAATAACTAACAGCTGTATCAAACAGAGAGTAAGAAGCCAACGTCACATTACTCGTTGGAAATGTACTGTAATCCAATTCTGGACGTTTACCGACATATAAATAGCTAACCGACCAATCCACCTGCTCAAAACTTACTAACGCATTCCATTTATACATCTCTTTTGCGCGACGCTGGAGCTGATGACCATCAGCATCTTCAGCATCTTTATAATCAGCACTGAGTTGATGCTGAATGATACTTGTCTCGAACTCCGCCACCAATTCGATGCCTTGGATATGGCTCTCACCATTAACGTTTTGGTACTCATAAGTTACTGGGTGAGAATCAATCAGATTGTTAATTCTATAATCGTATCCAGTTAACGACCAGTAAACCTCTCTAACTACACCGCTAAACCCGATCTCCCATGCTTCCGACTCTTCCGGTTTCAGATCCTTGGTGCCGTATTTGGGATCATACTGTTGATAAAGGCTTGGAGCTTTAAAAGCTGTACCAAAAGAAGCCTTAAGACCAAGTTCAGGGATAAATTGATAACCTGCAGCAAGATTGTAAGTGAACTCACTACCAAACTTTTCATTTTCATCCAGCCGGGAACTTGCTTCAAGCGACATATTGTTAATACGTGCTGAAGCTAAGCCAAATACTGCACTGTTGGTCCTGTCGAAAGTTTTCTTTGCAACCTTATCGGCATAAGACTCCTTACGCCAATCAAAACCACCAGCCAATACGACCGAATCATTAAACAAATAACTGTTAGTCCACAGAATGTTTTGCTGTTCAAGTTTATCTTGAGTACCGCTCATTTTCCCTTGGCTCTGTTCATAGTCCCAAGATTTTTGCTTCTGCGTGACCAGTTGTAACTCAGACATCATCTCTTCAGATTGAAACTTTGCACCAACTGTTGCTGAAAGGTCGTCTTTTTCAGACTCTGAATATTTTCGAGAGGAATAGCTACTGTCATACTGATAAACATTTTCATAAATACGAAAATTGCCAAAAGCTGACCACTGCTTGTCAAAATGATGTACATAGCCTAGTAAACCATTTTTACTATCAAATCCATGGCGATCACCGTCATTTAACCCTGTGACAGGATGGACGTTATATCCTTCATCACTCACGGAACCAAGAGCTAAATTCACTTGACCTTTGTCACTAACTTTCACACCTGATGCGACACTAATCTCTTGATAATCTAGGCTACCAAGCCCTACATTTGCATTTGTACTCTCTTCATCGGCACGTGCAATAGTAATGATGTTAATTACACCACCAATAGCTTCTGAGCCATATAATGAGGCTCTTGCACCACGCACATATTCAATACGCTGCACATAAGTCAACGGAATTTGGTTAAAATCTACGGCTCCTTTAGCGGCGCGAGAAAAACGGACGCCATCCACCAAGACCAATACCTGGTCGGAATCTGTTCCTCGTACAAAAATAGAAGCCAACTGACCACGGCCACCGTTTTGCGTAATTTGCACACCAGTCAGACGACGTAATACATCAGGTAGTGTTTTGGCCTGCATTTGATCAATATCTTGGCGTGTCACAATTTCAATATCGGCCAATGTACTCTTATGACTTTGCTCAAACCGGTTGGCGGTAACCACCATGGTCTTTTCAGTCGTGTTCTGGGCAGAAACAAGAGAGGATTGCAGGCACAGCGGTGCCAACGCCACTGCTAAAAGCGTTTTTTTCATTATTTTGGATACCTTAAATCGCGTTGAAATCTGGCAGTCTCCGTACTGCCTTCGACGATGACCGGTCTTCGGACTTGAGAGCACGGTTGAACAACCGCCTAGGACAACGACTTCCCATTTCGTTCAGCATGCCTTGCGCACACTTGAGGAAACAGTGTCTGGCTTTCAGCCTTGTGTCTTCGTTCTCTCTCACCGCTGCGCGTCAGTTACGGATTCTCACCGTATTCCCCGCCTGTCTGCTATACAGGCAAACCATCGCAACAAAATGCTAGTTTTCACCGTTCCAGTTGTCTAGTTTAGTTTGCTATTACTCATGACAAATCTACGCCACCAGCATTTTTCTCTGCCCTTGCACTGGACATCAGTCAACAATGCAATAAAATCTCCGCTCTTATTTTGAGCAGTTTTGAGGCAACACCATGGCAGCAACCCCAATCAACCCCGATACCTACCAGGCACAGCTGGACGAAAAAGCCGAGCGTATGCAAGCGCTGTTTGCTGACGTAGACACCCCGGAGTTGGAAGTGTTTGCTTCGCCTGCACAGCATTACCGTATGCGTGCGGAATTTCGCGTCTGGCACGAAGGGGAAGACCTGTATTACATCATGTTCAATCAGGAAACCCGCGAGAAGTACCGTGTCGATCAGTTCCCTGCTGCCAGCCGCCTGATCAACGATCTGATGCCGCTGCTGATGGACGCCATGAAACCAAACCGCGCCCTGCGCCATAAACTGTTTCAGGTCGATTTCCTGTCGACCTTAAGCGGCGAGGTGCTGGTTTCTCTGTTATATCACCGCCAACTGGACGATCAGTGGCTCACAGAAGCCAAAATGCTGAAGCAGCGCCTGAATGATGAGGGCTTCAACCTCAATTTGATCGGCCGTGCACGTAAACAGAAAATCGTGCTGAATCAGGACTACGTGGTTGAGAAACTGAAAGTCAATGATCGCACCCTGACCTATCAGCAGGTCGAGAACAGTTTCACCCAGCCAAATGGTGAAGTTGCCCAGAAAATGCTTGAGTGGGCCGTCGACTGTACGCAGGACAGCGAAGGCGATCTGCTGGAACTGTATTGCGGTAACGGGAATTTTTCTCTGGCACTGGCACAGAACTTTGAGCGCGTTCTGGCAACTGAGCTGGCGAAACCGTCTGTGGACTCAGCTCAGTACAACATTGCAGCAAACCAGATTGATAACGTGCAGATCATCCGGATGTCTGCTGAAGAGTTTACACAGGCCATGGAAGGTCAGCGCGAGTTTCGCCGTCTGAAAGACAACAACATTGACCTGAAAAGCTACAACTGCAATACCATTTTCGTCGATCCGCCACGGGCTGGCATGGATGACGATACTTGCCGTATGGTGCAGGGCTACGAGCGCATCGTCTACATTTCCTGTAACCCGGACACCCTGAAAGCTAATCTGGAAATTCTGAGCACCACACACCGGATCACCCGCTTTGCGCTGTTTGACCAGTTCCCGTATACCCACCACATGGAAGCCGGAGTCATGCTGGAGCGGAAATAATCGCACGCTCGGGCACAATCATTCTGAGACAAAAAAGGCGCCTGTCGGCGCCTTTTTGCATGAGATGAACAAGCTTATGCGTCTTGCTGGGTCTTCGATTTTGGCTTCATGATGCCCATTCGGTAGGCCACCCACAGCAACAACGCCAGGCAGATCATCAGCGGCAGGAAGTTCGAACCCATATCCGGTGTCTGGGCGCGCAGGAATGCGGAATACCCAAAAGCCCCGACTAAAAACAGCGCAAAGGCAATTTGCGGTGTCCCTTCCGACATTGGACGAGTCAGGTAATCCTGATAGAGGCAATACACTGTCATCACAAATGCAATGACAGGAAAAATAGAGAAAGCGACCGCACTGGAAGTAAACACAGCCAGTGTGGCATTACCGCATAGCCCTGCCAGCAGTGACAGGATTAAGGTCTTGCGTTCTGCTTTAACTTGTTGCTTGTCCATATTTTCACCAACATTTTCTATTTAGGTTTATGCGCCAGCGTGTTCCGCTCACGCTCTTTACGATACCAGTAAGCACCTTTGGCAATCATCCGCAGTTGCATAATCAAACGCTCGGCATGCTCTGCCCGCGCCTGAGCATCGAGATCCAGCGCATCAGCACCGGAGCTGAACACCAAGGTCACCAAAGCTTCAGCCTGAATAAAGGCATCTTCATGATGACTTCCACTTTTGGCCACCAGATACTCCGTGAGTTCCGCCACAAAGTGCTGAATTTCACGCGCAACTGCCGCACGAAACGCAGGAGACGTGCCGGAGCGCTCCCGTAACAGCAACCGGAACACGTTCGGGCTGCTTTCAATAAATTCCATAAAGGTTTCAACAGAAGTGCGGATAACGCTGCCTTCCTCGGCAATACGCTGCCGAGCCTGACGCATCAACTGGCGAAGCAGCAAGCCACCCTCATCAACCAATGTTAGTCCAAGTTCATCCATATCTTTGAAGTGACGATAAAATGACGTTGGCGCGATCCCCGCTTCTCGGGCGACTTCGCGCAAACTGAGACTGGAAAAACTTCGCTCGGCACTGAGCTGGTTAAATGCTGCGTTAATCAGTGAACGCCGGGTTTTTTCTTTCTGTTGGGCCCTAATCCCCATGGTTGACTGCTTCTCGGTTGCCAGTTTGTGTTTCACTATACCCGCTTTCTGAAACTTGTTCAGCGTCAATCCACTTTTCGCCCGGGGGAATACTAACGACCCGCTCAGCTGGAAGCAAAGTCACGGTTCCGGTTTTCCCAGTCGGCTCACAATCTACTGATATTCAGGCACATTTTTGAGAATTCTATCACCGACAACGTGATCCTCCGCGCTCTATCGCGGCAAGACGATTTTCCCTTGTGCAGGAAAACGTTACACTCCTCACCACAAAAACAATCGAATCATAAAGGCGGCCCATGACTAAACAACACCCTACGACTCCCTCACACTATGATGTGATCATTATCGGCAGCGGACCCGGAGGCGAAGGGGCCGCCATGGGGCTCACCAAAGCCGGCTTCAACGTCGCAATTGTGGAGCGAGAAAGCAGTGTTGGTGGCGGCTGTACCCACTGGGGGACTATCCCTTCCAAAGCGTTACGTCATGCGGTCAGCCGGATCATCGAATTCAACAAAAACCCACTCTACAGCCGAAACACAACACCACTACACAGCACATTCAGCCAGATCCTGGGCCATGCGCAAACTGTGGTCAGTAAGCAAACCCGCATGCGTCAGGGTTTTTATGATCGCAACCAATGCACCATCCTCTCTGGCGAGGCCAGTTTTGTAGACAGCCACACCGTTCGTGTTCGTCATCACGACGGCAGTCAGGAAACATACACCGCTGACAAGTTCGTGATCGCAACCGGTTCACGGCCATATCACCCGAATAACGTCGATTTCAATCACTCACGTATTTATGACAGCGACTCCGTTTTGCGCCTGCAACACGACCCGCGACACATCATTATTTACGGTGCGGGTGTCATCGGCAGTGAATATGCGTCAATTTTCCGTGGATTGGGCGTCAAAGTCGATCTGATCAACACCCGCCAGCGCTTGCTGGAGTTTCTGGACAACGAGATCTCCGATTCGCTGTCTTATCACCTGTGGAACAACGGCGTGCTGATCCGAAACGACGAAACCTACAACAAAATTGAAGGAACAGATGACGGAGTGATCCTGCATCTGGAGTCGGGCAAGAAAATGAAAGCCGACTGCCTGCTGTACGCGAACGGTCGTACCGGTAATACCGACCGTCTGAATCTGGACGCTGTCGGGCTGACACCCGATTCCCGGGGTCAGTTATCCGTCGATCAAAACTACTGCACCGAAATCGACAACATTTATGCCGTGGGTGATGTGATTGGCTACCCGAGCCTGGCCAGTGCCGCCTATGACCAAGGCCGCTTCGTCGCACAAGCCATTGCAACCGGTCAGGCACAGGGGCAACTGATTGACCATATCCCGACCGGGATTTATACCATTCCGGAAATCAGTTCAGTCGGCAAAACCGAGCAACAACTGACGGCAGAAAAAATCCCCTATGAAGTGGGTCGCGCCCAGTTCAAGCATCTGGCCCGGGCCCAGATTGCGGGTATGGATGTTGGTAGCCTGAAGATCCTGTTCCACCGCGACACCAAAGAGATCCTCGGGATTCACTGCTTCGGTGAGCGTGCGGCAGAGATCATCCACATCGGCCAGGCGATTATGGAACAGAAGAACGGCGGTAATACCATCGACTACTTCGTCAATACCACCTTCAACTATCCAACCATGGCAGAAGCCTATCGTGTTGCTGCACTGAACGGGCTGAACCGCCTGTTTTGAAAGCACCATTCTGCAGCTCTCCCTGTGGAACCATACACCCCATAAACCAAACGGCGCACTCGGAAGTGCGCCGTTTTTGTATACTTGTAAGCCGTTACAGCCGGTTACCACGATACGCCGATGACGGGTTCAGCAGCATATGACGGTTGACATCTTTGTACAGCAGATAACGGAAACGGCTCGGCCCCCCCGCGTAACAGGCCTGCGGGCAGAACGCACGCAACCACATATAATCACCGGCTTCCACTTCGACCCAGTCCTGATTCAGGTGATAAACGGCCTTCCCTTCCAGTACGTACAGACCATGCTCCATCACATGGGTTTCATCGAAAGGAATGATTCCACCGGGCTGGAAAGTCACAATATTAACATGCATGTCATGACGCATATCTGCCGGATCAGCAAACCGGGTGGTCGCCCAGACATCACCAGTGTCCGGCATGGCGGTTGGTTCAATGTCGTTTTCATTGGTCACGAAAGCATCTGGCACCGCAATACCATCCACAAACTGATACGCTTTCCGGATCCAATGGAATCGCACCGGTGCATCGCTGTAATTTTTCAGTCGCCATTGTGCTGAAGGCGGCAGATATGCATAACCTCCGGTTACCATATGATGCTCTTCGCCTTCCAGCGTCAGGGTCATCTCTCCTTCAACGATAAACAACACGCCTTCTGCGCCGGCGTCCAGCTCAGGTTTCTCACTGCCACCCTGCGGCGACACTTCCATGATGTAGTGAGAGAACGTTTCTGCAAATCCTGTCATTGGGCGGGCAATCACCCAAAGTCGTGTGCCTTCCCAGAACGGCAGAAAACTGGTCACGATATCGCTCATCACCCCCTTGGGAATGATGGCATACGCTTCGGTAAACACCGCGCGGTCAGACAAAATCTGAGTTTGAGGGGGCAGACCGCCCTGAGGGGCATAATAGGTATTACGAGCCATGACAGATATCCTTTCATGTATAGCAGTGTGACTGCGCCGATAGATAAAGCAGGGTCAGGATGAGACTGCTGTTTCGATACTGGAGACTTCTGATTGTAGAGCATGGCTATTTGATTTATAAATTAAATAAATAAATGCCAGTTAGTGGATTTCCCACTGAAAAATAATGAACCTGAACAAGATATTAGATCCGGTATTGCTGCGTAGTTTTGTAGCCGTGGTTGACAGCGGCAGCTTTACCCGTGCCGCAGAGAGCACTCACCTCACACAATCAACGGTCAGCCAGCAAGTGCGTAAACTTGAATCCCAGCTTGAGTGTGAACTGTTGCATCGCAAAGGCCGCTATGTCACCGCAACACTGGAAGGGGAGCGGGTGCTCAGCTATGCCCGGCGCATCCTGCAACTCATGAATGAAGCGATTGCACAAACCAGTCTCAGTGCCGAACAGCAGAAAATCCGGCTGGGCGTGCCGGAAGATTTTGCCACCCATGCCATCATGCCCACCCTGCACGCCTTTTCCAGTGCGTATCCGGGCATCCGGCTGGAAGTAAAAAGTGGGATGTGCAGTGATATCTGGCGAGAGTTTCAGAACAATGAACTGGATCTGGCACTGGTGAAACAACGTCCGGGCAGCCAGCCCGGTCTGAGTCACTGGCCAGAACCCCTGTGCTGGATTGATGCACTGCACAGCAACAATCTCGATCAACACCCCGTCCCACTGGTCTCATTCCCAATCGGCGGGTTATACCGGAACGAAATGGCCCATACCTTCGACAGTCTTGGCCGAAGCTGGCGACTGGCCTATGTCAGTACCAGCCTGTCCGGTGTCTGCTGCGCTGTCGAATCAGGGCTGGGGATTTCACTACTACCCCGACGACTGGTCACCGCACAACACCGGATTCTGGACGAACGGGACGGGCTGCCATCGGTTCCGGATATGGAAGTCACCCTACATGCACAAAGTAAGCTCTCGGCGCTCAGCCGGACTCTGGCCGAGCAGCTGATTCAGACCTGTGATCGGATATTCGAACGGGAGATGTGACGCAGAAAAAAAACGGCCCTTCCGGGCCGCTTTGATGTTTCCTTAACTGGCTTCCATCATCCGGTTATCCGGCGTCAGAATTTCGGACCAGGGCAAACTTTCGTCACCCAGCGTAATGAAATTCGGGTTTTCCAGCGTATGCCGTTCGTTATAAGACAGCGGTGTCAGATGGGTATTCAAAATACGCCCACCCGCTTCTTCGACAATACATTGCGTCGCCGCGGTATCCCACTCTCCGGTTGGCCCCAGGCGCAGATAGCAATCAACTGCACCTTCCGCGACCAGACAGGACTTCAGCGCCGCCGAACCCAGTGGCACCAAATCATAGTTCAGTGCCGGATCTAACCGATTGGTGATCACACGAATATCCTGACGTCGGCTAATGGCCACAGCAATCGAACGCGTCGGACCTTCATGTTTATGGGTAGAAATCTGAACGGTTTCGCCCTCTGGCGTAATCTTCCAGGCACCCTGCTTCCGGTACGCATAATACACCACACCAGACACCGGCGCGTAGACCACTCCCATCACAGGCTGGTTGTCTTCCACCAGCGCGATAATGGTCGCGAAATCTCCGCTCCCGGCAATAAACTCCTGAGTTCCGTCCAGCGGGTCTACCAGCCAGTAACGCTGCCACTGGCTTCGCTCCGCCAGCGGAATGGCGGCATCTTCTTCCGACAAAACGGGAATATCCGGGGTCAGTTCAGTTAAACGTTCCAGCACCAGTTTATGGGCTGCCAGATCTGCACTGGTGACCGGGGTATTATCTTGCTTGACCTGCTTCTCAAACTGGCCACGCTGGTAGATATCCAGAATGACCTGTCCCGATGCCCGGGCAATTTCAATGACGGATGGAATAAGGCTCGATAGTTCCATCTCACACTCCTGCGCTAGGATAAATACTTCAATGCCAAAAATAAGGCGGTGATGCTTCTGGCTTCTGCAAAGTCCAGATGGCTGAGCAGTTCCTCCGCCTGCGCCAATGGCCAGCGGACGATTTCCAGCGGTTCAGGTTCGTCCCCCTCCAGCCATTCAGGATACAGGTCCTGTGCCAGAAACAGGGTCATCCGGCTGGAAAAGTAGGACGGGGCCAGCACGACTTCTTTCATGGGCACCAGAGTTCGGGCACCAAAACCGATTTCTTCTTTCATTTCACGGTTCGCTGCCTGCTCGGCGGCTTCACCGTGGTCAATCAGTCCTTTCGGAAAACCCAGCTCATAGCGGTCGGTGCCGGCTGAGTATTCACGCACCAGCAACAAATCGCCTTCAGCAGTCACCGGGACGACCATCACCGCATGACGCCCGCTAGGCTTCATCCGCTCATAGGTCCGTGTCTCACCGTTACTGAAGCGAAGATCCAAAGACTCAATCTTGAACAGGCGTGACTGCGCCACAACCTCAGTCGCCAGAATGGTTGGTTTTTTACTTTCTGCCGCCATGCTGTTTCCTTGTAACTTGGTCTATTGGCTATTAAATGGCAAGGCTGTCAGAAAATAAAGTAAAAATGCCACCTTCCTCAAACCCGTCAGACCATTTCAGCTTTGAAGAACACTGCCACTCAAAGATTACAGGCGACCAGAATACCGGACCGGATAACGACCGCTGGCATCCGGATTGCCCAACCACTTGAGCTGATCCCGCAAATTGGCTGGCAGCTCTGTGCCCGGCGTAAACCAGCCATTGAGGCTATAGGTTTGATTCTGGCTCAAGCTAGCCTGCCACTCGCTGTTGACCTGCTCAGATGTCTGACGAGCGATGGCCGCCAGTTGCCCGTCGTTACAGCTCAGCTCAGCATTCACCGGCCCCAGGTCAATCTCGCCCAGTGGCGTGCCAACCAAAGCACCATTCCAGGCCAATCCACCATCCAGCGTCTGACAATAAGGCGGCGCAAAGCGGTAATCATCCAGCGTCAGTGTAAAACTGCCCCCCAAGGTTACCGGTACAGGTAAGCGCATATACTGTACCGCCTGTTGCGCTGACATCGTCAGCACAAAGTCTTGTGCATATGGGCCATCAAAATTAATGCCAAGGGTGCCGTGGCCACGGTATCCCAGCGCACTGCCCTTGCCCATATTCACCTCAAAAACTGCATCGCCTGTCAGCAGCTTCCAAGGCGACATATTCCAGTCAACCTCTCCCAAGACCCACTGCTGCCAGCGGATTTGCGACGCTCTGCCTTTCCAGGGCGTCCCACTGATCCCGGAGACAGCCAACCCCGGTGTCTTCGGAACATACTGCCATAACCAGCTTGCGGGCAAATGCACCAACAAACTCACCAGCAAGGCAAGCATGAAGCTCACCCCAACAAACACTCTGAAACCCACGCTTAGCCTCGTCCCAACTGTAAACGGTTTACTTCGACCACACCGGACTGATCGGTTTTGGACACATCCAGAAATTTCGCTTCAATCCCATGCTCATCCCGGAGAAATGCCAGCCAGTTCACCAGGGTATTAAACGGCAATGGCTGCACCCAGACCTGCACCGACTCATCGCGCGGTTGCGGCTGCATTCGGATCAATTCAATCCGAAAACGTCGGGTTGTTTCATTCACAACCTGATTCAACCCCGTTGGACTAATGCTTCCTGTCGCACCGGTTTTCGCTCTGCGCTGGGTAATTTCATTCGCTGTATTGCTTACCCAGGACAATAGCTGGCGCTGGACTTTCAGCTGATCTTCAGCGTGTTGCGCCCGCAGGGCCATCGGCTGCCAGATCCCCCAGTAGAGGACGGCAATCACCAGCGCAATCCCGCCACCGACCACCAGACGCTGTTCACGACTGGTTAATGATTTAAACCACTGATTCACGAACGCCTCCTCAGCACCAGTGCACCACTCACCTGCTGGCCTTCCCGGTTCAACTGGCCCTGATCGACTTCAAATTCTTCCACCAACAGCACCCTGAGTTGCTCAAAGTGCTGGAATTCTGCCGCAACGGCCTGAAGACGCAATTCTTTACGGTTCTGATCGTATTTCAGGTTATGAACGGTTAGCTGCGGCACTTTACTCAACGCGGGCCGTAACTTAACCAGCCACGGTAACAGCCCCTGGCCGGACTCCGCACCGCCGAGACGGCTCATCTCATCATTGAACTGACGCTTCACATATCCCGTGTATGGAATCGACTTAAACTGAGGCAACACCTCACGGAAAATCCGGTAACTCTCATCTTGATAAGCCTGAGCCTGCTGCTCGATGCTCTGCACCCGAACCACATATTCAGCCACCATCACGCCTAACAGCAACGCCGCGGCAATGCCGACTTTACGCCAGGGCTTCAGAGCTTTATGCCAGGTTGGCTGCAACTTGTAAGGGCCAGATAACAGGCTGGCTTTACTCTCGTGCGCGCCCTTTGCCAGCAGCGCCATTACCAGTTCAGGTGCTTCAGCCTGCCACACCCCAGGCATCCCCGATGGTGCCGGCGTAAAGTGACGGATACGCGTCTGAACCGCCTCTGAGTCTTCGTCTGTCAGCGCTTCAGCAACGTCAACCTCAACCGACTCCTCAGAAAGATCCTCTTCCATGGCCTGGCTGACCAAAGGGACTTTCTGTGCCATCAGCCAGCTCGCCAGCCATTCACTGTCGGCACAAATACCTTGGGCCACGGATTGACGCAGTAACCACTGGCCATCAATTTCCGCGGCGCTATAGCTGTTCTCAAATGCCGGCAGACAGAGACAATCCGGAATCACTTTCCGAACGGAAAGCCCGGCATCCTCACACAATGACAGCCAGTCCTGCATTCGCTGGTGACCTACCACAGCCACATGTGCTTTATCCGCTTCACGCTGGAGCATGTGAATATGCAAATCATCCACATCCTGAGCCAGCTCTTCCTCCAGCAGGTAAGGTAGCACCTGCGCAAGCTGGCGTCCGGAACCGGATGGAATCGACACCTGACTCAGCAGTAAATCACTTCCTGGCACGAGCAAATAAACGGGGCGGTTCGCACCGTAATCCGCCAGCTCGCTGAGCTGACTGCAGTCAGCCAGTTCACCCGAGGCAATCACTTCCTGTTGCTGTGGCGACCAGACCAGCCAATGCACCGGCCCGGCAGGACGGCTACTTAGCCTTATCGTCAGAAACTCGCTCACTCATTCCTCCATATCGACGACGCACAACCGTCACCTTGTTCTCCCCGTCTCGTTTGAGCAGGGCTAATATTCTTAATCGAGCCCGGTCTACTTTCACTTCAGCATCCAGCTCAAAAAAATCACTTTTGACAGCCAGATAAGGCTTCGCCTGATCCCGGACCGTCTTGGTCAGCCGGCTAATCGCACCATCCGCTAAAAATGCATCCACATCCTGCCAGCCATCATAAGGGCGATTTTCGATCAGCTGACGGGCATCATCCAGGCTCAGTTCAGGGCTGAATGCCCCAACCAGCAAGGCTGCCTGCTTCGCGGTAATGGTATTGACGTTAATCAGCAAATCGGTGGTCGGCAACGCACACAATAATGCGCGTGTCTGCTGAAACATTTTGGCACTCACACCATTCACCGATCGAAATTCAGTGATATCCGCCATCAGATTTCTGGGGGGAAGATAAGGCGGAGAAAATCCTTCGTAACTGCTGTCACCTGCACCATAGGCGCTGTAGACCGTCTCGTCCGGATCGACATATTCCCAGACCGAATCCGCCGCCACTTCAGCTTCGTAACTTTCACTCCCACTTTCTTCCAACAGGGCCTGCAGGAAACGGACCCGGAATGGCTTTTTCGTGCGATCCTGTTCCGGCGCCTGACCAGACAGAGCATTCAGATTAAAACAGGCCTGACGGTCATAGATATTGCCTTTCACTTCTCCGTTATCCAGCGGATAGCTCTGTCCTTCCGTCGCCCAGACCTGACTAAGGTTCACCGTATCGCTGTCAGACAGGCTTTGCTCAATGGCCACCTTGGCCAACTGCTCCATGCCCTGGCTATACCAGTAGGCTTGCTGGTTAAATACCTGGTTTTCAACCCGGTAAAAATTCAGTTGCAGACGATCGGTCATCTGTACGGCAAGCAGCGTCATCATGGCAAGCAGAAGCAGGACAACGATCAGGGCAACCCCACGCTGTTTCGCTGGTGACGGTCTCATGAATCTCCATCCCCGTCTTTTTTGGTCACTGAGGGCAGTTTCGCCTCGGGCAGCATATAGACCCGTTCAACTTTGCCGAAGTCATCCAGCGTCAGCGTGACAGCAATCCCTTTCGGCAGTGCGCCACTCTCAGTCCAGTTCTCCTGCCAGCCCTCACCGTAGAAACGAAACGACAGTCCGGTCACACCGGTCAGCACCTGGCGCACCAGTGGCTCAGTTCCGACGACGGTATCCGGATAGCGAAACCAGACCCGTTCCAGCGTTTCATCCACGATCCGATAACCGACCCGAAGAATTTCACTACGGGGAAACATCTGCTGCGGATTTTGCCAGCCGTCACGGGTAAAGAGGATACCATGACTTGAAGAATCAAGAAGATACTCGCCACTTTGCAGCAGCGAACTGCTTTCATCATTCCCCTGCTGTCTGACCTGACGGGCAACCATCTGGCGAAAGTCACCATCCAGCATCACCATCGCCCGCTGGATTTCCTGCAAGCGCTCGTTATGCTCCCGGGACTGCTCATCGCTTCGCTGAACCCCATTCATCACCTGATAAGCAGACATGCTGAGCATGGCGAAGACGGCAATCGCCACCAGCACTTCCAGCAGCGTGAAGCCGGCTGAACGCTGTGGTCCAAATGGGCGACGCTCAGTTTTCAATGTAGGTCCTTAGGGTGGTTACCCGGTCTTTCATTGCTTCATCGGTCGCTACGGATACATCCAGCGCTCTCAGATAACCATCTGCTGTTTTCGTGCTTTTCACCGACCAGTACCAGGTTTGCCCGGCAAGCTCTGACTTGCCCTTTTTCTCAGCCGTCAACTTTTCACCGGCAATGCGGAGCCGGGCAAACTCATTGTCCGCGACCATGGTGGCAAAGGTTTTCTGTTCCAGATAACCCACAGTGTTGATATGCTGACCAACAGCCTTCATCACACTCAGGGCGGCCGTGGCAAAAATGGCCAGCGCCACCAATACTTCCAGCAGGGTAAACCCAGTTTGAGAACACTTCGTCAGGCCGACTTTCATGGCTTCGTTTCCTCGCGGGTTTCACCCGGCGCCAGCAAATGCAGCTGCCCCACTTCATCGGCTTCCACCCGCCAGACATTGCTCTCTCCGCTGGCGTCAAAAGTCACGGTAAACGGAGTAAACTCGCCGCTGGCCATCACAATGATCTGGGGGGGACGGGTCTGCTTCTCTTTTTCATCCGCAAACAGATCTTCATCAAACAGCGTTCCCGGCTCAAACAGACGATCATCGTCCTGCCAGGCATTGCTGCCGATTTTCACTTCCATACCCAATGAATCAGGCAAGGTAACTTCACTGAAATAACGGGAATCTTTCAAAGGCTGCCAGCCATCTGGTGCCAGCTCAAAGAAGCGGTAATCTTGCCGGTCAATCCGGACACCATAGTCTCGCCCGTTGAGCATCGCATCTTCCCCCAGCAGCTGCACCAGATAATGAAAACGCTGCGCTTCTTCTTTCAGCGCATCGTCTTTCGGGGCAGGCAGGGTTAAAATCACGGCTACGGCGCTGGTTGCCAACAGCACCAGCACCAGTAGCAGTTCGATCAGGGTAAAACCAGCAGCCTTTCGATACATAGCAGAAATTAACGGTAATCCAGCATGTTCCAGTTACCGATATCGGTATTCACACCTTCACCGCCTTCCTGACCGTCAGCACCCAGGCTGAACACATCCACCGGGCCATTTTCGCCAGGCATCACATACTGGTAATCGTTGCCCCAAGGGTCTTTCGGTAAACGTTTGATGTAACCGCCGTTACGGTAGTTACGAGGCTCCGGTGTCGATGACGGTGCACTCACCAGCGCTGGCAGCCCCTGATCTGTGGTCGGGTACACACTGTTGTCCAGTTTGTACATATCCAGCGCCTGCTCCAGTGCACCGATATCGGTCACGACTTTCTGCTGATCCGCTTTCTCTTTGTTACCCAACAGGTTCGGTACGACCAGACTGGCCAGAACACCGAGAATCACGATAACCACCATGACTTCCAGCAGAGTAAAACCGCGTTGTTGACGTTGCATTGCAAAAACCTCCAAAAGGAAAAACTACATGCCCACCATATTGTTCAGGGCAATAATTGGCATCAGGGTAGCAATGACAATAAACATTACTATCCCGGCCATCACTACAATCAGCAAGGGCTCAAACACCCCCAGTGCCATGTTGACCAGTGACTCAAAGTCCCGGTCCTGATTATCTGCAGCCCGGGTCAGCATCTGCTCCAGCTCACCACTGCGCTCACCACTGGCGATCATATGCAGCATCATGGGCGGAAACAGTTTTGTCTGCTCCAGTGAAACCCGAAGGCTAGCCCCCTCGCGCACTTTATCTGCGGCTTCAAGGATTTGTTGGTTAACCCAGGTATTGGTCATCACCTGAGCTGCCACCTTCATCCCTTCCAGTAAAGGAATGGCGCTTGAGGTACAAATGGACAGTGTCCGGGCAAAGCGGGAGGTATTCAGACCCCGGCCAACTTTGCCGATCACCGGCACCCGCATCATACGCTGATCCCATTTCAGGCGCAGATCAGGGCGGCGCAGTGCCATCCGAACTCCCATAATCAGTGCCATGATTGCCAGAACAACCAGGACTCCCCAGTGCTGGACAAAATGACTCGCTGCCAGCAGTACCTGAGTGATCTGCGGCAGTTCCTGGCCCATATGAACAAATTGATCAACAATTTTTGGCACAACGGTTGCCAGCAGGAAAGCAATCACGGAAACAGCCACCAGCGTCAACATGGTGGGGTAGATCATCGCCTGTTGCAGCTTACTGCGCATCTTCTGACGATTCTCCGTGTAATCGGCCAGTCGGTTCAGCACGGTATCCAGGTGACCGGATTTTTCGCCGGCCGCCACCATGGCACGAAACAGCTGATCAAAGATATGCGGAAACTCAGCCATACTGTCGGACAGGGTGTAACCTTCCACAACCCGGGAACGCACAGCCAGCATCATGTTTTTGAGACGAACCTTCTCACTTTGTTCCGCAACCGCTCGCAGACACTCTTCCAGCGGCATCCCGGCCTGAACCAGGGTGGCCAATTGCCGGGTCAGCAAAGACAGCTCATTGGTGCTAATACCGCGACGCAGCACCAGACGACCGCCGGCCTTGCGCTTTTCTCTTTCATGGCTCTGGCTGACCTCTACCGGAATCAGCCCCTGCTCTCGCAGTTGCTGACGGATCTGGCGCGCTGTATCTGCCTCCATGACCCCTTTCTTCTGGCGCCCTTTGGCATCCAGCGCTTTATATTCAAACGCTGCCATTATCCCTCCCTGGTGACCCGCATTACTTCTTCCAGCGTCGTGATCCCCTGACGGACTTTCGCAAGCCCATCATCACGGATACTCGGTGTATGCTGACGGACCACCTTCTCAATAGCTTGTTCACCGGCTTCGGCATGGATCAGTTCCTGCACCTGCTCATCAACCAGCAACAACTCATGAATACCTGTCCGGCCCCGGTAACCTTTATGATTACAGTGCTCGCAGCCCACAGGGTGGTAAAGGGTCAGAGATTCATACTCAGGCAGACCAAAGAGTTTCTTCTGTTCATTATCAGCCAGATAGGGCTTCCGGCATTCCTTACACAGGGTACGTACCAGGCGCTGCGCCAGTACCCCCAACAGGGAGGATGACACCAGGAAAGGCTCAATCCCCATATCACGCAGACGAGTAATGGCACCGACTGCGGTATTAGTGTGTAACGTTGACAGCACCATGTGACCTGTCAGAGAGGCCTGAACCGCAATCGAGGCTGTTTCCAGATCACGGATCTCACCGACCATCACCACATCCGGGTCCTGACGCAAGATAGCGCGCAGGCCGCGGGCAAAGGTCATATCGACTTTGGTATTGACCTGTGTCTGGCCGATTCCGTCGATATCAAATTCAATCGGGTCTTCAACGGTCAGGATATTCCGCTCTGAGCTGTTCAGCTCCTGCAGGCCCGCATACAGGGTGGTTGACTTACCCGAGCCCGTCGGGCCGGTCACCAGAATAATCCCGTGCGGACGCTGAATAATATATTGGAAACTCTCATGAATCCGAGGCGTCATCCCCAGGCTGTGCAAATCCAGCCGGGTCGCATTCTTATCCAGCAGACGCAGTACCACTCGCTCACCGTGAGAGGAAGGCATGGTAGACACCCGCACATCCACCGCCCGGCCACCGATGCGAAGCGAAATCCGGCCGTCCTGCGGCACCCGCTTCTCGGCAATGTCCAGACGGGCCATGACCTTAATCCGGGACACCAGCAATGGGGCCAGCTTACGACTTGGATTGAGGACTTCACGCAACACGCCATCGACCCGGAAACGGATCGACAACGCTTTTTCGAATGTTTCTATATGAATATCGGACGCGCCTTCCTTGATGGCCTCAGCCAGCATGGCGTTGATTAGCTTAATAATCGGCGCATCGTCTTCTGACTCAAGTAAGTCTTCCGTCTGTGGTAACTCTTCGGCCAATGAAAAAAAGTCATCACTGTCCGAACCGAGATCTTCCATGAGCTGACGGGCTTCCGATGAATCACGCTGGTAAGCTTCTGTCAGCCGCTGCTCAAACACCTCAGGTGCCAGCTGCTCCACATGAAAACTACTGCCACAAACCCGACGCACTTCCGCCAAAACCACGGCTTTCAACGGGCCGCCATGATAAAGCACCCGGCCCTGCTCTCCCGCTTCCAGCACCACCTGATGACGCTTGGCGAATGAAAACGGTAAACGGAACTGCACCAGTTCAGTCGGGTGCATGTTATCCATTATTGCTCCTCCAGACGGGACACAAAGGCCCGTACTTCAGCCGGCAGCGCAATATCATCACCATATTTCGGCAACACAGGCGACTTGCTGTTTGGCATCAGGCGCAGACCTTCATCCGCTTTGTAAAGTTGCTCAGCACGGATGTAGTTGTACTTACGCTGGGTAATCCCATCAGCCGTCACCCCATCGCGAATGATGGTCGGTTTAATAAAGACCATCAGGTTTGTGCGGCCCTTACTGGTATTGTTGGACTTAAACAGATGGCCCAGGATCGGAATATCACCCAGCAACGGAATTTTTGATTCATTCTCGTTCGACTGATCCTGGATCAGGCCGCCCAGTGCAATCATCTGACCATCCTGGATCAAGACGGACGTTGTGAGCTGGCGCTTGGAAAAACGAACGTCAACGGCACCATTGGCACCCAGGACGTTGGAGACTTCCTGTTCAATTTTCAGCTGAACCGAGTCACCTTCGTTAATCTGAGGCGTCACTTTCAGTTTAATCCCCACTTCTTTCCGCTCAACGGTCTGGAATGGGTTATCGTTGTTCGAGCTGGCCGTTGAACCGGTCACCACCGGG
The DNA here is from genome assembly GCF_000695255.1 of Photobacterium galatheae. Lineage (GTDB taxonomy): Bacteria > Pseudomonadota > Gammaproteobacteria > Enterobacterales > Vibrionaceae > Photobacterium > Photobacterium galatheae. The sequence goes on along the minus strand of NZ_JMIB01000013.1, from coordinate 81,757 downwards.
ACTTCTTCACCGACGATGAATGACGCTTCCCCGTTATCCATCACGGTAATACTTGGCGAAGACAGAATATTTGATTCACGATCCGTGGCCACCGCGTTCACCAGCATGGTCCAGTCGCCCATGATCAGGCCCAGCACGGCACCGTTGGCGCCAGAAAGCACCTGGCCCAGTGTGGTAAAGTCACCGCTCTCGGTCACTTCAACATCCACCAGGTTGTTATTGTTATCAAAACGCTGTTCGGTTCGGGTGGTATCCTGCGCTTCTTCCAGACCGATCAGGTACTGGCCAATTGGTACGTTAGAGTTACCAAACTGAACGATACCATTTTCTTTCGAACCGTACTGAATCCCGAGGTTAATCCCGGCCCCTTCAGACAGCTCCACAATCATGGCTTCAATCAGCACCTGTGCCCGGCGGATATCCAGTTGCGCAATGATATTCTCCAGCGCGCGCATGATATCGGGTGGGGCTGTCAGGATCAGAGCATTGGTATCGGCATGGGCCGAAATCATAACTTCATTTTTGTTATTGCCAGCCGCTTTTCCATTCCCCTGCTTTTCAGCCTGAAGGTTATCTGAAACGCCTTTTAACACATCCACCAAATCTTCAGCATTGGCGTATTTCAGATAAATCACCCGGTTGTTACCGGAACTGGCCATTTCTTTATCCAGCTGACGGATCAAACGTTTCAGACGTTCACGTACCTTTGGATCTCCGGACAGCAACACGGCATTAGTTCGCTCATCCGCCACCAGCTTCGGTTGCAGGAATTCAGGCGTGGACTTTGAATCGGCTGATTTATTCAACGCATCCACAATCCGGACCATTTCCGCTGCCGAGGCATTGTTCAGCTCCACCACATCGATTTCTTTATCACCTGCGCGGTCAACACGCTCAATGATATCTGCCAGACGATTCACGACGGCTGCACGACCGGTGATCATAATGATGTTGGCCGGGTCATAGTGCACCACGTTACCGGCACCGGCATTGTCGTTCAGCTGACGCAGCAAAGGTGAAAGTTCCCGCACCGACACATTCCGTACCGCCACAACCCGGGTCACGACTTCGTCGCCCTGAGCCTGTGTCTTGCTGTCGACGACGGGAATCGAAGAAGTTTTTGCGTCTTTATCCCGAATCACTTTGAGTACGCCGTTATCCATTTCGACCACAGCGAACCCATAAACTTCCAGCACATTCAGGAAAAACTGATAATACTGTTCATCATTGAGCAGATCATAACTGCGTACATTCACCTGCCCCCGGACTGATGGATCGACGATAATTGTTTTTTGCAGGTTCCGTCCGACGATATTAATAAACTCTTGAATATCTGTTCCTTTGAAACTGGCGCTGAATTCGCTTGCCATCAAAGGAGCTGATAGCAGGCTGGCCGCCAGCCACAGGGTGCCCTTACCCATCCATTTTTTCACAACTAACTCCTGCGAATGTACGCAATGTGTTCAGGCTGCTATTGCAGCTCAATATATATGTCATGTAACTGGCCATCTCGCTCTACGGTCAGCGTGAGCTCCGTGGCCGAAGACAGCTCGGTCCACAGTCGTGCCATGACGGCCTCGTCTTTTAAATCGTTGCCATTCAGGCTGACCGCCAAATCATCTGGCTGTAGCCCCACGGCATCAAACAGCACCCGGTTTTTCCCCGGATTGACCCGATAGCCGATTAAATTTCCATCCTGCTTCACTTGTGATAGGCGGATGTAAGAAAAAAGGTTTTGCGGTTTTTCCAGAATTTCCTGTTTAATCTGCGCCAGCTCATCCCCTCCGCTCTCCGTAGGTTCAGACCTCGGGGTCGGACGCACAGCCGGAGACGGTGCTGCGGCACGGGCATTGCCCTGACCAAACTTCACGCCATCCAGCATCAGGGTTTCATCCCGACCGTTATTGCGGATAATCACCCGGTCTGCAAAGACGGCCTGCAAGGTTGCACGCGTCCCGTCAATCGCTTCATTCAGACCATAGGTATTCTGTTTACCCCGGTTCGTAATCACTGCCAGGCTGGTATTGGGATCGTCGCTCGCCACCACCCCAACCAACGTCAGATTCAGTTTGGTTTCCGGCGCATCCTGTTTCACTGGCTGCTGTGGAACCACCTTCGGCGCGTCGGCACGGTATCGGCCAAACAGCTCCATACTGGTGATATCCGAGACTTGAAATCCTTCCTGTTTGCTCCCGGTAACACTCACGATAGGTGCTTGCCAGACTGGCGGGGTTTCCACCGGCTGCAGGAAAGACCACAGCAGACGACCCAGCACCCAGGCCAGCACAATCACGAGCCACCAGGTCACGATTCGGGTCAGGGTTTGCATGGATGGCATCCGTTTGCCCGCAACTGCCTGACGCCACTGCATTGTTACCCTAGCTACATCCATTGATTGTTTCTGCCTCGTGACTCTGTGTAATCAATAATAAGACAAGCAAGTCTTTGCTTAGGTTCCTGTCAAAAAACGCAATATTTTGCATACCCACCAAAGCTCATCTTGTTGCATGACAGGTTAATATAGCAAACCCACTCACCGAAAAAACATAACTCATTCAATAAGAATGCCGTTTCGTGTGAGCAATTTCCCATTGATTGTTGAATTTGCGATCTGGCATCACCATTTAGTAAAGCTGACGCAGCTTTTCCGATGTGATATTTTTAGCGCCCATTTGGGGTAAGGAGCCAGAAAATGAGCCGGCAAACTTCCGAATCCGATACATCTGATGTGCGGCTAGACAAGTGGCTGTGGGCTGCCCGTTTTTATAAAACCCGCTCGATCGCACGGAATATGATCGATGGCGGAAAAGTTCACTATAACGGTCAGCGCTCCAAACCCAGCAAACTTGTCGAAGTCGGCGCCGAAATCAAACTGCGGCAGGGCAATGAGGAAAAAACGGTCACTATCCTCAAAGTGTCCGGTACACGCCGTGGTGCTCCTGAAGCCCAAACGCTGTATCAGGAAACCGAGGCCAGCCTTGCCCAGCGTGAGCAACAGGCCCAGATGCGTAAACTCAACGCATACAGCAACCCGCATCCGGATAAACGTCCGGATAAGAAACAGCGACGCGATATACTTAAGTTTAAAAGCGATCACTAGCCCTGATTGCCGGAGAAAACCAAATCATGACCAGCGATAATCTCTACCGTTACCTGTTCGACGATGTCTCTGTGCGCGGTGAACTCGTACAATTGAACGACACTTACCAGCACATTATTAAGAGTAAAGACTACCCTGCGCCGCTGCAGACCTTACTGGGTGAACTGCTGGTTGCCACCAGCCTGCTGACCGCTACTCTGAAATTCGAAGGTTCCATCACGGTACAACTGCAAGGTGACGGCCCGGTGAAACTGGCCGTCATTAACGGCGATCACAACCAGCAAATGCGCGGCGTTGCGCGCTGGGATGGCGACATCCCTGCCAATGGCACCATTCACGACCTGATGGGTAAAGGGCACATGGTCATTACCATTACGCCAAACCAGGGCGAACGTTATCAGGGCGTTGTAGGACTGGAAGGCGACAGCCTGGCGGCCTGCCTGGAAAACTATTTCGCCAATTCCGAACAGCTGGCAACCCGGATCTGGCTGCGGACCGGTGAACTGGATGGTCAGCAAAAAGCTGCTGGGATGCTGCTGCAAATCCTGCCGGACGGTAAAGGCGATGCCAGCGATTTTGAGCATCTGGAGCAACTGACCAGTACCGTGAAAAATGAAGAGCTGTTCGGCCTGACGGCAGAAGATGTGCTGTACCGCCTGTATCACCAGGAAAAAGTGAAACTGTTTGAACCTCAATCCGTCGCTTTCCACTGCGGTTGCTCCCGCGAACGCAGTGCTGGTGCCATCAAACTGTTGGATCGCGCTGAAATAGAACGCATTTTGCAGGAAGATGGCAAACTGTCCCTGCACTGTGATTACTGTGGTACCAGTTATGATTTTGACAGCATTGATGTAGCCAGCCTGTTTGAAACCGGGGCTGAAGGCGACGATTCTCAGCTCCATTAATTTTCAGGAATTATTAACACTGAAAATAAATTACAAAAGCCAGCGCGATGCTGGCTTTTTTTTTAACTCAGGCACACTTTTCCACTTCTTTCTGAAATGGAAATACAGCTTCACCCGGCTTAATTGGCAAGTAATATTAATCGCTTACCGCTGGTATAATCCTTCCCTGAGAGGGTAAAATTAGTCTAGGTACAGATAAAAACACAAGTCAATTTCCACATTTTGTATGTGGTTACGATAAAAATTACCTCCCTGACTTCAGGGTGAAAAAAGACAGCCAATAACCCCTCTTACCCCCAAGGAGCCACCGATGACAGTCGTGCACGCCGAAGAACAAAAGGTTAGCCAATCTCTGGATTTAAGCCAGTACGGCATCCAAAACGTGAAAGAAGTCCTTCGTAATCCGAGCTACGAAGTCCTTTTTGCAGAAGAAACCAAGCCTGAGCTGGAAGGCTATGAAAAAGGCGTAGTGACTGAGCTGGGTGCTGTTGCCGTCGATACCGGTATCTTCACCGGCCGCTCTCCAAAGGACAAATACATTGTCAAAGATGACACCACCCGCGATACCTTGTGGTGGGCTGATCAGGGCAATAACGACAATAAACCAATCACGCAGGAAGTCTGGCAGGATCTGAAAGCGCTGGTTGCCAACCAATTGTCAGGCAAACGTTTGTTTGTCGTCGACGGTTACTGTGGTGCTAACCCGGATACGCGTCTGTGCATCCGCGTCATCACCGAAGTCGCCTGGCAGGCGCATTTCGTGAAGAACATGTTCATCCGCCCAAGCGAGGAAGAACTGGCAACCTTCAAGCCTGACTTCGTGGTGATGAACGGTGCCAAGTGCACCAACGACCAATGGCAGCAGCACGGCATGAACTCGGAAAACTTTACCGTGTTCAACCTGACCGAGCGCGTTCAGCTGATCGGCGGCACCTGGTACGGCGGCGAGATGAAGAAAGGTATGTTCTCGATGATGAACTACTTCCTGCCACTGCAGGGCATCGCCTCCATGCACTGTTCTGCCAACCAGGGTGAGAACGGTGATGTTGCCGTCTTCTTCGGCTTATCCGGCACCGGGAAAACCACCCTGTCGACCGATCCGAAACGTAAACTGATCGGGGATGACGAGCACGGCTGGGACGACAACGGCGTGTTCAACTTCGAAGGCGGCTGCTACGCCAAAACCATCAAGCTGTCTAAAGAAGCGGAACCCGATATCTACAACGCCATCCGCCGCGACGCCCTGCTGGAAAACGTGACGGTTCGCCCGGACAGTACCATCGACTTTGATGATGGCTCCAAAACAGAAAACACCCGCGTCTCCTACCCGCTCTACCACATCGATAACATCGTCAAGCCGGTCTCTCGCGGCGGCCATGCCAATAAAGTGATCTTCCTTTCTGCTGATGCATTCGGCGTCCTGCCACCAGTGTCCAAACTGACACCAGAGCAGACCAAGTATCACTTCCTGTCTGGCTTTACCGCCAAACTGGCCGGTACAGAGCGCGGGATTACTGAACCCACACCAACCTTCTCAGCGTGTTTCGGCAATGCTTTCCTGAGCCTGCACCCGACGCAATATGCAGAAGTGCTGGTCAAGCGTATGGAAGCCGCTGGCGCAGAAGCCTATCTGGTCAACACGGGCTGGAACGGCACAGGCAAACGCATTTCCATTCAGGATACCCGTGCCATCATTGATGCGATTCTGGATGGCTCGATTGAATCTGCAGACACCAAGCAAGTGCCGATTTTCAACCTGACCGTGCCGACTGCTCTGCCGGGCGTGAACCCGGACATTCTGGATCCGCGCGATACGTATGCCGACGCAGCCGACTGGGAAGCGAAAGCACATGATCTGGCACAGCGTTTCATCAACAACTTCGAGAAATATACCGACAACGAACAGGGGGCCGCCCTGGTTGCTGCGGGTCCTCAGCTCGACTAATGAATCACCAAAGTGAACAAGCCCTGCACAGCAGGGCTTTTTTGTCTCTGAACCAATCACACACTCAGACGAACTTCTTCATGAAAAGCTAAATAACCAGCAAAAACCAGCCGCATTTCTTGCCAAGTCGTCGCATTTCCGTCACTCTTTTGATACCGACCTTACCATGCAGTTTTCTCAGGAATTTCATCACCGCCCGATTGCCCGGCAGCGGCCTAAACGTGGTTTGGCGGCTGATATGGAGTTCGGCATGCGTTTTATCGCAAAAATTCTGGCTAGCCTGATTATTCTGCTGCTGATGGCAGTCACGATTGCATTCATTCTGCTGCACACCCGTCACAGCGCATTATTGGTCAATACTCTGGTCAGTCACCTGAGTGACACCACGCTGCAAGTCACCGAGGTCCAGTATTCCCTTCAGGATGATCCCCGTCATCTGCGTCTGATCCAGCCTCGCTGGCAACGTCAGGGATATTCAGAACAAACGGCCGAACGAATCGACCTCTGGTTGTCCCCGACATCACTCTTCCGCAAAGGGTGGCATTTTGACAGCCTGCTCATTCAAGGACTCACGCTGAATCATCTGTCTGATTTACCGCTGGAAAGCGGTACGATAAGCACACAACGTCTGGCCCTGACGAACCTGACCCTGGACCTGCCGGAACTCCAGCTGAAAAATGCCCGCTTGCAGATTGATAACTGGCGTAACAGTGAAGCGCATTGGGGAGACTTCAGCGGCAACTTCCAGCTTTCAGCCGATCAGCTGATCTGGCAACAGCAAACGCTGAACAAACTGCTGATCGACGGTGAACATTCCTCCAAAGGCTGGACCTTCTATGGCGTTTCTTTTCACTGGCTGAATGCAAACTTCAACGGGCAGGCTGAATTCGAAGCAGATACACACCACCTGATCGTTCACCAGCTCACGGCCAACGGCCTGCAAATCGACGAAAATTTTCCGCTTGAGCCACTGCTCAGTCTGGCCTCAGAAGCCCGCCAGACCGATCTCAGCCTTGAGCTGCGCCGACTGGATATCCTCGACGGCAGCCTGGAACGCAGCCAATACAGCGTCAACCACGCCAGTCTGTCGCTGGAGAACTGGCAATGGCCGGGAGCACTGTGGCAACAGAAAGACGCCCGACTGTCTCTGGGCGCTGAAACCCTGCGCTGGCACGATCTGATGCTGGAAAATCCGTTAACGGAATTACACCTCACGCCAGGGCAAATCAGCCTCAAAGGATTTTCCGCCCGGTTGCTGGAAGGCTATGTGCGAACTGAAGCAACCCTGACCCCGGATGCCCTGTTGCTGCATCAGTTGGAACTGAAAGGTATTCGCTGGGTCATGCCAGAGGCCATTCAGGCCTGGCTCATGGGGAATGCGGCACCTCAAAGCCCGCTACAACAGCAGGTCGATACCTGGTGGCGTCAGCTCAATGAGCTGACCGTGGATCAACTATCAGTCGGCTACAGCCAGCTCACCGGCACTTATGCACCGCTGCCCATTCAGTTCAGCGATATCAACCTGGAGGGGACTGGCATGGTGCTATTACATGAAGGACAACCCGGCCTTTGGCAGGGTGAATTTGCCGCGGGTGCCGGATTTACCAATATCCGCCAAATCACGATTCGTAACCCGTTGCTGACCATGAGCAGTCAGGCCGGACACTGGCAGCTGACACGCCTGACACTTCCCATTGAAGCCGGGATACTGGAAGGCAAAGGCGAAATACAACTCGGCGAAGCGGGCTGGCCGTGGCAGCTCAAGCTCTCCGGAGACAGCCTGCCACCGCAAATGCTCAGCCATTGGCTGAATCTGCCGCTCCCGCTGCTCGGCGCCATGGATATTCAGACACAAGCCAGCGGACTGGGACAATTCCAGCGCGGGTTGGCATACAGCCTCCACGGTCAACTGGAAGCCAATTTCCGTCAGCTATCGCTGACCCAGCAAGAAAGCGCACTCATGGCCCGCTGGCAAGCTACCGAACAACCAACCGGCTTCGCGTCCAGCCCAGACAGCACCGAACCCCTGATGCCTGTCACCCTGAGTCCACTGACGATTCATGCTGATCGCGGCCGGATCAGTCTTGAGCCTCTGGCCCTTCAAGGCCCGCAGCTACACGCAGAATTACAGGGCGCGTGGGATCTGGCGGCACCGGCAGACAGTGCTGTTGAGTTACAGGCCAGTGACGGCTGCCAGCAGCTCACCAAGCGCTGGCACAGTCATCAGCAGGAGACGAGCGTATCGTCATCCTGTGAGCGGAAGAGCATATAAGTCCCGGTAAAAGTCGCAGCCAGGGTTTCATCACTGAACACCTGAACTTCCACCACCATCCGGCCTTTGCGGCCATTGGCGATGCGATCCAGATCGCCGGTCAGGGTTTCTACCCCGGTCACAGCACGGGGTCTCGATTTGACCGGCGCTGAATAACGGATCCGGCTGTCCACCAGCATGATGTCAGCCTTGAGCTGACGTTCTTTCAGCAGCATCCACAGAAAGCCCCAGCCTGCCAGTGTCGCCATGGTAAAGATACTGCCGGCGAACATGGTCGCCCGCGGATTAAGATTGGCATTGAGCAGGGCACTGACTTCGAAACGATACCCGGTGTACTGGCTGATCTTGACGCCCATTTTGTCACTGATCGGAATCTGTGAGTGCCAGACATCCTGCAGCTCCTGACACCAGTCCGGATGACGCACCACCTCTGTTAATGGGTCGAGATATTTCAGCATCTGCTGATGACGCACCGGCCCGCGTTCTTCGCTCAGCTCTCCCTGATTGGCAAAACCGTTCATCTGATAAAAACGAATCGCTTCCTCACGGGCATTACAGACCAGCCGTTTTGCGCCCTCTTGTCGGGCCAATGACTCCAGCGCCATCAACAGCAGCCCACCCATCCCTTTATTGCGATAATTCGGGTGGACAGCCATATAGCGGATCTGACCGTCATTTTCAGGGGTCATATACAGTCGTCCAATCGCTACTGGCTGGCCGTCATCATCCACAATCATGCGATGGAAGCTGAGGGCATCATACGCATCGCGCTCAGAGCCAACAGGCATGTGCCAGGGCTGTCGCAGCATCTGCCAGCGAAAATCGAAATAACGATCAAGTTCCGCGTCAGATTGCGGGGTGATCAGTCGAAACATTCCATCTTTCTCCAATCATTCAAATCCATTTGTACAGCGGCACCCGATATGATCCTGTGATCATGGCACGGATTCACCAACCCAGCGCTTTTGTGCAGGCTAGCACTGTAACCAGAAAGTGACAGGACCATCATTCAGAAGTGCGACCTTCATATCGGCCGCAAAACGCCCGGTTTCAGTCCGAATGTCTTTCTCTTGGCAGGCTTTGACGAAATCGTGATACAGGCGCTCTGCATCGGCTGGATTCGCCCCAGCCGAGAAACTCGGCCGCATTCCGCTGTTGGTATCGGCAGCTAAAGTAAACTGCGACACCACCAGCACACTGCCGCCGACCTGCTGCACATTCAGGTTCATTTTACCGGCTTCATCTTCAAACACCCGGTAACCCAAGACCTTATCACGTAAGCGGCGGACTTTGGCTTCATCATCCCCTTTTTCAACGCCGAGCAATACCAGCAATCCTTGACCGATAGCCCCGGTGACGATGCCATCGACCGTCACACTGGCTTCGCTGACCCGTTGTATGAGCGCAATCATTCTGTTTCCCCTACAGTTTTCAATGTTCAGAAGAGGAATTGTCCGTTTTGTCTGGAACTTTGTCTACTGAAGCCAAATGAGGAGCCGCTTTCTCATCCGGATTCTTCGGCATGTGATCCGCATGCTCTCGCTTCATCCAGTGCTGCTCCTCGCAGAGGCTGGCGGTGATTTCCGCGCCCAGCAACACGATACACCAGCACAAATACACCCAGACGAACAGAATCGGCACCACGGCCAGTGCCCCATAGATCACCTGATAGGAGGGAAAATTGGTGATATAAAGGGCAAAGCCCTTCTTGCTCAGCTCAAACAAGGCACTCGCGATCAGCGCCCCGATCAGCGCATTGCGCAATCGGACTTTGGTGTTTGGCACCAGCATATACAGCCCCAGAAATGCCAGCGTTGACATCAGCACCGGCAGCCCGCGCAGCAATTGCCGCACCAGTCCGCTGGCGGTTTCACTGCCCATGATATTCAAAGAACCCAGATAGGAGCTAATCGCCAGACTGGAGCCAACCAGAATTGGCCCCAGAGTCAGCACCATCCAGTAAATCGAAAAAGAAATCACCAGACGACGGTGCTGGCGAACCCGAAAAATAAAATTCAGCGACTTATCAATGGCAGAAATCAGCAAAATGGCAACCACAAACAGAGCGCCGATCCCCACCGCCGTCATTTTTCCGGCATTGGCCACAAACTGGTTCAGATAGGTTTGCACCACATCCCCGGCGGTTGGCACGAAATTTTCAAAAACGAAGGTCTGTAATTGTTCCCCCAGCGGAGCAAACACCGGAAAGCTCGACAGTGCTGACAACACCACAGTGATCAGTGGCACCAGTGACAGCAAAGTCACATAGGCCATGGAGCCGGCAATCACGGTCAGGCGATCATGGCCGATACGGCGGTGCAAATACTGCACAAAATGCCACAGGACTGTGAGCGTCTGGCGCAAACCCGGGCCTCGTATGATTTTTTTATCTGGCATATTGATTGAATCTTTGCTTTTATTCGTTCACTGAATCAAACAACCCTTTTCTAAATCAGCATCTTGCATTGAAAAATAGCCGGAGGCACCAAAGCCACCGTCAGGTTGTTTGGGTATATCAACAACATAGTGCGTCCGGGAAAGAATCACAACTTAACCCTATCGCCAGTCAGGAGCCCTTCTATGCCATATGCTTTTGTTCTGCTGCTGAGTCTGACCCTGCTGTCCGGCTGTCAGAGCGCCTATTATTCTGCCATGGAATCCGTGGGGGTTCATAAACGCGATATTATGGTCGACCGGGTGGAAGACGCCACCGAAGCACAACAGGATGCACAAGAACAATTTACCTCGGCACTGGAAGCCTTACAGTCGCTCACCAATTTTAATGGCGGCGAACTGGAAGCGACCTATGAACGCGTCAATGCTCAGTACGAAGCCAGCAGTGACGCCGCAGACAAAGTCAGTGACCGAATCGCCGCAATCGAAGATGTCGCCGATGCCCTGTTCGAAGAATGGCAGGAAGAACTGAGTCTGTACTCCAGCGCGACCCTGCGTCGTGACAGCGAGAAAAAACTGAAAACAACCCGGGCTTCCTACCAGAAAATGCTGGCAGCCATGCATCGGGCAGAAGCGAAAATGAAACCGGTACTCAATACACTGCGTGACAACAGCCTGTACCTGAAACATAACCTGAATGCTGCGGCCATCGGCTCCCTGCAGGGCGAATTCCGTTCACTGGAACGCGATATCCAGCGTGCGATCAACGATATGCGAACAGCAATCAGTGAGTCGGAACGCTTTGTCGCCCAGCTCAATCACAGCAGTTAATCTCAACCAGAACCGATAAAAAAATCCCCCGCCGGGTAAACCAGACGGGGGATTTTTTTCATGTGCGCCACATTCACTGGCGCACCAAAGCATCGTTTACTTAATCAAAACTTACTTCGCACCGCGGCTTGCACGCTTACGATCAGTTTCCGTCAGCAGTTTCTTACGGATACGGATGCTTTCTGGCGTCACTTCCACCAGCTCATCGTCATCGATGAATTCCAGTGCCTGCTCCAGGGTGTACTTAATTGGTGTCGTCAGCACCTGTGCATCATCGGTACCGGATGCACGAACGTTGGTCAGCTGCTTCCCTTTCAGGGCGTTTACAGTCAGGTCATTGTCACGGCTGTGAATACCGATCACCATACCTTCGTAAACTTCCACACCGTGACCGATGAACAGACGACCACGCTCCTGCAGGTTGAACAGGGCATTCGTCAGCGCTTTACCCGCAGCGTTTGCAATCAGTACACCGTTAATCCGTTGACCAATCTCGCCACCTTTGTGCGGACCGTAGTGATCGTAAGTGTGGTAAATCAGGCCAGAACCAGAGGTCAGCGTCATGAACTCAGTCTGGAAACCGATCAGACCGCGAGACGGCATGATGAAGTCCATACGAACACGGCCTTTACCATCCGGTGCCATGTCTTTCAGCTCACCTTTACGCAGGCCGATTTTCTCCATGATACCGCCCTGATGCTCTTCCATCACATCAATGGTCACAGTTTCAAACGGTTCCATCAGCTGGCCGTTTTCTTCTTTGATGATAACTTCAGGACGAGATACCGCCAGCTCGAAGCCTTCACGACGCATGTTTTCGATCAGAATCGACAGGTGAAGCTCACCACGACCTGAGACGCGGAATTTGTCCGGGTCTTCCGTTTCTTCAACACGCAGCGCAACGTTGTGGACCAGCTCTTTCTGCAGACGCTCCAGAATGTTACGGGAGGTCACGAACTTACCTTCTTTACCGGCAAACGGAGAGGTGTTTACCTGGAAGGTCATGGTGACGGTTGGCTCATCGACACTCAGTGCCGGCAGCGCTTCAACGGCGTTAACGTCACAGATGGTGTCAGAGATTTTCAGCTCACCCAGACCGGTGATCGCGATGATGTCGCCTGCAGTCGCACGATCAATGTCGTGACGCTCCAGACCCAGGTAACCCATAACAGTACCAACTTTACCGTTACGGGTTTTGCCGTCTGCACCAATAATGGTCACTTGCTGGTTTGGTTTCACAGAACCACGGGTCACACGGGCAACACCGATGACGCCCACGTAAGAGCTGTAGTCCAGCTGAGAGATTTGCATCTGCAGCGGGCCATCCACGTCAACAGATGGCGGAGCCACGTTGTCAACGATCGCCTGGAACAGCGGTTCCATGTTTTCGCCGGTTTCACCTTCTTCGCGAGAAGCCCAGCCGTTCAGCGCTGACGCATAAACAACCTGGAAGTCCAGTTGCTCGTCGCTCGCACCCAGGTTGTCAAACAGGTCAAAGACCTGATCCATCACCCAGTCAGGACGCGCGCCCGGACGGTCGATTTTGTTGATCACCACGATTGGCTTCAGACCATGCGCAAACGCTTTCTGCGTCACAAAACGGGTCTGTGGCATCGGGCCGTCTACTGCATCAACGATCAGCAGTACGGAATCCACCATCGACATAATACGCTCTACTTCGCCACCGAAGTCGGCGTGTCCCGGGGTGTCCACGATATTGATGCGGTAATCATTCCAGTTAATGGCGGTGTTCTTCGCCAGAATGGTAATGCCACGCTCTTTTTCGATATCGTTGGAGTCCATCACGCGTTCTTCAACGCCGCCACGGGAGTCCAGAGTACCTGATTGCTGTAGCAGTTTATCTACCAGGGTGGTTTTACCGTGGTCTACGTGCGCAATGATTGCGATATTACGTAATTTATCGATCTGTGGATTAGACATGGATTTGGCATTCACTCAGATGTAGCGACCACCTGTGCACGAGGCAGTCACTGATTAAAAAAACGGCTCATAATCTACCAGATTTTACGTCAAAACCCAGCAATTATGTGATTTATATCATCGCAGCCGAACCAACCCGACATCACAATGAAGATTAAACGCAAAAATATCATTAAAAACAGCAAATTAAACCGATTGCATGATAATCTTCTTTTCTCTGGCTATTTATCATGAATGCAATCAGTAGCGCTAGTGATTGACAATTGACCAGTGTGGACTAAATATAGCCTGAATCTTGGCTCGGCTTGTCTGGCAAGTCCGCCAAGCAGGAAAGTGGCCCAATGCACCGTCATGGTGCACACTTTCACCATATCAGTGCACGGAAGCCCAAGTTTTTCAGTACTGAGCGCCATAACAGGGCGTAATGATGGCAATTTTGGGGCTTAAAAAAGTTGGCATGGATTTCGCAAAGTTCTTGGTATCGGAGCACATGACTGTTCCCTTCCAAATATTTTTTGCGGCCAGTTGCCCAAATCTAACACCGGAGGTTACTTAAGATGTCAGTAGAAAACGTACTTGCGTTGATCCAGGAAAACGAAGTGAAATTTGTTGACCTACGCTTTACCGATACCAAAGGTAAAGAGCAACACATCTCTATCCCCGCTCATCAGATCGACGCTGACTTCTTTGAAGACGGTAAAATGTTTGATGGCTCTTCGGTCGCTGGCTGGAAAGGCATCAACGAGTCTGACATGGTGATGATGCCGGACGCATCAACCGCGGTACTGGACCCATTTACAGAAGATGCCACGCTGAACATCCGCTGTGACATCCTGGAACCTGCTACCATGCAAGGCTACGACCGTGACCCACGTTCAATTGCCAAGCGTGCAGAAGAATATATGCGCAGCACTGGCATCGCAGATACCGTTCTGGTTGGTCCAGAGCCAGAGTTCTTCCTGTTCGACGACGTGAAATTCGCCACCGACATGTCAGGTTCTTTCTTCAAGATTGATGACATCGAAGCGGCCTGGAACACAGGTTCTGATGTCGAAGGCGGTAACAAAGGTCACCGTCCGGGCGTGAAAGGCGGTTACTTCCCGGTTGCACCAGTCGACTCTTCTCAGGATATCCGTTCTGCCATGTGTCTGATCATGGAAGAAATGGGCCTGGTTGTTGAAGCGCACCACCACGAAGTGGCAACTGCGGGTCAGAACGAAATCGCAACCCGTTTCAACACCCTGACCACCAAAGCGGACGAAATTCAGATCTACAAGTATGTTGTCCACAACGTGGCACACGCATTCGGTAAAACAGCAACCTTCATGCCGAAACCATTGGTTGGCGATAACGGCTCTGGTATGCACGTGCACCAGTCTCTGGCAAAAGACGGCCAGAACCTGTTTGCCGGCGACAAATACGGCGGTCTGTCTGAAACTGCCCTGTACTACATCGGCGGTATCATCAAACACGCACGCGCCATCAACGCCTTCGCAAACCCGGCAACCAACTCGTACAAACGTCTGGTTCCAGGCTTCGAAGCACCGGTCATGCTGGCTTACTCCGCGCGTAACCGTTCTGCGTCCATTCGTATCCCAGTGGTACCAAGCCCGAAAGCACGCCGTATCGAAATTCGTTTTGCTGACCCTGCGGCGAACCCATACCTGTGCTTTGCAGCCATGCTGATGGCCGGTCTGGACGGCATTAAGAACAAGATCCATCCGGGCGAAGCGATGGACAAAGATCTGTACGATCTGCCAGCGGAAGAAGCGGCTGAGATTCCAAAAGTTGCAGAGTCGCTGCAAATCGCGCTTGCTGCTCTGAATGAAGACCGTGAGTTCCTGACATCTGGTGGCGTATTCTCTGATGACTTTATCGATTCCTACATCGCCCTGAAGTCAAAAGATGTTGAACGCATCAACATGTCAACGCACCCACTGGAATTCGATCTGTACTACTCTGTATAAGCCAGAGCAGTGCACTGAATTCTAACCCAAAGGCCTGCACTGCAGGCCTTTTGTCTGTCTGCTGTCCTGACATAATCTAGCTGACCCTTCGTACCCTGACGATGCATCCTCATGGTGCATCCCGCCACCGCCCTACCGTTTTGCCCACAACTGGCGCAACGTATCATGACCCTCCCGCCAGATACCGTTCTTTGTATCGTTCCTTCCGTGATGCCTGGCATGGATGCGGCTGGGGTATACGACAATCAAAAGACGGCAAGCTTATTGCATTATCTATTCGAGTCACCGTCTCCCGGGCGCTGTTCAGTACTGGCTCTGCCGATTCAGAGGCATCCATCTGGAAAACATCCGGGTGCACCGACTTTGTGCTGCACAAGCATAGACAGACGCGCTACACTGTAATGCACCAAAACAGTGCAATGCACCGATCCGGTCTGCGCTCGCATGGGCTAGGCCGGTCATAACAACAAGGATGAAACTGTGACTGCCGCTTTTACACCATTGATCCTGAACAATCTGGTCACCGCGGTGATTCTGCTCGATGAGCCACTGAAAATCCGCTATGTCAATCCAGCCGCCGAGCAGCTGATGTCCTGCAGTCAACGACGCCTGCTGGGCAGCCGATTTCCGGATCTGCTTCAACACAGTTCTCTGGATTTAAGCCTGATCCAGGCGACCGTTCAAAGCGGCCAGGGACTGACCGATGGCGAAGTCACTCTCGTGATCGACGGTCGCCATCACACGCTGGAAATTAATGCCACTCCAGTCAGCTGGCAAAAGGAAGTGCTGATCCTGCTTGAACTGAAAGCCGTCGATCAGCAACGGCGGATCAGTCAGGAAATCAGTCAGCATGCCCAGCAACAGGCAGCCAAGGAACTGGTGCGCGGGCTGGCACACGAGATCAAAAACCCGCTCGGCGGACTGCGTGGCGCAGCACAGTTGCTGGAGAAAACCCTGCCCGATCCCAGCTACACCGAATATACCCAGATGATTATCGAGCAGGCGGACCGACTGCGGAATCTGGTCGACCGACTGCTGGGGCCGCAAAAGCCGGGCGTACGAACCGTCGGCAATATCCATGTTGTGCTGGAGAAAGTCCGCCAGCTGGTGTCGCTCGATCACAGAGAACAACAGTTGCAGATCCAGCGCGACTACGACCCTAGTCTGCCAGATTTCAGCATGGACCCGGAGCAGCTTGAACAAGCGATTCTCAACATCGTCAGCAACGCGGCACAGGCACTGAGTCAGCAAGGGGAAGGGGTGATTATTCTGCAAACCCGGACCGCCCATCAGGCAATGATCCACGGCCAGCGCCACCGGATTGCGGCCAAAATCGACATTATTGATAACGGCCCCGGTATTCCGGCTGATATTCAGGACACCCTGTTTTATCCCATGGTGACCGGACGCGAAGGCGGAAACGGACTGGGACTGTCGATCGCCCAGAATCTGATTGACCAGCACCACGGCAAGATTGAAGTTTCAAGCTGGCCCGGACAGACCAAATTTTCCATTTATTTACCGATACAAACAACAGAATAACAAAGCAGCCGGGCGCACCTCAGCCTTAAGACCCGGCACGCCAACAAAGGACACAACGGAGGGCACGCAATGAGCAAAGGACTAATCTGGGTTGTCGATGATGACAGCTCGATACGCTGGGTACTGGAGCGAACCCTGAATGCAGCCGGACTACGCTGCGAAACCTTCGCCGATGCCGACAGCGTCGTGGAGGCGCTGGAGCGCAGCGTTCCGGATGTGCTGGTTTCCGACATCCGGATGCCGGGCACCGACGGTCTGACCCTGCTGCGTAACCTGCATACCGACTACCCGACCTTACCGGTCATCATCATGACTGCGCATTCCGACCTGGATGCCGCCGTCAACGCCTATCAGGAAGGGGCGTTTGAATACCTGCCCAAACCGTTTGATATTGATGAGGCCGTCAGTCTGGTTGAACGTGCAGTCACACACAGTCAGGAGCAAAAACGCCAGCAGCAGCCGGAAGAAATGACCAAGCGCGCACCGGAAATCATCGGCGAAGCCCCAGCGATGCAGGAAGTCTTTCGTGCCATCGGCCGCCTGTCCCGCTCGTCGATTTCCGTGTTGATCAACGGGGAATCCGGCACGGGGAAAGAACTGGTGGCACAAGCGCTGCACCGGCACAGCCCACGCAAAGAAAAGGAATTTATCGCCCTGAACATGGCCGCTATCCCCAAAGATCTGATCGAATCCGAACTGTTCGGCCATGAAAAAGGGGCTTTCACCGGTGCCAACAATATCCGTCAGGGGCGCTTTGAGCAGGCCAACGGCGGCACCCTGTTTCTGGACGAGATTGGTGATATGCCGCTGGATATTCAGACCCGGCTGCTGCGGGTACTGGCCGACGGTCAGTTTTACCGGGTCGGGGGCCATTCGCCCATCAACGTGGATGTACGTATCATCGCCGCAACGCACCAGAATCTGGAACGTCTGGTTGCCAAAGGCGATTTCCGGGAAGACCTGTTCCACCGCCTGAACGTGATCCGGGTACATCTGCCGGCGCTGAAAGACCGCCGTCAGGATATCCCGCAACTCACCCGGCATTTCCTGCAACGGGCGTCAGACGAGCTGGGTGTCGAAATCAAAACCCTGCACCCCGACACCGAAATCCTGCTCACCAGCCTGCCCTGGCCTGGCAATGTCCGCCAGCTTGAGAATACCTGTCGCTGGCTGACGGTCATGGCCAGCGGGAATGAGATCCTGCCGTCAGACCTGCCGCCGGAGCTGACCACAATGGAAAGCCAGCCTGCGGGCGACGGCAGCGAGCCACACTGGCACCAGTCACTGCAAAGCTGGGCCCGTCAGGCGCTGCAACAGGGCAATCAAAACCTGCTGGGCGAAGCCATGCCGGAATTTGAGCGCATTCTGCTCGATACCGCACTGGAATTTACCCATGGTCACAAACAGGAAGCCGCCAAACTGCTCGGCTGGGGACGCAATACACTGACCCGGAAACTGAAAGAGCTGAACATGGCTAACGATTGATCTTTTTTCAGGGATCGCGACTGAATCACTGGTGATTTTTTCAACACCGGAAGTAAACATTCGCCCGATCTGACGGATCGGGCCGGATCCTCATTCAGCCCGATAATGATTGTCGCCGATTCTTTGCTTATACTGAGGCAACAGTTTTTCCGGGATACCAACATCATGATTCACAAACACCTGCCATTGACTGATTTGCACCGTCACCTCGACGGAAACATCCGTATTCAGACCATCCTTGATCTGGGCCAGCAGTTTGGCATGACCCTGCCTGCCAATGACCTTGAGTCGCTGCGTCCGCACGTTCAGATCGTTGAAGCCGAGCCGAGTCTGGTTGCTTTCCTGTCCAAACTGGACTGGGGCGTCGCGGTTCTGGGCGATCTGGACGCCTGCCGCCGCGTTGCCTATGAGAACGTTGAAGACGCGCTGAACGCACAGATCGATTACGCAGAGCTGCGTTTCTCGCCTTACTACATGGCAATGAAACACAATCTGCCGGTGGCTGGTGTGGTTGAAGCTGTGGTCGACGGCGTGAAAGCCGGCTGCCGCGATTTTGGCATCAAAGCCAATCTGATCGGCATCATGAGCCGTACCTTTGGTATTCAGGCCTGCCAGCAGGAACTGGATGCGCTGCTGACCCAGAAAGACCATCTGGTGGCTGTGGATCTGGCCGGTGATGAGCTGGGCCAGCCAGGCAATCAGTTTGTGGGTCACTTCAGGCAAGTGCGTGATGCCGGCCTTCAGGTCACGGTTCACGCCGGTGAAGCCGCGGGCCCTGAAAGCATGTGGCAAGCCATTCAGGAACTGGGCGCTGTCCGGATTGGTCACGGTGTGAAAGCCGTCGAAGATGCCAAGCTGATGGACTATCTGGCCGAGCACAAAATCGGGATTGAGTCGTGCCTGACCTCGAACATCCAGACCAGCACCGTTGCCAGCCTGACCGCACACCCGATCAAGCAATTCCTGGATCACGGTATCCTGGCCTGTCTGAACACCGACGACCCGGCCGTGGAAGGCATCGAGCTGCCTTACGAATACGAAGTCGCCGCACCACAGGCTGGCCTGACTCAAGAGCAAATCCGTCAGGCGCAGATCAATGGCCTGGAAATTGCCTTCCTGTCTGACAGCGAGAAAAAAGCACTGCGTGAGATGGCGGCGAATCGCTGATCGCTCATCTCAAATCCGTAGCTTCATCATGAAAAACGCCCCGGCAGGCATCCAGTCCGGGGCGTTCTTTTGTACTTCAACAATCAGCAGAAACAGGAAATTAAATCACCCGCGAAAACTGCTGCTGACGGGCACGCTGACGCAGATAGACATCAAAACACATGCAAATATTACGGATCAGTAACCGGCCTTTCGGAGCGACCTGAATCTGTTCTGCCGTCACTGTGACCAGACCATCGTCAATGAAGGTCTGCAACAGCGCCAGATCTTCCGCAAAATAGTCCGCAAAGCTGATGCCGTATCGCTGCTCGATGTCGGTTGTCGAGAGCTCGAACTGACAAATCAGGGTTTTGATCACTTCCCGACGCAGCAGATCATCGTCATTGAGATTCACACCTTTCCACAATGCATGCTGCCGGGTTTCGATATCAGCATAATAAGCTTTCAGCTCTTTCTGGTTCTGGGCATAGCTGTCCCCTATCATGGAAATCGCCGAGACGCCTAACCCGAGCAGATCGCAGTCACCCTGTGTCGTGTACCCCTGAAAATTACGGTGCAGCTTGCCTTCGCGCTGCGCAACAGCCAGCTCATCATCAGGTAAGGCGAAATGATCCATCCCGATAAACTGATAGCCTGCCCCCGTCAGGGTTGTAATCGTACTGTGCAGCATCGCCAGCTTTTCGGCAGGTGACGGTAAGTCCGCATCTTTGATCTTGCGCTGCGCCGCGAACAACGACGGCATATGGGCATAGTTAAACACCGACAGACGGCCCGGTTGCATCGCCAGTACCTGCGCCAGTGTTTTGACAAATCGCTCGTTATTTTGCTTCGGCAGCCCATAAATCAGATCCAGATTGGTCGACCGGAATCCCAGCGCGCGGGCGCGTACCACTAGCGCTTCAATGAAATCTTTGTCCTGCTCCCGGTTGACCAGTTGCTGGACTTCTTTATCGAAATCCTGCACCCCGATACTAAGACGATTGAAGCCTTCGCTGCGCAGGTGATCCAGCATGGTCAGCTCCATACGGCGCGGGTCCACTTCAATACTGATTTCCGCATCAGGCAGAAGATTGAATGACTCACGGAGCATCGTCATCAGGTGGGTGATCTGCGAGGCCGTCAGAAACGTCGGGGTTCCGCCACCAAGATGAAGCTGACTCACCTCACGGCCCTGCAACAGCGCCGCTCGCTGGCGAATTTCCAGCGCCAGTGCCGCCAGATAAATATCCGCTTTATGGGCATGACGGGTAATGACTTTATTGCATCCGCAGTAATAACAGAGGGTATGGCAGAACGGGATGTGAACATAAAGCGATAAACGCCGCTCAGGATAACGCTGGCAGGCCGCTTCAAAATCCGCAGTCGTAAAATCAGGCTGGAACTCCAGCGCGGTCGGATAGGAGGTATAGCGTGGGCCGGAGTAATTGTACTTTTCAATCAGGGCCTGATCCCAAATCATGGCTGGCTGTGTCATGCTGCTCTACCTCACGGACGCTCGAATAAGTCAATCGGCTAAGCTAACACGGGCTAACACCCTGCTTATTGATCGATCACAAAGATTGATCAATCACAAAGACAACACGCAATCATCCGTTTCAGGTACAAAAAAACCCGGGGAAAATCCACCGGGTTCATTGTTCTTATCGAGCTTTTCAATCAGGCTTTCTGCGCCAGAATCTGAGCTAACTCCTGCTGAATGGCATCGAACAGGCGGGATTCTGCTTTCATCCGGACCATATCGTCTCTCATCCGATCCTGTTTCGGCATGGCTTTGCGTTCATCGCCACGCGGCATTTCTTCCACCACGGTATACAGCTCGTACAGTGCCGGATACTGGGCAGAAAAATTCACGCTGCGCTCAGCCTGCAACACCGTCATCAGCTTATACAAGCGAATGGCAATTTCCGACATGTCGCATTGCTCCTGCTTTCCGGCTTCGGCAATGATATAGACACTTTCAAGAATATTGGTGTTGCGCTGCACAATGGCTTCAGCCTGTTGCTGCTCAGCACGGGCAATAAAAGCTTTGTGACGCTGCTTCTGCAGATACAGCTGGTACAGCAGATAACCGGCATAAGACGCCAGTGCCAGTACAATCAGGCTTCCTGCCACCAGCAACCAGAGTTTCAGATCCTGCAAGGCTTACTCCTTATCGAAATCGTCCCAGCGGGCATTTTCAAAGTCATCCAGCAGATCTTCCTCGCTGCGGGTATCACCGATCGCGATTTCATCATCTGCAGCCACATCTTCCTCGTACAGGCCCAGCTGTTTCATCAGTTGCTCGATTCGGTCGAGTTTCTGATCCACCTGCTTCTGTAAACCGGCACCCAGTTTCTCACCAGCGTCCAGACGGTCCAACAGCGCCATCAGTTGCGGATCGCTCTCCAGCATCGCCAGTTCCTGCTCAGCATTCATGCGGCGAACTTGTTTGGTTGGTTTCGGCTCGACAATCAGTGGCACCGGTTTTTTGCTGCCGTGGCGAGGATCTTTGGCCTGACCCTGGCGGCTACCATGCTCAGCACCGCCATCGGAATGACGGCTGCCAGCCTTCAACCCTTTGCGCTTGCGGGCTTTCTGACGGGTACGACCATCCAGATCCATCTGGCTGACACTTTTTTCAACGTACTGCGCCGGGCCTTCCGAGCCAGGTTTACGGCTTCTTTTCTTACGGGTCATGACTGATTTTTCCTCAGCATAATTACATCGTTACCTACAAATTCCACCGTCAAACCATCGCGCTCGGCCAGAAAACCGAAGGTTTCCCGACTAAAAAAGCTGACGTGGGTGGGATCATTCTTGTAATGCCAGCGGCTGAATGCCTCGACATCCGTGGCCAGCTTTGTCATCAATCCCAGCCAGCCTCCCGGTTTCACCAGCGACAACAACTGTTGCCATTCGCGAGCCGGGGTATAAAAGTGTTCAATGGCCTCGGTACAGGTGACAAAGTCATACTGACGCTCAAGCACGCTGTTGTCCGGGGCATAATAAGGATCATAGACAGCGATCCGATGTCCCTGCTCCCGAAACATCGCGGCCAGCGCCGGACCTGGCCCACAGCCAAAATCCAGTCCGTCGAGTTTGCCTTCCGGCAAACGTGCTGCCAGCGGCGTCGCCAGACGCTCAAGAAAACCTCGATAACCTTCATCTTCAACATGGTTTTCATGCTGATCGTAGACTGCCTTTTCCTGCGCCGGCGACAAATGCGAGGCCGGATCGGCAAAGACCAGATGACATGCCTCGCACTGAAGGTACGCGCGGCGGCGGTCTTCATGGTATGGCAGGACAGAGGCGCTCGCGCATAAAGTACAGGCCGTCATCAACTTCTCCCGGGTTCCGACGCTTGAAATCAAGCCGCGTATCATATCAGACCTGCACCGATTGAGAAATGGACAGCCCGGTGCATGCTGAAGGCGCAGAGAATAAAAAAGGCAGCCTGAGCTGCCTTTTTTCGCTTGTTACTTCTTGCGATACTGAGGTCGGGATCAGTGAAGACCGCCAAGATAATGTGACAGGGCGTCGATTTCCTTGTCACTCAGTTTCGCGGCAACAGAGCGCATCATTGCGTTCATATCGTTGCTACGCTGGCCATCGCGGAAAGCCGTCAGTTGTTTCTTGATGTAATCCGCGTTTTGCCCGGAAATGTCCGGGAAACCAGACAAGCTGGTACCATTACCGCGAGGACCATGGCACGCCGTACAGGCCGTAATACCACGTTCAGCATCACCCACACGATACAGCTGCTGACCCATTGCGATCGAGCTTTCTGTGGTGGTGCCTTCTACCGCAGGTAAGGAACCAAAGTAAGCCGCCAGATCCGCCATGTCTTCTTCAGACAATGGCATCGCCATGCCGCCCATCACAGGATCATTACGCCCCTGTTCACCACCCGTTGTCATCCCCAGCTTGAATTCCTTCAGCTGTTTCTCCAGATAACGTGGGTGCTGACCCGCAAGGTTGGGGTATTGTCCGGTGATACCTTTACCGTCAGCGCCATGACATGCTGCGCATGTCGCTGCTTTTGCTTTTCCAGCTTCAACATCTCCCTGGGCCCAGCTTGTGCAACTGGCAAGAAGTGTAAATATCAATGCTAATTTCTTCATGACATTCCGTTTATAATTATTGAGCTTCCAGTACCACAAGTATTGCTCAGCAACATGGTATACAATGCACCATCAACCAAGCAGGGTTAGTGCTACATTTTACACACTTTCGCATAAAAGTAATTAGTCGACGACCAGAAGACTTGACGGAGTTAACAGTGAATTCCCCTCTCAACTACAGACAAACCCATTTTATTACCAGTGCCCCGGATATCCGCCACCTTCCCATGGACAAGGGAGTTGAGATTGCATTTGCTGGCCGCTCAAATGCTGGTAAATCAAGTGCTTTGAATCGTCTGACTGATCAGAAAAGTCTGGCACGGACCTCAAAAACACCGGGTCGCACCCAATTGATCAACATGTTTGAAGTCCGCACGGGCTGCAACCTGATTGACCTGCCCGGCTACGGCTACGCCCAGGTTCCACTGGAGATGAAGCAGAAGTGGCAGGCGGCACTGGGTGAGTATCTGCAAAAGCGTGAATGCCTGCAGGGTCTGGTCGTTCTGATGGATATTCGCCACCCGATGAAGGATCTCGACCAGCAAATGATTTACTGGGCCGTTGAAAGCCGATTGCCGGTTCTGGTCCTGCTGACCAAAGCAGACAAACTGAAAAGTGGCGCCCGCAAAGCACAGCTGCTGAAAATCCGCGAAGCAGCGCTGGCCTTCGGTGGTGATGTAGAAGTTGAATGCTTTTCTGCCCTGAAAGGCATTGGCGTGGATCAGGTTCGACGTAAACTGGACGTTTGGTTTGCGCCTGAACTAGCTCGCCAACAGACGCTGCTCGAAGCCGATCAGGAAGAAGACATTGACGGGATGAATCATAACACCGCCTCTGAATAAACTTCTTCATGCCTGGCTAAGGCCAGGCATGAAACCGTTACAGGCACCGTTATCTGTCCATCCCAAAAACTACGTCAGGTATACCAGATAAAAATGACCCCACCGGAACGATGGGGCAACGGGAGAGAAATAGGAGGTTATTATATTTGTCCAGAAAGGATTAATGATTTAACCCATCAACGCAAGTTTTTTATCCGAAGCCTGACTATTTTTTCCGCCCTGATGCCAGAGATTCCTTAGCCCTTCCCATTGTTAACTTCCTTTTTTACCCAATTCAAACAAAAATGCATGCCTATTGTTTCATTGTGCAAATTAAGTCGATATGGAAGCAATTATGCAGCCATGTTCATTTGGAATTTTATTACACAAATATGGCAAACAGACAAAAAAAAGCCACTCAAACAAAGAGTGGCCGATCATGGATAGGTCGACTGTCACAAATTGAATACAGTCAGACAAATATGAACAAGAAGCAGACGCAAGTATAACCTTCCGCAGAACCAAGTTAAAGTAATTGCTCTAATTTTATGATACACGATGACCGGGCTGCTCGCCACTTGGCATGATCATCACAGATTCAGTGGTAAAGCCAGATGGGGAATCATAAGAAACTAGCGATTTTTGTCAGGAAAAGCAGATAATTTCACGCAACAGTCAGGAAAGTGTGTGTTGCAAGAAAGCGGAGACAAGGTGGGATAAGAAAGATGCTGAGCCAGAAATAAAAACGCCCTGACCAAAATGATCAGGGCGGCTGAATCAGCCAAATCCAATAACGTGAAACAAAAGGTCTGAAAGATAGAACATCTTACCTCTGTACCCTACGCCGATAACTGTATATCAATTGTGCAGAAATGGAAACCCCTTTTCGTAATTTTTTTTCATCAAGAACGTAATTAAGTTTTACATCAGCGTGCTAAACCCCGATCCTGATTAAAAAAACCAGCCAAATGGCTGGTTTTTGATAATTGAATTACAGGGATGAATCTCACACCTTAGTGGGCTTGATCCCAGTTGTCACCACTGCCGGCTTCAGCAATCAGCGGAACATCCAGCTCGGCGGCCGCTTCCATCAGATCACAGACTGATTTGGCCACCCGATCCAGCTCAGAGGCTTTCACTTCAAAGACCAGTTCATCGTGCACCTGCATCAGCAGACGAACACCCTCTTGTTCCTGAACCCAGGCATCTACAGTCACCATAGCACGCTTGATAATATCCGCAGCTGTTCCCTGCATCGGGGCATTGATAGCCGCCCGCTCAGCCGCTTTACGGCGAATCGCATTACGCGATTGAATATCCGGCAGGTAAAGACGACGGCCAAACAGGGTTTCAACATACCCCTGCTCACTGGCATGGGTTCGGGTGCTTTCCATATATTCCAGTACGCCCGGGTAACGCTCAAAGTACACATTCATATACTCCTGCGCTTCATTCCGGCCCATCCCCAGCTGTTTTGCCAGACCAAAAGCACTCATCCCGTAAATCAGACCAAAGTTGATCGCTTTCGCACGGCGACGCTGTTCGCTGGTCACCGCATCAATCGCAATTCCCAGAATTTCGGCCGCTGTGGCCGCGTGGATATCCTTCCCTTCACGGAAAGCCTCCAGCAGGGCCTTATCGCCAGACAGGTGTGCCATGATCCGCAGTTCAATCTGTGAATAGTCCACCGCCAGAATCTGATACCCTTCCGGCGCAATAAAGGCCTGACGGATACGGCGGCCTTCCTCGTTCCGGATCGGTATGTTCTGCAGGTTCGGATCAGTCGATGACAAACGTCCTGTCGCTGCAACCGCCTGATGGTAAGAGGTGTGCACACGCTTGGTCTCCGGATTAATCATCCGTGGCAGCTTGTCGGTATACGTGGATTTCAGCTTCGCCAGACCACGATGCTCCAGAATCAGCTTTGGCAGCGGATAATCCAGTGCCAGCTCTTGTAACACTTCCTCGTTGGTCGATGGTGTCCCCGACGGCGTTTTTTTCAGAACCGGCAGGCCCATTTTCTCAAACAGAATCGCCTGTAACTGCTTCGGTGAGCTGAGGTTGAACTCTTCCCCGGCGACTTCATATGCCTGGGCCTGAATTTCATCGAGACGGACTGCGATCTCCTGCGACTGTTTCGCCAGCTTGTTCACATCCAGCAACACACCGGTTCGCTCCATCCGAGACAGCACAGGCACCAGTGGCATTTCGATCTCTTCCAGCACTTTTTTCAGCTTCGGATCAGCATTCAGCTTCCCGATCAGCAAATGATGCAAACGCAGGGTGATATCAGCATCTTCCGCCGCATACGGGCCAGCCTGCTCCAGATCGATCTGGTTGAACGTCAGCTGTTTTTTCCCTTTGCCGGCAATCTCTTCGAAACTGATAGTTTTGTGTTCCAGATAACGCAGCGACAGGCTGTCCATATCATGGCGACCGACCACACTGTTATAGACGTAAGATTCCAGCATGGTATCGAAACGGATCCCCTGCATCTCAACGCCATAGCGAGCCAGTACACTGGCATCATATTTCAGATTCTGGCCGACTTTCGCCTGTGCCGGATCTTCCAGTAATGGTTTCAGCTGCGCAATCACCCAGTCACGATCCAGTTGTGCCGGTGCATCCAGATAATCATGCGCGACCGGTACATAAGCCGCTTTGCCTTCTTCAGCGGCAAAGGACAACCCAACCAGATTGGCAATCATATAATCCAGACTGTCAGTCTCGGTATCAAAGGCAAAGACGTCCGCTTGTTTCAGAACCTCCAGCCACTCCAAAAAGCGGGCTTCATCCAGTACCACTTCATAGCCACTACGATCAATCACAGGTGCCGGCGACTTTGCCGGTTCAGCCTCTTCACTAACCGGGCTGGCTGCGCTGTCCGCAACGATACGGCCATCACTGCCATCCAACATTTCAGCCAGCCAGCGACGGAACTGTAATTTACCGAACAGTCGGGTCAGTTCATCGGTATCCGGCGTCCCTTTTTGCAGATCTTGCGGGCCGAACTCTAATGCGACATCCAGCTTAATTGTCGCCAGCTCATAAGACATCAAAGCCGCTTCGCGGTGTTCTTCCAGCTTTTTCGGCATGGTTTTCGAACCGCGGAAACCCAGCGCCGGAATCGCATCCAGGTTGTCATACAAATCTTTCAGGCCGCCGATACCCGTCAACAGTGCCGTGGCCGTTTTATCGCCCACGCCGGGCACCCCAGGAATGTTATCGACTTTATCCCCCATCAGGGCTAGGTAATCGATGATTAGCTCCGGACCAATACCGAACTTTTCACGCACCCCATCCGGATCCATGATCACCCCGGTCATGGTGTTAATCAGAGTGACATTTTCATCCACCAGCTGTGCCATGTCTTTATCACCGGTGCTGATCAGTACCGGCATACCGGCCTGAGATGCCTGACAGGCCAACGTGCCGATCACATCATCCGCTTCAACACCCGGTTCACAGATCAGGGGCAGTCCCATGGCCTTAATAATGGCGTGCAACGGTTCAATCTGAGCGCGCAAATCATCCGGCATCGGTGGCCGATGCGCTTTATACTCGGGATAGAGCTCATCACGGAAGGTCTTGCCTTTGGCATCAAACACCACAGCAATATGCTCGGTGGCAAATTGCCGCAGCATGCTGCGCAACATATTCACCACACCGTACACCGCCCCGGTCGGCTCGCCGTCCGAGTTGGTAAAGTTAGGCGCGGCATGATAAGCACGGTAAAGATACGAGGAGCCATCGATCAGGATCAGTGGATTTTCTGGAATAGTTGCCATAATGGATTATCAGTATCTGGGAGATAAAAGGATCAGAACCTTAGGATGCCACGAGACGTGCCAAGTGTTAACCGAAGTTTTCCTTGTTGTTGTCCCGGGATCTGTGGATAAGTTTGTTAACTATTGATGGAAGCCTGAAGATCATTTTTCTTCCCTCAACAGAAAAAGTATTTTTAATCTTTTAAGATCAATTAGTTGAAGATGGTTCTCAAAATAGATCCATGATCCTGAAATGATCATCAAATGTGGAAAAAGTTATCAGATGGCGGTGTAATCGGACAAAGCGGTGTTAAATTCTTCAGTTTTGAACAAAAAGGAGGCCAAGATGAAAAAGGTTGCAGTCATTTTAAGCGGTTCAGGTGTCTTTGACGGCAGTGAGATCCATGAAGCGGTCCTGGCGTTACATGCCATTGAACAGGCGGGGGCCAGCTGGCATTGCTTCGCACCCAATGTGGATCAGCACCATGTCATTAACCACATCACCAGCGAGGCCATGAACGAAACACGCAATGTCCTGATTGAAGCCGCACGCATCGCACGGGGCCAGATCCAGGATGTTGCCGAGCTCAGCGCCCGAGACTTCGACGCATTATTGCTGCCTGGTGGCTTTGGTGCCGCAAAAAATCTGTCAGATTTCGCCTTCAACGGCGCAAACTGCCAGATCCATCCAGAGGTCAAACGCGCCTGTCAGGAATTTGCCCGGGCGCAGAAACCCGCCGGCTACCTGTGTATCGCACCGGTGCTGATTCCGCAGATTTATGGTCAGGGCGCGAAAGGCACGATCGGCACTGAGAAAGAAGTCGCCTGTGCGTTTCGATCCATGGGGGGCGATCATATCGATTGTCCTGTGGATGAATTCGTCCTGGATCAGGAACGCTGCCTGCTCAGCAGCCCGGCCTATATGCTGGCTGGTTCTATTTCAGAAGCCGCCAGCGGAATCAACAAGCTGGTACAGCAACTGGTGAAAATGGCCTGAATAAGAAAAAGCGGCGCTTGAATCAAGCGCCGCTCAGCAGAAACGGTCGAGGTTATCAGCCCTACACTAAAAACCAAACCCAAGCTGTATACTGGAAGCAATGTGAGCAATGTCGTGCCTTCATGCGAGAAAGAATCACTTGGTTTTCCTCGCTGAGTGCCAGTTAATAATAACCATTCTCATTACCTTTGCAAGCACTTATTGAGAATTATTTTCATTTACCAATAAATTCAAATACTTCCCAACCTTCTTTGGCCCGCACATCCGCAATCGCCAAAAAAGAAAAAGCGGCGCTTGAAAACAAGCACCGCTAAGCAAAAGTCAGCAGAATATTCAGCCCTACACTCAATACCCGCCTTCGCTAAAGTACACTGGAAGCAATGTGAGCAATGTCGTGCCGTCAGACCGGAATCCTTCGGTGAAGGTTTCCGTCAAAAGCAAGTTAATAATAACCATTCTCATTTAATGTTCAAGTGTTATTTGAGAATTATTTTCATTTGTGTGTATTCCAGCTCTTCACAAAATGCAGTCGGTAATCCTCAATCCCATCTTTCTTTTCCATATGTTCGATTTGGTAGCCATTGCGCAGCAACAGGCGCAACATCGCGGGAAAACGGTTTCGGGATTTCACCCGCAGCTCCTGATACCCCTGTGCTTGCACCCAATCTTCCTGAGCAGCCAACAACGCCTGAGCCACACCATTCTGGCGTCCTTCCGGTACCACGCCACCCAGCCAGCTGTAAAAGCAGGTTTCTGACAGGCGATAACCAATTTTTACCCCGAGCAACATGCCATTCTTTTCAGCAATCAGGATCAAAGGGCTTCGCCCTCGCACCCGCGTTGCCAAACTGGATTCAGTCTCCGGCTGATCAAGCTCGCTGATTCTGGCCAGAACCTCAGCGGCTTCCGCCAGGCTGGCTTCACGTATGTTGATCACAGTGTCTGGTGCTCCCCTGTCTGAATGAAAAAAGCCGGCTTTGAGTTTAAGACAGCCCCTGCGAGGGCTCAAGCTGGGGTTGCATCCGGGTCAGACGCTTCACCAGATAGTTCAGCAGCACGCCGTACATCGGCACAAACAAACCCAGACTGATGATCAGTTTCACCCCGTAATCCACCAGCGCAATCTCCACCCAGTGCTCAGCCATGAAAGCATCCGGGCTCTGGTAAAAGGCGATGGCAAAGAAGGCGACGGTATCCATGGCATTGCCAAACACCGTCGATGCGGCAGGCGCAATCCACCATTGCTGGCACTGACGCAGACGATTGAACACCGAAACGTCCATGATCTGCCCGAGCAAGTAGGCCATAAAGCTGGCGATCGCAATCCGAGCCACAAAGAGATTAAATTCACCCAGCGGTGCCAGCCCCTGATAAGCGCCCTGATAGAACACCACCGACAGCAGATAAGACACCGCCAGAGCCGGAAACATCACCCGGGTGATGATCCGGCGCGCCATCGCAGCACCATAAATCCGCACCGTCAGATCGGTGGCCAGAAAAATAAACGGAAAAGTGAAAGCGCCCCAGGTGGTGTGGACACCAAACAGCGTAAAAGGGATCTGAACCAGATAGTTACTGGAAGTCATGATCACCAGATGGAAAGCAACCAGAGTCCAGAGTGCCTGGCGTTGCTGCGCCGGCGAAAAAGCAGAAGTCGTCATCAAACAGACCTTTTTGTCAAATGGGGGCGAGGGAACCCAACAGAAAAACAGCACATTTTCTGTACAGTGCTGTCACCAAAGGCGCTGATTATACCGTAAGCAACCCGGCTGCCAAGCCAGCACAGCAATGGCAAACGTTTGCAGTTGAAATTTGATTAGTAAGTCAACTTTTTCAGCCAGGCAGCGAGAAAATCCAGCGTCTCACGATCATCCTGACTCAGAATTTCCAGCCACAGACTGGCACTGTAATGCTCCCCTTTGAGCAACAGGCGACAGCCTTCAAAGTCAATCAGCCAGACATGCAGATCAGCATTCGCTTCTTGTTCCACTACGCTTGCACCCAGCAGTGTCACCAGAGACTGCGCCAACCCGGCAAAGCTGTCATAGTCGAATTCTGGGGCGATGAGGTGCAGACAGCCACGTGTATGGTCCAGTTCGCGTACACCAAAATGAGGTTCAGAGGATATAGTCATCGGGGTTTCCTTGTCAGTGTCCGGTACATCATTCCCGGTTTGATGTAACCAAGTGTTGCTTAGCGTGTCAAAGCATAAGCAACCAATAGATTCAGGACGGATTTCATGGTCTGATCCCTGCGTTGTGGGGATGGCCAGGAGGCCTCACCACACTGTGGCGAAGAATTGCATTCTCGCCCCAATACGCAAGCTGTTTTGTAGTCAACAAAGCCCTCGTTTTGTTTCTGCTACACTCTCTGCCGGATAATCTTCGATTGTCCGGTTTTTTTTACCCTGTATCCGTCAGGAATATTCCGCAGCAGCCAGCAGGTGCTCTTCAATCACCGACAGAAACACCTTGCCGTATTTTTCCAGCTTACGCTGACCGACGCCATTCACCGCCAGTAACTCCCCTTCCGAGGTCGGCAGGCATTCGGCCATTTCCATCAGACTGGCATCGTTGAAGACTACATAAGGCGGCAGGGATTCTTCATCGGCAATCGCTTTGCGAACCATCCGCAGCTTGGAAAATAGTTTCTTATCATACTGACGTTTGAGACGACTGTCCGGCCGCGAACTGCGGGCGCTGCTGTCAATCCGCGGCACCGCCAGTTGTAGCGACGCTTCTCCGCGCAGAATCGTCCGGGCTTTTTCCGTCAGTTGCAGGGTGGAATGATTCACGATGTTCTGGGACAGGAACCCGCGGTGGATCAGCTGACGCAGGATGCCCACCCAAAATTCATGACTGTGCTCCCGACCGATGCCATAGGTACTCAGCTTTTCGTGGCCCTGTTCCCGCACTTTGGCATTTTGCAGACCACGCAGCACATCAACCACATGATGGACGCCGAACCGCTGATTGACCCGGTAGACACAAGACAATGCCTTCTGCGCTGTTTCCAGTGCATCGAAATGCTGTGGCGGGTCAAGGCAGATATCGCAGTTCCCACAGGCATGTTCACTGTGCTCGCCAAAATAATGCAGCAGAACCTGACGACGGCAGGTCTGTGCTTCAGCAAAGGCACCCATGGCATTGAGCTTATGTCCTTCCACCTGTTTCTGCGGCCCGTCATCTTTTTCTTCGAGACAGCGGCGCAGCCAGGCCAGATCGGCCGGGTCATAGAACATCACGGCCTCTGCCGCCAGACCATCCCGCCCGGCACGGCCGGTTTCCTGATAGTAAGATTCGATATTACGCGGAATATCAAAGTGCACCACAAAACGCACATTCGGCTTGTTGATCCCCATCCCGAAAGCCACGGTTGCCGCCACAACCTGAATGTCATCCCGCTGGAAACCTTCCTGCACCCGAATACGCTCGTCATGGTCCAGCCCGGCATGGTAAGCCGCAGCACGAATACCCTGCCCGGCCAGTTTTTCTGCCACCTGCTCGACTTTCTTGCGGCTGTTACAGTAGATGATACCGCTCTGCCCGCGCACGCTGGTCAGAAAGCGTCCCAGCTGTGCCATTGGTTTGTATTTTTCCTGCAGGGTATAGCGGATATTCGGACGGTCAAAACTACCCAGATGAATGAACGGATCGGTGAGTGCCAGCCGGCTCGTGATATCGTGACGGGTTGTGTCATCCGCCGTCGCCGTCAGGGCAATGACCGGCATCTGCGGAAAATGTTCTTTCAGTGTACCCAGTGCCGCGTATTCCGGCCGGAAATCATGTCCCCACTGAGAAATACAGTGGGCTTCATCCACCGCCAGCAGGCTGATCGGCAAGTCACGCAGCCGATCGATAAAATCGCGGCTGAGCACCCGTTCCGGGGAGACATACACCAGTTTGAGTGTGCCGTTGGCCATCCCCTGCCAGGTTGCCTGCAGTGCCTCTGGCGTCATCGTCGAATTGAGACATCCCGCCGCCACCCCGTTGGCCTGCAACTGGTCAACCTGATCTTTCATCAGGGAGATCAGGGGGGAAATCACCAGCGTCAGCCCCTCGCGCATCAACGCCGGAATCTGATAACACAGTGATTTACCGCCACCGGTGGGCAGGATCACCAGACAGTCGCGACCGGATGCCACTGCGTCAATGACTGCCTGCTGGCCGGGCCGGAAAGACTGATAGCCGAACACCTGTTGCAGGATCTGCGCACTGGTGGCGGACGTGACGGCGCGACTGAGATCTGGGGTTGAGGCAGACATGACTTCACTCTTGATGGACACAGCCGGCTATTCTATACCAATCAGATCCGGGATGGGAGCCACCCGCACTGAACACCCATAAGTCACTGGTCATTTTCAACTGACTGGGATTATACTGCCCGTTCCAACAGACACTGCGTCTTTACACCGCCTTCTGCCAACGCTTTACCACAACACACTGGAATACCATGGACGAGCAAGCGAAAACAACCCAACGCGGGGTGATCCTGGCCCTGGCCGCCTACACCATGTGGGGCATTGCACCCATTTACTTTAAACAGCTGCAATCGGTCAGCCCCTTTGAAATTATCAGCCACCGCATTATCTGGTCTTTCTTTTTCCTGGCTGCACTGATTTTTCTCGGAAAGGGCTGGGGCAAAGTCCGTCAGGTGCTCAAACAGCCGAAAGCGGTCATGATGCTGCTGGCCAGCTCTGTGGTCATTGGCGGCAACTGGCTGATTTTTATCTGGGCCGTGAACAGCAATTACATGCTGGATGCCAGCCTGGGCTATTTCATCAACCCACTGCTCAATGTCCTGCTGGGCATGATTTTCCTTGGGGAACGCCTGCGACCACTGCAATGGCTGGCCGTGGCGCTGGCTGCCGGTGGCGTCGCGATCCAGCTCATCCATTTTGGCTCTCTGCCCTGGGTGGCGCTGGTACTGGCGGGCAGCTTTGGGATCTACGGCCTGCTGCGCAAAAAGGTCAATCTGGATGCCCAGACCGGCCTATTCATGGAGACCAGCATTCTGTTGCCGCTGGCGCTGGGCTATGTCTTCTTCTTTGCCGACAGCCCGACCTCAGACTGGACTCAGAACAGCCTGAACACCAACCTGCTGCTGATGGCCGCCGGGATCGTCACCACCCTGCCGTTGCTGTGCTTTACCGGGGCTGCCACCAAACTGAAACTCTCAACGCTGGGCATTTTCCAGTACATCGGCCCGAGCCTGATGTTCCTGCTGGCCGTTTTCATGTACGGCGAGGTTTTCAGTGCCGACAAGAGTCTGACTTTTGCCTGCATCTGGATGGCGCTGGTCTTGTTCAGCTACGATGGCATTCAAGGCCACCGCCGCAACCGGAAGAAAACACAGCTCGCTTAACCCGCCCCGCTTTTCAGATCTTGTCACAGATTGCTCAACCCAACGGGCAATCTGTGATAAAACACCTAATCTTATCCCTTGATTCACAACAATTTTAAAAAGGATCTGCCATGAAAAGGACCTCCCTTGCCCTGGCGCTGACGAGCCTGCTGCTGACCGCACCGGCTTTCAGTGAGCAAGCCGCCGATCTGGTCGCCCCGGAAGGGGCCACGGGTTTACAGCATAATGCCCAGGTGACCGGCAAAGACTGGATGATAGCGACGGCCAACCCCTATGCCAGTGACGCCGGCGCCGCCATGTTAGCCAAAGGCGGCAATGCCATAGATGCCATGATCGCCGCGCAACTGGTGCTGGGCCTGACCGAACCGCAGTCCTCCGGTCTGGGGGGCGGCGCATTTCTGGTGTACTGGGACAGTGAGAAAGATGCCCTGACCACTTTCGATGGCCGCGAAACGGCTCCGGCGGAAGTTACCCCCCAGTTATTTCAGGATGAAACCGGCAAACCACTGGCCTTTTACGATGCCGTGGTCGGCGGCCGTTCCGTCGGAACGCCGGGCACCGTCAAGCTGCTGTGGCACACCCACCAGCGCCTCGGTAAACTGCCGTGGAAAGATCTGTTTGAACCGGCGATCAAACTGGCCCGGGATGGCTTTACCGTCAGTCCGCGTCTGGCGCAGCTGATCCGGGAAGACAGCGAACGCCTGCAACGTTTTCCGGCAACCAAAGCGTATTTCTTTCCGGGCGGCCAGCCACTGAAAGCTGGTGATACCCTGAAAAACCCGGCTTATACCGATACCTTGCAGCAAATTGCAGCTCGGGGCGCCAGCGCCTTCTACCACGGCGACATCGCCAAAGACATCGTGAAAACGGTGCGTGAAGCCACAGGCAATCCGGGCGTTCTGAACACCATGGATCTGGCAACCTACACCGTGAAAGAACGCCCTGCCGTGTGCGCCCCTTACCGCCAGTACGAAGTCTGCGGCATGGGACCACCCAGCTCCGGTGCCCTGACGCTGGGTCAGATCCTCGGTATTCTCAGCCATTATCCGATGAAAGAGCTGGGCCCGAACAAAGCCCTGAGCTGGCATCTGCTTGGCGATGCTTCCCGACTGGCCTTTGCCGACCGGGGCCGATACATGGCCGACAGCGATTTTGTCCCGATGCCGACCGAAGGGCTGCTGGACAAAAACTACCTGCAACAACGCGCCGGACTGCTGAAAAGCAATCAGGCCCTGAAAGAAGTGAGTGCCGGCTTACCGCCGTGGTCCCATGCGATGAACTACGGACTGGATAATGCGATCGAACTGCCGTCAACCAGCCACCTAGTGATCGTCGACAAAGACAGAAACGTGCTGTCGATGACCACCACCATTGAGAACGGGTTCGGCTCTCGCCTGATGGTGCGCGGCTTTCTGCTCAACAACGAGCTGACCGATTTCTCCTTCAGCACCCATGACAACGGGATGCCGATTGCCAACCGGGTCGAGCCGGGCAAACGGCCGCGCTCATCAATGGCGCCAACCATCGTGCTGAAAAACGACAAGCCAGTGCTGGCCATCGGCTCGCCGGGTGGCAGCCAGATCATCGGCTATGTGGCCAA
Source organism: Photobacterium galatheae (assembly GCF_000695255.1). GTDB lineage: Bacteria > Pseudomonadota > Gammaproteobacteria > Enterobacterales > Vibrionaceae > Photobacterium > Photobacterium galatheae. The sequence goes on along the minus strand of NZ_JMIB01000013.1, from coordinate 45,559 downwards.
GACGCTGGTGGCCCACCTCGACTGGGGACTGAGTTTGCAGCAGGCAGTTGATCTGCCGAACATGAATAACCGGTTTGGTCCGTTTGAGCTGGAGCAGGGCACCAGTGCCGAGCGCTGGGCACCGGAACTGGAGAAGCTGGGTTTTGAAGTCAAAATCAAACCGCTCAATTCCGGGGTGCAGGCCATCGGTCTGTTCCGCGGCCAGCTGAACGGTGCCGCCGACCCGCGCCGTGAAGGCAAAGTGGTCGCACAATAAGCGTCCTTTTCCACGAACTGCGATCAAAAACGCGCCGTCATCCTGAGGAGACGGCGCGTTTCTCTTGATGGAGCCTGTCAGTGATGACTTACATCGCTTCCAGCTTGGCGTACTGCGTCACCAGCCATTTGATTCCTTCACCATTGAAAGCGACCTGCACCCGGCTCTGGGCACCGCTGCCTTCAAAATTGATGATGGTCCCTTCCCCGAATTTCGGGTGCTGGACCCGCTGTCCAAGACTGAAACCGGTCTGATTAAAGTTATCATTCACCTGCGTCTGACTGAACCGGCCACCGGTTGACGGACGGGACACCTGCGCTTTCATTCGCACTTCTTCAACAAATTCCTCCGGGATCTCACGCACGAAGCGCGACACCTTGTGGAAATTATCCTTACCGTACAGACGACGCATCTCAGCGTGGGTGATGTAGAGTTTTTCCATCGCACGGGTCATACCAACATAACACAGACGGCGCTCTTCCTCGAGACGCCCCGGCTCTTCAGAGGTGCGGAAACTCGGGAACATCCCTTCTTCCACGCCCACCATGAACACCATCGGGAACTCCAGACCTTTAGCACTGTGCAGCGTCATCAGTTGTACCGCATCATCGAAGTCATCGGCCTGTCCTTCACCGGCTTCCAGCGCCGCATGGGACAGGAACGCAGCCAGCGGACTCATCTCCTCGGCTTCTTCCGGCACTTCAAACTGACGAGTAGCCGTCACCAGCTCTTCCAGGTTTTCGATCCGGGCCTGTGCTTTCTCGCCTTTTTCCTGCTCGTACATTGCCCGCAGCCCGGACGAACGGATCACTTCATCGGTCTGCTGATACAGCTGCATGTCCCGGGTGTCATCTTCCAGTGCATTGACCAGTTCCACAAAACGACGCAGTGAATTGGCTGCCCGGCCCGCCAGCACTTTCTCATCCAGCAAGGCGACACTGGCCTGCCACATGGTGGTGCCGCGGTCGCGGGCCGCCATCCGGATGGTATCCAGCGTCCGCTCACCCAGCCCCCGAGCCGGGGTGTTCACCACCCGCTCAAACGAGGTATCGTCATCGCGGTTGGCAATCAGGCGCAGATAAGACAGCGAATCTTTGATTTCCTGACGGTCGAAGAAACGCATGCCGCCATAAATCCGGTAAGGCATTCCGGCCTGAATCAGAGCCTCTTCCAGCACCCGCGACTGGGCGTTGCTGCGGTACAGCATCGCCGTATCACTGAGCGCGCCACCGCTGTCCTGCCAGCCTTTGATCTTCCCGACGACAAACCGGGCTTCATCCAGCTCGTTAAACGCGGAATACACCGAAATCTTTTCGCCTTCACCGCCGTCAGTCCACAGGTTTTTGCCCATCCGCTCATTGTTATTGGCGATCAGTGCGTTCGCCGCCTGCAGGATATTCCCGGTCGAACGGTAGTTCTGCTCCAGGAAAATACTGGAGGTCTGGGTAAATTCATTCAGGAAACGCTGAATATTCTCAACCTTGGCACCCCGCCAGCCGTAGATCGACTGGTCGTCATCGCCCACGATCATCACGTGGCATTCAGGCCCTGCCATCATGCGTAACCAGGCAAACTGGATGTTGTTGGTATCCTGGAATTCGTCCACCAGAATGTGCTTGAAACGGGCCTGATAATGGTCGCGGATGTGCTTGTTATGCTTGAGCAGCTCAAAAGAGCGCAGCAAGAGTTCAGCAAAGTCCACCAGCCCGGCCCGATCACAGGCTTCCTGATAGGCGGTATAAAGACGTAGCCAGGTCTGTTCGACCGGGTCGTTAAAGGTCTCGACATGCGACGGACGCAGCCCTTCATCTTTTTTGCCGTTGATATACCAGGCCGCCTGACGGGCCGGCCACTGTTTCTCGTCAAGATTCTGCGCTTTGATCAACCGGCGCAGCAGGCGCATCTGATCATCGGAATCGATGATATTGAAATCTTCCGGCAACCGGGCATCGAGATAATGGGCGCGCAGCATGCGGTGACTCAGGCCGTGGAACGTGCCGTTCCACATCCCGGCGCAGTTTCCCTGCATCAGCGCGTTAATCCGGCCGCGCATTTCCGCGGCGGCTTTGTTGGTGAAGGTCACCGACATGATGGAGAAAGGCGAGGCTTCTTCGACCCGCAGCAACCAGGCAATCCGGTGCACCAGCACCCGGGTTTTCCCGCTGCCGGCCCCGGCCAGGACCAAATGATTACCCAGCGGTGCCGCCACCGCTTCGCGCTGTTTGTCATTGAGACCATCTAACAAGAGTGAAACGTCCATCGCCTTTCTACTGGTTATTTATACACTGGCGGTGATTATAACAGCTCAGACAAAGAATGCCCGCCCTGTCTCATACTGAGTCTCAGTCGGCCCATCGCACCTCAAATTCAGGAGCCAGCACCACTGTCGTACAGAACCGACACACAGAAAAAAAATCACTTCATCTGAAATTTCTTTCGGCCCCTGCCTTTCTATAGTGGATAAGAGCACCTGAAGTATCTCACGTCCATCACAGGACGAACGCTCGACACCGCACTACCTGAACCGTCTGATATCAAGAGGAATGATGATGAAAAAGAGCAATCTCGCCTTAGCTACTGCTGTCTCTGGTCTGCTGATGCTGGCTGGTACGGCCCCTGCCGTCGCGGCTGACAGCGGCGCGAAAGAAAAATGTTATGGCGTCGCCAAAGCCGGAAAGAATGACTGCGCCACTAAAACCGGTTCCTGTGCCGGAACCGCCAAAATGGATGGTCAGAAAGATGCATTCATCATGGTTCCCAAAGGCCTGTGTGACCGTCTGGCCGGCGGCAGCACCAAAAGCAGCTAATCATGATTCATGATTGCGCCTTTCAGCAGGTTGGGGTTGGCCTGAGAGCCCCCCACCTGACTCTTTTTGCCGGCATGGAAGCGCCTCAAGTGGGCTGGCTGGAAGTTCACAGCGAAAACTACTTCAATCCGGAAAGCCCGGCACGCCAGACCCTCCGCCAGATTGCCGAACGGTTTCCAATCAGCTGCCACGGCATTGGGTTGTCTCTGGGCTCTGCCGACCTCCTCAATCACCGGCATCTGACCCAGCTCAAACATCTGGTTGATGACCTCCAGCCCATGGCCGTTTCTGATCACCTGAGCTGGAGTTCCGTCAACGGCCAGTACTTAAATGATTTATTACCCATTCCCTATACCGAAGAAGCCCTGAATCTGGTCTGCGATAAAATCTCGCAGGTGCAGGATACCCTTGGCCGCCAGCTGCTGCTGGAAAACCCGTCGAGCTACCTCAGCTTCCGTCATGCAGACTATACGGAGTGGGATTTTCTGAGCTGGGTCCAGCAACGAACCGGCTGCGGCCTGCTGCTGGATCTCAATAACATTTATGTCAGCAGTTTTAACCACGGCTTCGATTGCGACACTTACCTCGCCGCCATCAACCCGGCGGCGGTGAAAGAAATCCATCTGGCCGGGTTTACGGTCAAAAAACTGGAACAGGGTGAGGTTTGGATCGATACCCACAGCCGTCCGGTCAGCGAGCCGGTGTGGCAGCTATACCGCAACTGGGTCCGCCAGCACGGCGCTGTACCGACCCTGATTGAATGGGATCTCGACATTCCGCCGCTTGAAGTGCTGCTTGGCGAAGCAGATAAAGCCCGGCAGATCCTGCGCGACACGGAGGCATCGCATGAACGCCGTCAAGCCTGACGGGCCGGATCTGGCAACGCTGCAAACCAGCTTTGCCCGGGCCCTGCACTACCAGCCCAGTGAAATCACGGATCTCATCATGCCACATGCCTTGAGTGCCGATCAGCAACTCCAGATCTACCGCAACAACTTTATTATCGGTCTGACCGAAGTACTGGAAGCCACCTATCCGGCTGTCAAAGCTGTGGTCGGTGAGGCATGTTTTTCGGCACTGGCCCGGCAGCATGTTTTAACCGTCCCGCTTGAACAGGGGGATGTCAGCCACTATGGCTGTGGTTTTGATGACACCATCTGCGCACAGGCATCACTGCATCAGGCCGTTCCTTATCTGGCCGATCTGGCCCGGCTGGAATGGTGGGTCGACCGGGCCGGTCAGCTCACCTCGTCCGCCCCGGATTTCCCGCTGGAGAAGCTGCAAGGGCTGACCGAAGCACGGCTGGCACAGGCTCGGCTGATTCCAAATCCGGGCTGCGAGCTACTCGACAGTGACTATGCCGTCGCTGAATTGTGGCAGGCCATTCACGACGATGTTCTGAATAATCTGGAGAGTCTGGACATCCACCGGCCGCAATCAGCCATCGTTTTGCCCGGCCCCAGGGTGATCACCACCACGACAGCTGGCACGGCGCTGGTCGCATTGTCCAAACAGCACCGACCGCTGAATCAAGCCAGTCCGGAGATGCTGGCACTGCTGGGCGAGCTGATTTCGCAGCAAGTGTTCGCCAATATCCACTATCCTGATGAAACAGAAGCGTAAACAGAGGGACTGATATGTTTTATCTGATCAAAGACATCGATACCCAGTTCAGCCGGGCGCTGGCACCCATTACTCCGTTACTGCTCCTGCTGACCCGGTTGTGGGTCGCCTGGGTGTTTTTCAACGCCGGAATGCTGAAGTTCCAGAGCTGGGACAGTACCCTCTATCTGTTTGAGTATGAATATCAGGTACCGCTCATCCCCTGGCGGATCGCTGCCTATCTGGGCACGGCAACCGAACTGATCGTGCCTGTTTTTCTGGCACTGGGTCTGCTGACCCGTCCGATGGCACTGCTGCTGTTCATCTTCAATATGATTGCGGTGGTCTCTTATCCACTGCTGTGGGAGAAGGGATTCTTTGATCACCAGCTGTGGGGCATGATGTTGCTGGTGAATGTGTTCTGGGGGGCCGGCCTGATCTCACTCGATCACCTGACCGGCCGGGCACGCCGGCCCAGCCGTCTGATGGAATAATTCAGACCAGCGTCAGCAGTTGGTCCAGGGTATGAATTTCAACGTCCGGCAGCCACTTGGCTTTGGTTTCCAGATGTAGTGGCCGGCGTTGATCATTCAGCCAGCAAGCCTGAAAACCACAGCGCCGGGCACCGCCGACATCGGTCTCTAGATGGTCACCGACATGGAGGATATCCTGGGGGGCTACCCCCAGCAGTGCCTGAGCCTGCAAAAACAAATCCGGCTCCGGCTTCGACAGACCGTCGCGGCCCGCCACCAACACCCGGGAAAAATATTTGCCCAGACCAATCTTGTCTGCATCCACGTTGCCGTTGGTGATTGCCAGCAGCGGCACCCGGGTTGCCAGTTCTCCCAGCACCGCGTGGGTCAGCGCCGGCACATCCACCTGATTGCGCACCGTCAGCACCACGCTGAGCCCTTCTTCGCTCGCGGCACTCGCTTGCTGCACAGAATACCCCAGCTGCATCAGCCCGGTCCGCAACATCTCCCGCCGCCACTCAGTCACGTCATGGCGCAGCATCGGATTTTCCTTCGCCAGTCGGAATTTGAGTCGATGCCAGTCCGCCGGGGTCAGGTCTTGTGCAACCGGATGGGATGCTGCAAGCCAGTCGTGCATCGCCTGTTCCGCCCGCAAAATCACCGGATGATTGTCGTACAGGGTATCGTCCAGATCGAAGGTCATCGCCTTGGGCGAACGAAAACTGCGGTAAAACTGCATGACAACGGCTCCTTTTCTTGCCTGGGTTTATTTGCGTTTCCTGGCCCGGGGATGGGCCTGATCATACACCTTCGCCAGATGCTGGAAATCCAGATGGGTGTAGATTTGTGTGGTGCTGAGGTTGGCGTGACCCAGCAATTCCTGTACCGCACGCAGGTCACCACTCGATTCGAGCATATGCGTGGCAAAGCTGTGGCGGAGCTTGTGCGGATTGATATGGCTGGACACCGACTGCTTCTGACCCCATTCCGCCATCCGCTTCTGGACATTCCGGTTTGAAATCCGCTGCCCCAGTTTAGAAACAAACAGTGCCGGTTCTCCGGGTGCAGCCAACTGCCCCCTGACTTTCAGCCAAATCCCGACCCATTCCCGGGCCAGACCGGCAAAAGGCACAACCCGCTCTTTATCTCCTTTACCGATCACCCGCAGATCGCCTTTACTCAGGCTGATGTCTTTCACATTCAGCCCGACCAATTCAGACAAACGCAGTCCGGCACCGTACATCAGCTCCATGATGGCGCGATCGCGCACCGACAGCGGATCATTTTCATCCACACTGAGCAACTGATCCATTTCATCAACGTCCAGATTTTTGGGTAACGGACGGGATTTCCGCGGTGCCGAGACGCCTTTGGCCGGATTCGCCTTGATCTCGCCCTGATGCACCAGATAATCGAGAAAGCTGCGCAGCGCCGACAACCGCATGGCCAGACTGCTGGCCTTCAGGCCATCGCGCATCCCCTTACTGGCGAGCTGACGAACCCAGCCGGCATCCACCGACGGCCAGTCCGACACACCCAGCTCAAACAACTGCTCAGCCATCGTCGTCAGCTGGCGCTTGTAGTTCTGCTGGGTATGCAGACTCAGCTCACGCTCACTGCGCAAGTATTCGTAGAAACGCTCCAGAGATTTCGTCAGGCTGGCTGGCAGACTCACTCGATCACCTCCCGGCTGTATTCCCAGTGCCGGATAAGACGGCCCAGCACACCGGCCAATTGCTCGACAAACAGCGTATCCATATCCGGCTGAAAGTGGCCGCCGTCACGGCTGGCAAAACTTAAAATACCATCCGGCCGCTCCGGCTCTCCCAAGGGCAATACCACAAAGGACCCCAGTTGCGGCGGTTGGAGAAACAGCAATTCACTCTCTGCTTTTCGCAAACGCCCCAGATAGACACTGCGTGGATTAAAACGAGCGCGCCGAAACCCTTCAAAGGCCTGACGACTCAGATAAAGTTTATTATCCAGGCTGTCGAACAGGCGAATACTGACGCTCAGATCCAGCTCGGCAGCCAGCTCGGTCAGGACACTCAGAGCCTGATAAATATTGTGGGTCTGAAACAGTCGCTGCTGCGCCTTTGCAAAAGTCGTAAACAGGGTACTGTTGCTGGCCGCCACCAACATCATGGTATCAATCTGCTTTTCCAGCTCAGACACTTTCTGGCGCAAACGCTCCATCTGACGTTCCACCAGCGATACCGTGCCGCGCTCTGGGTGAGGCAAGCGAAGCTGCTCCAGCAACTCAGGCTGGTGCAGAAAAAAATCCGGATGCGATGCTAAAAAGGCCACCACCGCCTGATGGTTCAGCGGTGCGGCCTCGTCGTCAACCGGGGATTGATCCAGTTGGTTCATATCAGTCATAAATCTTGGCTTTTGGGGCTGTTTATCTTTTCAATTCAGTGGGACAAACTGCCCCACCAATCACGACCTTTACGCTCATGTTCAGGCTCAGAGGGTCAGCTGGCCATCAAACACATGGGCAACCGGTCCGGTCATATACAGCGGCTGACCATCCCCGGCCCAGCGAATGTGCAGATCACCGCCCGGTAAGCTAACCGTCACATGGCTGTCCAGTAGTCCCTGTCGCTGGCCAATGGCCACCGCAGCACAGGCACCACTACCGCAGGCCTGCGTTTCTCCGGCACCACGTTCATAGACCCGCAGACGAATGGCTGAACGCGACAGTACCTGCATGAAACCGACATTGACCCGCTCGGGGAATCGCTCATGGCTTTCCAGCAGCGGCCCCAGTGTTTCAACATCAGCGGTCTCCACATCATCGACCACAGTCACACAGTGTGGATTACCCATACTGACCGCACCGCAGAAGACCGTATTATTTTCAGCCCGAAGAATATAGGTTTTCTCTTCCTGTTTCGCTGAAAACGGGATCTTCTCCGGCGTAAACTCCGGCAGTCCCATGTTGACTGTTACCTGATTGTCGTTTTCCAGCTGTAGCATCATCTTGCCGGACTTGGTACTGACCGAAATCCGGTATTTGTTGGTCAGTCCCTTCATCGATACAAAACGGGCAAAACAGCGGGCACCGTTACCACACTGCGAGACTTCGCTGCCATCCGCATTGAAAATGCGGTAGTGAAAATCCGTCTCGGGATCATAAGGCGGCTCCACAACCAGCAACTGGTCAAAACCAACCCCGCGATGCCGATCTGCCAGACGCCGGATCGCGTCCGGTGAAAAGAAGATGTTCTGGGTGACACAGTCAACGACCATGAAGTCATTACCCAGACCATGCATCTTGGAAAATTGAAACTGCATCGGCGTTCTCTCGTTTCGGGTTAAGGCAGCAGGTGTTCAGACTGCCACAGCTGACTCAGGGTTTCGCGCTCACGGACCACATGGGCCTGATCACCGTCGACCATGATTTCCGCCACTCGCGGACGGGTGTTGTAGTTGGAAGACATCACGAAACCATAGGCACCGGCAGAACGCACGGCCACCAAATCGCCCGTCTCCAGTTTCAACAACCGCTCTTTCCCAATATAGTCACCGGTTTCACAAATCGGGCCGACAAAGTCATATTCCATCGGCTCACCGTCACGCGGTACCACAGGCACAATTTCCTGCCAGGCGTGATACAGCGTCGGGCGGATCAGATCGTTCATCGCCGCATCAACAATGGCAAAATTCTTGTGCTCGGTATGCTTGAGATATTCCACCCGGCTGACCAGCACACCGGCATTGGCAGCAATCGCACGGCCCGGCTCAAAAATCAGCTCCAGATCCATGTGATTTTCCAGTCGCTCCAGCAGTGCTTTGGCATAGTCTGACGGCAACGGCGGCTGCTCATTGCTATAGGTCACGCCCAGACCACCACCGACATCCAGATGTTTGATCACGATGCCTTCCGCTTTCAGCGTATCGATCAGCGCCAGCAAGCGATCGGTAGCATCAATGAAAGGGGTCATCTCTGTCAGCTGCGAACCGATATGACAGTCCATTCCGATCACTTCAAGATTCGGCAGGCTGTGCGCCAGACGGTACACTTCCGGTGCGCGGTCAAAGGCAATGCCAAACTTGTTGTCACGCAGACCCGTCGAAATATACGGGTGCGTTTTGGCATCAACATCCGGGTTGATCCGCAGCGACACCGGCGCAATCTTGCCCATCTCTGCCGCCACCTGATTCAGACGTTCCAGCTCAGGTTCGGATTCCACATTGAAACACTTAATGTCCAGTTCCAGTGCCCGGCGCATTTCCGCGGCCGTTTTACCGACACCGGAAAACACCACTTTCGCAGCATCGCCGCCCGCAGCAATAACTCGCTCCAGTTCACCCACCGAGACAATATCAAAGCCGGAACCCAGTCGTGCCAGAATATTCAGCACACCCAGGTTAGAGTTGGCCTTTACGGCATAACAGACTAAATGCGGATGGTCAGCCGCCGCATTGTCGAAGGCGCGCCAATGGCGCTCCAGCGTTGCACGGGAGTAGACATAAAGCGGGGTGCCAAAACGCTCAGCCAAATCAGTGAGGGGAATCTCTTCCGCGTAAAGCTGACCGTCTTGCTGATAATTAAAATAATCCAATGTGATCTCTTCCCTGTTATGGCCGCGGTTATTCGGTTTGTTCGTTGTTCTGGGTGTCATCCGCCGGCATATACAGCGGGCCGCTTTGGCCGCAGCCTGCCAGCATCAGCACAGTCAGGATAAATGTTGCGATTAAACCTTTACGCATTTTCAAAGCCAGTGATAATGATTGCAATGCCCTCTATAATCGCACCCACACTAGGAAAAGCAATAGGACGAACAGGATGAACGATACTGAATTTCATAAACTGGCTGATCAGGTACTGATGCATATCGAAGAAGGCATCGACCAGTCCGGTGCAGATATCGAATATGAAACAACCGGCAATGTACTGACTCTGGAATTTGAAAACCGCAGCCAGATCGTCATCAACCGCCAGGAACCACTTCACGAGATCTGGGTTGCCTCCAAATCAGGCGGTTACCACTTTAAGTATAACGATGGGGTTTGGCACTGCACCCGCAGTGGTGAGGAACTGATTTCGCTGATCAAGCGGGAATGTTCACGACATGCAGAAGAGAAAGTAGACTGGTAAGCAAGAAAACGGGTCACCGTCTCCGGCGCGTCAGCAAATAGCTATGCGCGCCGGAAGCGTTTCATTTCAGTTGCTGTGACCTTCAGGAAAGACTCAGGTGACCACCCTTGCCTGAGTCAGACTCCGACAAGCTGTTTTCACTGTCCGCCGCCATTCGGCGTTCGGCCTGATACCCGCTTTTATACGGCAAGACCTGACATTCACCTGCCGTGCTGTACACAATATGGTAGAACTGCGGCAAGTTGAAATTGATGAAGTTCGAGCTATAGCTGAACCTGTCGTGCGCTGAAGTGTAAAAACGGTTCACGCCATGCACCATCTCATCCATGTTGCCGCTGCACTGGCGGTACACTTCAATGCGGTTGGTTTCATCCAGAATGTAGATATTAAATCCGTCATTCTCGCAGTCTTCAAAGAAGAACTGGATCAAGCCTTCACTGGCATAGGCATCCACGATTGACGGCGGGTGGGGTTCATCCGTTTTGCCCACCACCACACTCGCGGAGCCCATCAGCTTATTACTGGAAATACAGCGATAAAAATCAACGGAATTTTCCAGCTTCTGCACAGAGACCCCGCGGCGCTCAAAGAACAAGCCATGGGTCTGACTGCCAATACGAATCGCTTTAAAGCGGCGCTGTTTTTCCTGCTGTTCGACCGGCATCAGACGCATCTCAATGCATTCCGCCACCAGCTGATACACCAGATTCCGGATCATCCCGCGCATATGCTTGCTGTAACAGAACACATCCACCGACTCCGGCGGAATCGCATCCTGGTGCATTTTGCTGAGAATCGTCTTCAGGGCATCCATCATGGCATTTTCGCCCTTGAAGTTCAGGGTCCGCACTTCATTCCAGGAGTTGCGGTACACCAGATCCACACTGCCGACCAGGCAGGTCTGCTCGGGGCCAAAACTGAAAATATCGGTATTTTTGAAGTCAAACTTCACCGCCCGGCTTTTCAATACCTCGGTCGGGTCCTGCTCCAGATTGATAAAAATCCCCAACTGGCGGATTTCACACGGATTAGACAGTGCGCTCAAACTGGGCTTAGGACGACGAATCGAGAATGTATTGCGGATATCACTGACCAGCTGATACAGCTTATCAATATCCATGGCCGAATCACGAACCACCGCATGAAGATTGGTCGTCTCAGTCAGCAAGCCGTTGAAATACGCCCAGGACACCAGCTTGCTCAGGTAACGGTTATGTTCCAGCGACGGCTGGCCAAGAATCGCAAACGGGTCAAGCGGCTGCTTGTAGAGATACCAGCCTGCCGTGTTGGTGCGCCCGGCCGGTACCTGAATAAAAGTCAGATCGCCTTCATGGAGATCCGGAGAAATCTGCGGATTGAGTAAAGTCACTTTGCCCGGCAGCACCTCAAAGGCCGCATACAGCTTCCGGGCCAGAATACTGATATCTTCCGGGCTGATGGACGACGTAATGTCGTTACGACGGGCAAACAGGATCAGATTCCGATAGCTGAGCATCAGGGCATCAAGCAGTTCGTTATGTGCCCGTTTCACCAGCTCGACTTTCCAGTTCCGGCGGTTATCCAGTTCTGCCAAAACTTCTTGCGACCACTGCCATTCCGAGGACAGTTCGGTCAGCACCTCACGGCGCCAGGTCACAGAACCCGCACCCGGTTCACGGGTCAGCTTCTCGTGCGTTTTGAGATAAAAACAGCGGCGGACCAGATCCAGCCGGCGGTGATCGTGAATCCGCTCCAAATAGCGGGTCACCTTCTCCAGCATCAGATAATAGGCATCCATCGCATAATGCGAGGCGTGTTCCGAGAAGAAGCGGCGTTTGCCGTCAACACTCAGCAGCTGGGTATGTGGGTACTCACAGGAATATGCCTCCAGCAAAATCGCCTTCAGCACTGACTTATAAGGTGAGTCGATACTTTTATAGAGGTGCCAGAGGCTGGAACCGAAATACTCTTCCGCCGGAATACGGGTCAGGCCGCCAAAATCGATCCATTCGTCACGATTGATAAAGCCACTGCTGACCAGATAGTCGACGTAATCGTCATAGCATTCTTCCATCTCCGGCGGAACCAGATACCACAGGAAACGCTGGCCGGCGAGATGGACGGCAGAACGGTAAAACTCGTCCAGCAGCAGCAGATGCTGACTGGAACCACAGTTATCCCCACTCAGGGCATCTGAACAATTATGGCGGAAACGGTTATCATCAATCAGGAAAAAGTTGGCTTCAACACCCTGAATCATCGCCCAGTCGGACACCGCTTTGCATTTCGCGATCAGCGCTTCACGTTCTTCCACTGGCATCCGGGTCCGAATACAAACCCAGATATCCAGATCGCTGGTCAGACTCTGTCCCAGTGACGCCGTACTGCCCATAGCATACAGGCCCAGAATATCGCCATCTGGAACGTCCTGCCCCCCTGCAGACGGAAGCTCACAATCAAATTGCTCACGGATCAGGGAAATCTGACGGGAAGAAGGAACGAAAGAGGCAATGCCCTGCGGCACCTCGGAATCCTGGAAGCCAGGCAAGTCGGGATGGTTCACATGCAATAGCACTGGCAACAGACTGAAGACCTGCTCCGACTGTGCATTCATGGCCAGCCGGGCACGCTCGACCCGACGCTGGTTATGTGTATCCAGCCTGCCAATTAACGTATGAATATAATTTTGCAAATTACTCTTCCAAGAGCTACCAGCATCCAGCGCGGCCCGAATCTTGTCATCGTTGGGGCAGTCTGTGAGCCATCTGTGAGCAAAAACGTGATCAATCTAACAGTTTTTGGACAATCCGTAAAGTCAGTGTGGTTGATTCAGATGGTGGTCAGGCGCTGGCAGTGCAAGTCCGTTCATTATCACCACAAAATAGTACAATGAATAAAAATCGCCAGCGCTCCCGACTTTGGAATGCAGATCACACACTAGAACGTGAAGCATATCACAGTTGCGATATCACAGAACCAGACAAAAGCGCTTCACCGCACTGGTCGCAACATCTACATTACCTTACCCGTGCCGGAGTGGTACGATTAGTGTATTTAAAGCAATTAGATGGACGCCATTTTATGACTGAGAAGCCTATCCGGATCGCCACCCGCAAAAGTCCGCTTGCACTATGGCAGGCGGAATATGTCAAAGCGGCGTTGGAACAAGCCCACCCCGGAATCACCGTTGAGCTGGTGCCTATGGTCACCAAAGGTGACGTAATTCTGGATACCCCGCTGGCCAAAGTGGGCGGCAAAGGCTTGTTTGTCAAAGAACTGGAACAAGCCATGCTGGAAGATCGGGCCGATATTGCCGTCCATTCCATGAAAGACGTCCCGGTTGAATTCCCGGAAGGTCTGGGGCTGGTCACCATCTGTGAGCGCGAAGACCCACGCGATGCTTTCGTTTCTAACCAGTACGCCCATGTCGACGAACTGCCACAGGGTGCCGTAGTCGGTACCTCCAGCCTGCGCCGTCAGTGCCAGCTGCTGGCCCGCCGCCCGGATCTGCAGATCAAAACGCTGCGCGGGAATGTTGCCACCCGTCTGCGCAAGCTGGACGAAGGGGAATACGACGCCATCGTCCTGGCCTGTGCCGGACTCAAGCGCCTGAAGCTGGAAGACCGCATTCGCTGTGCGCTGGAACCGGAAGTCAGCCTGCCTGCGGTCGGACAAGGTGCCGTCGGGATTGAATGCCGTCTTTCCGACACCCGAATCCGGAACCTGCTGGCCGTACTGAGCGACAAATCCACAACGGCCCGGGTCCTGTGTGAACGCGCCATGAATAATCGCCTGGAAGGCGGCTGTCAGGTGCCTATCGGCAGCTATGCTGAACTGCAGGGCGATCAAATCTGGCTGCGTGCACTGGTTGGCGAGCCGGACGGCAGCCACATTGTGGCCGGAGAAATCCGCGGTCCGATCGCCGATGCGGAACGTCTGGGTACTGAGCTGGCAGAAGAACTGCTGACTCGCGGTGCCCGGGAAATTCTGACCCGACTGTATGACGACGCCGAATGACCGTTCTGATCACCCGCCCCGCCCCGCAAGGCGACGCACTGGCAAAAGCACTGGCACATCAGGGCATCCAATCTCTGGTGCAACCACTGCTGACCATTGCGCCCGGCGCCGGGCTCCCCGGGCTGGGTGATCAATTGAGAACGTTGCAAGATGGAGACTGTCTTATTGCTGTCAGTAGCCATGCAGTCAAAATGGCTCATACTTATCTGACAGAACAAGGGATTAGCTGGCCGCAGAATCTCCACTATCTGGCCGTAGGCCAGCAAACGGCCGACACACTGGCCAAAGCTTGCGGTCAGGCAGTCATCGCACCGCCTCAAGAAGACAGTGAAGGATTGCTGGCGCTGCCTGAACTGGCGCAGCCAGCCGGACGACGAGTCCTGATCCTGCGAGGCAACGGTGGCCGTGAACTGATTTTCGATACGCTGGTCGAACGACAGGCCAGCGTGTCTTACTGTGAAACCTATGCGCGACACTGGCTGGCACTGGATGGGAACAGGCTGTTCCACCAATGGCAACAGCAGGACGTGGATACCCTGGTCGTCACCAGCGGCCAGCAACTGGATTATCTGTACCAGTTGATGCCAGCACAGGCCCGGGCATGGCTATGCCAGTGCCGGTTGCTGGTTCCCAGTGAGCGTATAGCAACGGAAGCCAGGGACATCGGCTTTCGCTCTGTAACCATGGTAGGCAGTGCCAGCAATGACGCATTGCTTACTACCCTAAGCACAACTGGCACAACGGGAAAAACGGATGACTGAGAAGAAGACCAATAACGATCACCCTACGGCAGGCAACCAGTCTGATGCCGCAGCGGCCGCCAAGGACAACCCCAAAAACGCCGACAATCAATCCAAAGCGTCAGGTCGAACTGCCCAAGAACCGACCAAACGCGCCCCTGCCAAATCTGGCAGCGGCAGTAAAACCGGACTAGTCGCCATTGCCCTGGTGATTCTGCTGGGGGGTGGCTTGTATTACCACGGCCATCAGCAAAACCTGGCCCAACAGGCGCAACTGGCCGCACTGACCAGCCAGTTAAACGAGATGAAAAACGCCCTGTCTCAAAGCGAGCAATCCGTCAAAGCAGCTGTGCAGGAAAGTCTGGACAGTGCAGCGACCCGGCTGAGTCAGCAGGAAAACGATATTCAGGGCCTGCAACGGTCGATGACCGAAATCCAGGGCCGCCGTCCGAACGACTGGCTGCTGGCCGAGGCAGACTACCTGACCCGGATGGCCGGTCGCAAACTGTCGCTGGAGCATGATGTTGCCAGTGCCACCTTGTTGCTGGAATCGGCCGATAACCGGATCGCCCAGCTCAGTGATCCCAGCCTGACGGAGCTGCGCAAGGCCCTGAGTAACGACATTACCATGCTCAAATCCATCGCCCGGATTGACCGGGACGGCCTGGTGCTTCGCCTGACCAGCCTTCAGACTCAGATTGATAGCCTGCCACTGGCCAACGCCATTGTGCCGGAATCGCTGGATCAGCCGCAGACCGAAAGTGTCAGCGAGTCCATTTCCGACTGGAAATCCAACCTGATGACCTCGCTGAAACAATTCGGTGGACACTTCGTCACGTACCGAAAACGAGACGGTAACGTGATCCCGCTGCTGTCGCCGGAGCAGGATTTCTACCTGCAGGAAAACATCAAATCCAAACTGGAAACCGCCATCAAAGCGGTCTATCGCGAACAGGGTGAACTGTATACAACCTCACTGACCATGGCGAAAGACTGGGCCAGCCAGTTCTACAAAACGGACGATGCCAAAACCCAGAGTTTCATCCAGGCACTGGATGAGCTGGCCCAACAGAAGATTGAGGTCAACTACCCAAAAATACTGACATCACAGTCTATGCTCTTGGATACCATCAACATGCGGATGCGTCAGCAAGTTGCTCCGATCCACAGTGAGGAGGATCCGGCATGATTAAACTTCTGCTGCTGGTGGTTGCGCTGATTGCCGGCCTGACTTTCGGCCCGATGCTGGCAGGCAACCAGGGCTACGTGCTGATCTCTGCCGACAATCAGACCCTCGAAATGAGCCTGACCACACTGCTTCTGCTGGTGATCATCCTGTTCGGCCTCTTTTTCCTGCTGGAAAACCTGCTCAAATGGCTACTGTCTCTGAGCAGCGTCTCCCGGGGCTGGTTCTCCAGCCGCAAAAGCCGGAAAGCCCGTCAGTTAACCTCAAACGGACTGGTCAAAGTTCTGGAAGGTGACTGGAAACAGGCTGAAAAACTGGTGGTCAAATCAGCCAGCCACAGTGACACGCCACTGCTGAACTATCTAGCAGCGGCTGAAGCCGCTCAGGGACAAGGCCAGCTCCACCAGCGTGACGAATACCTGCGCCTGGCCTCTGAACTGGACAACGACAGCCTGGCTGTGGCCCTTACCCGTGCCCGCCTGCAATGCCGCCAGCATCAGTATGAAGAGGCCGTGGCTACGCTGCAGGACATGAAAAGTGCCCATCCGCGTAACCCGTTATTACTGGAACTGCTCAAGCAATGTTACGTCGAGCTGGAAGACTGGCCAGCCTTACTCGGCCTGATCCCGCCGCTGAAAAAATACAGCAGCCTGAGTGACGAACAAGCCGACAAACTGCAGGAAAAAGCGGAATGCGGCCTGATGGTTCAGATCGCCCAGCATAGCGGCAGCGACGGCCTGATGGGCCACTGGAACAGCCTGAACCGCAAAGCCAGACAGAACCCGGTACTGGTTGCCTGCTTTGTACGTGAAATGTGCGCCCGCAATGCCGACAGCGAGGCTTATACTGTCCTGCGCGAAGCACTGCGCAAGAAGATTGAGCCACAGCTGATCAGCCTGATGCCGACTCTCAAACTGACAGACTACCATCCCGCCATTGTCACGCTGCAGGATCTGCTCCGTTATGACAGTGGCAATGCCGCGACGCACAGTGCCCTGGGCCAGCTGTATCTCCGCGAAGGAAAGTTCCCGGAAGCCCGGACACATCTGGAAAAAGCCATTGAGCTTCACCCGACCGTTGCCGATTACAGTTATCTGGTGGAAACGCTGGAGAAACTGAATGACAAAGCCGCCGCACACCGTCTGTCTCGGGAAGGTCTGGCTCTGGCGCTGCCGTCGAAAATTTAACCGCTCAGACACATCTGTTGCAAAATGTAAAAAGCGCCTTTTTAGGCGCTTTTTTGTCTCTTCTGACGAAATAATCTCAGAATTTCATCCGCTTTTGTTTCCATCTGTTAATAGCCATTACAGCGTATATATTTGCTATTGATGGAATTAACTAAAAAATATTCAATGTGGCCTCTTTGAGCACTCACAGATGGAAGTACGGTTATGCTCCCTTGGTTAATTGTTTCTGGCATTGTTGTTGCGGTCATTACCTGTCTGCTGACAGCGGTCCTGATTAAAGAATCCTGAGATTCATCAATCCCCTTAAAACAAAAGCCTCCGGAACGGAGGCTTTTCTTCTTTTCAAATCAACAAAGTGTTCAGGCGCTGGCTTTGTAGAGCAACTTGTCAAACTGCCGCTGGGCCTGCTCGGCTTTCTTCTGATATTTTTCAGCCTTCTTCAGTTTTTTCTCGCCTTTCTTCTCATACTTGCGCTTTTTCTTTGCCAGCTTCCGCAATTTCTTATCCAGCTTCCGGGCTTTCACAGACATCAGCAACCGGGTCGATAAATTCAGTGCGACATCGGATTCCAAAGGCTCTCCAACGGCGGGAGCTGCAGCACTGGCTGCTACCGGCAAAGACAGAACCGACGCTTCAGGCAAATGCATGGGCTTACACAGTGCCCCTTTGCCGTTCGCAGCCCGCGCACAACTGCGACACAGATACCGCGGCTGATTCACCAGCTCACCAATGACTTCTGCTTTGGCACTGATTTCCGCACGCCTGTATTTACATAATGACTTGGACATGGCTTTCTCCATCCTGTCGCATCTCGCCTGAAAGCGTGTTACTTCATGGCCGCTTTGACGTAAACATCAAACCGGTTTTTCTTCGTGCTGATCACCGTCGAAGGTGCCTGCTCATCCAGCCAGGGCGCATAGTCCGGACGTTTCACAACAACCCGTTTTGCAGCAAGCGCCAGCGCCGGGGCCAGCAAGAGATCGGCATCCATATCGGCTCCGACCAGGCTCTGGAACACCCGCATTTCTTTTTTCACCAGCGCCGACTTCTTCTTATGGGGAAACATCGGATCCAGATAGACCACATCCGGTACCGCATAATCAGGATCCGCCACCAGATCGGCCAGCGCATCCTGACTGGTCGCATGCAACAGACTCAGCCGCTCACGAACCCAGTCGCCAATCTCTGTATCGGCCTGTGCGCGGCGCAATCCATCCTCAAGCAGCGCTGCAACCACAGGATGGCGCTCAATCATCTGCACCCGGCAACCCAGCGATGCCAGCACAAATGCATCACGCCCCAAGCCGGCCGTGGCATCCAATACCGTTGGTGTGACACCACTTTTCAGGCCGACGGCTTTCGCAATGGCCTGCCCTCGTCCGCCCCCGAATTTACGCCGGTGTGCCGCGGCACCGCCGGCAAGATCCACATAGACAGCACCCAGCTTGGGCTCATCCCGTTTCAACAGTTCCAGCCGTTCATCAGTCAGGTGCAGTGCGAACTGAGCCTCTGGATCATGCTCAAGCCCCCAGCGGGCTGCCAGTTCCGCCAGCTCAGACTGACGTTCGGATTGGTCACAAAGTAAGGTGATGCGCACGGGTGTCTCCGCAAAAGGTTGCCTGACCGGTGCAGACCGGGCAGACAGAGATCGATACCGGAGGCGGATTATAGCAACCGGGGCAGCCAAATGGTCCAATTTTTCATGGACAGACCATTAGTGCGGATGTCTCCGGCAAACTTACAGCACAGCTTCGGTTGCCTGATTCAGACGCTGAACCAATTGCGACAGCGGCATTGGTTTGCCAAAGAGATAGCCCTGACCGTAGTCCACGCCGAGCTGCTCCAGGCGGGCCAGAATTGCTTCGTTTTCAACGAATTCAGCCACGGTCTGTTTGCCCATCTTCTTCGCCAGATCATTGATGGCGGTCACCATGGCGAGATCCACCTCGTCATCAGCGATATCGCGCACAAACATGCCGTCGATTTTAATCAGATCGACCGGCAGGCGTTTGAGATAACCGAAGGAAGACAGTCCGGCACCGAAATCATCCAGAGAAATCAGACAACCCAGTGATTTCAGCTGCGTAAACAGTTCGATGGCTTCACTCATGTTGCCGATGGCTGCGGTTTCGGTAATTTCCAGACACAACTTGCTGGGCGGCACGCTTGAGTGGCCAATCCGTGCAAGCAGAAAATCGACAAAATCCGGATTCCCCATCGACTGTCCCGACAGGTTGATGGAACACAACTGAAGCGGTGCCACGGCTTCCGGATGCGCCTCCAGCCAGTCGAGAGCAGCACCGACGACATAGCGGTCGATCAGATGGGCCAGATTGTAACGTTCAGCCGCCGGCATAAAGAGACCCGGTGGGATCATGGCCCCGTCACTGCTGCGCATCCGCAGCAGAATTTCATAATGATGACCCGGCATTGGATGAGCCAGCGGCGCGATTGTCTGCGCGTAAAGCTCAAACCGCCGCTCATCCAGCGCATGGCGAATATGATTCACATAGGCCATTTCCCGCTCCCGCCGTTGCAGTTCTTCATCGTCCGGGCGATACAGGTGAAGGCGATTGCGACCCTCATCCTTCGCGGCATAGCAGGCGGTATCGGCCTGAGCATGCACCTGCTGGGGCGAACCCGCGGTGTTATCAATCAGGCGGATGCCAATTGAAGCACTGAGGCTGAAACGGGTGTTCTGCCAGTAAAATTCGCTCTCTTCCAGCAACTGCAGGATTTCAGCCCCCAGCCGCAATGCCCCTTCAACCTCACAATGGCTGAGGATAATGGCAAATTCATCCCCACCCAGCCGGGCCAGGGATGCTTTATGGGGCATGATCCCGCGCAGTAACCAGGCGACCTGCTTCAGCGCCTCATCCCCGGCTTCATGGCCTGCCGTATCGTTAATCACCTTAAACTGATCCAAATCGATATACAGCATGGCATGCCGGGCACTTTTCTCACGGGCTTCTACCAGAGAAGATTCAAGCAGCCGTTCAAAGTAACTGCGATTGAACAGGCTGGTCAGATAATCATGGTTAGCCTGATATTCCAGCTTGGCCTCCAGCTCGCGGGTACTGGTAATGTCCTCACCCACCAACAGCAACTGATGCTGAGACAGCGACGATCGGATCGTCTCTCGGATCCACACCGCCTTGCCGCTGGCACAGGTATAACGCAACTGTCGACGCCAGACACTCTGCTCTTCCTTACCCGGGTGCGTGGAAATAAAGTGCTGCGGGATTTCAGCATCATCCAGATAAAAATCAGTGACCTTATGGCCCAGCATTTCACGCTTACTGTAGCCCAGCAACTCAGTCGCAAACTGATTCACCGACTGAATCCGGCCATGCTGATTAATAGCCAAGAGAATCACTGGTTGCTGCTCGTACAGCAGCCGGTAGCTGATTTCCCGTTCACGCAGTTTTTCTTCCATATGATGTCTGGCGGTGACATCCCGAGCCTCCAGCAGAAGCTGTCCTTCTTCTTTCTCGGTTTGCGGCAACGGCTTCATCGAAATATCCAGAATGCGAACCCCGTCTTCGCTGCTGTTGATTCCGGTTTCAAAGCGCACCAGCTGGCTGTGGCTGGCTGACAAAAAGGACTGCTTTAATTGCTCTGTGCTGGCGCGATCCCAGCACCCCCACTCCCAGAAGGGGCAATCATACTTAATCACCGAACGGCCCAGCAGATCCTGCAACGCCAGATTGGCCGACTTCAGCTGACCACGCTGGGTCAGGATGGCGATAAACTGGAAACTCTGATCAAACACGCCTTCAAACAGAGTCCGGCTCTGGTTCAGCTTCCGTTCACTGCGGCGTAAGCGGCGAATAATCACGATCAGTAATAAAATCACCGACAGCAGCACCGCCAGTACTGCGGTGATCAGCCGGACCTGTCCAGCATACCGATCAAACCAACTGAGCGGCCGATTGACCAGTATGACCTCGTCCTGATCGACCTGCACATTCCAGCGCTTCAGGGCCGGGTAGTTCAGCATCGTCTGACGCGGACTGCTCAGAAACGCCGGAAAATCTGCAACAGTCCCATTCAGCACCTGTCTGAGCAACTGGCCCAGCATCAGTCCCTGATCGTAACCCCGACTGACCACCCCGCCCAGTGCATCGCTGTCGAGCAGGAAACGGTAAGACACATACACAGGGGCGTTTGCCCGTTGGGTCAGGGTATTCATGATTTCGCGGCTGGGCATAAACATACCCTGACCATCCACATAGTAGCTGAGGAAGATAATGGCTGAGTCCGGCGGTAGCTGGCTGACGGTATCAAACAGTTCCCCGAAGGTATGCGGGCTGAGGTAGGTATAGGGGACATTCGGATGCTGACTCAGATATTCCTGAGCATCTTGCCAGAGTTCACGGCCGGTGGCCGTGTTATCGGTAATAAAGTAAAAATGCGCGACATCAGGCTGAATGGTTTGTGCCAGACGGATATTGTCCGACACATCGTTGGCCTCAAGGATACCGGCCACACGGGACAGACTGGCATGTTTCTCGGGTTTATATTTGTTAATTCCGGAGAGCAGCACCGGGGTCTCACCCAAATCTGCCGCCAGCCGATTCGCCAGCCACAACGCATGGTCATCCGTCACCACAACCGCATCGAACTTCTCACTGCTCAGTTTCGCCTGATACAAATCCACCAGCTGATCCAGATACCAGGGCGACTGATAGCGCATGCTGTCCATGTAATCCACCTGGAGCTGGATATCTGTTGAACGCAGTGCAGCGCTCAGACCAGCCTGCTGTGCATCAGTCCAGCGCATCCCCTGATGATACGAGTGGAGCACCAGCACATTCGCCTGGGCCATCACCAGCCTGGGCAGGCACAATATCAGCAACAAGAGAACTAAGCGCATGAAGAGAAAGTGATATCCTTTGGTAATGTCGCAATGGTTCTTCAATCCTAAACCGTGCGTCACCGTGCAAGCCAGTATATGATGCAGTAGTTGCGAACTACCACGGAAAGATGCCATGACACCGCTACCCCGTCTGGATGATTTAGATCGGGATATTCTGAATGCCCTGATGCATGATGCCCGGATCCCCTATGCCGAAATGGCCAAACGCTTTCATGTCAGCCCGGCCACCGTCCATGTCCGTGTTGAAAAAATGCGCGCTGCAAACATCATTACTGGAACTGAAGTGATTATCAACCCTAAGCTTCTGGGATATGACGTCTGTTGTTTTATTGGCATCAATCTGAACGCAGCCCGGGATTATCACTCCGCGCTGGCCAAGCTCAATGAGCTGGATGAGGTGGTCGAAGCCTACTACACCACCGGGGCCTACAATATCTTCGTTAAGCTGATGTGCCGCTCGATTGAAGAACTGCAATATGTCCTGATCGACAAGCTGCAGGCTATTGATGAAGTCCAGTCGACAGAGACCCTGATTTCGCTGCAAAACCCGATCAACCGTAACGTCAAACCCTGAGCCAGAGCTATCACCGCACCAACACGCCCCAAATAAAAAAGCGAGCCCGCAGGCTCGCTATTCATGGGACAGATCCGACAATTAACGGTTTTCGTTCAGAGTCGCCTGACGTTCAGCCGCTTCCTCTGCCAGCCACTCGGCCACAGACTTCGCGAAATAGGTCAGAATGCCATCTGCGCCGGCACGTTTGAAGCACAGCAGAGATTCCAGAACGGTCTCTTTTTCTTTCAGCCAGCCATTCTGAATCGCAGCCATATGCATGGCATACTCACCAGAGACCTGATAAGCGAAGGTTGGCACTTGCAGCTCGGTTTTCACCCGGCGAACCACATCCAGATACGGCATACCCGGCTTCACCATCACCATGTCCGCCCCTTCCTGCACGTCCATCGCCACTTCATGCAGCGCTTCGTCGCTGTTGGCCGGATCCATCTGATAGGTCTTCTTGTCACCGCCTTTCAGATTGGTTGCTGAACCGACCGCATCCCGGAACGGGCCGTAATAATTGGACGCATACTTGGCCGAATACGCCATGATCTGAGTATGAATATAACCTGCTTCTTCCAGCGCCTCGCGGATCGCACCGATGCGGCCGTCCATCATATCGGACGGTGCCACAATGTCGGCACCAGCTTCAGCGTGAGACAGAGCCTGTTTGACCAGCACTTCGGTGGTTTCATCATTCAGAACATAGCCATCTTCATCGATGATGCCGTCCTGACCATGAGTCGTGAACGGATCCAGCGCCACGTCGGTGATCACGCCCATTTGCGGCACGTGTTCTTTCAGCAGACGCACCGCACGCTGCACCAGGCCTTCCGGGTTATAGGCTTCCGCCGCACAGACGCTCTTGAAGTCCTGTGACACAACAGGGAACAGGGCAATCGCCGGAACACCCAGCTTCGCCAGATATTCGGCTTCCAGCAGCATCAGATCGATGGACAGACGCTCTACCCCCGGCATGGACTCCACCGGCTCGCGGCGGTTTTTCCCCAGCAGGATAAACATGGGATAGATCAGGTCGTTGACTGACACCTGGTTTTCAGCCGTCAGACGGCGGGTAAAGTCTTGCTTGCGCACACGACGCATACGACGGGCCGGAAATGCCCCCTGAATAGATACAGACACTGCTCACTCCTTGTTGGTTGTGCGGCGATATTCTGCTGAAAGGCACCGCAATCAGTCACAGTTGCGGCTCATCTTACCACCGAACAGCGTATTACGCTGGATCGATCTGAAAAAATGCCCGGGTTGTGGAAAAAACCGCCGAGCTGAATTCTGCCGCTGACTGGTTGCGGCAAGCCGCCACCGTCGCTGCGATATGCGGCAGATAAGCCGGTTCGTTGCGGCTCGATTTCGGCTTTGGCCGTAGGTCGCGCGGTAGCAGATACGGGCAGTCCGTCTCCACCATCAGGCGATGGTCCGGAATATGACGAACAATCTCCCGCAACTCTGTGCCCCGGCGTTCGTCACAAATCCAGCCAGTCACCCCGATATGCAGGTCCAGCGCCAGGCAGTCTTTCAGCTCCTGCTCTGTCCCGGTAAAACAATGCAGCACCGCTGCCGGGAGCTTATCGCGCCAGGGTTTAAGAATCGCCAGAAAGCGTTCATGAGCATCACGGCAATGCATAAAGACCGGCTTTTGCAGCTCAGCCGCCAGCGCCAGCTGGGCTTCGAACACTGCCTCCTGCTGCGGCCTTGGTGAAAAGTCACGATTAAAATCCAGCCCGCATTCGCCAATCGCCACCACCGCCGAATCTGCAGCCAGCGTCCGGATAGCCGGTAGCAACAAGTCGGTTACCGACTTGGCATCGTGCGGGTGCACGCCCGCAGTGCTGTAGCAATAGCCGGGCCAGCGATGCGCCATCGACAGGGCCTCGCGGCTTTCATCTTCGCTGGTCCCGGTCAGGATCAAGGCTGTCACGCCTGCTTCACGCGAGCGGGCGATCACCGCATCCCGGTCCTTGTCAAAACGGCTGTTGGTCAGGTTGACGCCAATATCTATCATCACTGTGCTGTCCGCTGGAAATTTGGCGTCATTGTACACGCCACATTCAGACAACAAAAACTACGCCATGAAAAACGATACAAACAAAAACAGCCGCACAAAGGCGGCTGTCGGTCACGAGGTTCAGACTCAGGCTTAGACTCAGTCTTCTGCGGATTCATCACCATCCGCACGCACATAAAAGCGCGAGAAGAACAGTCCGACTTCGAACAACAGGCACATGGGCACGGCCAGTAAGGTCTGAGAAATAATATCGGGGGGGGTCAGCAGCATGCCGACGACGAAAGCCGCCACAATAATATAAGGTCGCTTCTGGCGCAGACTCTGCGGGTCAGTCGCCCCGGTCCAGCACAGCAGAATAATCGCCACCGGGATCTCAAAGGCGATGCCGAATGCCAGAAACAGCGCCAGCACAAAATCGAGATAACTGGCGATGTCAGTCGCCACCTGAACCCCTGTCGGTGCGATGCTGGTGAAAAACCCAAACACCAGCGGGAACACCACAAAATAAGCAAAGGCAACACCACAGTAGAACAGCAGCGAACTGGAAAACAGCAGCGGCATCACCAGACGGCGTTCATGTTTATACAGCCCGGGAGCCACAAAGGCCCAGACCTGATACAAAATGATAGGCACCGCCAAAAACACCGAGGTCACCAGTGTCAGCTTGATCGGGGTAAAAAAAGGAGATGCCACATCGGTGGCAATCATACTGGTGCCTTCCGGCAGCCGCTCCACCAACGGGGCGGCCAGCAGACTGTAAATGTCATTGGCAAACCACACCAGGCAGAGAAAGACCACCAGAACACTCAAGATAGAACGGAGCAGCCGGTTTCGTAATTCCAGCAGATGGCTGAACAAGGGCTGGGTCTCTTCCACACTCAACATGAAGCGTTATTTATCCTGTTGTTGCGAGGTTGATGAAGGCTTGGCAGACAGTTCATCCGGACGCGTCTCAGCCGCCTGGTGCGCTTCTTCAGCGGCCGGTTGCTCCGGCATGATTGAAGGCTCGGGCTTGACCGGCTCAGACTTGGCATACGGGCGCTGCACCGAGGCAGCCGCCTCTTTCAGCTCCTCAACCGACTTTTGCAGGTCTGGGGCCAGATCCTGCATGCCTGCTTGCTCAGCCTTTTTCAGATCCTGATGCAATTCATGAATCTTCAGTTCCTGAGACAGCTCAGTTTTGACCGCAGTGGCCATATTTCTGGCAGCATTGACCCAGCGCGAGACCGAGCGAATCGCAACCGGCAGCCGTTCCGGCCCCAGTACCACCAGGCCGACCACAGCAATCAGGATCAGCTCCCAGAACCCGATATCAAACACGTGTTAAACCTGCTCTTTATCTTTCTGGCTTTTCTGCGGTTCTGCAGCGTCTTTCTTATCCGCCAGCGACTTCTGCTCAAAGTCGGCATCCGCCTTGTTTTTGCTGTCATCCTCGTCGCTCATGGCTTTCTTAAAGCCTTTGATCGCAGAGCCCAAGTCACCGCCGATTGAACGTAGCTTCTTGGTTCCGAATAACAGCACAATGATCAGGGCAACGATTAGCAGTTGCCAGATACTGATTCCACCCATGTTTACCTTTCCTCAATTCATCGTTAAAGCCATGTCACCTGTGTGACACAGCAGTTATTTGGTGTAAGCCCGCCAGCCCATCAGCCAGAAGATCCCCCCAGCAGTTGCTGAGATGGCCGGATAAATATCCACCTGGTTACCAAAAAGTATGGCAGAACATATGATCAGGGTCGCACCCACGCCAAAACAAAACCGGGCCTGGCCCTGCTGACGGCGGCTGGACATGAAATTGTCATACAGCATATCAATCCGCTGATTCATTACTTTGCCCTGGCGCAAACTGTCGTAAAGCAATTCAGGCAACTCAGGTAATTTTTCCGCCCAGAACGGTGCCTTCTCCCGCACCGCACCAATAATGGCCTGCGGCCCGACCTGACGCGACATCCAGTCTTCCAGAAACGGTTTGGCGGTATCCCACAGATCCAGCTGCGGATACAACTGACGGCCCAACCCTTCGACATAGAGCAGGGTTTTCTGCAGCAGTACCAACTGCGGCTGAACTTCCATATTGAAGCGACGTGCGGTATTGAACAGGTTCAGCAGCACATGGCCAAACGAAATATCTGCCAGAGGTTTCTCAAAGATCGGCTCACACACCGTGCGAATCGCAAATTCAAACTCATCAACATTGGTATCGTGCGGCACCCAGCCCGAGTCGACATGCAGCTCCGCCACCTTGCGGTAATCGCGGTGAAAGAACGCCAGCAGATTTTCCGCCAGATAGCGTTTATCTTCCCGGTTCAGCGTTCCGACGATGCCAAAATCGAGCGCAATCCACTGCGGATCAGCCGGATTCTTGTACGAGACAAAAATATTGCCCGGATGCATGTCCGCATGAAAAAAGCTATCACGGAAAACCTGGGTGAAGAACACGTTCACCGCTTTTTCCGACAGCAGCTTCATATCGGTGCCGTTGGCTTTCAGCGCCTCAATATCCGAGACCTGAATACCATAAATCCGTTCCATGACAAGAAGATGACTGCTGGCGTAATCCGTAAAGACTTCAGGCACATAGAGTGAATCACTGCCATCGAAGTTCCGGCGTAGCTGAATCGCATTGGCCGCTTCACGCATCAGATCCAGCTCATCAAGCAAGGTCTTTTCATACTCCCGGATCACTTCAACCGGACGCAGACGGCGGGCTTCCGGCACAAAACGTGCCACCAGCCGGGCCATGCGGTACATCAGGCGAATATCAGCCTGAATCACCGGTAAAATGTCTGGCCGGATTACTTTGAGGACCACCTCACGGCCATTTTCTTTCAGGGTTGCGGTATGCACCTGTGCAATCGAAGCCGAGGCCAGGGGTGTCTGGTCAAAATCGGCAAACCAGCGGTCCAGCGGACCGTCCAGCGCTTTTTCGATCTGCTGGCGGGCCAGTGCACCGTCAAACGGGGCAACCCTGTCCTGCAGCATTGCCAGCTGATCAGCAATATGGGGTGGAAACAGATCGCGCCGGGTCGACATCATCTGGCCGAACTTGATCCAAACCGGACCTAAAGACTGTAAGGCCAAACGCAGGCGTTCACCCAGCGGCTTGTCCGGATGCTGATTGCGGATCCAGAACAGGCTTTTACGCATCAGTTTCGGCAGCCGGGTTCGCGGATCGTCCGGCAGCAAATCATCCAGCCCGTAACGCAGCTGGACGGCAGTAATTTGGTATAGACGCTTAATTTCGGAAAAACGACTCATGATTCTCAGGCTGAAGGGATAGGTTGTGCCAGCCGATCGGCCAACTGGTTCATTCGGGCTTCCAGCCGGGCAAGCTGGGACGCAACATCATCCACCTGGTCGGCAAAATGGGCAATTTCCAGCGCCGGTGGTGCTAAACGCCACTCTTCGGTGATCACTTCCGCCAGATCGCGCTGGCGATCCCCGGCATGATGGCGCAGTCCGTTCAGCTTCTGTTTTACGCCGCTCACCACCGTATGGGCCACTACATCGCCGGTATAACGAGACAAACGTTCGGCTACATCCGGTTTCAGACCGCTCAGCAAGGCTGAGAATTGCTGGGCGAGCTGGATATCTCCTTCAAGCGCCAGCTTGTCCGCTTTGATCAGCTGAGTCAGGTTGGCCTGTTCGCGCAACTCCGGCAGCGCCGTCAGGCTCAGTGCCAGCTGACAATCGACCTCACCTTCATAGACGGCCAGCACATCAATCTGCTGACTGAACACAAAATACAGACATTTACCGACTTCGTTTATCTGGACGCTGATCACCTTGCCACGCAGACGGGCCAGACGTCGCTGACTGGCCTCTTCGTCTTTGAGCAAAGTATTCAGAGCCGTTTCCACCACACCGGTGAAGAGCGCATCAACTGGCATCCAAACCTCAGAACTTATAGCCGCGGTGCAGCGCAACAATGCCACCGGTCAGGTTGTGATAAGTGGTCTGCTCAAAACCGGCATCTTGCATCATGCCTTCCAACGTGGGCTGATCCGGGTGCATCCGGATAGATTCAGCCAGATAGCGGTAACTTTCTGCATCGCCAACCACCATCTCACCCACGCGCGGCAGGATGTGGAACGAATAGGCATCATAGATTTTCGACAACGGTTCGATCACCGGTTTGGAAAACTCCAGCACCAGCAGACGACCACCCGGCTTCAGCACCCGGAACATGGAACGCAGCGCTTTATTTTTGTCGGTGACGTTGCGCAGACAAAAACTGATGGTGATACAGTCGAAATAGTTGTCCGGGAACGGCAGTTCTTCGGCATTGGCCTGAACGTAAGCCACATTGCCGACAATCCCGCGGTCACGCAGCTTACTGCGACCGACTTTCAGCATCGAGTTGTTGATATCAGCCAGCACCACCTGACCTTCTTCCCCCACCATGCGGGAGAATTTGGCCGTCAGGTCACCTGTCCCCCCACCCAAATCCAGCACTTTGTGTCCACGGCGCACACCGCTGCAGTCCACGGTAAAGCGCTTCCACAGACGATGAATCCCCATCGACATCAGGTCGTTCATCAGATCGTATTTATCGGCTACAGAGTGAAACACTTCCGCGACCAGCTGCGCTTTCTCTTCTCTGGCGACCTTACGGTAACCAAAATCAGTGGTTTGTGTGGGTTCAGTCATGCTCGTTCCATCAATTTTGATTTATGCCTGTAGTTTACTTGATGCATCATGGTGTGTCATTCACCGTCTCGGTGAGGACGTGAACAGCCTCACTGTCGCGCAGGGCCTGTTCGGTCAGGGCGGCAGGCAAATCCCGCTTCACCTCAACACCCAGCTGCCTGAAACTCTCAGCCTGCCGGATAATATTACCCCGTCCGGTCGCCAGCTTGTTCATCGCACCCTGATAGCTCTGGCTGGCCTTGTCCAGCGCATTGCCGATGTTATCCATGTCTGCCACGAACAACCGCAATTTATCATAGAGCTTGCTGGCACGATCCGCGATTTGCTTGGCATTCTGATTCTGCCTTTCATTGCGCCACAGGTTATTGATGGTGCGCAATGCCACCAGCAAGGTCGTTGGGCTGACCAGCATGATATTGCTGTCCATCGCATCCCGGATCAGCGACGGATCGGCTTCTACGGCCGTCTGGAACGCAGGCTCAACCGGAATAAACATCAGCACGTAATCCAGACTACGCACGCCTTCTAACTGGTGGTAATCCTTACGGCTCAGACCGCGGATATGACCACGCAATGAGGTCAGGTGATCGCTGAGCGCCTGCTCGCGCTCGGCCTGTGTCTCGGCATGAAAATAACGCTCATAGGCGACCAGTGACATTTTGGCATCGATCACCACATCTTTGTCCTGCGGCAGGTGCACCACCACGTCGGGCTGATAGCGCTTGCCGCTGTGATCTGCCAGATTCACCTGCGTCTGATACTCATGGCCCTCGCGCAACCCGGATTCGTTCAGCACCCGAGCCAGTACCACCTCGCCCCAGTTGCCCTGCGCCTTGTTGTCTCCTTTCAGGGCCTGAGTCAGATTCACCGCCTCACGGGCCATCTGCTCATTGAGCTGCTTCAGACTGTTGATCTCGTGAACCAGCGTATGTCGCTCGCGGGCCTCATGGCTGAAGCTGTCATGAATCTGTTTGCGAAAGCCCTCCAACTGCTCCTTCAGCGGGCTGAGCAAGCCATCCAGGCTGAGCTTATTCTGCTCGTCCACACTGCGACTTTTCTGCTCGAACAAGCGGTTGGCGAGACTTTCAAACTGCTGCTGCAGTCGGGTTTCAGCATTTTCCAGCAGGGTGATTTTCTCCCGGGCCGATTTCTGTTCTTCCCGGTAACGGGTCTGCAACTCACGCAGGTCCGCCGCCAGCACGGATTCAGCCTGACGTGAGGCTTCCAGCCGTTCAGTCAGTTTCAGGTTCTCCTGACGCAGCGTTTCCAGATAACGCAGTTTCTCCACCGCAGCCGCCAGCCGGGCATGCATCTGGCGCAGTTCGTTGCTGAGCCGATCACGCTCGACATCCAGCGTATCCAGTTCCTGTTGCTGTTCCGCCAGCTCATGGCGCAGCTGCTGTTCCTGCTGACGGGCCAGCCGGGTTTCGGACTCTAATTGCCGTTGCCAGATCTCTGCCTGCTGACGCAGGCGGCCCTGAAACCACAGCGCGGTCGCACTGCCTGCCACCACGGCACCGGTGATTGCTGCGGCCAGCCACTGGCCGTTCTCACTGAGCCATTCCCCCATCATTGCACTGTTTCCTGCATGTTTTTGTATTCATAGGGTAAGGCTAAAAAGATACTGGATAAATGTCCAGATATTGTCATCACTCCCCTCAGCTCTGGTGGAATCCTGTGCTGGCTGACTAAGCGCAAATGGCATAAACTGACGGTTTTTACGGCAGGCTGTCATCCGTCCTGTCTATCCCCGTCCAGCAGCAGGAAGCCGCAGTATGCAGGAAAAGAAAGCGATCGGGTTCGGCCTCGCCGCCGTACTCTTATGGTCTACCGTCGCGACCGCCTTCAAAATCACCCTCAACTATTTTTCACCCATTCAGATGGTGGCTGCAGCCAGCATCGTTTCTGCCATCGCCCTGCTGGTGATTGCTGGCTATCAGGGCAAGTTCAACCTGCTGCTGCCGACCCTGCGTACCCGACCGCTCTATTATCTGATGCTCGGGCTGATCAATCCCTGCCTTTACTATCTGGTGCTGTTTCAATCTTATGCGCTGCTGCCCGCCTCTCAGGCGCAGCCGCTCAACTATAGCTGGGCCATCACGCTGACCCTGATGGCAGCGCTGTTTCTGGGCCAGAAAATCCGCCCCCAGGACTGGGTGGCCTGTTTGTTTGGCTATCTCGGTGTGGTGGTGATTGCCACCAAGGGCGATCTGATGGCGTTGCAGTTCGACAGCCCGCTCGGCGTGACTCTGGCATTACTCTCGACCCTGTTGTGGGCTATGTTCTGGATTCTGAATACCAAAAATCAGGCCGATCCCGTGGTCAGTGTTCTGCTGGGTTTCTTACTGTCGCTGCCATTCTCTATTGGCCTGAGTCTGTATACCGGCGGCTGGCAGCCCATTCCTTGGCAGGGCTGGATGGCTGTCAGTTATGTCGGACTGTTCGAAATGGGGATCACCTTTGTGCTTTGGCTCAATGCAATGAAGCTGACCCGAAACACTGCCAAACTCAGTAACCTGATCTTTCTGTCGCCTTTTATCTCGCTGATGCTGCTGGCGACCATCATCGGGGAGACGATTCATCCGGCAACCCTGATCGGTCTGGTCATGATTATTCTTGGCCTGTTGATTCAGCAATGGCGCGGCAAAGCCAAATCCGAAAACACCAGCACTTCCTGTTCATAGCTCAGTGGCAACATCAGAAGCAAAAAAAAGCCTGTCACGTTTGTGACAGGCCAAGCGAGAGTTGAGCGGGTTGTCGAGACCCAGCGCCTTTTTCGGGCGTCTAGTTATTTGCCAAATTGAGTACTATTTTCTGAGTTCTAGGTTTCTGAATATCAAGTTTCTAAATCTCAGGTTTCTGAATCCTCGATTTCTTAATCCTGGGTCGGGGCCGGATGCCACTGGCGCCCACGGCGGGACAGCAGGATCAGCAGCCCCGGCAGCAGCAGCAACATCTGGAAGGTCATCAGCAGCGGCGGTGTCAAATCCAGCCGTTGGGTCAGACTGACCATCAACCCGGCACCACTCATCTGAAACAGACCCAGCATCGCAGCCGCGGTTCCCGCCCGGTCGCCAAATGGCGCCAGCGCTTTCCCCGCCGCAGAGCCCAACACAAACGCAAACCCGAATGAACTCATAAAGATCGGCAGCATGAATGCCCAGGCGGTCGCGATATCTTTCAGAATCAGCATCATACCGCCAGACAGCGTCAGCATGGCCAGACCAGACATCAGAGTACGGCGTGAACCCATTTGATCCATGCACTTCGGCGCGACCATGCAGGCAATAATATTGAGGACGGCATTGACGCCGAACCAGAACGTAAACTGCCCCATATCCAGTCCCAGATGAACCATCAGCCACATCGGTGCAGAGGTCACATAAGCCAGGATCACGGCCATCGCTAACATTGACATAGACGCATGGAAGACAAACACCGGCTCACGCAACACCGAAACATACCGTGACGGGCTGAACATGGCACCACTGACAAAAGTATCTGCCGGACGGGTTTCCCGGAAAAATGCGGTCAGCAGGCCACCAGCCACCAGCGCAAAACCGGTCATGAAGCTGAAGTTAGCACGCCAGCCAAATTCGTGGGTCAGCCAGGAACCCAGCAGCGGAGCCAGTGCCGGAATAAAGCAGATAGCACCATTGAGATAACTGATCATCCGGCCGCTGCGCTCAGGGCCAAAACTGTCACGCACTGCGGCAAAGGCAGCCACCGAGGTCGCACAGGCACCGAATCCCTGCAGGAAACGCGCAAGCAGCATGATATCCAGCGTCTGAGCCACATACGCCAGCGTCGAACTCAGCGCATAAAGCGCAACGCCAGCCAGTGCAATCGGGCGGCGGCCAAAGCGGTCAGCCAGCGGCCCGGCGAACACCTGTCCCAGCCCCAGACTGAACATAAACCAAGTCACGGTATCCTGGACCAGTGTCGGGTCGACAGCAAAACTGTCAGCCATCGCCGGTAAAGCAGGCAGATAAATATCAATGGCCAGCGGGCTGAACAGCACCAGCAGGACCATCAGTGCCACAATGCGGCGGTTCGACAAAGATGTTTCAGGCTTCATTCACTCGGTTTCCTATCAAAAGACGGTGCCAGTCTACGGGGTTCGTGATATGAATTAAAATGGTTTATATTCACGGTGAAATTTCCACTCAGGAATATCTTCGTAACATGACGGACGTATGATGACAGTTGATAAACTAACCCGGCTGGACCTCAATCTGCTGGTCTGCCTGCATGTGTTACTTCAGGAGTGCAGCGTCACCCGCGCCGCACAGCGGTTATGTCTGAGCCAATCGGCGGTCAGTAAAAGTCTGGCCCGGCTGCGCGAGCAGTTCGACGATACCCTGTTTGTCCGCAGTGCCCACGGTCTGCTGCCAACCCCACGCGCCAAGGCACTGCAACCCGTACTGGAGAAGCTGTTGCAGGACATTGAAAGCCTGACCGAGCCGGCGGAGTTCGTGCCTCAAAACAGTGACCGCCACTTCAAAATGTGTTTGGTGGAAAGTGCCTATCCGCTGCTGATGCCACGCTTTCTGGGAGATATTTTCAGCCAGGGACCGAACATCCTACTGGATACCCACGCTTGGGAACCGGACACCTTCGACAAGATGCTACGCGGTGAGATTGACTTCGGGATCACCGGAAAAGATCTCAATCCGCTGGATGCCCAGCTTACCCTGATGCCGCCGAAAGGCGTGCTGTTCCAGGAACTGCACCGCGATACCCAGCGCTGCATCGTCCGGCCCGGTCATCCGGTGGTGGCACTGTATGAAAACGGTCAGTGGGATCAGAACCACTACCTGCGCCAACGCCACATTCAGGTGCGTTGCGGCCGGGATGATCGCTGGCTGCTGGATTACAAACTGGCAGAACAGGGCCTGCAACGCGATATCGCGATGTTTGTGCCAGACTTTAATAGCGCCGCCAGTTTATGTACCCACACCGATCTGCTTTTCACCGCGCCCAGCCATTTCGCCACCTATGTCGCGGCTCAGCTCAACCTGGTGGTGCTGCCCCTACCGACAGCACTTCCTGCTATGGCGTACACTCTTTTCTGGCCACAACACCAGGAAAATGACCCGGGACACAGGTGGTTAAGGCAAATCATCATCAACGGATGCCGTGAATTGTCTACCGGTTAATTGCAGGTAATTCACAAAAACGCTACCTTTAGCGGATCGGCCTGCTGCCGTCGTCAGGGTGACTGAGGGGCAGGTTTGGCTCATCCATCTGAGGATGACATCAACAGAAAGGAATATTGACAGATGCAATCAGTGATTTCACAACGCGTGGCACAGATCCGCCAGTGGCTGGAAGCAGAACAGCTTGACGCTCTGGTGATCCCACATGAAGACGAATACTTGGGTGAATACATCCCTGAACATAACGAGCGCCTGCTGTGGGCAACCGGCTTCACCGGCTCGGCTGGTGCGGCAGTAATCGGCCGTGACAAAGCCGCGATGTTTGTGGATGGCCGCTATGTTGTTCAGGTTCGCAAACAAGTGCCGGGCGAAGTGTTTGAATACCGTCATCTGATCGAAGAGCCGCCAATGCAGTGGGTGGCCGACCACTTCGCTGCCGGCAACAAAATTGCTGTCGACCCGCGCCTGCACAGCGGTGCCTGGCTGAAACGTACCCAGCAGTCGCTGGACAGCGGCCTGGCGCTGGTTCTGCTGGACACCAATCCGATCGATACCCTGTGGCAGGACCGCCCGGCACCAACACTGTCTGATGCCAGACTGATGGGTCTGGATTTTGTCGGCCAGCACAGCCGTGACAAACGTGCGAACATCGCAGCCAGTCTGCAAAAACAAAAAGCCGATGCCGTGCTGCTCACCCAGCTCGACAGCATCGCCTGGCTGCTGAACGTTCGCGGCAGTGATGTACACTGTCTGCCGGTACTGCTGTCAGCCGCCATTCTGCACAATGACGGCAGTGTCGATTTCTTTATTGACCAGGCCCGTCTGCCTGCTGAATTTGAAGCGCACGTGGGTGAAGGGGTTCGCGTTCAGGCACCGGAAACGCTGAAAAATAGCCTGAAAGCCCTGAACGGCAAGCGCGTGCTGCTTGACCCGACCACCAGCAACGCATGGGCCGGACAGACCCTGCGTGATGCGGGAGCTGTCATCATTGAAGGTGCTGACCCATGTATGCTGCCAAAAGCGGCCAAAAACCCGACCGAAGTGGCCGGGATGAAAGCCAGTCATATCCGTGATGGTGTCGCTGTATCCAAGTTCCTGGCCTGGGTCGATCGTCAGGTTGCTGCGGGCAAACTACTGGACGAAGCCACGCTGGCCGATCAGTTATGGCAATTCCGGATTGAAGATCCAAGCTGTACCGATGTCAGCTTCGATACCATTTCCGCAGCCGGTGGCAACGCCGCCATGTGCCACTACAATCACAACAACCAGCCGGAACCAGGCGTCCTGCAAATGGACAACGTCTATCTGGTGGATTCAGGCGGCCAGTACCCGGACGGCACCACAGATATCACCCGCACCATCGCCATCGGCAATCCGGGCGATGAGGTGAAACAAACCTTCACCCTGGTGTTGAAAGGCCACATTGCTCTGGCCAGCGCCCGATTCCCGCGTGGCACAACAGGCTCGCAGCTGGATGCGCTGGCACGCCAGCACCTGTGGGCACACGGCTTTGATTTCGACCACGGTACCGGTCATGGGGTTGGTCACTTCCTGAATGTGCATGAAGGCCCGCAACGAATTTCTAAAGTCCCGAACCCAACCGCACTCCTGCCGGGTATGGTACTGTCGAATGAGCCCGGTTATTACCGTGCCGACGCCTTCGGCATCCGGATCGAAAACCTGGAGCTGGTTGTGGAAGTGCCAACCGAAGGGGACATGACTGTGCTTGGTTTCGAGTCGCTGACCCGTGCACCGATCGACCGCCGTCTGGTGGATCTCAGTCTGATGACCGACAGCGAACTGGCGTGGCTGAACACTTACCATCAAACCGTGTTCGACGTCATCAGCCCGTCCCTGCAGGGCGAGGATCTGGCGTGGCTGACACAGGCCACCGCGCCGCTCAACCGCTAACATCGCGGCTTATCTCTCATCCTCAAAGTCCAGCCCGTGTGCTGGACTTTTTTCTTTCTGTCGGTCGAATCACTGGGGAATGCATCTCCGTGACCCAGCACAAAACTGCCTCTATTGATTGTTTTCACATCTTGTAGATACCGCTAGCATGCCTGATGAAACAATAATCAATCATATTCATAAGGTTATCTCATGAGAAAACAATTCTTACTCGCTCTGCCTTTTCTCTCTTTTGCTGTCTTTGCGAACACCAATCCACACTTAGATACCTATAAAAAGTCAGTGAGCCAGACCATTTATAAAGGCCAGCGGGTCAACATTCCGGTCAAATTCAACCTGCCTGCCGACCGCCACCATCTGGTCACCCTGGGTTTTGATAATAACGAACCCCGGGCCATGGACTGTAAAATAGAAATCTACAACGGTGCGAACCAGCGGCTGCATAACCTGGACTGTCGTCCAGGCTGGGGAGAACATCAATTCGCCACCCCAATTGCCTACTGGCAAGACAACTACCGTGCCGTGATCTCTTTGTACAATGCGGATTTTACCCAGCCCAGCCAACGTTTTGAGGGGAACTTCCGGTTTAACTACGGTGAGAGCACAAGTATCGACAACGACCATCTGCCAACCTGGTGGAAGAAAACCTATGAGGTAGTCGGGCTGGATGCCAATACCGATTTCGATGGTGACAACTTCACCCTGCTGCAGGAATATTTCGGGAACAGTAAGCCGAACGACGCCACCAGCTATCCGGACCATGATCCGGTCATCGATTTCGACGAACATCTCTCTGCCGGCACCTCACTCTATGCCAGCTTTGGAACCCCAGTGAAAAAATGGGTAGAAATTACCCCGTACAACAACAAGAAAGTGAAATCACTGGAGCTGGTCGTCGATACAACGGCTAACGCCCGCAACCAGTCTGTGGTTGCTTTCATCTACAACGAAAACAACGAACGGGTTTATCCGAGCTACCTGAAATATCCTTCCGGCA
This sequence comes from Photobacterium galatheae, assembly GCF_000695255.1. Taxonomy (GTDB): domain Bacteria; phylum Pseudomonadota; class Gammaproteobacteria; order Enterobacterales; family Vibrionaceae; genus Photobacterium; species Photobacterium galatheae. The sequence goes on along the minus strand of NZ_JMIB01000013.1, from coordinate 8,024 downwards.
CACTTTCTGTCTTCTTTGATGAACCGGTCGAAGTTCAGAAGCTCAAAATTGAGCTGACTGCCAGACATTACTCATCCAACATCAATGCCCGCTACGACGCCAAGATCAACGCCGTCTTTACGGAATAACATCTTCAAGTCATAAAAAAACAGGCTGATGGTTTCCATCAGCCTGTTCATTCATGGTGATACATCCCTTGGCTCAGCCCGAATAAGCCGGGTGCCAGTCTTTCCAGACCACTTCAAAACCGTGCTGCTTCACGGCGCTGGCAACCTCAGCAACAGCCCTTTCATCGCTGATCGCAAACTGCTCCAGCTCCGGCTCGTCATCCGCATAGCCGCCCGGTTGCGTTTTGGAGCCTGCCGACATACTGGTGATCCCCAGTGGCAACACGTTATCACGAAAATGTGGGGATTCCCGGGTCGACATGGACAGCTCCACCTCGCCGTTGAACAGACGATATGCACAGATCAGCTGCACCAGCTGGCGATCGCTCATCACAGATTTCGGTGCTAATCCGCCGGTGCAAGGACGCAGACGCGGAAACGAAATCGAATAACGGCTCTGCCAGTAAGTGCGCTCCAGATAATCCAGATGGCTGGCCACAAAAAAGCAGTCGGTCCGCCATTCTTCCAGACCAATCAGCGCGCCGATGCCGATTTTATCAATCCCGGCCCGTGCCAGACGATCCGGCGTTTCCAGCCGGTACTCAAAGTCCATCTTATTGCCGCGCAGATGGTGCTGCGCATAAGTCGGTGCACTGTAAGTTTCCTGATAGACCATCACCGCATCCAGACCCAGCGTTTTCAGCTCAGCGTATTCCGCCTGATCCAGCGGCTGGACTTCCATCGACAGATAACTGAAATGACGCTTGATCGCCGGAACCGTCTGGCGGAAATAAGCCATCCCGACTTTACGCTCATGTTCCCCGGTAACCAGCAGCACGCTATCGAAATTCAGCGCTTTGATCGCCGCACATTCACGCTCAATCTCATCCAGATTCAGCGTCCGGCGTTTGATCTTGTTCTCCATGGTAAAGCCGCAGTAAGTACAGCTGTTGGCACAGAGATTGGACAGATACAAAGGCACGTAAAACCCGATCGTCCGGCCAAAGCGCTGCCGCGTCAGAGCCGCCGACTGCTGCGCCATTTGCTCCAGATAAGACTCGGCTGCCGGAGAAATCAAGGCTTTGAAGTCTTCCAGATCCCGCTTGCGTTTACTGAGCGCCCGCTCAACATCCGCAGCTGTTTTACTGTAAATCGACAGTCGGACATCATCCCAGTCCAGCTCACGCCAGACATCCGTATAACTCATGATGCCTCCTTAAGCGCTGGCATCCAGAAACGCCGTCAAGGGGCTGGAGGCCACGGCCTGACTGACCGTCCCGGCCAGACCGGCTTCATAGGCCATCCGTCCGCTCTCGACCGCCAGTTTGAATGCCCGACCCATGGCTACCGGATCAGCCGCCGCAGCAATCGCGGTATTGACCAGCACCGCATCTGCACCCCGCTCCATGGCTTCCGCCGCATGAGACGGCGCACCAATGCCGGCATCCACAATCACCGGTACCCGTGCCTGATCGATAATGATGTCGAGGAAATCCCGCGAGGCCAGCCCTTTATTGGAGCCAATCGGTGCCCCCAGCGGCATCACGGCCGCACAGCCCACTGCTTCCAGTCGCTTACAGAGCACGGGATCGGCGTGGCAGTAAGGCAGCACAATAAAGCCCTGCTTCACCAGCGCTTCTGCCGCAGCCAGGGTTTCAATCGGATCCGGCATCAGATATTTCGGGTCCGGATGAATTTCCAGTTTCAGCCAGTTGGTCCCCAACGCTTCCCGGGCCAACTGCGCGGCAAAGATCGCTTCCTTCGCATTTTTGGCACCAGAGGTGTTCGGCAGCAGGTTCACCCCGGCGGCACGTAGCGGTGACAGAATGTCATCCTCCCGGTTTTCAATGTCGACCCGTTTGAGCGCCATAGTCACCAGTTCCGAACCGGAAGCCAGAATGGATTGTGCCATCACGTCCCGGCCGGCGTATTTGCCGGTTCCGGTAAACAGTCGGGATGAAAAAGTTTTATCGGCAATTTTCAACATCTCAGCCTCCTGCAATGGCTTGAAACAAGGCGATCGCGTCGCCATCACTGAGCACGGTTTCTCCCCAGCACTCACGGCTGACGATGGCCTGATTCACCGCCACCGCAGTGGCATCCAGTGGCATCGCCAGTTGCTCCAGCAGCTGTAATAACGAGGTGTCCACCGCCAGCTGCATCGCTTTATCGTTCACCTGAACGTTCATCATGGTCATAAAGATTCCTTACTGCATACAGGGCACTGCGGGTTCACAGGCAGGGCAAACTGCTGCCATTGCAGGGTGAGGCCGTCAAACTGGCGGAACTGACCAGTGCCTGATTCACCACTGGCGGTGATTGCCTTGATGGCCTGCAAAGCCTGGAAGGTCCCCATGATCCCGACGACGGGACCGGCAATTCCGGACTCGCTGCAATTTTGGGGTGCCTGCATCTCACCGTGTGGAAACAGGCAGTGATAGCAAGGCCCCTGCTTCGCCCGGAAATCAAAGCTCATGAGCTGCCCCTGCCAGCGGATCGCCGCCCCGGAGATCAGCTGTTTACCATGTTCAAAACAAGCCTGATTAATGGCATGGCGGCTGGCAAAACTGTCAGTGCAATCGAGCACCACATCTGCGAGGCTGATTTCCATCGCCAGCTGTAACTTGGCCAGATTGGCCGTCACGGCACGGGCACGGATATGCGGATTCAATGCCTTCACCTGCGCGACCGCGACCTGTGCCTTGCTCTCCCCCTGATGGTCATCACGGTAGATAATCTGACGTTGCAGGTTGGAACGCTCCACCCGATCGCCATCGGCAATCACCAGAGTTCCCACACCAGCGCCGGCCAGATACAACGCCGCGGGCGCTCCCAGACCACCGGCTCCGATGATCAGCACCTTGGCCTGTTGCAGGGCCTGCTGACCCTGCTCACCAATTTCCGGCAACTGCACCTGACGGTGATAGCGTAAAAAAGATTCGTCAGTCAGCATGGCTTACCTCACCAGCTTTTCGGCGAAAGCAGCCAGCGCCTGCTCCGTGTCCGGTGCAGCCGTTACTGCCCGTACCACGGCGACACAGGACACGCCGGTCTGCCAAACGTCCACCACATTGCTCAGGTCAATCCCGCCGATGGCTACTGTCGGATAACGACCCGCCACAGTCGCCAGATGTTCCTTTAGCTGCGCGACCCCTTGTGGCGGGGTCGGCATGTCCTTCGTCGGCGTCGGGAAGATATGACCGATTGCCACATAGCTCGGCGCAATCGCCAGACCGCGCTGCAACTCAGCCGCCGTCCGGGTAGAAACACCCAGACGGATACCGGCAAGACGCAAGGCATCCAGATCGGCGGTATCCAGATCGTCCTGCCCCAGATGCACCCCGTAGGCGCCGTGTTTCAGCGACAGATGCCAGTAGTCATTGATAAACACCTGAGCATTGTGCTCGCGGCCCAGCCGGATGGCTTCGATGATTTGTGTTTCCAGTTCTGGATGTGCCGGATCTTTGATTCGTAGCTGAACGGTTTTCACGCCCAGCGGCAGCAGTCGGGCAATCCAGCGAACATCATCGACCACGGGATAGAGCGGCCCGATGCCGCCCGCCATCTCCGGAAATGTCAGTTGTTGCCCACTCATGCCTGATCGGCCTCATGGGTTTTTGCCTGATGATAAAGTTCACTGCCTTTTTCCCGGAATTCGGCCGATTTCTGGCGCATGCCTTCCAGCGGATCATCCAGCATCTGAATCACTTGTGCCTCATCCTGTGCTTTCGCGTAATCCCGAACTTCCTGAGAAATCTTCATCGAACAGAATTTAGGTCCGCACATCGAGCAGAAGTGCGCAACTTTGCCTGATTCCTGCGGCAGAGTTTCATCGTGGAACGCACGGGCCGTGTCCGGGTCCAGACCCAGATTGAACTGATCTTCCCAGCGGAATTCAAATCGGGCTTTCGACAGCGCATTGTCACGAACCTGCGCCCCCGGATGACCTTTGGCCAGATCAGCCGCGTGAGCACAGAGTTTGTAGGTGATCAGGCCGGTCTTCACGTCATCTTTATTCGGCAGACCAAGGTGTTCTTTCGGTGTCACGTAACACAGCATGGCACAGCCGTACCAGCCAATCATCGCTGCACCAATCCCGGAGGTAATATGGTCATAACCCGGTGCAATATCGGTCGTCAGGGGGCCTAAGGTATAGAAGGGGGCTTCATGGCAGTGCTTGAGCTGCTCTTCCATGTTCTCCTTGATCATGTGCATCGGCACATGCCCCGGCCCTTCAATCATCACCTGTACATCATATTCCCAGGCGATTTTGGTCAGCTCACCCAGTGTGCGCAGTTCACTGAACTGAGCTTCGTCATTGGCATCCGCAACTGAGCCCGGACGCAGACCATCGCCCAGCGACAGCGAGATATCGTATTTCGCACAGATTTCACAGATCTCACGGAAGTGCTCATACAGGAAGCTTTCTTTATGGTGTGCCAGACACCATTTCGCCATGATGGAACCGCCACGGGAAACAATACCGGTCACACGCTTGGCGGTCATCGGAACGTAGCGCAACAACACACCAGCGTGAATCGTAAAGTAGTCAACGCCCTGCTCTGCCTGCTCCAGCAAGGTGTCCCGGAATACTTCCCAGTTCAGGTTCTCCGCAATCCCGTTTACCTTCTCCAGCGCCTGATACATCGGTACGGTTCCAATCGGCACCGGACTGTTGCGGATAATCCACTCACGGGTCTCGTGAATGTTCCGGCCGGTTGACAGGTCCATCACAGTATCGCCGCCCCAGCGGGTCGACCACACCAATTTTTCCACTTCTTCTTCAATCGAGGAGCTGACCGCCGAGTTCCCGATGTTGGCATTCACCTTCACCAGAAAATTTCGACCGATAATCATCGGCTCTGATTCCGGGTGGTTAATGTTGGACGGGATAATAGCGCGGCCTTCAGCGACTTCTTTGCGCACAAATTCAGGGGTGATCTCTTTAGGCAGGTTGGCACCGAAGCTTTGTCCCGGATGCTGCTGGTTCAGCACGTCATCACGATAACGAGCGCGACCCATGTTTTCACGGATCGCGATGTATTCCATCTCAGGTGTAATGATGCCCTGACGGGCATAGTGCATCTGAGTGACACATGTGCCAGGCTTGGCCCGGCGAACACGGGCACGAAGCGCAAAACGCAGCTCATCTAAGGTGTCGTCGGCCAGACGCTCTTTGGTATAGGCGGAACTCAGCTCATCTAACAGCTCGGTATCATTCCGTGCTTCAATCCAGTTTTCACGCAGCTTTGGCAGACCACTGTAGATATCAATGGTCTGTTCCGGATCGGTATAAAAACCAGAAGTATCGTAGACTCGTATCGGTTCGTTCGACTCAAAAATCGGGTTATGTTTATCCCCGCCGACTAAAGAGTCAGCCTGAGCAATCTCACGCATACCGACACGGATATCATCCCGGCTGCCGGTGACATAGATCTTGCGTGAATTTGGATAGGCTTGGGTAGTGAGTGAATCAATAAATTGTTTCGCTTCCAGTCTCGCTTGCTTGCGACTCGACATAGCAATTTCCTTTCATCTGATGTTTCTGGGAAGTTGCTTGACGGATGGGCGCGTAAACAAGAGGCGGACACAAGTAGGGCGTGTCGCATCGTCTGATACAGCAGCCGTACACGACAGGTACAGCTAGGCAGAAGATTTTCTCTTGTTCCCTTCGCAGATACTAATCTGATCAGGTTCAACGGATCCCGCAATGCGGTCTCAGCCAGTTGGCACTCCGACAAGTTTCAGCTCACGAGTATAGGAAAGGTGTCTCCTGACAGCAAGCGGTCTTTTCTGAATTTCAGGAATCAGTGAAAACCGTCATGCATCAGCGACAAATCAGCACATCGCACTTTAAATGCAGATCCAGTTCACGGCGGACATCTTCCCGCAGCCAGTGCAGATCCGTTTTGGCATGGCCGACAATCACTAAGTCTGCATGTATTTTTGCTGCCAGTTCAATGAGATGTTTTGCAACATCACCATCATAGAGATGCATCGCGCGCACAGGCTGCGGAGAATGGGTGGCTAATTCAGACAACTGCGCCATTCGCCTGAGTTCCTGATCGTCGTGAGCTTCTTTCAATTGCAATTCAATATCCAGAAAGCTCAGATTACCGACCCCGGGTTCCACATATGCCAGGTGTAAGTCTGCATGGTTATGGCTTGCCACGACCCCGGCTTTCACGACCAGTTGCTGTGCCCGTTGATCATCTGGGTTGAGTGCCAGCAAGACCGTTTTATAAAGCTTCATCACCACCTCAATTCACGAACACTTGCAATACACACCGTATAGCACATTGTTTTGTGAATTACCTTAGTGACTGTCTCAACAGAGACTTCATTTCATGGTATTAGTATCTGGTTTGACTGACAGAGACCTGCGTACAAATGAATCAACTCATCGTTTTAAGTTATGTTGCCTTTGGCGGAGCCTTTGGTGCCTGCACCCGTTATCTGATATCTGAGTTATCCGTTGTCCTGTTTGGACGCGGCTTTCCTTACGGGACCCTCGCCGTCAATGTCATCGGCTCATTTATCATGGGGCTGCTGATGTCTGCTTTGAATCAGGGGATGATAGAAGCCTCACCATGGCGCCCGATTATCGGATTAGGCTTTCTCGGCGCCCTCACAACATTTTCAACTTTCTCCATGGATAACGTCGTCCTGCTTCAACACGGTGAGTACTTCAAAATGACCTTAAACCTGCTTTTGAATGTGTTCCTGAGTATTTCAGCCTGTTTTATTGGCTTCCAGCTCATGATGAGAAGCTAATGTCATCAATGATGAGGCTTTTTATTCTCTGGAAACAGAGATATTCATGACAAGTGATATGCGACTTCGGCAGGAACTGTTTTGTGGCGTCTGAAAACGAAAAAGCTCCCGCATTTCTGCGAGAGCTTGAAAGATTTGGCAGGGGTGGAGAGATTCGAACTCCCAACACGCGGATTTGGAATCCGCTGCTCTGCCAATTGGAGCTACACCCCTGTTGTGTGGTAAGTATTGTATATAGACTGATGATAATTACCAGCCCTGAAAGTAGAAATTTCTCAAATTGATGATCAACCGCTTACTAAAACATCGATCTTTTTAAGGAGGAATTAGAAAGATTGCAAGAGAAGGCTAGATCCAGAAAGCCATTCATCTGAACGCCAGAGCAATTATCCAGATTCCGGCATTTATATATATGACCTGCTCGACCCTATGATGGGATTTTCCTGGATCGCTTCTCACTCCAAGCACCTAAAACAATCCCTGGCACACAAAGCTGAGGACGTAGTTGTATCGCTTCAAGATGAAACGCGATTCGGTCAAGACTGAACAAGGAACAAGGCCAGGTCCATTGATACAGCAGCAATTAAACGATGCCTATTTGTTTATCCAGCAAAAGGCACCGGTAAGCCAATGGTTGTACTATGGGTCAAACAACGAGCATGATCAAACACCTCAAGCAAATCACAAGTGTGACAGAAAAAGGTCGACATGCCGTTGTGAGCATGGATGGTGCGGGATGGCATACTGATGACGTCGCGCATCAATTTGAGAATGTCAGTATCATCAAACTGCCTCCCTATTCTCCTGAGCTTAATCCAATAGAGCAGGTATGGCGTTGGTTGAGACAACGCTGTTTAGCCAATCAAAGTTTCAGAGATTATGGCGATATTGTTGATAAGGTCTGTGCGGCATGGAACCAGTTTTTGCAATGCACTCAGCGAGTCAAACAAATGTGCTCGCGGCAATGGATTGACCTGACCAGTTAATTTTCCAGAATGGTATGACTGGGTTTCTTGAAGAAATGGTGGACGGCTGGGGTCGCACACAACCGGGACTCGTCCGGTCGCAGGGCGGATTTCAAACCCCGGAATGTAAAAAAGCCCCAGTCTTTTGACTGAGGCTCTTAAGAAGTGGCGGAGCGGA
>NZ_JMIB01000012.1 GCF_000695255.1 Photobacterium galatheae | reverse complement strand
TTTCGACAACCTGACATATGTCAAATCATCTGAATTCGCTGGTTGCGGAGGCCGGATTTGTACCGGGCGGCGCATCCATCGACGGCCTGAGGGTTATGACATTGAAACCACCCAAACTATCGATAAAAATTTGGTTGCGGGGGCCGGATTTGAACCGACGACCTTCGGGTTATGAGCCCGACGAGCTACCAAGCTGCTCCACCCCGCGTCCGAATATACTGAAAAGCAAACTAAAACATTATTGCCTTTCGAGGCTGCGCATTATACGAGGAAAAAAGGCGGATGCAATACTTCTGCAAAAAAAACTCCGCCTTCTCGTTCAAGCGCTCATTTAAGCATCAGATCTTAAAGATTTGCTCACGATAATAACGCAATTCCGCAATGGACTCACGAATGTCATCCAGCGCCAAATGGCTGCCTTCCTTGTGAAAACCATCCAAAACTTCAGGTTTCCAGCGACGCGTCAGTTCCTTTAACGTACTGACATCCAGATAGCGATAATGAAAATACTGCTCCAGTTCCGGCATATGGCGGTACAAAAAGCGACGATCCTGGCCAATGCTGTTGCCGCAAATCGGGGACTTGCCCTGAGGCACCCACTGTTTAAGGAACGCAATGGTCTGACGAACCGCTTCCTGCTCATCAATCTGGCTTTGCTGAACTCGGGCCACCAGCCCACTTCCGGTGTGAGTATTGGTGCACCATTCATCCATTTTGGCCAGTTCTGCTTCCGGCTGATGGATTGCCAGTACCGGCCCCTCAGCCAGAATATTGAGCTGCGCGTCGGTCACAATGGTCGCAATTTCAATGATTTTGTGAGTATCCGGGTCCAGACCTGTCATTTCCAGATCGATCCAAATCAGATTCTGATCGCTGATTGTCATTGGAAGTTGCCTATTTGATGACTAAAGCATGTATCATACTTAGCCTGAAATGAAAGCCAACCAAACAGAACGATATTCTTGTGGCAAAAAAGAAAAAGCTGACTAAAGGTCAGAGCCGACGTGTCCGCTCTAACCAAAATAAGCGCCTGAAACAGGGTGCTGAAGATATCCAGTGGGACGAAGCCCTACTGGAAAGCGCCCGTGAAGGCTTGGTGATCACCCGTTTCGGCCAGCATGCCGATATCGAAGATCCGGAAACCGGTGACATCCACCGCTGCAACCTGCGTCGCAGCATTCAGAGTCTGGTCTCCGGGGACCGGGTTGTCTGGCGTCCAGGCGTCGAAGCGCTGCAGGGCATTGCGGGTGTGGTGGAGGCTGTCCATGAACGGACTTCCATGCTGACACGTCCCGACTATTATGACGGCGTGAAACCCGTCGCGGCGAACGTGAATCGCATTATCATCGTTTCCTCGGTGCTGCCGGAACTGTCGCTCAATATTATCGACCGATATCTGGTTGCAGCCGAAACCGTTGAGATTGAACCACTCATTGTGCTGAACAAAGTCGATTTGCTGGATGATGACAACCGTCAGCGGGTCGAGGAAACTTTGTCGCTGTATCGGAAGATCGGCTATGAAGTGCGGTATGTCAGTACGATGACGGGCGAAGGATTAGAAACTCTGAAAGCCGATCTAAAAGATCACATCAGCATCTTTGCCGGACAATCCGGGGTGGGTAAATCCAGCCTGGTCAATGCCCTGATGCCTGAAGTTGAAGCTGAAATCGGCGACGTCTCGGAAAACTCCGGTCTGGGCCAACACACCACCACGGCAGCCCGGTTGTATCACTTTGCCGACGGCGGTGATCTGATCGACTCACCCGGGGTGCGTGAATTTGGTCTCTGGCATTTAGAGCCGGAACAAGTCACCAAAGCGTTTGTCGAATTCAGAGATTATCTGGGAGGCTGTAAGTTCCGAGACTGTAAGCACAAAGATGATCCGGGCTGCCTGCTGCGCGAAGCGCTGGAAGATGGCAAAATCAGCCAGGAACGATTCGACAGCTACCATAAAATCATTGACAGTATGTCGGAAAACATTGCGAACCGTCAGTTTTCCCGCAACAAGCAAAATTAAGCCGTCATTTTGCGAACAGGCTTCCTCTGTCGGGAGCTCAGCCTGACTTGGCCTGTGAATTCGGATAGAATTCGCAGCCCGGGTCAGCGTCGCGTGAAGTGACAGACCAAACCATTGATTTGTAATAGATTTGGGATCTTATTGTGAGCGATAACCTGAAAATTGGCCTGCAATACTGCGCGCCGAAACACGCCCTGACCCGTCTGGCAGGCAAGCTGGCTGATCTGAAAGGCGGCTTTGTGACCACAGCGGTCATCCGTTGGTTTATCAACCGCTACAAAGTCGATATGTCCGAAGCGCGCCACGAAGACCCGGCATATTATGCAACCTTCAACGACTTTTTTGTTCGTGAACTGAAAGAAGACGTACGTCCGCTCAACGATGAGCAAGATGCCTTCTGTCACCCGGCAGATGCCTGCGTCAGCCAGCTCGGTCCAATTGAAAAAGGCCAGCTGATTCAGGCCAAAGGCCACACCTACGAAGCCGTCGAACTGCTGGGTGGTGATCAGGCACTGGCTGATGAATTCGCAGCCGGTGAATTCGCAACTCTGTATCTGTCACCGCGAGATTATCACCGTGTTCACATGCCATGTGACGGCACACTTCGCCAGATGATTTATGTTCCGGGCGATCTGTTCTCGGTCAATCCGCTGACGGCAGAGAACGTCCCGAACCTGTTTGCCCGTAACGAACGTGTGGTTTGTATTTTTGATACCGAATTCGGTCCGGTCGCTCAGGTACTGGTTGGTGCCACCATTGTTGGCAGCATCGAAACCGTCTGGGCCGGGACGATTAACCCACCCCGTGGTCCGGTTGTGCGCCGCTGGGACTATCCTGCGGAAGGTGAACAGGCTATCACTCTGAAAAAAGGTGAGGAAATGGGCCGATTCAAGTTAGGCTCAACCGTCATCAACCTGTTCCCAAAAGACATGATCGACTTCGAAGCCAACCTGGCACCAAATATTCCGACCCGTATGGGTGAAGCTTATGCCCGCCTGAAATCTGCACCGACAGCACAGGCCACTGACACCAGCAGTGACGCATAACAGACACAGCACGCAAAACAACAAAGGGACGTTTACAGACGTCCCTTTTTGATCCTGCTTTTTGATCTGCGCCATCCTATGCATCCGGATGAAACTGATATGCTGTCGCTGTCTGCCTATACAGAGAGCACAGGGAATGCCGGAACTATCTTTCTCACAACTGCTGAAGTTATTGTTCGCCTTTGGCTTACCATTTGCCCTGCTGCAAATGCCCACCGAATCCCTGCCGCTGGACGGACTGACCCTGATCCAGCACCGTTTGCTGGCTATTTTCGTCATGGCTGCACTGCTCTGGGTCTTAGAACCGGTGCCGGTATACGCCACTTCTCTGCTCATTATTGTGCTGGAACTGGTACTGCTCTCTGATCAGAGCCTGCTCACTTTCCGTCATTCAGCCGGCGAAACACCACTTGGCGAGTTACTTCCCTACACCGATATTTTTCACGCCTTCGCCTCACCCATCATCATGCTATTTTTGGGCGGCTTCGCGCTGGCGATTGCAGCCGCGAAATACCGTTTGGATACCAATCTGGCCCGTGTGCTGCTTCGCCCTTTTGGCAATGAGCCCCGCTATATCATGCTCGGTTTGATGCTGATTACGGCTATTTTCTCGATGTTCATGTCCAATACTGCGACGACAGTCATGATGCTGGCACTGCTGGCGCCAATTCTGGCTGCGGTGCCCAAAGAAGATTCAGGTGTCAAAGCGCTGGTGCTGGCCGTGCCAGTCGCTGCCAACACCGGCGGCATCGCAACTCCGATTGGCACGCCGCCCAATGCTATTGCCCTGCAATACCTGACCGAAGAGCACAGTATCAGCTTCCTTGAATGGATGGCGATTGGTCTGCCTTTTGTCCTGGTACAACTCGGACTCGCCTGGTGGCTGCTACAACGCCTGTTCCCAACCCGGCTGGCCACACTGGAGTTACGGCTGGAAGGTCAGTTTCAGCACAACTGGCATGCCTGGGTGGTGTATCTGACCTTCGGCGCAACCATCCTGCTCTGGCTGACAACGGCGCTGCATGGCATGAATGCTTATGTGGTCGCCCTGATCCCACTCACCGTTTTTGCCCTGACCGGTATCATCGGCAAAGAAGAACTCAAGCTGTTTAACTGGGATGTGCTCTGGCTGGTTGCCGGGGGGATTGCCATCGGAATGGCGCTTGAAAAGACCGGACTGGCAAGACAACTGGCGCACGCTATCAATTATGAAGCCCTGCCATCGCTGTTGATCCTGGCTTTGCTGTCACTGCTATGCTGGCTGATGGCAAATTTCATGTCGAACACGGCGACAGCAAACCTGTTGATGCCGATTGGCGCAGCCATCGCGACTTCAGTTCCGGCACTGGCAAACGCAGGAGGCCTGCCGTCTATGCTGGTGATTCTAGCCTTTTCAGCCTCACTGGGCATGGTGCTACCGGTCTCAACACCGCCCAACTCCCTGGCATATTCCACTGGACTTTTTGACAGTCGAGACATGATGAAAATTGGTGTGCTGGTCGGGCTCAGTGGCCTGCTACTGCTCTATCTGGCAGCCTTATTGATTTTATGAGTGATAGTGGAGAAAGCGAGAACAGGGATATTGGAGCAGGCTCACATCCTAACAACAGACCTCTCAATTTTGCGTCAAGCTGACATCAGTTTCGCTGATAATAACGGGTGACTCGCAAGGTCAACAGACCTAAATTCGCTCGCCCTCCGTCGGGATGAGAAGGGCAAGGACAGACCCCCGGAATTGCAGTATGAAACTCACAATAAAGCTCAAAATACAGGTAGCGATCGCTGCCATCATTGCAATCGTCAGTGCAATTCAAGCTGGCATTTCTATTTCTCAGCTCCGCAACGAAACCACCAGTGAAGTGAACGCCCAGATGAGCGCCATCGGGGCCGCAACCGGGGACTATATTGCCGATTGGCTGAACGCCCGCCGCGATATGCTGCTGGCCAATTTGCCGCTGATCGCAACAGACAACAATGTCGACCGTGAACTTTTGCTGACCAAGAACGCCGGACACTTTCTTTCTGTGTACGCAGGCTTTTCCGATGGCAGTATCGCCTACGGCGATAAAACCGAAGACTGGCCGTCTGACTATGACCCGCGCACCCGTCCCTGGTATCAGGACGCGATGAAATCCAGCAAGCTGATCCTGACCGAACCCTATCAGGATTTTGATGGCAGTCTGGTCGTCAGCTTTGCCCGTTCTTTCAACGGCGAGCGTCAAGGCGTACTGGCAGCTGATCTGACGGTCACTCACATCATTGATAAAATTCTTGGCCTCAAACTGGACAATGCCGGCTTCGCTTTCCTGATCGACGGCAACAATACCCTGGTCGCCTATCAGGACGCATCGCTCAGCCGCAAGCCGCTGACCCAGCTGGATAATGAACTGACGTCCGCCTTTATCCGCAGCCTGACCAGCAGCCAGAAGGTCGCCGAGTTCCATTTTGATAAAGACAATCAGGAGAAGCTGATCCGAATCGCACCGATTGCCGGGACAGACTGGTCGGTCGGGATTGTTCAGGATAAAACGCTGGCCTATGCCGCTATCGGCAAAACCCTGTCTTTCACCCTGCTGGCTTCATTGCTGATTTACGCAGTGATTGCCATCCTGGCCGGCTTGATCATCAACAGCCTGCTGCGCCCACTGAACGATCTGAACCGTTCGGTTCATGCGCTGACTCAGGGGAATGGCGATCTGACCCAGCGAATTGAAATCCAGCGCATGGATGAAGTCGGTGAACTGGCCGAAAACATGAACCTGTTCCTCAGCCAGCTGCAACAGATGATCAAAGGGATTGTTGACCGTTCCCACAACCTCAGTGAACAGGCCGAACAGTCATTCTATCAGGCCCGCCAGGCTTCAGAGCGGGTCAATGGCCAGCAAGGCGAAATCAACCAGATCGCGACAGCAATCCACGAAATGTCGGCCACTGCGGCTGAAGTCGCCAGCCATGCTGAACTGACCGCCGCAGCCGCACAATCTTCCACCAGCGCCTGCGATCAGGGACAGGCGGTCATCAGTCAGAACCGCGAAGCCATTGTCTCGCTGGCCAATCAGGTTCAGGAAGCGGCCAACGTGATTCAGGCACTGGAAGCCAATGCGCAGGATATCAACCATATTCTGGCCACCATTCAGGGCATTGCCGAACAAACTAATCTGCTGGCACTGAATGCCGCCATCGAAGCGGCACGAGCCGGTGAACAGGGACGCGGTTTCGCCGTGGTTGCCGATGAGGTTCGGGTGCTGAGCCAGCGAACCCACGATTCCACAGAAGAAATCCGCGCCATGATTGAAACCCTGCAAAACAATACCCGTCACGCGGTCGACAGTATGGGAGCCAGTACCGATCTGGCGGGCCAGAGTGTGGACTATGCGCAGGCAGCCAGTGACAGCCTGACGCAGATCACCCGGGCCATCGGAGAGATTTCTGATATGGCAACTCAAATCGCCAGTGCCGCAGAAGAACAGCGCGCGGTGAGTGAAGACATCAGCCGTAATACCCAGACGATCCGTGACGTCTCAGATCATCTGGCGACTCAGACACAGGATGTCAGCCACAGCGCCCAAGGCATGAGCCAGGCCGCAGAAGCAATGCGGGCCGACGTCTCGCGCTTCAAGATTTAAGCGCCGAACAATCTTCACCCTCCCGGCCAGCCAAGCGCTGGCCGTTTTTTATGCGTTCCCCTCCCCTCATCCCATACCATTTCCCGCCGCTTTCCTGCATGATAAGCGCCCTGTCAGGACAACACTTTGTCACCACCGTATTTTTTCGATAAGGATATTCATGGGTTACGAATGGCTGGCGCTGGCCGCGGCCTCACTCTGGGCGATCAGCAGTTTAATCTCGGTGACACCTTCCCGTCATTTAGGTGCGTTTGCCTACAGCCGCTGGCGCATGGCTTGTGTCACCCTGATGCTGTCGGTCATGGCATTGCTCAATGGCGGCTGGTCAACAGTTTCCTGGGATGTTGCACTGGTAATGGCTGTGTCCGGTCTGATCGGGATATTCATTGGCGATACTGCTCTGTTTGCCTGTTTTAACCGCATGGGGCCACGCCGGGCTGGCCTGCTGTTCTCCTGCCACGCCGTGTTCTCCGCCCTGCTGGGCATCTGGTTGTTCGATGAAACCTTATTGGGATGGAAACTGGTGGGGGCTGTACTGGTGTTTGCCGGAGTACTGACCGCGATTCTGTTTGGTCAGAAAAGCCAGAAGCATCAGATTGAAGCGATGACCGGTCGTCTGGGCGTTGCCATCATCCTCGGATTAACTGCCGCGCTGTGTCAGTCGCTGGGGGCCATCATTGCCAAACCCGCAATGCAGACATCTTTGGATCCGGTCGCCGCTTCAGCCATTCGGATGGCAACCGCATTTGGCGCACACAGTGTACTTCGGCTGAGTGGTGCGAAAATTGCCCGGCCCTTACAGCCCATCACCCTGCCCATTCTTGGCATGGTCGCCCTGAACGGCTTTCTGGCGATGACTGTCGGGATGACGCTGATTTTGTTTGCCCTGCAGCACGGCGATGTCGGCATGGTGGCACTGCTCTCCGCCACCACACCGATTCTGATCCTGCCGCTGTTATGGCTGTACACCCGCCATCGGCCACCGGGTGCCGCCTGGCTGGGTGCACTGCTGGCCGTGGTCGGCACCGGGCTGATCCTCGGTCACTGAATCCACCAAGCCCAACGGAATTAAGCGATGGTGACCGGGAAGGCGGTCACCTGCGCAATATGCGTCTGGCCCAGCGCCAGCATGATCAGACGGTCAATGCCCAGCGCCACGCCGGCACAGTCCGGAAAACCAGCTTTCAGGGCAGCAACTAAGTGATGGTCGATCGGCTGTTCGGTCAGTCCCATCGTCAGGCGCTTGGCATTATCTGCTTCAAAGCGTGCCTGCTGCTCATCACCATCGGACAGTTCATGAAAACCGTTCGCCAGTTCGATCCCCTGAAAATAAACCTCAAACCGCTCCGCCACACGAGAGTCTGCCGGACTGATCCGCGCCAGTGCCGCCTGCGAGGCCGGGAAATCATAAACAAACACCGGGACCTGCTGGCCGATCACCGACTCGACCCCCATGCTGAACATCAATTGCAGCAAGGTGTCACGGTCGGTTTCATGGGCAGCAACATCGCCCAGATTCAGTGGCAACGCAGCTTGCTTCAGCTCATCCATTGACGCAGTCAGCGGGCATACCGACAGCACCTGTAAAAATGCCTGCTGGTAGCTCATCCGCTCCGCCGCGCCACATGAAAGCACCTGTTGCAGCAAAGCATCCATTTCATCCATCAGCGCATGGTGATCAAAGCCGGGGCGGTACCACTCCAGCATGGTGAATTCCGGATTATGGTAGCGACCAGATTCTTCATTGCGAAATGATTTACAGATCTGATAAATCGGTCCGCTACCCGCCGACAGCAAGCGTTTCATGTG
This sequence comes from Photobacterium galatheae, assembly GCF_000695255.1. Lineage (GTDB taxonomy): Bacteria > Pseudomonadota > Gammaproteobacteria > Enterobacterales > Vibrionaceae > Photobacterium > Photobacterium galatheae. The sequence continues at coordinate 21,290 of NZ_JMIB01000012.1, read as the reverse complement.
AAACTCCGGACTGGTCATCAGGTACAGCGTCTGACCGTCGGCAAACCCCGGCCCAACAAACTCAGTGTTAAACGTGTGCAGATGAATATCGGTGACGGTCGCCTGACTCATCGCCGGGGTATCCACTTCCAAAACACCACGATGTGCGAAAAATTCACGAATAGACGCCAGAATAGCGGCCCGCTGACGCAGGTTCGCCAGATCGGCCGTTGGTTGCCAATGCATTGTCATAGGAGAGTCTTCTTTCATCAGAGTCGAAAATTGCGGACACGAAGCGAGGCATGAAAACGACAAAGGCCGCATAATGCGGCCCTTGTCTGATCACGCAATGAATTACTTCACGCGGCTGACGTATTCCGCAGAGCGGGTGTCAACTTTAATCACTTCACCGATTTGGATGAACAGCGGCACACGAACCACTGCACCGGTTGACAGCGTTGCAGGCTTACCACCTGTACCCTGTGTATCACCTTTCAGGCCCGGATCGGTTTCAACCACTTCCAGCTCAACAAAGTTTGGTGGCGTCACAGCGATTGGGTTACCATTCCACAGGGTCAGCGTACAGGTGTTGTTTTCGACCAGCCACTTCGCGTTGTCGCCCACTGCTTTCAGATCAGCTGCGATTTGTTCGAAGGTTTCATTATTCATGAAGTGGTAGAATTCACCGTCGTTGTACAGGTAATCCAGATCTGTATCCACGACGTCTGCTGCTTCAACTGTGTCACCAGACTTGAAGGTTTTTTCCAGAACCTTGCCAGACAGCAGCTTACGGATTTTGACTCGGTTGAATGCCTGGCCTTTGCCTGGCTTCACAAATTCGTTTTCGATAATGACACATGGTTCATTATCGAGCATAATTTTCATTCCGCCGCGGAATTCATTCGTGCTGAAAGACGCCATTTTTTTCCTCTTAACATCTTCGAGTTATTTTCATGCCGCACATCATAACCCGAAACGTCGCCACTGTTGAGCAAAACTGGCTCGAACAGTTAGCCAATGCGATCTCGGATCCGCTTGAACTGCTTCATTTGCTGCAGATAGATCCCGCCCCCTGGCAGGATGGTCTGGCAGCCAAAAAATTGTTTGCGCAGCGTGTCCCCAAAAGCTTTGTCGATAGAATGGAAATTGGCAACCCGCAGGATCCCTTGCTGCGACAGGTGTTGCCGCTGGCTGAAGAATTTGAGGTGCATGAAGGCTATTCGCACGATCCGCTCGAAGAACAAGACAATGACCAGCCGGGACTGCTGCACAAATACCGCAACCGGGTGCTCCTGATCGTCAAAGGCGGCTGTGCCATCAACTGCCGTTACTGTTTCCGTCGTCATTTCCCGTATCAGGACAACCCGGGCGGGAAACGTCAGTGGCAAGCTTCACTAGACTATATTGCCGCCCACCCGGAACTGAATGAAGTGATCCTCTCCGGCGGTGATCCGTTGATGGCGAAAGACAGCGAACTCCGCTGGTTGATTGAGGCCATAGCCACCATTCCGCACATTAAGCGGCTGCGCATCCATTCCCGCCTGCCCGTGGTGATCCCGGCCCGAATAACCCCGGCGCTGTGCGATTTGCTGGGCCAGACCCGGTTGCAAACCGTGCTGGTGACCCATATCAATCATGCCAACGAAGTCAGTGATGAACTGAGTCAGGGACTGACACTGCTGCGGGAAACCGGTGTCACTCTGCTCAATCAGGCCGTGTTACTGCGTGGCGTCAATGATACGGTGGCAGCACAGGTCACACTGAGTGAAGCCCTGTTTGATGCGGGAATCTTGCCTTATTACCTGCATGTCCTGGACAAAGTTCAGGGCGCGGCCCATTTTCTGGTCAGTGATGACGAGGCCCGCCAGATCATGGCCGGATTGATGGCAAAAGTTTCCGGCTATCTTGTGCCCAAACTGACCCGAGAGATCGGCGGACGCACGAGTAAAACACCGCTGGATCTTCATCTGGAATAATAAATTGGAACGCATCAGACCAAATTTCCCCCCTATTTTGGTCTGGTGTATTTTTCTCACCGCCCCCACCCGAAATGAAGCGCTTTTATTTCTTTGCTTTCTTTCCTTACTTACTTTCCCTACTTAATTTTCTGTACTTTCCTGCCGACTGACAGTCACCTGAAATTGCTGATGATTGCGCCCGGCTCAGCTCTCGGCTGATGAGGTAAGTGATTGATTTATCCACAGCGTCACCGTGTCAATTTGACCCGAAATCCTACCCCAGCTCGTGACAATCATGCCTTTTTTTGCAACAAAAACAACATCCTGTCATTTTCAAGAACATCAAAATAAACAACTAAAAAAATATTATTTAACAAAATAAAAACAAATAAAAAATAAGCATTTATTCGGATTGCAACTATTAATATTGTCATTAGACTGGCCGCCGAATACTCAGGTATCGCTCTTTTTTGTGATTCACATCACCTTTACCATTCGGAAATAGTCATGACTGCTAATTGGAATCTGAAAACCAAGCTTTCGATGCTGTTCACAGCCATCGCGCTTATCATCATCGCGGCCCTGTCTGCGATTTCCTATCACACGCTGGTCAACTCAGCGATGAACAGCATTGATACTGAACTGAACACGGCTGCCCATGCCGTGGAGCAGCTCATCGGCGATTTACCAAACGATGAGAAAGGTCGGAACGATGCACTTTATGACGACATTTCATCCCATCTGACCCACTTCACCCAGGGCGCAAAACTGGAGTGGGCTTATTCGACCGTACGTCGCAACGGCCTGGTCTATTACACCTACATCAATCGCAGTACAGACGAATGGAAACGCGGCCAGTACAAAAACTGGTATCTGGAGCGATACGATGAAGTACCAGACATGCTCAACGAAGCATTCCGCACCGAAAAGAAACAATACCAGAGCTATCAGGGTGAGTTTGGTCGTTACCGCTCTGTTTTTGTCCCGTTCCGCGACAACAAAGGCGAAGTGCATGTCATCGGTATTGATGTGAAGCTGACCGACATTGATGAAGTGAAGGCAGACACCCTGAAGAAAACCTTCGTGGTGGCTGCTGTATTCCTCGTGCTCGCCGTGATTGTCGGCCGTATGATTGCGAACCTGATTGTGACGCCAATTAACGGCCTGAATGAAGTGTTACGCTCGCTGGCCAACGGCAACTGGGACCTGAACCAGCGGGTCAAAGTACGCAGTCAGGATGAGATCGGTGAAATGTCCGATTCGTTCAATATCTTCATGGCAGCTCTGCGTAACCGCATGCTGGAAGTACAGCAGTCATCTGACAGCGTTGCAGCAACCAGTGCCCAGCTGGATATGCTCATCCGTGCCGTTGCCGATCGTTCCATGAACCAGTCAGAGCATGTCGGCAGCAGTGCCACTGCCATCGAAGAGCTGGCAGCCAGTGCCCAGAGCATCACCGAAATTGTTGATAACGCCAATCAACAGATGGGCCAGTTTGAAATGCTGACACAAACCACCGTTGAGGCGATCGAACATGCGGTTCGTGGCATGCAGTCGGTGCAGCAGGAAACCAATACGGTCGCAGGCAAACTGCAACAACTCGACAGCCGTGCCGGTGAAATCAACTCTATTGTCGAAGTGATCAAGGACATTGCCGATCAGACCAACCTCCTGGCTCTGAATGCGGCCATCGAAGCTGCCCGTGCCGGTACTCAAGGCCGTGGCTTCGCCGTTGTAGCCGATGAGGTGCGCCAGTTGTCTGAACGGACAGCGAAGGCCACCGTGGAAATCAGTACGATGATCAGTTCCATTCAGACTGATACCAGTGATACCACGCAGACCATGCAAACCGCTGTCGAACGCGTCGACAACAGTGTGCAGCATGCTGATCAGGCCAACGCATCCCTCAGTTCCTTTAATCAGGAAATCTCAGCGGTCAGTTCCGGCATGGAAGAAATCGCCGGTTCGGTCAAGGAGCAGGCTCACGCCTCAGATCATCTGTCTCGCAACGTTGCTTCCCTGAGTGACAGCGCGGAAGAAAACCGCCTGTCTACGATGGAAGCTCAACAGGGTGTTGATGAACTGAAGCGCCGTGCTGATGTACTGCGTCAGGTCGTCAATCAGTTCACCCTGTAATCCGAAACAAGAAAAAGAGACGCACCATGAAAAACTTTAAATACTCACTGATTGCCCTGGCTATGATGGGCACGACTTCTGCTTCCATGCAGGCAATCGCGGCACCAACACTGCCAGCGATTGAGCAAGCACACAACATGGATGAAGTTCAGTCGTCGAATGCCTGGGTCGAAGTAGACAAAGCTGCTTTTGAGTCCAACATTGCGCACCTGCAAAATTACGTGGGCCGAAATACGGACATCTGTGCCGTGATGAAAGCCGACGCTTACGGGAATGGTATTGCCAACCTGCTGCCTTCGGTTATTCAAAGCGGTATCCCTTGTGTGGGGATCACCAGCAACGCCGAAGCACAACTGGTTCGCGACATGGGCTTCAACGGCCGACTGATGCGTCTGCGTGCAGCCACACCGTCTGAAATTGAGGGAGCGGTTGATCTGAACCTGGAAGAACTGATCGGCACCAAGCAGCAGGCGAAAATCATTAACCGCATCGCAAAACGACACGGCACCGTGATTCCAGTCCATCTGGCGCTGAACTCCGCCAATATGGGCCGTAACGGTCTGGAAATGCGCACGAAGCACGGCAAGAAAGAAGCCAGAAAGATTGTTGCAACCAGACACCTGCAGGTTGTGGGTATCATGACCCACTTCCCAACCGAAAATCTGGATGAAATTCGCGATGGTCTGCGCCAGTTCAAGCAGGACAGCCAGTGGATCTTTAACCACACATCGCTGGATCGTGATGACGTGCTGCTGCACGTAGCCAACTCTTTCACCACACTGATGGTGCCGGAAGCCCAGCTGGACATGGTCCGTACGGGTGGTGCCCTATACGGTGACACGACGCCGGAGTTCCCTGAGTACAAGCGCATTGTATCGTTCAAAACTCAGGTTGCTTCAATCCACCGCCTGCCAGCCGGTTCGACCATTGGTTACAGCAAAACTGAAACGCTGAAACGCAATTCTGTACTGGCTAACCTGCCAATTGGTTACTCTGATGCATTCCCACGCTCACTAAGCCGCGTGGGTGAAGTACTGATCAACGGTCAGCGCGCCAAAGTACTGGGCAGTGCATCCATGAACACCACCATGGTTGATATCACAGACATCAGAGGCGTGAAGCCAGGCGCTGAAGTCGTGCTGTTCGGCCGCCAGGGCAGAGACGAAATCACCATCGGGGAAACCGAAGATCGTTCAGGCCGAATTCTGTCTGAACTCTACACCCTGTGGGGCGTTTCAAACCCGAAAGTGCTGAAATAATTCAGCCCTCCCCTGAGGCCATCCTCCCCCTTTGGTCTCAGGGGACCTTTCCAGACTGCATGTGTACTGGCCTTCCTCAGATTGAGCAAATTTTCTTCTCGTCACCATCAAAAGAGATCATGGTCCAACCTCTCGATTCCTGGTCACTTTCAAGGCATATTCTGCGTCCGTTTTACTGAGCTGAAATATCAGGATCGCCAACCAAACAGCTCAGATTCCTCTAGCTTGTTGATGAGAACACGATGAAAATTGGCATTTTGTCCCAGAACGCAAACCTGTATTCCACCCGACGCCTGCGTGAAGCCTGCGAGCAACGCGGTCATGAGGCTGTGGTCATTAACGCCCTGCGCTGCTACATGAACATCAATTCCGTCCAGCCGTCCATTCACTTTGAAGGACATGATCTGGTCGGCATTGATGCCATTATTCCGCGTATCGGCGCCGACATTACCTTTTACGGCTGTTCTGTCCTGCGTCAGTTTGAAATGATGAATGTGTTTTCCATCAACCAGTCGATCGCGATTTCCCGCTCCCGTGACAAGCTGCGCTCATTGCAACTGCTGAGCCGCAAAGGCGTCGGGATGCCGATCACCGGGTTTGCCAGCAAACCGGACGACGTGAAAGACCTGATCAAAATGGTGGGCGGCACGCCAGTTGTCATCAAACTGCTGGAAGGCACGCAAGGCATTGGTGTCGTGCTTGCTGAGACGCAGAAAGCCGCTGAGAGTGTCATCGAAGCTTTCATGGGTCTGAAAGCCAACATCATGATTCAGGAATATATTGCCGAAGCCGGCGGTGCCGATATCCGCTGTTTCGTACTGGGTGATAAAGTGATTGCATCAATGAAACGTCAGGCTGCTGAGGGCGAATTCCGCTCTAACCTGCATCGGGGTGGCAGCGCCTCACTGGTTCGAATCACCCCGGAAGAACGCCGTACCGCAGTCGCGGCAGCCAAAGCCATGGGGCTGAATGTCGCTGGCGTGGATTTACTGCGCTCGAACCGCGGGCCGCTGATCATGGAAGTGAACTCGTCTCCGGGGCTGGAAGGCATTGAACATGCCACCGGGAAAGACATCGCGGGCATGATCATTGAGTACATCGAAAAGCACGCGAACAAAAAACGCCGCCACCAGCAGCAATAATTCTCACAATCTGTCAGGCTGCCAGCTTGATTATCAAGGCAGCCTGTACAGCTTTTTTAGCACCAAACACCAATTTTCTGAACCAATTTAGCACCCTGCCAAATCATAAAATAAATACACCGTAAATCACTGATAGTTATTTGTTTTTTATTTTGTGCAGCTTTTCCGGTTATTTTTCCGGTGAACCCATTTTCCGCATATCGACACACCAGCAGGAAAAATCAGATCAAAAGTTCATACAATCACGACAATGTTCAGTACTTTCCCGCCACAGCAGCTTTTTGGTGAACGATTTTGCCACCCATACAACAAAAGCAAAAACACACATCATAACTGATTGATTTACATTGAATTTACCTAACGTACAGCTTTTTCAGCAATTTTTCCGGAGAACTGTCAGACAGAATTTCAGGTTGCGTTTTCCTTTGTGTTTTTTCTTTATTTTTCATGGACAGCACTCCAGAGGAACGACTCAAGACTCATTGAGCAGCTTTTATCATAAAAATCAGCATTTTATTGTACGCAATTCACCACAGTTGAAATTGATAGCAAAAGCATAAGTTAAACCATTGAACTGAAACAACTTTTTATTATGTGCAGCTTTTCAGGCTTTTTCCCCGATGAACCCTGCACAAAAACAATCGACTAAGCCGATTAAACACGCGCTTGCACCTTCACAACATAACCGGCATCAGGATCGGCCACAAAATCGATAAAATTCTGCACCGCGTCCAGTGCGGGTTCAACCTGTCAGTATTCAATAGACAGCAATACAGATTCCACATGGTGTGTTAAAGAAAGCAATGCGCATGTAAAACGTTCCTTGTCATACAAGCTTCCTGAGTGCCTTTCATCGTGCAGGACTTAGGGATCAATCCCCACGCATAGTTGACTTGAAAGATAATAAAAAATAGCCATACGACAGGAGGGGTTATCACTTCTTTGCCAGATGTTATCAACAGCCCGCCCGGCGAGCAGGCTGCAATCGTCAGGCCCAGCCATTTTACTGGCGGGTGATGACATAAGCATTTTTATTAATGCCACTTCCGACCCGACAACTAGGCTCATAGATATGGCGACCCACACTGTAATTACTCGGGATCGGAGAATTCGCGCACACCGTAAAGCTGGATCTGTACTTGTCTGCATACACCTGAGTACTTCCGTTCACGGAAATACCGGAGCCAAAATTACAAGCTGCATTATAAATATTCGCGATAATCACGAAGCCATCATACACACGGCTGTGATAACCGGCGCAGGTTTTAAACGTCGAGCCATCTTTCGGTGCCAATGAAAGGATGTAAGCATTATCGCTGTGTTGCCAGCTCCCGCAGTTGAAATCCACTGTAGTTCGGGTGATCACATAACCCGACGGAATAAAGTCCCCCCGACAAATGGTCATACTTCTGGCCTGCGCCCGAAACATATCACCTAAACGCTCATCAGACAGCATCTGATCGCCCGGGATCTGATACACCTGAGCATCCTGATGGTATTGTTCAATAAAAGCTTGCTCCGACTCAATTGCATGTGCGGTTCCGGTCATCCAAAAACCGCTTGCTGCAATCAGCAAGAGTGCTTTGCTTAACCTGTTTCTTCTTAACATCGCTTTTCTCAACATAGGTGGACTCCTGAAGGTGAACTGACATCAACCTGGAAGTCTCCGTGAAGCAAGACAGCGAGAGATACAGACTCATTTGAAAAGTTGAAGATCAATAAGAAGAAAAATCATTGAGGGACAACGTAATTTCAGAAAAGCGATAGAAATACCACAATATAAAACAAGCTACTCAATATGAGTGTGAAAGAAAAAGTCACCCATAAAAAAACCCGCCTTGCGGCGGGTTTTCTGATTTGTCACAGATGACGGGGGCTGATTACATCATGCCGCCCATGCCACCCATACCGCCCATTGCGGCGCTCATGTCTGGCGCGTCGTCTTTTGGCAGTTCAGTCACCATGGCTTCGGTGGTGATCATCAGACCAGCCACAGACGCTGCAAATTGCAGTGCAGAACGGGTTACTTTGGTTGGATCCAGGATACCCATTTCCAGCATGTCGCCGTATTCGCCGGTTGCAGCGTTGTAACCGAAGTTGCCTTCGCCATTCTTCACTTCATTCGCGACAACAGACTCTTCGTCGCCTGCGTTACGGGTGATTTGACGGATTGGCGCTTCCATGGCACGCAGCGCAACACGGATACCTACGTTTTGCTCTTCGTTGTCGCCAGTCAGCTCAGTCAGTTTAGAAGCCGCACGGATCAGGGCAACACCACCACCGGCAACCACGCCTTCTTCAACCGCAGCACGCGTTGCGTGCAGGGCATCTTCAACGCGGTCTTTCTTCTCTTTCATTTCCACTTCAGTCGCAGCGCCAACTTTGATCACAGCAACACCGCCTGCCAGTTTAGCAACACGCTCTTGCAGTTTCTCTTTGTCGTAGTCTGAAGTCGCTTCTTCGATTTGCTGACGAATTTGAGAAACACGACCTTGAATCGCAGTTTCTTCACCATGACCATCGATGATAGTGGTGTTTTCTTTGGTGATGCTGACACGCTTGGCCTGACCCAGGTCTTCCAGAGTCACTTTGTCCAGCTCCATGCCGATTTCTTCAGAAATCACAGTACCAGCAGTCAGTACAGCGATGTCTTGCAGCATCGCTTTACGACGGTCACCGAAACCTGGTGCCTTCACAGCAGCCACTTTCACGATACCACGCATGTTGTTCACAACCAGTGTCGCCAGCGCTTCACCTTCTACATCTTCTGCAATGATCAGCAGCGGACGAGAAGCTTTTGCAACAGCTTCCAGCGTTGGCAGCAGTTCACGGATGTTCGAGATTTTCTTGTCAACCAGCAGGATGAACGGGCTTTCCAGATCAACACTGCCTGCTTCCTGATTGTTGATGAAGTACGGAGACAGGTAACCGCGGTCGAACTGCATGCCTTCAACAACGTCCAGCTCATCGTGCAGCGCCTGACCTTCTTCAACGGTGATCACGCCGTCACGGCCAACTTTTTCCATGGCTTCAGCAATGATGTTCCCAACCGTCGCATCAGAGTTCGCAGAAATCGTACCCACCTGTGCGATCGCTTTGCTGTCTGCGCAAGGCTGAGACAGGGCTTTCAGTTCTTCAACCGCAGCAACCACTGCTTTGTCGATACCACGCTTCAGATCCATCGGGTTCATGCCCGCAGCCACAGCTTTCAGACCTTCGTTCACAATCGACTGAGCCAGAACGGTCGCGGTCGTTGTACCGTCACCGGCAGCATCGTTCGCCTGAGAAGCAACTTCTTTCACCATCTGTGCGCCCATGTTCTGGAACTTGTCTTCCAGCTCAATTTCACGCGCAACAGAAACACCATCTTTCGTGATGGTTGGAGCACCGAACGATTTGTCCAGAACCACGTTACGGCCTTTCGGGCCCAGAGTAACTTTGACAGCGTCAGCCAGAATGTTCACACCTTCCAGCATTTTTACACGAGCGTCATTACCAAATTTTACGTCTTTAGCAGCCATGTTTAACTTCCTTTCTTAATTCTTGATTCGAGGTGAATGGATTATTCAACAATTGCCAAGATGTCAGTTTCAGACATGATCAGAACTTCTTTACCTTCGATCTTCTCGGTCTTGGTCGCGTAGCCTTCTGAGAAAATAACAGTATCACCAACTTTCACGTCCAACGGCTGCACAGAACCATTCTCCAGAATGCGGCCCTTGCCCACAGCCAGTACGATACCGCGGGTAGATTTTTCTGCAGCAGAACCAGTCAGAACGATGCCACCAGCAGATTTAGATTCAACTTCCTGGCGCTCAACGATCACTCGGTCATGTAAAGGACGAATATTCATCGGTCGTCTCTCCTGATTTTGGTAATATCCATAGGTTTATTTGAAAGCGAGTCGGTTCGTTTGTCCGACTCACGAAATCTGTTCCTTAGACATGTTGGGTCGTTTTTCTGGAACCCAAGTCCTGTCGTTAAATATTTTTGTTTTTTCTGCCAGATTTTTTGCCGGATCACACTCTTTGCTTTAGGGTGGGCTGGCAAAAGCGAACTTGAGAACCTTATGACCCGATCAGAACGACCAGATAAACATGGGCTGCTGTCGGCCCCGATCCCGGAAGTCTTACGCCGTCTGACCATTCCCATGGTGTTTGGGATGATCGCGATCCTGATGTTCAATCTGGTCGATACCTTCTTTATTTCTTTGCTGGGCACCCAAGCGCTGGCAGCCGTCAGTTTTACGTTTCCCGTCACCTTTGCCCTGAATTCCATCACTATGGGCGTCGGGGTCGGTCTGTCGGCCTGTATCGGCCGTCTGCTGGGCAGCGGCGATGACCATGCCGCAGCACGGGTTTCCAGCCACGGGCTGTTACTGGCAGTGCTTCTGGTCGTCACCGCCGCCGGACTGGGGCTGCTGACCATCAATCCGCTGTTCCGCCTTCTGGGTGCGGAAGACAACCTGCTGCCAATCATTCATGAATACATGGCGGTCTGGTATCTGGCAATTCCGCTGCTGGTGATCCCCATGGCCGGCAACAGCGCCATCCGGGCCACCGGCGATGCACGAACTCCAGCGAAAATTATGATGCTGGCTGGTGTGATCAACGGTGTGCTCGATCCGCTGCTGATATTTGGCTACGGCCCTTTCCCTGAACTGGGTGTCCGGGGTGCGGCGATTTCCAGTGGCGTCAGCTGGGCGGTTGCGCTGGTCTGGTCGCTGCGAATCTTAATCGTGCGGGAAAAGCTGCTCACGATGCCGGATCTTCGGATCATCTTCGCCGACTGGCGGCAAATCCTCCATATTGGGACGCCGGCCGGGCTGTCCAATGCACTCACCCCGCTGTCGAATGCTTTCATCATGGTGCTGCTCGCCGCTCAGGGGACTTCCTCTGTGGCCGCCTACGGTGCTGCCATGCGGATTGAATCGCTGCTGATGCTGGTGATGATCGCACTCAGCTCAGCACTGATGCCGTTTATGGCACAAAACTTAGGCGCGGAACAACCCAAGCGGGCCTTCGACGCCCTGTTTAAAGCCATGAAATTTGCGCTGGGCTTCCAGCTACTGGTGTTCATCATGATGGTGCCGCTCAGCTGGCCATTATCCGCCCTGTTCAGTCAGGATGAAGCGGTTCGGACCCAACTCTGGCATTACCTGATTCTGGTTCCGGCCAGTTACGGTTTACTGGCCATCTGCATGCAACTGATTAACGCCCTGAATGCGCTGCATCTGTCGTTTCAGGCGCTGCTTTGGAACCTGATCCGGCTCTTTGGTCTGCTGCTGCCCGCCGCTTGGCTGGGTGGCTGGATCAACGGGACAGAAGGTCTCTTTACCGGCATCGCCATTGCCAATGTACTGTGTGGTTTAGCGGCCTTGGTCTATGCACGCAAGCTGCGGCGATGGCATGCGCCAATGCCAGAAGTGATGCTCGACAAATAACAAAACAGGCAGCCACGGCTGCCTGTTTTGAAGACGAAAGACATTGATTAATGCAGCCGGTGCTGATCATCATCGTCTGAGTTTTTCCGCTTGTCCTTATCGTCTTTGCGCTCATATTCCCCATCAAAGACATCACCGTTCCGGTTCCCTTCCTGATCATGACCAAAGGGATCACGGTTAGAGAACGGTCCCTGAGAACCAAAACCACCACCAACCCCACCGCCGAATCCCCCCTGATGCATACTCTGAACCTTTACTTTGCGCATCAGATAACGGGCAATCGCAGCACGTGGCCCCGGCAACAGCACCACCAGCCCCATCGCATCGGTCATAAAACCCGGTGTCAGCAACAGCACCCCAGCCACGGCCAGCATCACCCCTTCCAGAATTTGCTGCGCCGGAAGCTCCCCTTGATTGAGCCGGTCCTGAACAGACAGCAAAGTCGCAATCCCCTGGCTACGGACCAGCGACGCCCCGACAACCGCCGTCAACAAGACCAGAAAAAGCGTGGTCCACAGCCCAAGTACCCCGCCAACCTGAATAAAAAGCGCAATTTCAATCACGGGGACCAGAATAAACATCAGTAAGAGAACAGGAAACACAAACACCCCTTGGTCAGGTTGGCAACAAAACAGATTCAGACATTGGTGACGCCATGCCACCCATGCACGTGATGTGGTCTATGATGGCGGGATTCCGCGAATTTTCAACCACAGCACCGGACGCTTTTAACCGGATCACCATTCTGAATCAATTTCATGACCCATCGAAGGTGATATGGTTGACAAACAAATTTGTTAGCAAAGATTGCCCAGAAACCGGTCCCGAAACAAGGAACCGTTGACCCTACCGGTTTCAATCACGTCACTCTCGGAGCGGTTATGATTGGAATTGAGCTTTTCATTGTTCTTGCTTTTATTTTTCTCGGCGCCCGTATCGGCGGCATCGGAATTGGTTTTGCCGGCGGTGCCGGTGTGCTGGTGCTCTCCCTCGGGCTGGGTTTGCCAGCCGGTAATATTCCGGTGGATGTCATCCTGATTATTATGTCGGTGATCACGGCGATTGCGGCTATGCAGGTTGCCGGAGGGATGGACTGGCTGGTCGATCTGGCCGAATGTTTTCTGCGCAAGCATCCAAAACGTATCAACTTTTACGCGCCAATGGTCACCTATGTCATGACCTTACTGGCCGGCACCGGACACACGGCTTTTTCAACGCTGCCAGTGATTGCCGAAGTCGCCAAAGAGCAGGGGATTCGCCCCTCACGCCCCCTGTCGATTGCGGTGATTTCCTCTCAGATAGCCATTACCGCCTCGCCAATCTCTGCGGCGCTGGTGTTTTTCTCCGGATTGCTGGAACCGCTGGGCATCAGCTACCTGACTTTGCTGTCCATTTGTATTCCGAGCACCTTCGCCGCGTGTATGATCGGTGCCTTCGTTGCCAGTTTCCAGGGCTGCGAGCTGAAAGATGACTCGGTGTATCTGGAACGGCTCTCCAAAGGGCTGGTTCGGGTGAAAGGCAGTCAGGTACGAAACATTCCGGCCACGGCCAAACCCGCCACCTATATTTTTCTGGCGGCCATTGCAGCCGTGGTTCTCTACGCCACCCTGATTTCTGATGCCGTCGGACTGATTCCTGACCCGGCGATGGGCCGAAATCAGGCCATTATGGTTTTCATGCTGACAGCCGCGATGGCCATTGTTCTCTACACCAAAATTGATGCCGGACAGATCGCCAATGCCGCAACCTTCAAATCCGGCATGAGCGCCTGTGTCTGCGTGCTGGGTGTCGCCTGGCTGGGCGATACCTTTGTGGCCAGCCACATCGACGGGATCAAAGGGATGGCCGGTGAACTGCTGGCTCAGTATCCGTGGATGCTGGCAGTCACCCTGTTCTTTGCCTCCATGCTGCTGTACTCACAGGGAGCCACCACCACAGCCCTGATGCCGGCTGCGCTGGCCATTGGTGTCTCGCCGCTGACCACAGTCGCCTCTTTTGCCGCAGTCAGTGCGCTGTTTGTGCTGCCCACCTACCCAACACTGCTGGCCGCCGTCGAGATGGACGATACCGGTTCGACCCGTATCGGCAAGCTGGTCTTTAATCATCCTTTCTTCCTGCCGGGTGTCACAACAATCGCGGCTTCCGTCGCGCTGGGCTTCTTGCTGGGGCCTATACTTGCCTGAGAAGTGTCTGTGATATGAAACTCTGCGGTCTTTATCCGGTCTGACAGACATAGACCGATAAGGTATAGTCGCCTGATGCGCACCCCGCTCTCAGGCGGCAATATTCAGACTGATCATGAGCCAGAATCCGATGACTATACTGCGACACCTGCGTATCACACGTTTGTTTGTCTTTTTCCTGCTGTTCCTCAGCCTGCCGTTACGTGCTGAGTTTTCTCTGCCGGGACTGACAGAATCCTCCAGCCAGAACAGCTTTGTCCCGGTTGATCAGGCTTTTGCGTTTAACTTTACCCAGAACGACAACCAACTGGTACTCGACTGGCAAGTCAAACCAGGTTATTACCTGTATCAGCATCAGCTTGCCGTGACAGCCAACGGCGCAACCGTCGGCGACATCCGATTGCCGGCAGGCACGCCGTACAAAGATGAATTCTTCGGTGACGTCACCATCTATCCCGAGCCGCTGGCCCTCCAGATACCCATTATACAGGCCAATGACAATGCGACGCTGACGGTGCGTTATCAGGGCTGCGCCAAGGCCGGATTCTGTTACCCGCCGGAAACCCGTGAAGTCCCGCTTTTTTCGGTGGCAGCGGCTGCCGGAACGCCAACAGCCAGCACAGCGCCAGTCAAGGCCAATTTGATAGTAAGTACTGACACCGAAACTCAAGACCATTCAGATGAGCGCCAGAACGACACAGCCATGACCAGCGCTCCGGTGAGTCAGCAGGACAAGCTGGCCAGCGATCTGGCCGAGCAGTGGTGGACACCGCTACTGTTTCTGGCACTGGGTATCGGGCTGGCCTTCACCCCTTGTGTACTGCCGATGTATCCGATCCTGACCGGCATCGTACTGGGCCGCGGTCAGCTCAGCAACGGGCGCACTTTCACGCTGGCCTTCACTTATGTGCAGGGGATGGCGCTAACTTACACCCTGCTGGGGTTAGTGGTCGCTTCGGCCGGACTTCAGTTTCAGGCCGCATTGCAACATCCGTACGTCCTGATCGGCCTCAGCGCACTCTTCGTGCTGCTGGCGCTGTCGATGTTCGGGGCTTACACCCTGCAACTGCCCTCCAGCGTTCAGACCTGGCTGAGCCAGCTCAGCAACCAGCAATCCGGCGGTCAGCTTGGCGGTGTGTTTGCGATGGGTGCCATTTCCGGTCTGGTGTGCTCCCCCTGCACCACAGCGCCGTTGTCCGGTGCGCTGATTTACGTTGCCCAGAGCGGGGACTTACTGACCGGTGCCGTCGCGCTGTATGCGCTGGCGATCGGGATGGGGATTCCGCTGATCCTGGCCGCCATGTTCGGCAACCGTCTGCTGCCGAAAGCCGGAGCCTGGATGAACAGCGTGAAAATCTTCTTCGGGTTTGTGCTGCTGGCCGTACCGCTGTTCCTGCTGGAGCGCATTCTGCCAGCCAGCCTGATGCCTTATCTGTGGGCCACTTTTGGCGTCGCTGTGTTTGGCTGGCTGTATCATGTTAAGCAAGGCATGACCCACTCCTGGCGCAGCAGCCTGCTTGGCATCATTGCGATTGTGGGTCTGCTGGGTTCACTCCTGCCGATCTATCAGGGACTGACAGGCTCACACCCGCAACAAACGGCTCAGGTGCCAGAGATTACCTTCAAGCGCGTGGCCAGCATGGACGAGCTGAATACAGCTCTGGCTCAGGCGCAGGCCGAAGGAAAGCCGGTGATGCTGGACTTCTATGCCGACTGGTGTGTTGCCTGTAAAGAATTCGACAAATACACCTTCCACGATGCCAGCGTCGCGCCTGAACTCCAGCGTTTCATGCTGCTGCAAGCCGATGTAACCGACAGCAAGCCGGACGACATCAAACTGCTGCAAAAGATGAATGTGCTGGGACTGCCGACACTGGACTTCTGGCGAGCAGACGGTGAACAAGCTGACAAGGCTCGTCTGACCGGATTCGTCGAAGCCGAACCCTTCCTGGATCACCTGAAAGCCAATCAACTTATTGGTCAATAAGGAAAAGTCATACCTCACTGATATAAAACACCCCCAAACCGCGAACAGGAACAGATCCAGTTCGTAACTTGGGGGTGAACAAATTGATCTGTCTGACCTGCAGTGATAGCGTTAACAAAAACTAAACACTCAATGCCATGGACGCTCAGTACACAATCGTTATCGCCGATGACCACCCCTTGTTTCGCAATGCACTGTTTCAATCCGTGCACATGGCGGTCAGTAAGGCCAATCTGCTGGAAGCAGACTCGCTCGATACTCTGTTAACACTGCTTGAAAAAGAACCCGATGTCGATCTGGTGCTGCTGGATCTGAAAATGCCCGGTGCCAACGGTATGTCCGGTTTGATCCAGCTGCGGGCACAGTACCCGGAACTGCCGGTGGTGGTGGTCTCTGCCAATGAGGAAACCTCTGTCATTCGACAGGTCCGCCGTCACGGCGCTTTCGGCTTCATTCCCAAATCCAGTGATATGCGCGCCCTGATCAGTGCGCTGAATCAGGTGCTGGAAGGTGAGCCCTGTTTCCCGCCGGGGATCGGCGAAGATGAAGACAACCCCGAGTTAGATGCACTGGCGGCCAGAATTGCAACGCTGACCCCGCAACAGTACAAGGTACTGTGTATGTTGTCTGATGGCCTGCTCAACAAGCAGATTGCCTACGAACTCAATGTGTCGGAGGCCACCATCAAAGCCCACATGACCGCCATTTTCCGAAAACTCGGGGTCAAGAACCGCACTCAGGCGGTCATTCTGTTAAACGAACTCAGCGACGAGTGAGTGACGACTCACTCGCCGTTTTTCACGAAGTCACTTCCTCTTCTTCCTCTGGCAGGCGTAAACCCACCTTGGTGACCTGCCAGTCTTCCACATCGGCGACCACCCAGTAGAGGCCGTTCCACTCGAAGTTATCCCCCAACACCTGATTTGCCCCCAAATGCTGGATCACCAGCGCTTTCAGGGTCAGTTCCGGATCAACGCCGTCGAGTTCCAGTCCGTAAGCCACCGCGACATCGACCAGTCGCGCATCGGCATCCAGGAAAAAGTCACCAAAGAAGCGAACCAGCTCTGTTTTTTCCGGTGCTTCACTGAACAACTGACTGAGGGCTTCCAGATCTTTTTCCTGCGCCAGCACGCAGAGAATATCGCCTTCTTCCAGTCGGGTACTGCCCGAGGGGTGCATCAGCCCTTCCTCACGAAACACCGCCGCAATCCGGGTGCCTTCCGGCAGGAAAAGGTTCCGCAGCGGCTCACCGATACACCATTTTTCAGCCTTCATCTTATAAACAAACAGCTCCCATTCTGAGGCCGGAAAAATTTCCACCCCGGTCCGGGAAACCGGTTCCGGCCTGGGCGGCAACTCAACCTTCGCCAAGGCCATCGCTTTGGTCAACGTCCCGCCTTGCAGAATCAAAGACACCATGACCACGAAAAATGCCAGATTAAAATACAACTGTGCATTCGGCAGGCCCGCCATCATCGGGAACACCGCCAGAATAATCGGCACCGCACCACGCAGCCCGACCCAGGAAATAAACCATTTCTCACGCGCGGTAAAACTGCGAAACGGCAACAGACCAATCCACACCGAAATCGGACGGGCAAACAGGATCATCCCGAATGCCAGTGCCAGCCCCGGCAAAGCAATTGCCAGCAGATTCGACGGCGTGACCAGCAAACCCAGCACCAGAAACATCCCGATCTGGCTCAGCCAGGTCATGCCATCCAGCACGTTCAGGATCGAATGACGGCCACGGGTCGGGCGATTGCCCAGCAGTAATCCCGCCAGATAAATCGACAAAATACCGCTGCCGCCCAGTGCATTGGAGACGGCAAAGATGATCAGACCGCCACTCACAGCAAGAATCGAATACAGTCCTTCCGGCAACTGACTGCGATTGATCACCCGCCACAGCAACCAGCCACCGGCCAGTCCGAGCAAGGTGCCAATCCCGAACTGTTTCACAAAGCTCAGGGCCAGAAATCCGGCACTGAATTCGGTTCTCTGACTGCTGAGTACCGCAATCAGGGTGACGGTCAGAAACACGGCCATCGGGTCGTTGGTTCCGGATTCAATTTCCAGCGTTGACCCAACCCGTTCGTTCAGGCTGCGGCCTTTCAAGAGCGAGAAAACGGCGGCAGCATCTGTGGAACCCACAATGGCACCCACCAGAATGCCCTGCAACGGTGCCAGATCAAACAGCCACATCGCCATCAGACCCGTTAACAACGTGGTGACAGCAACCCCGACGGTTGCCAGCGTGATCGAAGGCCAAAAGGCAACCCGGAAACTGGCGACTCGGGTTCGCATCCCGCCATCCAGCAGAATTATCGCCAGGGCCAGGTTACTGACCAGATACGCCAGCGAATAATCATCAAATAAAATACCGCCCGGCCCATCTTCACCGGCCAGCATCCCCACAGCCAGAAACACCAGCAGAATCGGAATTCCCAATCGGGAAGAGACCGGACTCAGGAGAACACTCAACGCAATCAGAAGCGCACCAACCAGAAAAAAGCTGTTAATTGAAATCGCGTCCACTCATCCTCCATCAGTTATTGTTGTTATGAATTGTTTTTCGTCACCCAGTTTATCAAAGGGGTGCCTGTATATTTTGCCCTAAATTACAGCGACCTTTGGAAAACTATCTGTAAACAAATTCGCCTCACGCCCCGTTCAATTCACTAAAAAAACCATCAATCGAAACCAAATCGTCGGAAAATCGATGGCCTTTTGTCTGAAAAACCAGACCGGCGACGCCTTATACTTTTGGCTAACTTAACACAGCCATAACATCCGGCTTTTATTGATATCTATCACTAACACTTTAAATCTAGATGAATTTCTGTGTTTTTTTGCCCGACTAAAGTTGCAATGTGCCCTCTGCAGAAGCTTGCTATGGTCATCAGGTAACATTTTTTTAACCGAAAATGACTGACCATAGGAAGGAGATAACCATGGCGTTTGAATCCAAGGAACAAGCGCAAGCCTACTGGAAAGAGAACCTGACCATTATGGGTTCTTTGCTTGCCATCTGGTTCCTCGTGTCATACGGGGCAGGTGTGTTATTTGTGGATGCTCTCAATCAGTTCCAGCTGGGTGGCTTTAAGCTCGGTTTCTGGTTCTCACAGCAGGGTTCCATTTATGTCTTTGTGGCGCTGATTTTTGTCTACGTCTACAAGATGAATGCGCTGGACCGCAAGTTCAACGTGCACGAAGATTAAGGGAGTCATCACGCATGGATATTCAAACCTGGACCTTCATACTGGTGGGCCTGTCATTCACACTCTATATCGGCATTGCGATATGGTCCCGCGCAGGATCAACCAGTGAATTCTACGTGGCTGGCGGCGGTGTACACCCGGTCGCAAACGGCATGGCGACCGCAGCAGACTGGATGTCTGCGGCATCTTTCATTTCCATGGCCGGGATCATCTCGTTTGCCGGCTATGACGGCGGGGTTTACCTGATGGGCTGGACCGGCGGTTATGTGCTGCTGGCACTCTGCCTCGCACCTTACCTGCGTAAGTTCGGTAAGTTTACCGTGCCGGATTTCATCGGCGATCGTTACTATTCCCGCACCGCACGCATGGTTGCCGTGTTCTGTGCTATCTTTGTTTCCTTCACTTATGTTGCAGGACAAATGCGTGGCGTGGGCGTCGTGTTTGCTCGCTTCCTGGAAGTGGATATTAACATCGGCATCGTGATCGGGATGGCGATTGTCTTCTTCTACGCGGTCATGGGCGGCATGAAGGGCATCACTTATACTCAGGTCGCTCAGTACTGCGTGCTGATCTTCGCCTTCATGGTTCCGGCAATCTTCACCTCTATCATGGTGACAGGTTCGGCCATCCCTCAGATTGGTTTCGGCTCCACCATCAGCGGCACCGATGTCTATCTGATGGAAAAACTGGAAGGCCTGAGTACCGAGCTAGGCTTCACCTCCTACATTGACGGCTCGAAGAGCATGGTTGATGTCTTCTTCATCACCGCAGCGCTGATGGTTGGTACAGCCGGTCTGCCGCATGTGATTATCCGCTTCTTTACCGTACCACGGGTCAAAGATGCGCGAATTTCGGCGGGCTGGGCACTGCTGTTCATCGCTTTCCTCTACACCACAGCCCCTGCCGTGGCTGCATTTGCCCGAATCAATATGTTCGAAACCATTAATGGTCCGGACATGCAGGGTGTGGCGGCTGAGCAGGCCCCAGGCTGGGTGACCAACTGGGAGAAAACGGGTCTGGTAGCCTGGGAAGATAAAAACGGCGACGGCAAGATGTTCTACTCGGGCGATGAGCGTAATGAAATGAACATCAACCGTGACATCATCGTGCTGGCAAGCCCTGAGCTGGCCAAACTGCCCAACTGGGTTGTGGCTCTGCTGGCAGCCGGTGGTCTGGCAGCGGCACTGTCAACAGCGGCAGGTCTGCTGCTGGTGATTTCAACGTCGGTATCACACGATCTGCTGAAGAAAGGCTTCAAGCCTGATATGACCGACAAACAGGAACTCATGGCCGCCCGGATTGGTGCTGCACTGGCTGTGATTGGTGCCGGTTATCTGGGGATCAACCCGCCAGGGTTCGTGGCTCAGGTCGTGGCCTTTGCCTTCGGTCTGGCTGCGTCATCCTTCTTCCCGGCCATCATCATGGGCATCTTCTACAAGAAGATGAATAAAGAAGGTGCAATTGCCGGGATGCTGAGCGGCATTCTGTTCACGGCGGCTTACATCATCTACTTCAAGTTCATCAACCCTGCGGCCAGCACACCGGACAACTGGTGGTTCGGCATCAGCCCTGAAGGGATCGGTACACTGGGGATGTGCGTGAACTTTGTGGTGGCAATTGTGGTGAACAAATTCACCGCAGAAGTACCGGATGATGTGCAGGAGCTGGTGGAGTCCATCCGCTATCCGAAAGGTGCTGGCGAGGCGCACAGCCACTGATTCACCACGCTGATTCACAGAGCGATTGGAATCATCACAAGACTCAGACGTAAAAATGGGGAAACCCCGCTCGCATTCACGGAGCATTCACGGAGCCTTTATGGCTCCGTTTTTTTATGCGCGGCATGTCTCCCGTGAAACAGGCCACCCCTGATCCTGCCATCCCCGTGCAAGCGGGGATCCAATGACTTTTGAAGAAAAACGACGCGGAAGATGAGGGGGCAAAATGATTCTGGCAGATGACTTTCATCTCGTGCCCAGTGG
>NZ_JMIB01000011.1 GCF_000695255.1 Photobacterium galatheae | reverse complement strand
GCCTTTTAGTTTCACCTTGATGCGTTTGGTATTGTAATACTCAATGTATTCTTGGATTTTCTCTATGAGATCATTTGCGTCTTCAAAGTGCTGGTTATGGTACATCTCGGTTTTGAGCAGGGCAAAGAAGTTCTCAGCGACGGCGTTGTCTAAGCAGTTACCTTTTCTCGACATACTTTGCGTTAACCCTCTGGCAGCCACTGTCTGCTGGTATGTCCGGTGACGATACTGCCAACCTTGA
>NZ_JMIB01000010.1 GCF_000695255.1 Photobacterium galatheae | reverse complement strand
ACTTTATGGGGTCAC
The DNA here is from genome assembly GCF_000695255.1 of Photobacterium galatheae. Classification (GTDB taxonomy): domain Bacteria; phylum Pseudomonadota; class Gammaproteobacteria; order Enterobacterales; family Vibrionaceae; genus Photobacterium; species Photobacterium galatheae. Next base: position 137,868 of record NZ_JMIB01000010.1, on the reverse strand, counting down.
TTCAAATCGCAGGGCTTTGAAGCAACTGAGTGCTGAAAAGCGAAAGACTCAGAAGTTCGCAGAGCGTGGCGTACGTGGGAATGGGATCACGTCACGAACGTTTGCCATGCCAGTAACATAAGACACCAGACGCTCGAAGCCCAGACCGAAGCCTGCGTGTGGTACGGTGCCGTAGCGGCGCAGGTCGCGATACCAGTTCATGTGTTCCGGATCGATATTCATCGAGCGCATGCGCTCGTCCAGAACGTTCAGACGTTCTTCACGCTGAGAACCCCCGATGATTTCGCCGATACCCGGTGCCAGGACGTCCATTGCCGCAACTGTCTTACCATCTTCATTCATCCGCATGTAGAACGCTTTGATGTCTTTCGGATAGTTTTTCACAATGACCGGCGCTTTGAAGTGTTCTTCAGCCAGGTAGCGCTCATGCTCAGAAGACATGTCGATACCCCATTCAACGTCGAATTCAAAGTCACGGCCAGAGTCTTTCAGGATCTGGATCGCATCGGTGTAGTCTACCTGTGCAAAATCAGATTCAACGAACTGCTCCAGACGGGTGATCGCTTCTTTGTTGATGCGTTGTGCAAAGAATTCCAGATCATCACGACGCTCTTCCAGCACGGCTTTGAACACATACTTCAGCATGTCTTCTGCCAGTCTCGCAACATCGTCCAGATCCGCGAAAGCAACTTCCGGCTCAACCATCCAGAATTCAGCCAGGTGACGGCTGGTGTTGGAATTTTCTGCACGGAACGTTGGGCCGAAGGTGTAAACCTTACTCAGGGCACACGCGTAAGCTTCGGCGTTCAACTGGCCAGAAACGGTCAGGAAAGTTTCTTTACCAAAGAAATCTTCGTTGTAATCCACATCACCTTTGTCTGTACGAGGCAGGTTGTTCATGTCCAGTGTCGAAACACGGAACATTTCACCGGCACCTTCACAGTCAGCCGCAGTGATCAGCGGTGCAGACATCCAGAAGAAGCCTTGCTCGTGATAGAAGCGGTGGATGGCTTGAGACAGGCAGTTACGAACACGGGCAACCGCGCCAATCACGTTGGTGCGTGGGCGCAGATGCGCTACTTCACGCAGGTACTCAATCGAGTGGCGTGTTTTTGCCATCGGGTAAGTTTCGGCATCTTCTACCCAGCCAACAACGGTCACTGCCGTTGCTGCCAGTTCGAAGTCCTGCCCCTGAGCTGGAGATGCAACCACTTTACCGGTCACTTCAACTGAACAGCCAGTCGTCAGTTTCAGAACTTCTTCCTGGTAATTATTCAGTTCATTCGGGACCACGGCCTGAATCGGGTCGAAACAAGAGCCGTCATAGATGGCAAGGAAAGAGATTCCGGCTTTGGAATCCCGACGTGAGCGAATCCAACCGCGAACAGTGACTTCACTGTCGACGGCGATCTTACCGCTCAATACGTCAGAAACAGGCGCGTAAGTCATGATGTAGTTTTTCTCCGTTGAGGCACGACTGAATGCTGTGCTTAATTGACTATCCGAAACAGCAATATTACCTGTCTCGGCTCAGGCATCAAGCTTTGATGCGTCTGTCGATGGGAAATAATCACATTGTGTTGGCTTTTGTGCTGATTTAGTAATCACTATGTGCTTAAAAATGATTCCGGCAGCCTGTTTTGGGCTGCCGGAAATGGAGGTTATGGCGTCGCTGGTGGTGTGAGATTACACGTCAGACCGTCTCGTAACACGGTGCCCGGGAAGGGGCTGCCAGGCTGTGGCGGGTCGGTTGGTGTCTGTTCCGTAACCGCAGGCGCATCCCCAGCCGGGATGAGGGTGACAGTGTCGCTCCACATTTCACCTTGATCGGCGCTGAGCGCCGGGCTTGCGCTTTCCCAGCGCGTGAAGTGATTGAATCCTTTGATGGTCAGGGTTCGGCCGTCGGTATCAGACACTTTCAGCCATTCCTGGAAATCTCCGGTCGGGAATTTTTTCGCGCCGTTGCTGAATGTGGCATCAATCTCAGCCTGCGCCATGGCATTTTCGTAGTACAGGGTGCCATCGGCTTCCAGTTTCCAGCGAATTGGAATATTGAAACCACAACCGTTGCTGTCTCTGTAGATGCCCGTATTGAACCCTGCCTGACTGTCTGCCTGATTGTTCAGCACAAGGTGACGGGATGCGTTACTGCTGAAGACCAGCGCTTTTCCTGCCAGCATATTCTGGGTAAAGCGGGGTGTCCGGTTTTCCCAGCTGACCACACAACTGGCCGACTGATTTTCAAATTCAGTTTTGGTTTTTGCCGAGGATGGCATTTGCGTGCTGCTGTTCCAGCCGGAATCATTGGCAGTACAGGCAACCAGTGTATTCGGCGCATATTGCTTGGTCATCAGATGGCTGATGTCCGTTTCATTCGCACCACCGAGATCTGTCTGGCTGAAGGTTTTCACGGCCAGAATCGGGCGGGCCTCATTTTTTTTATGGGTCATCGCCCAGAGCTGGTAGTCGCTGAAAGCGTTGCTGGTATCTTCTGTCAAACGCAGGAAGCCGTTTTCATTGAGCTGCCACTGACGATTGGCCGTGCCAGGCTGGAGCGCTGTATTGACGTAATACTCCCAGGTGTTGTCACTTTTGAGGATGACCGTTTCCAGTTCGCCCAGATTGTCTGCCTCGGTTGAGATTTGCACCAGATGCTGATTGACCATCGCGTTCACGCCATCTGTGGTGAAGCGGTCATCCCCGCCACACTCAGTAACAGCATTGAGGAACTGGTCTTCAGTCGCTGGTGTCGTATCGCCAAAGACGCAGTCACCGAAGGGCGGCAAATTGGCGCGGGAGGTGACAGCGTAGATTTGTTCTTTGGCAGCGTTATTGAATCCGGCAAAGTGGAAATCATCATCTTTCAGAACGGCTTCCCCCTGATGGACCGCACCCTGGTCGACAACCAGAAACAGATAAGGCGTTTTGAACGGGTAGCGGTTTGCCAGCTGCTGAATGACATCAGGAATCGCAAACTGGAACATTTGTTTTCCCTGGGTGGTGACTGGTGACCAAATCCCGGTTTCAACTTTCATCCAGTCATTGCCGCCCACATTGACCCAGTAATTGATGCGATGGGTGGTGTTAAAGATGAATTCAAGCACCACGTTGTCGGTCAGATGGTAGCCATTCACCTGTTCAAAGCTGCCGGCATCTTCAACTGACACCAGATCTTCCAGTACTGTGTACGGAACAGTGGGATTGTCTTTGGGCGCAATGGTGCAGTCGTCACCGCTGACATTGGTTTTACAGAGCAGCATTCGGGTGGTATCCGGACTCCAGGTAAAGTAATACCCCATGGCGCCGTCGGTAAAGGTGGCATCGCCCGGCACATAACGGGTCATGAAATGATTTTCTTTGGTGGTCAGAAAATCATGCATGTTTTGTCCGGACAGGGCGTATGAATTCACCCGTATCATGATGTTGCGGTCATCGCCCTCCTCAAGGCCAGCGTCTGTGACAATGACAGTGCTGCTGGAGGAAATCAGCACTTTGAAATATTCGTATAAATCTTTCCAGCCGGAAGCTGTCAGAATCTGGCCCTGAATCGCATCTTCCTTCTGATCAAACTGAACCAGCGGCTGTTCACTCAGGTAAGTAAATGCTTCAGTCAGGCTGACATCGCTCTCTCCGTTTTTTTGCCACTGCCAGTCGATTTGGCGGGTTTCATTGGTTGCGGTGTCCGGACTGTTGAAGTCCATCATATCGGCTTCAAGTTTGCTGCCTTCAAGGGAACTCTGACTGCGCAGACGCCAGAATCCGGCATTGAAAATCGTTTGGATGGTGTCCTTCTGAGCCGTCAGTTCTGTGTATTTCCGGGTCATGACACCTTCGAGAATGTCGGTGACGACACGTAACGACATCAAGGTACTCAGGTTGACACCGTTCAGCCCGAGTTTGGGGATCAGCGTTACGCTCAGTTCATCAGCCAGTTCATTGATAAAATCACCCGCATTGCGAACGTCGAGGTTCCCCGGATTGCTGACAGTTTCGCTGAAGATCCCCCAGTTTCCGTCTTTCACAACACGGTTCACCAGAGCCTGATAAGCCAGGGTGGTTTTCAGAGATAGTGCGATTTCAGTGTCGGTCAGAGGGGTCATGAACAGATCTTCTGGCAGGCGGTCACCAATGGCGAACTGAGGTGCACCGTCCAGGTCGAGTACCAGGACGCCTTGCAGCAGGAGTGGACTCCGGACAGTGATAAGGTAATTGCCGTCTTCCTGCTGAAAATTAGTGATGTCTGCCTGTGCCATCACTTTGCCCTGACTGTTGAGAAACAGCACCGCAAAGTTGTCCTGAAGCAGTGTCGGTGTAGCGGCGTAGGCCTTGCTGATCAGCTGCCAGTGGTTGCTTTGCTGCGCGGTATTCAAGCCCGCGGGCAGATCAACCGTGACGGTAAATTTGGTTTGAATGGGGGGTAATTCGGCAGGTTTGATACCGGCCTCACCGTTGCCACCCCCACACGCAGAAAGCAGGCCAGCCCATAGCAGGCTCAGGCCAATCATCAGATAGGCGCGCATAATCCTTCCCCTGAACGATAAATGCTATATTTTCTGACCAAACCTGAAGCACGTTTGGTTTCGTATTTGCGGTGAGTATAGGTAAGGGGGGAGGGGGTGATTGTAAAACCAGACAGGCTGTCTCAGCCCTTGAGACAGCATCTGAGAATTGAGACAGCTCGTTCAGATGAATCGGATGACGCTGATGAAAAAGATGGCACCTGAGTTATCAGGCAATTGACAGGTATTTGTGTGTCTGAATCGACAGACGCCAGTTCCGCGCAATACAGGTTTGAATACACAGTGCTGTCGCCCGGGGTTTCTGGCTGATCGGTTGCAGGGCAATCGTGACATCTTTTTTCAGGTTCACGCCTGCCAGCAGTGAATCAAGCTGCTCAATATCTTTTTGTGTGCCGACCGGGTGTTTAATTTCATTGGCGCGTTCGAGTGCGGCGGTTAAAACCGGCAGTTTTCCCTTCATGTTGATTTTGGGAGAAACGGTGACCCAGGTCGCTTCCGTGGCAAGAACTTCATAGGTGCCACTGGTTTCAATCTGACAACGGAAACCATGCGCTTCCAACTGTTCTGTTAACGGGCGCAGATCGTACAGACAAGGTTCTCCACCGGTGATGACCACGTGCCGGGCCGTATAGCCCTGATCGTTGAGCACCTGAACAACACCTGCGGCATCCAGTGCGGTCCAGGTTGGTGTGTCTTCTTTCTTGGCGATCATGGTTTGCACATTCACTTCGTCCTGAGGCTCTGCACTCCAGGTTTGCTTGGTATCACACCAGGCACAGCCAACCGGGCAAACCTGTAAACGGACAAAAATGGCCGGCACACCAGTGAAAACACCTTCACCCTGAATGGTTTCAAAGATTTCATTGATTTTGTACACGACGACCTCAAAACATCTAACAAAATGAACGTGGAAACGGGCAGTATCAAGTACCCTGAACCTTGAAGGGCGCGTATTATGTCAGAACCTGAAGGGCTTGTCTCTATCCCCATTGCTTTTGAAGCGGTATCTTGTTTTTGAAGCGACATAGTGGCTACAGCAGTAGATGGGCTGAAAAGGTATACGTTTGTCGTGACTGGGCTCACGCCCTTGGCATAAGTCGCTTCACAATTAGTTCGCACTGTAAAAAAATTCCATATTCTTCATCCCTATATTGTCAGAGGAAGTCTGCGCATGTATGTCGCTCAGCCCGGTCACATCGATCACATCAAAAGAAATAATGCCGGCAGCGTCTACAAACTCATTGACCAGTACGGCCCGATTTCCCGGATTGAACTGTCGAAGAAAAGCCAGTTGGCCCCCGCCAGTATCACCAAAATTACCCGTGAGCTTTTTGATGGGCACTTGATCAAAGAAGCGGAAATTCTTGAATCCGGTAACCGGGGACGTCCGGCAATTGGTTTGGTGCCAGACAACGATGGCTGGCAGTTTCTGGGCATCCGGCTGGGGCGTGGGTATCTGACAATCGCACTACATGAGCAGGGCGGCGATATTCTGTTTGAAGAGAGACAGGATGTGGTTGAGCTGAAGCAGGCGGATGTCCTGAATAAGTTGCTGAGCGAGATTGATTCCTTTTTTGCCCGTCACGCCAAATTGCTTGACCGGATCACGGCCATTGCGGTTTCTCTGCCGGGGCTGGTGAATTCAGAAAAAGGTCTGGTGTTACAGATGCCCCATTATGAGGTAAAAGACCTGCCGCTGGGGCCAGCGATTCATGAGGCTACAGGGCTCCCGGTTTTTATTGGGAACGACACGCGTTCCTGGGCATTGGCAGAGCAGTTATTTGGCAACGCGAATGATGTGGCAAACTCGATTCTGATCTCTGTGCATCATGGTGTCGGGGCCGGCATCATCCTGGATAATCAGGTGCTGCAGGGGCGCATTGGTAATATCGGAGAGCTTGGACATATTCAAATTCAACCGGATGGTTTGCTCTGTCACTGCGGGAATAAGGGATGTCTGGAAACCGTTGCCAGTTTGCAGGCGGTGAGAGATCAGGTCAAAAACGGTTTGTCGCAGGGGGAAGCGTCTGTGCTCCATGGTCAGCCACTCACTATTGAAAGTATTTGTGATGCGGCTGTGCAGGGGGATCCGCTGGCATTTCGGGTGATCACGACGCTGGGCTTCAACCTTGGCCGGGCGATTGCCATTATGGTGAACCTGTTTAATCCGGAGAAGGTTCTGATTGGGGGAGAGTTCAATCAGGCGAAAAGTGTGCTGTATCCGGCGATTATGGAATGTGTGAAAAGCCAGTCGCTACCGGTGTATAACCAGGATCTTCGAATTGAGGAAACCAGCTTCTATACGCAGGCGACCATGCCGGCCGCGGCACTGGTGAAGCAGGCGATGTATGATGGTCATCTGTTGCTGAAATTGATTGAAGAAGGCTGAAGTTTTCCTGAGACGGATGATTGAACGCAGCTCATGCCTATTTTTATGGCGATGGCTGCGTTTTTTGTTGCGCTCAGCCAGACTTAGAGAAGAACACAGCACTTGGAGGCCAGAGACATGAAAAAGATTCGGGTTTTTTACGACGGTGCCTGCCCAAGCTGTGTGCGGGATCGCGCCTGGTATGAATCCTGGCTGGGTCGCCATCCCGAGCTGGTGGAGTGGTACGACATTACCGGCAAAGATGAAGCGCTGAAAGCGCTGGGGATCTCACCGGAAAAAGCGTTACGGGAGTTACACGTTCAGGATCAGCAGGGGATTGTGTATCAGGAAATGGACGCTTACATCCTGTTGCTGAAACAGGTGTGGTGGTTGCGACCGGTTGCGTTTCTGATGGGACTACCGGGGATCCGGCATCTGTTATCGGCCATCTATCGTCGTATGGTCGATCAGCGACTGGCCCGTGAGGGCCGTGGCTAAAGAGGGCTGTGGCAGAGGTTGTCAGATATCATCGTTTCTGAGTTCCTCGTCAATCACATTATGCAGGAACGACAGGGCGGCCCGGTGATCGTTTCGACTCATAAACCATTGCTTTTGATTGGTTTCAAGCGGCAAAATTTCCAGCCAGCGCTGGCAAACCCAGGCCATGTTGGTGAAATCCGGCTCTGGGTAATTTTCGGCATAATCCGGATATTCTTCAAACAGGGCTTCCAGACTGTTGGCGATGTGGCGATCGATAAAACGTGCACTGCTGGGCGCCCAGTTTTTAATCAGACTGACTTCGCCAAACCTCAGGCCATCTTTTTCCTGCCAGTGATTGTTGATCACGAATTTTTCCACCCCTTTTATGGTGATGCCGAGCAGTCCGTCTGGTAATTGTTCGAAATCGGTGATTTCGACTCGAGTTCCGAAATGGCATAGTGAATCGCCATCTTTCATACAGAGGCCAAAACCATTGCCTGAGGACATTGCGAGCGTCACCAACCGAGTGTAGCGAGGTTCGAAAATCCGCAATTTACTGACACCCCCCGGCAACACATAAAGCCGGAGCGGAAAAAGGGGTAACTGCATCATAGATAGCCTTTATGACGTCAACTTTTGATAGGGCTGCCTGTCTTTCTGGACGGGATGTCTTCAAATTGACAGGTTTCAGCCCTGATTTGGCTCTTCTTATGAGTATATGTGTTCAAAGGTGATGTTTTGTCTGTTTTTCGATATTAGTGCAGTGATTGCAAAATAGCGAAAACCAGTTTTTCAAGCTGCTGATTACCAATGATAAAGGGTGGCATGATGTAGATAAGTCGGCCAAATGGGCGAATCCAGACACCATTGTCTACAAAACTTTTCTGAATCGAGACCATATCCACCGGTTCATATAATTCAACGACACCAATGGCGCCCAGCCAGCGCACAGCTTTGACCTGCTCAGACTGACCCACCATGGGCAGCAATTGTGACAGTTGGTGTTCAATCCGGCTGACCTGATGCTGCCAGTCACCGGTTTCCAGCAAGGACAGGCTGGCATTGGCAACGGCACAGGCCAGCGGATTCCCCATGAAAGTCGGGCCATGCATAAAGCAACCGGCTTCACCGCTGCACACTGTATCGGCAACTTGCTTGGTGGTCATCGTGGCTGCCAGCGTCATGTAACCGCCGGTCAGTGCTTTTCCGACACACATGATATCCGGACTGATCCCTGCATGTTCGCACGCAAAAAGTTTACCGGTACGGCCAAAGCCGGTTGCGATTTCGTCAACAATCAGTAACACACCCAAGTCATCACACAACTCGCGGACACGGCGCAGATATGTCGGGTGATAAATGCGCATGCCTCCGGCACCCTGAACGACAGGTTCCAGGATGATGGCGGCAATGTCGGTATGATGGGCCTCGAGTTTGGCCGCTAAATCGGCGATATCGTTTTCGTCCCATGCATCATGGAAACCCGTCTGTGGCGATTCGGCGAAAATGTGCTCAGGCAGGAAACCTTTATAGAGGCTGTGCATTGAGTTATCCGGATCGGTCACCGACATCGCCGCAAACGTATCACCATGATAACCGTGCCGCAGGGTGAGGAATTTTGAGCGGCGCTCACCTTTGGCATGCCAGTACTGCAAGGCCATCTTCAGCGCAACTTCAACAGAGACTGAGCCGGAATCAGCCAGAAAAACCTGCTGCAAAGGCGCTGGCGACAGTTCGACCAGTTTTCGGCACAGTTCAACCGCAGGTTGGTGGGTGATACCGCCGAACATGACATGGGACATTTTATCGAGCTGGTCTTTGGCGGCCTGATTCAGCACCGGGTGATTGTAACCGTGAATTGTGGCCCACCAGGAAGACATACCATCAATGAGCTGCCGTCCGTCTTCCAGATACAAGTGAACGCCTTCTGCATGGCTGACCGGATAACAGGGCAGAGGGTTCAGGGTGGAGGTATAAGGGTGCCAGACATGCTGGCGATCGTAGTCCAGATCAGTTCCGGCAGATGAAAACTGGTTGGAGGTGTTTTTATTGGTGTTGATATTTTGCACAGATGTAAACCTTGTGTTTTCTTTATGGTTGACAGTGTACTTGCTCAAAGTAGACTTGCAACCATTGAAACCCGTGGAATTCGTGCGGTTATCGCAGCCATTCACCGGGCCATAAGAACAATGAAGAGGTTTACCCGTGGAAGTGAGACACGATTGGAGCATTGCGGAAGTACAGGCGCTGTTTGAAAAGCCATTTATGGATCTGGTGTTTGAAGCACAGCAGGTTCACCGTCAGTACCATGAGCCAAATAAAGTGCAGGTGAGCACCCTGCTGTCGATTAAAACCGGTGCTTGTCCTGAAGACTGCAAGTATTGTCCGCAAAGTGCGCATTATCGTACCGATGTCGATCGTGAGCGTTTGATGGAAGTTGAGCGAGTACTGGATGCGGCGCAAAAAGCAAAAAGTTCTGGTGCCACACGTTTCTGTATGGGTGCGGCCTGGAAAAACCCGAAAGAACGTGACATGCCGTATCTGCTGGATATGGTCCGTGGCGTCAAGTCGATGGGGCTGGAAACCTGTATGACGCTGGGCATGATCACCCCTGATCAGGCGAATACCCTGGCAGAGGCCGGACTCGACTACTACAACCATAACCTGGACACCTCGCCGGAGTATTACGGCAACATCATTACCACGCGGACCTATCAGGATCGTCTGGATACGCTGTCGCATGTGCGTGATGCGGGCATGAAGATTTGTTCCGGCGGTATTATCGGAATGGGTGAAAGTGCCCGTGACCGTGCGGGTCTGCTGGTGGAACTGGCGAATTTGCCGGTTCATCCGGAAAGCGTGCCAATCAATATGCTGGTCAAAGTAAAAGGCACACCGCTGGAGACTGTGGATGATGTTGATCCGCTCGATTTTGTCCGCATTATTGCTGTAGCACGGATCATGATGCCGAAATCTGCTGTTCGCCTTTCGGCGGGACGTGAAGGCATGAGCGAAGAAACTCAGGCCCTTTGCTTTATGGCGGGAGCCAACTCGGTTTTCTATGGCTGCAAACTGCTGACGACGCCAAACCCGGAAGAAGACAAAGACATGCAGCTGTTCAGAAAACTGGGAATTAACCGTCAGGAAAAAGCAGCGAAGCCAGACGAAATCCAGGCTCAGGAACTCTTAGGTCAGGTCGCTCAGCGCGTTGCTTCGCGTCCGGCTGCTGATGATCTTTTCTACGATGCCTCTTAAGCATCGTATTGCTCAGGCCCTGAACCAGCGAGAGGCGCAGGGCCTGTATCGTCGACGGAAGACCCTGACGAGACAGGCGTCTTCGGTTCGGCAGGCGAATCAAACGCAACCCAGCCTGAATTTTTCCAGTAATGATTATCTCGGTCTGGCCCAAGACCCGACATTGATCGCGGCCTGGCAACAGGGACTGTCCAAGTATGGTGCAGGCAGTGGCGCTTCACCGCTGGTGACCGGACATCACACACCACATCAATCGCTCGAAGCCCGTCTGGCTGAATGGCTGGGCTTTGAACGCGCACTGTTGTTCAGTACTGGCTTCAGTGCCAATCAGGCCGTGTTGTTTGCCTTGCTCGAAAAAGGGGATCTGCTGATTCAGGATAAACTGAACCATGCCTCGTTGATGGAGGCGGGGATGCTGTCACCGGCTATCATGCGGCGTTTTGCCCACAATGATGCCGATGCCTTACACAAGTTACTGTCGCAAAATACCGATGAGAACATGGCCCGGCTGGTAGTGACCGAAGGTGTGTTCAGTATGGATGGTGATCAGGCACCGCTGGCGGATATTGCAGCACGCTGCCACACCAGTCAGAGCTGGCTGATGGTCGATGATGCCCACGGGTGCGGCATTCTCGGTGACGAAGGACGCGGTAGCTGTCATCAGGCCGGTATTCGACCGGACATTTTGATTGTGACTTTTGGCAAAGCCTTTGGCATGCAGGGCGCTGCGGTGCTTTGCAGTCAGGACGTTGCAGAATATCTGATTCAGTTTGCCCGTCATTATGTTTATTCCACAGCGATGCCACCTGCACAGGCGTATGCGCTGTGTACGGCTTGCGATCTGGTCCAGGCGGGCGATTGGCGACGGGAAAAGCTGCTGACATTAGGGACCATTCTGGAAGAGACCCTGTTGCCGGAAGTGGGGCTGGTCTCAACAGCAACACCAATTAAGCCGGTGCTGCTGGGTGAAAGTGAGCGGGCGCTTACTTTGTCTGCCTTGCTGTCAGAGAAAGGATTTTGGGTGTCGGCAATTCGTCCGCCAACGGTGCCCGTTCATCAGGCTCGGTTGAGAATTACGTTAACGGCCAGTCACAGTGAAGCACACGTCAGGGAACTCGCGAATCATTTGAATGCGTCTTTTGAAGAGGTACAGGATGCAGCAAATCCGTCAGAACAGCCGGACTGATTGTTTGAATCGGGTGAATCCGTCTGCTGAAAAACAGGCCATTGCAGCCAGTTTCGGTAAGGCAGCCAAGCAATACGATGCGTCGGCCGCATTTCAGCGACGGGTTGGTCACCGGCTGCTTGAACAACTGCCGGTATTGGCTCACACCAGTCACTGGCTGGATGTGGGATGCGGCACTGGCTATTTCACCCGGCAGTTACAGGGACAGCATTATCAGACGACAGCCGTAGATCTCTCTTTTCAAATGCTGGAACAGGCACAGGCGCGTTGTCAGGGGCAGGGGGATTTCCAGCATGCTGATGCGGAAGCTTTACCTTTTGCTGACAATACGTTTGATGCGGCATTTTCCAGCTTGGCGCTACAGTGGTGCCGTGATCTCCGTGTGCCTTTGAAAGAACTGAAGCGTGTGGTGAAACCGGGTGGGGTGATTGGTTTTACAACCTTAGCTGAAGGGTCTCTGTTTGAGCTTCAGCAGTCCTGGCAAGCGGTAGATCAGGCACTGCATGTGAATCAGTACGCGGGTGAATCGGCGCTGGTTCAAGCGGTTGAATCGGCTGGGTTTACAGACTATCAGCTGGTCGTGGAACCTGTCGTTATGCATTACGAGAGTGCATTTGCACTGATGAAAGATTTGAAGGGAATTGGCGCGACGCATTTATCACAACATCGCCGCCAAGGATTGTTTGGGCGCACAGCACTGAATTTAATTGAACAGGCTTATGCAAGTTTTCGTGATCACACGGGTCAATTACCAGCAACGTATCAGGTTTGTTTTGGAGTCTTGAACAATGACTAACGCTTTCTTTGTGACAGGAACAGATACCGACGCCGGAAAAACGGTAGTTACACGGACATTGATCGCGTCTGGGGTGAAGTCAGGTTACCGGACAACTGGGTTTAAGCCCATTGCTTCGGGGAGCACATTAACGGTGTACGGGATGAGAAATTCGGATGCACTGTATTTACAGGCCGCTTCTCAACCTGAACTGGCGTATGAAGAGGTGAATCCATTTACGTTTGAGCCGCCTATTGCACCACATATTGCAGCCAGGCAGGCTGGCGTAGAGATTTGTCCCGATAAATTGTCCAGTGGTTTGTACCATTTGAAACAGAAATCTGACTTGGTGTTTGTCGAGGGCGCTGGTGGCTGGCGGGTTCCTTTGTCTGAGACAACGAAATTTTCAGATTGGGTGAAGCAGGAGAATCTGCCAGTGATCCTTGTGGTCGGGGTGAAACTGGGGTGCCTGAATCATGCGATGCTGACCGCGGAGGCCATTGAACGCGATGGGTTGACTCTGGCGGGTTGGGTGGCGAATCTGGTGGATCCCGAAACCAGTTGTTACGACGAGAACCTGAGATATCTTGAAGCGATGTTACCGGCACCGAAGCTGGGCGAAATCCCGCATCTGCCTGATATCGGCAAAAGAGATTTAACCGAATATCTGAATCTGGAGTTGTTGGGGTTCCCTGCTTCAGTTCAGCTCTGAAACCAAAGCCAGCTAAAACCAAAGCCGTCTGAAACAACAAAGCCGCCTATATGGCGGCTTTGTTGTTTCAGAGAATCTGTCAGTGCTGTTTTTTGCGAGCCAGTTTCGGCAGGCAGTACCAGGCTGATGCAGCAAGAATCAGGCTGTAACCCAAGAGTTCAACGCCTTCTTCGGCCAGGTTTTTCACTTCACGAACGTAATTATCCTGCATGGCGGTTTGCCATAACTCGCTCATTCCGAATAAGCGGGAAAAGACCAGCAGCGTCGCCATACCGCCAATCATCAACCCAAAACTGGCATGTTTGCTGTACTGAGCCAGAGGTGGCTGAGTGCTTTGCGGATGCTGATACGCGTAGGCAATTCCTGCCACTGCCACCAAAGCCGCTGGAACTTTCCAGAAACCATGCGTCACCAGATCAAGTACGCCATCCAGCTCTCGGATCAGCAATACCAGGAAAAAGGCAGCAACCAGACAGGCAAAGCCACGGACGTTCGCTCTCTTGACGGCAACCGCAGCAAACAGGGCACTGCTGAGGGCGAGGTAGAGTTCCTGAGCGTATTCAACGAGTGAGTCTTCCCCCAGGTTGCCACTGAATTGCAGAATTTCAATCTGAATGATGAAGGCTGCGATGGCAGCGATCACAGCAACGGCCATGAAAATCGCAATTGTGATCAGCAAAGGACGTGTGTTTTCCTGCGAAGGGGCACTATCAAGGGTGTGCGAAAAGATTTTTTTCATAGTTTACCTGTACAGTGTTCAAAATAATTTTTGGGATAAGTATCACACAATCATTCTGAATGGAAACTGTATTTACACACTATGGCCTAAAAATGACAAAGCCTCCAGATGAGGAGGCTTTGGATCTAGCACTTAATACAAGGGAATTAGTTTGCGGTCAGTCCCGAAAGCGGGTCAATCACTTCACTTGATTGCGAAGCTGCAGGATCGATACCCAGTTCAGCACAGGCTTCTTCGGCAGTCATGCCAAGATGACAGCGCAGGATATCAATTGCGACTTGGTAATTTTCATGGTCAGCCATCTTGCCTCCTTTCAGATACTGAGCGAAATCATTGATGCCAAAACAATAGTGAATGGTGCCTGTTTAAACAATACGACCAAAGTCTAAGGTCTAAGTCTGGCTATGCTGAAAAATCAGTCTTCGCAGCGACTTACGAAAAGTAACAATTTCCCGCTTCCGCTTGTTTTCAGATTAAACGACCATACTATAAGTAACGTTATACCCTAGTGACCTTTGGTGGAGATAAAAAGGTATGAAACGAATTGCCTTGTTCCTGGCAACGAACCTGGCTGTCATGCTGGTGTTCAGTATTGTGCTCAATATTGTGTACGCAGTTACAGATTTACAGCCGGGTAGCCTGAATGGCCTGCTGGTGATGGCGGTGTTGTTTGGCTTTGGCGGTTCCCTGATTTCCCTCTTCATGTCGAAATCAATGGCTTTGCGCTCAGTTGGCGGCATGGTGATTGAAAACCCGCGGAATGAATCGGAATACTGGCTGGTGGAAACCGTGGCGCGTCAGGCGAAGCAGGCAGGCATTGGTATGCCAACCGTTGCAATTTATGATTCACCAGACATCAATGCTTTTGCGACTGGGGCAAAACGCGATGACTCACTGGTTGCCGTTTCAACGGGGTTGCTGCACAGCATGTCGCCTGATGAAGCTGAGGCTGTGCTGGCACATGAGGTCAGTCATATCGCCAATGGTGACATGGTGACCATGACCCTGCTTCAGGGGGTTGTGAATACCTTCGTGATTTTCATTTCGCGCATCATTGCCGGTGCCGTCAGTGGCATGAACAATAACGACGGCGAAGGTGAAGGTGAGGGCGGCAGCTTCATGACCTACTTCATCGTTTCGACCATCATGGAACTCTTGTTTGGATTCCTCGCAAGCATTATTACGATGTGGTACAGCCGTCACCGTGAGTTCAAGGCGGATGCCGGTTCAGCCCGCCTGGTGGGTAAAGAGAAAATGATTGCCGCGCTGGAACGACTGAAAGTCAGCCAGGAATCTCATCTGGAAGGCTCCATGATGGCGTTTGGGATTAACGGTCGGAAAACATTATCTGAACTGTTCATGACCCACCCGCCGCTGGAAAAGCGTATTGATGCGCTGCGTCGTGGTGAACACCTGTAAACGATAGTCAGGGCCCCGGATGAACCGGGGCTTTTTTTATTTGGGCTGAGCATGATCAGATACGCTCGGGAAGAACACGATAGAGATTGCCGCTGTCCGTAGCAAAGTACAAATAACCTTCCTTGCTTTGGGTCAGAGAGCGGATACGTTCCCCCATCGCTTCAAACAACCTTTCTTCTTTCACTGGTTTACCTGTTGAATCCAGAACGACCCGATTGAGATGCTGTAATACGAGCGCCCCTGCAAACAAATTTCCCTGCCAGCCTGGAAAGGCATCACCCCGATAAAGCAGCAGGCTGCCGGGAGCAATGGAGGGGATATAGACTTTGACGGGCGATTCAATCCCCGCTTTTTCTCTGGCTTCACCTACAGCCAGTGGCCCCCAGTATTCTTTGCCATGTGACGTGACAGGCCAGCCGTAATTCCGGCCCGGCAGGATCAGGTTAATTTCATCGCCACCACGCGGACCATGCTCAATTTCCCATAAACGCTGATTGGCCTGATCGTACGCCAGCCCCTGTGGATTGCGATGACCGAAACTCCAGATTTCTGCGGATGCATCCTTTCTGCCGACAAAAGGATTGTCTTCAGGCACACTGCCATCCAGATTCAGTCGCAATACGGCCGCAGCATGATTGGTCAGATCCTGTCCGTTGGGGCGGTGGCCCCGGTCACCAACAGAGAAAAATACATGGCCCCGGCCGTCAAAGGCGATCCGGCTGCCAAAGTGCCGGTTGGTGTCACTGAGAGAACGGGTGACTTTTAAATCCTGCCACTGAGTGAGTGTTTTTCCTGATAATCTGGCACGAGCCAGCGTTGTGACCCCGCCACCTTTTACGGGCTTGGCATAGGTAAAATAGAGCCAACCCTGTGCTGTCGGGTCTGGTGAAAGCCGGACATCGAGCAAGCCGCCCTGACCTCGGGCGTACACCGCCGGAAGGCCGTTAATCGCCGTTGTCTTCCCGGAACGAATATCCAGCAGAACGGCTTGGCCCTCTCGAAGTGTTACCAGCAGGTGGTTGGCATCAATAAAGGTCATTCCCCAAGGGATAGCAAGGCCATCGGCTACTTTTTCGACTCGATAGGCCATCCCTTCGCTGCTGCCCTTGGCTTTCGGCTCAAAAGCCAGGGCAGGCAGGCAAGACAGGATCCAAATCAGGATGGTGACGACAGCGTTTTGACAAAGTTTCATTGAAATATCCTTTTCTTCGCTTCATTCATATCGCTGGCCGGCTTCAAGTGATCCGCAATGATTCTGGCCAGTTGTCCGATGCCTGTATGCCATCGTGGGTTGTCTTCAAAAGCGGCATAGCTCAGCCTGAGGCAATGGCGATAGCTATCCAGTGTGCTGAACATACTGCCGGGCAGGATGCTAATACCTGCCTGATAGGCCAGTTGATAAATCTGATCGCTGTTGGCCTGTTCTGGGAGGGTCAACCAGCACAGAAATCCGCCATCGGCGAGATTGAGATGATAACGGCCAACCAGCCAGGGGTAGCTGTCGAGCGCAGCACAGAGAATCTGGCTGAACCGGCGTTGATTCTGATGATAAAAGCGCCGGATTTTTCCCAGATGAGCCCGGTATTTGCCGGTTTTCAGAAACTCAGCCACTGCCGACTGCATCAGGTTCAGGCTTCCCATGTTGTCTGCCAGTAGGCGCTTTTCGATCTGAGGCTGGTATCGACCCGCAAGCAACCAGCCAATGCGCAAGCGTGAATCCAGTGTTTTCGACAAAGAATTACAGTAAATCACCCGGTGGCTGTCATCCATGCTGTACAACGTGGGTGGCCGCCCGGCGTAAGCCAGATCGCCAAACACATCATCTTCAATGATCGGAATGCCTTGCGTCATGGCGAGCAACTGTTGCCGGGCAGCGAGCGGCATGACGGAGCCGGTCGGGTTGTTGAAACTCGGGTTGATCAGGATGGCTGCAATCGGCCATTGCTGTAATGCCTGTTTCAACCGGGTTAAGTCCATGCCGGATTGCAGGCTGGCGGGGATCTCCACGACTTTCAGGCCCAGTGATTCCAGTAACAGCAGGTTACCGAAATAGCAGGGCGACTCAATGATGACGGTATCGCCCGGTTGGGTCAGCGCCTGCAAGGCCATACTGATCCCTTGTTGCGCACCATGGGTGATTAAAATGTCGCTGGCTGAGGCGGTGATGCCATGCCATTGATTGATAGCCACCAGCTGTTTTCTCAGCTGCTCGTCTCCCGGCGGGAGCAAATAATGGCTGGGGACATGTGTCTGATAGCGGCTGTGACGGCCAATCTCGGCATACAGCGAGGTGATGGCCGGAAAAGAGGTATTCGGATGTGCGCTGCCGGTCGGTAACAAGGCTGGTGACAGAGAATCCTGTAACACCGTCCGGCTCAGGGATAACAAATCGACAAACCCCGGGGTTTGGATGGGTTGGGTTTCCAGACATGGACGTAGGGTGACGATATATCCCGAGCGTGGATGCGCTTCAATTTTCTGGCTTGCTTCGAGTTCCTGATAGGCCCGGATGACCGTATTTTTACTGACCGCCATCTGTCCGCTCAGTTGCCGGATGGACGGGAGCTTATCACCGGCCTGATAAACGCCATGTTCAAGGCGCAGTTCAAGTTCCGCGATGACCTGCTGATATTTGGTCTCTGTTCTCTGGTGACTGCTTTCCATGCGCCTGTCTGTACCCTGATAAATTTATAAAACTGTCACTATTAACTGTGTCTGTACCCAAATAGAGTAGTGAATCATGATGGATAACGCCAGACAGAGGTGATTGTGGCCCGACTGATTCCTTTTATTTTTGTATTGTTGTGGAGTACCGGCTTTATCGGTGCCCGTTTTGGCTTGCCATATGCGGAACCGGCTACCTTCCTGTTTGTCCGGATGCTGGCAAACATCGCGATTTTTGCTGTGCTTGCGGCGTTGCTGAAATCTGTACTGCCGACCGGTAAAGCCAGAATTCATAGCCTGATCACAGGTATACTGATTCACGGGCTGTATCTGGGCGGTACTTACTATGGCATTTACCTTGGGATGCCTGCCGGCCTGTGTGCGCTGCTGGTCGGGTTACAGCCGGTGCTGACCGCCGTCATCCTGATGTGTCTGGGGCAGGAGCGTCTGGCCTTTTCCCAATGGTTGGGTTTGTGTCTGGGCATATTGGGTATCACCTTGGTTCTGCAGGGCAATATGAGCTGGCAGCAGGACGCGCATCAACTGGCCGCTTATGCCTGTGCGGGACTGGCGTTGCTGGGGATTACGCTGGGCACCCTGTATCAGAAGCGTTTTTGCAGTCAGGTTGATTTAGTCGGCGGCTCGCTTTATCAGTACATCATGGCGGCGATGGTGTTTGCACCTGTCATGCTGACCGCAGAAACCATGCAGATAGAATGGAACCTCACGTTTTCTCTGACACTGGCCTGGCTGGTTCTGGGCGTTTCGGTCACCGCTATCTGGCTGCTGCTTTATATGGTGAAGCACGGGGAAGCCTCAAAAGTGGCCTCGACGTTTTATCTGGTGCCTCCGATGACAGCGCTGGAAGCCTGGCTGGCTTTTGATGAAACCTTTGATGCATTCAGCGCGCTGGGTTTTTTGCTGGCAGCCATGGCGGTTTATCTGGTGATGCGAAAGCCTAAAAACAAATTCACGCAAGAAAAAGCTCTGGCATCTGCCCGGTGAGGGGCTAGAAGAAGAGCGTTGCTGATGAAAACCGCATCAAAGTGGTATGGATTATCTCAGATTGGCGATCATCTGCGCAGTCAGTTCAGTGAGGTATTTACAATATCGAATCGGCTGGGTATCATGCGCACCACTTACGGAGAGATGGCTGAGTGGTTGAAAGCACCGGTCTTGAAAACCGGCATACGTTAATAGCGTATCTAGGGTTCAAATCCCTATCTCTCCGCCACATTTAAAGAAACCGCTGAACTCTCAGCGGTTTTTTTTCATCTGAACCTTGGCAGGATAGAGATAGGGTGAAGAACCCTAGTGAGGGTTCAGCCGAGCGGAGCGAGACCACGTTGTCTTTAGACAACGCCCGAAGGGGCGCGAGCCTGCGAGCGATAAATCCCTATCTCTCCGCCACATTCGAAAGCCTCGTCATCTGACGGGGCTTTTTTCGTTCTTGGTCTGGAAATGCTTTCCGGGATTTGAAAATCCCTCTATACCTTGTTCTGGCTCCACCACATGTGAAGAAACCGCTGAAGTCTCAGCGGTTTTTTTTCGCCTGAATTTTCGTAAGAACTGCGGCACGATAGAGATAGGGTGAAGAACCCTATTCGCGATCTTTTTTTATTACTGACGTACTAACTTTTATATTAAATTTATACCCTGACGTATATGTTATTTATGCTGGTTTCGATATTTATTATAACTCTGCTTTGCTATCCGATTTGATTAAAAGTTTGAGCAGAAAAATAATCAGGAAGTCGTGAATTTGATAATCAGTTATCCACAGTAGTTGGCATCACATCTAACTTGTAGGCAATTACACTCTTGTTGCTGAGAAAGGCAACATTGTCTTAGACAGATGACTTTAGAACTTAGACAACCTGAATATGGAATAATAGAGATGGTTGCTTAAAAGAAAAGATCATTATCATGTCGGTGATAAGATAATCTTATTATTATAAATATTAATTAGAGGTAAATGAGCACTAAGACAAGATTATCACATTTTTGAGCAGTAGAACTTTCGTGACTTTTATCATTCAGTTCAGCCATTTTTTCGAGCGCAAGCGTTTTAGGGTGACATAATACAAACTATCATCTCTATTCTTCTAATGACATAAATCAATATTTCAATGTATAAAATGCGATAGGTGTCATATATATTGACAGATAAACAGTTAATCTGAGAACCATTATGCAATTAGGTGCATTTTGTCTTGTTGCTTCGTATTGCAATTGTTAGGTTTGCATTACTTACAGGGGTAAGTATTTTTCGAACTACATCACAAAGTCCAGTAGGATGCTGGCTCTGCACGATGCCAATGATGTAAGAGAGAAAGAGGTCTCTATGCTGGCGTTGGGCGTTTATTCCGAGGTGTGTATCGCCACACAATTGACCAATATTCACCGTGATACGATATACGAACCCGTCTATCACTCATTGATAGATCACTTAGAGGATGAAAAGCGCCACGCCGCAATTTTTGTGGATTTGATGCGTAAGTTTTGGGTCACGTCAGAATTAGCAGAAAAAAACTGTTCATTACTAAAATCTTTGCCATGTTCGATCTCAACGTTTCGTATATGGATAGAACGTGGATCGCCAACTACCTCACCTACATCGGAAAGCCTGAACTGTTTGTATTACTGCCCGTTCGAAAAGCGGAAGACAAATATGAAGACATCGCCAATTTTGCTGAAAGAACCTCTAAGGTACTGTTCGCGGAGCTGAATCGATTGGGCGCATGGCAAATCAAAGAGCTGAACGAGCTACTAACTCAATACCGTCTTTCCCGCATCGCCAAGGAGTTTGCTCATGCTTAGAGCCCGAATTTTAGTCTGCTTAGCTTCATTATCGTTGCTCTCCATGTTTCCAATGGATGTGTTCATATCCTCTTTTGACGATCTGGCCGAGCACTTTGCGATTCCATACGATGACACCATATCGTCCATCAGCCTATTCAGCTATGGTTTTGGTGTCGGAGTTCTGCTGGTCGGAATACTAGCCGAAAAATTGGGGGTCTCTAAAGTCTTGCTAGGCAGCTTAGTGCTGCTGCTAATGGCTAATCTATTATCACTTAATCATTACAATTATGATCTCTTCCTTGCCTCCCGCTTTTTACAAGGGCTTTTTTCTTCTTCGTTCGTAATGAGTACCTACATTATCAGAAACAGCTTTGAAGAGGGTGAGGGCGTACGCATACGTGCTTTGATTGCATCCATCTCCGCTATCGCCATCACACTGTCACCAATGCTGGGGGCAGAAATGACGATGCGCTTTGGTTGGAGTTCAATTATCGTCCTCGCTTGTGGCGCTTGTGTATTTACCGCTGCCAGCGTCTTGTTAATTAAAAAGCAGTTGTCTCAACCTAAGCAGGACAACAACACTCAAAACAAC
Source organism: Photobacterium galatheae (assembly GCF_000695255.1). Taxonomy (GTDB): domain Bacteria; phylum Pseudomonadota; class Gammaproteobacteria; order Enterobacterales; family Vibrionaceae; genus Photobacterium; species Photobacterium galatheae. Next base: position 116,356 of record NZ_JMIB01000010.1, on the reverse strand, counting down.
TTCATGTCCTCAAAAACGTTCTGGACATACAATGTCATATCCACATTGAACTTCTCGATTCACTTTGTGTTCGTCATGCTATCAGTGAAAATATTCACACAAGAATTCGGAGGCACATTGACAGAGTACGGCATAATGATGGTCTACTACGGTGCGGCATTGTTTGTATCAAACACGCTTATTTCACGCTTCAGTAACAAACTAGCATTTTCTGGCGCAAATTACGTATACATCGCTATCATTATACTTATAGCCTGCTTCATGATGCTACTCGTCAATCAGGGCATCGCCAACTTTTACTATTACTTCCCATTAATTGTGCTCGCGACTTTCTTCAGTGTTTACCTTTCCAATGTAACTATCAACAAAGCGATATTTGCCGTGAATGGCACGCCAATGGTGTCCTCAGTTATCGGTAGCATCAGGTTTATCACAGCGGGTACGCTCGGTTGGATCGGATTTAGCTATCAGTCTGGTGTGTTCTCCATTGCAACGCTATATTTGTTTTCATCTATATGCTCAATGGGCTTGTTGTGGATGGTACGACCGAAAGCAATCACACAGAACGATTTAAGTTATTAACACTTAGAGCTTTCCTATCGACTTAGGGAAGCTCATTGGTTCTGGTTTACCCATAAAGCCGTGGCCATGACAACTAGAAGCATGTATTAACCTGGTGGATTGCTGAGAAATTAAGCGATAACTTTCAACGCTCAAACATTTTTTGGTAAGTTGAATTCAGGATTAAACACAGCAAAGCTCGCGCTTAATCCTAACTCTTGAACAAGAACAATATCGCTATAAATTTATACGACGTTATACCAACACCAAAAGAGGAAAATCAATTTCGATGGAAACTCGATGGAAAATTCAAAGCACATGTTATCAATTCTCAGACTTATAATGCTCAACATGGAATGAGATAACGCCTGAATTATAGTGGTGTCGATGGGCGACATCTGATTATTTGCCTATTCCCTTAATCATGGTGGATCGCTAAGATAGAACAACTAAAGTGTCGCTGATATACCAGAATCCATAATTCAAAAATCCGCATCAATAAAGATAAAAGATCAATGTCATGTAAACGAATGTGATGGTTTTTATATTGTTGGTCTGGTATTGCGCCTGTGCATTTTCTGAGGTTATAGAGTATGAAGTTTAAACTGAATAAAGTGATCGTTATTTTTAGTGCTATGTTATTTCTTGCTGCATGTGATAGTGATGTATCAGGTCGAATACCAAATTTAGAGAGTACAGACAGTATTCAAGGTATCGACGCTGATGAGAATGGTATTCGTGATGATGTCGAGATTTATATTGACTCTCAATATATCGAATCTGAAAAGAATGAAGCGGCCCGGCAATATGCAAGAACGTTGCAGATGGCTTTACTCACGGACACATCTGATGTAGCAGCGGTCAAGAAAATTTCGGTAGAAGAAACCCTTGCCATCAGTTGCATTTATTCAAAGTTTAAAGATCAGGAAGGAGAAAAGCCAGCTGTTGTTGTTCAGCAAATCACATCTGTCACAACAAACACGAAATCCCGGCTTCTCAAAGATTTGGCTTTGTCGAAGGCTATGAACGGTATGGTGTTTACTCTTCCTGAAGGTGATAGTTGTGAATAAACGAAATAAAAAGATAATTGCATTTTCCATCTTAGTGGGTATTCCTTTGCAAAGATTTGCTTCACAAAATAGTAATCTCTGTAGTGAAAAAAATATTACTGCATTCGGTTTTTTAATGGCGTTCAAACAACTCGTCAAGAAGCTGTAGTGGCTTTGAATGAATTTAAAAATATATTCGAAGCGTCGAAGCAGTGACTCAATGAACAGATGGGAGGCACAATAAGTTATTTATCGAAAATTAGAGTCTATCCGCGTCACAAAAGGCACCACTGAAGCTTCCTCTGTAGTCAATATACCTTCACCTGCGCCCGTAAGGCTGCTCTATCATCTGATTTGAAGCATTTCAGAAATCAGGTGATTCAATCACATTGCGAACGGTGAGCTATGGCCTTTGCCGTCATGCAATTGGCGCATATTGTGTCGTTTCCTAATGCTCGCGACAGGTCGTCCCACATTCAGTTGCCAATCTGAAAAGCACTGAAAATATGATCCCGGCGCATTAATTTTCTAACCAGCCTCACTTTACATACATCTGTCGGAAACCCTTCGTTGGTGCACCATACGAATCAAGTTATTCTATTGTTCTCATTGAATATGGTCAGGGACAGAGGAATGCCTTCACCTCAGTATATTTTTGATGCCAATCTGCCACATTGCCAGTGGTGGTTAGCGATTACTTCGCCGCAAATTAGCTATAACCGGGAATTATATGATTATGATATTCCCGGAATGAAGAAGACACAGGATGATCTCGAAGCATGGGGACAAAGCTTTGCGAGTTCCTGGAATATCGAAAGTCGGCGTGACTGGCATCAAATGATTCATCAACTGGCGATGGCGGATGTCCATGGCAGTATTTGGAGTCATGAATTCAGTCGGCGGGCCTGCATGACAAGTGCGCAATGGCTGCGCCGGATTGAAGGTGTGGAGAGTGAGGTCGCAAAGGCCGAAATGCGCTATGTTGATGCTGTTTATCGTCATGTGGGTGAGGCGGGTTTCAAAGCCTGGGATTATTGTCGGGGATCTTTTTTGACCCGTGCCGGTTTTGCGGTTGGTCAGGTGACACAGGAAGAGTTTGCTTTTCTCCTGAATTATTTTTGTCGTCAGATTCAACACCATTTCTCAAGTTGGGATCAGTACCTGCAAAGCTTTATTCTCGGTCGGTGCTACTGGGAATATCTGAATGATCAAGACGATGACCTGGTGAATATTCCTTACCTGCTGAATAACGGATTCAACATTGGTGTCAGCAATTTCTTTGAGGCGATTGAATCTGATCCGGATGTTCCGATTCCGGCACTGGCGTGGCAGACGGCGTTACCGGAAATTCGAGCGCCAGAATCATTGGCTGCATTGTTGAATGAAGAGAAAGAGGGCTGAGCGTGAGTGTGTGGGATATTCTCGAGATAGAAGAAACGAACGATGAGCAGGCGATTAAGAAAGCTTATCGCGTGAAGTTGCGCCAGCATCATCCTGAAGAGGATCCGGAGGGATTTCAGCGGGTCCGTGAAGCCTATGAAAAAGCGCTGGTGTCTTTAAATCAGGCTAAAGAACCTGTTCAGGAACCTTCATCTACCCCAATTTATGAAAATGTTGCCGACAGTCCGCCAGATCCGAAAACCGGTGTGCCTGAAATACAGCCGGAGCGGCATCACCAGCTCACGGAAGCACTCAACAGCCTTCTGGCCGATTCACAGCGTCGTTTTCAGCCTGAGCAATGGCAGGGATGGATTGAAGAGATTCAGATGCTGTCCATTACTCAGCAGCAGATCATCTCAGATACTGCCGTTGACATTGTGCTGGCAAACCGCTGGCTCCCCGGGCAAGTGATTGAATGGCTCTGGCAAGGGCTGAGCTGGCAGTTGTTACTGACCGGGACACAGCAGCAAAGTGAAGTCGGGGAATTTCTGAATAGCTGGCGAAAACAGGAAATGTCTGTTGCGCTGTCGCATTTGAGTGTTCTGTCCGGTGCTGAACAGCGTGCCGCACTGAGTTTTCTGCGCCCTTTTCATATTGCACTGGGTTACGGAGATACAGAAGCCCTGCGACAAGTGATGCACCAGCCGATGCCGGTATTGATGTTACCGTCGGTTCAATTTCAGGTTTGTTTACTCCAAGCTTTTCTGGCCACGAATACTTATCCGGAAACAATTGCGGGCCAGATGATCGAGCGATTAGTGATTTCGTCTGCTGAGAGCCTGACAATTGAACAATGGGAAATCATTGGTGAGATCAGTGTCAGACTGGGGCTCGCAGAGGCCGTCGATCAGGTGACTGACCGTCTGTTGTCATTGAATGCCTTTGCTGAAGTCGCCGAAATACAGTATCAGCGGACCTTGGGCAATCAGAACATTCTGGCCTTATGTTATGCCTTTTTGCGGCAACAGTGGCAGCCATTACCTCCGGTATACTGGCGTGCAGAACGCAGATTGTTTCCGGCACCGGCGTCGGGCGTTGAGCGCAGGTTGTTCGATTGGTTATTTGGGCAGTTGACAGACCATGAACATCCGGCGTTTAACCATCGGCTTGATTTTGCCGGGCTGGATGGGCTGCCTGTATTACTGGTGAAAGCATTCTGGGCGGGTCGTTCTGGCAGTTGGGCCTGGCTCGAAAGCATCAAACAACAGCTTATCGCAGTCGAGGCCGCGGGAACTGATGCAAATTCAGCCCAATTGATCACGCTGACCTTGCACTGGGTTGCGGAAATACTGGCCACGCAAACCGGTTGTCCGTCGCTACAGCATAAACTTTCACTTTATGAAACGGATGCTTTCTTTGATGTTGAACCTCTGACGGATGACGAAATCAATTCTCAGACGAAAGCTCAGTGGCTTGAATGTGTGCTCCGTCATCCTATCATTCCGGACAGTTGGTTTTACCGGTTAATGGATGAGGAAATCCTGGTTCAGGAGGAGTTGTGGGAAGTGTCTGCCTATCCGATGTATGCAGATTCACTCAGCTTTTTCCGGAGCGTAAATCCAGACTTTCGTTTGTCCAGTTGTTGGCAGGATACGCCTTTTGAAGGCATGTTTGACTGGACATTGTTCTACTTCGCGCATATGTCTCCAGTGGGTTCCCCCAGACAGGCAATCGTTGAGGCAATGCCCGGATTACCTGAATCACAACAGCATGGGCCGATTGCTAAATTACTTCCGTTTGCTGCGCAGCCACTGGCTTATTTGTCTGATGCGCTCCGGGCACTGGACACACACCCGGAACAGTTTGTTTTCCGTGCCATTGTCGACGCTCAGATCACTTTGCTGACACGGAACTGTAATCAGTCTCAGTTAATCGTATTGGCTAAACTCGGGGAGGTGGCTGCATGTTGTGCGCTGTCTCGTATGTTAGAGCGTGAACATTTTGATGAGGCGATTGTTTACTGGAATCTCACCGCAGCGGCGCTGGACAGGCATCCTCATTTTCAGGATGTGGTTTCCTGGCAACAACAGTCGCTGCTCAGGCTCAGATCTGAAAATGGACTGGAACAAGAAAGCTATCTTGTGACAACACCAAACTTTATGCATGCGCTGCTGACGAAAGACAAGGCGTGGTTTATTCCTCCGGCAGAAATGGCGGATTATTCTCCGGTCGACGAGGCTAAGAACTTTCATTACCCGATGTATCATTTGCTGACTCAGTTGCATCTGGGATTGGGAGATAAAGGGTATGATCTGACATCCCTGAAGATGTTCACACATCGCCGTGAATTACAAACTGAGCTGCAACGAGAAACCACGGATGTTGCGATTGCGCATTTAGAAGGAATGTATCAACGTCGGCTTGAGCATGACATTCAAGTGAAAGGTAAAAAAGCGGCAACATTCAGTAAAACTCAATTATTGTGTTTACTGGTTGTCTTTTGTACCGCTTGGCTATTTTCATTTCCTTCCACATTTGGTGAGGTGGGTAAGCAAGAGGTTTTTCATCTCAGTCATGCTGGAAAATCCTTCGCCAAACTCTTTTTTATTCCGCTTTTTGTTTATCTTTTATGGCGAATCTCGTCTGCCATGATTGAAAAGGGGAATAAATATAAGTTTCTCATCTATTCAGTCTTTGTGTTGTGGGTTGCTCAGATGTCACAATCTTTGTTTTGTGCCCTCGTGACCTTAGTGACGCTTTTTTCAACGATCTGGGGTTTAACCGATCTTCTGGCAAATAAGGGCTGGGAGAAAAAAGTGGTGACATCCCGGAAAGTGAATCTGCGTAAGATACTTGGATTGAAAAAATAAAAAGAAATAAGACACGAGAGAAAGAGGCCGTATGGCCTCTTTTATTTTGTCTTGACACGAAATGTAAATTAATTGTTGCGAGCATGGTGTGCTGTATGATTGCACATCATTTTCACAAAAACTTTCATGCTGAACGTTTTATCACAATTCAATTGATTCGCCTGCACGAATCAAGTAAATTTCGTCATAATTTTGACGGGTTAATTCCAGTGCTCAAGTCCTGAAAAGATTCATGATTCAATCGATAGGTTGACTGTCATTGATCCGGAAGAATTTATATTGTGGTGAATGTGATCAATGTACTCAGTGAAGTACATGATTGATAAATAAGATGGAGAAAGAATGAAAACAATAACGAAGCATTTGAAAGGGATTGTTATCTTTGGCTTTGCACTTTTACTTTCGGCATGTTCGGTTACACCTCAGCCAACGGTCAAACTGGATGAAAGCCTGCTTTCAAATAATCTGAAAATTGGGGTTGTTTATATTCAGCCGACGGATAAAGCAACCACGCATATTTTAGGGGCAAACTGCTTGCTTTGCTATGGTGTCGCTTCAGCGTTAACCAGTAGCCTCGACACACATTTGGAAAGTACACTGACGAATGAAGAGCTGGACAAAATCAAAGCGCTTGTACTGTCTGAGTATGCGTCACGCTCAAATCAGGTAAAACTGGTTGATTTGGGGATGAACATCGCTGATCTGAAAGATTCTGATAAAGGTCTTGGCTTCGCAACAAAAGATTTTACCAGCTTGAAACAAACCATGGATCTAGACTTATTGGTTGTTTTACAAATTGACCAGCATGGTGCTTATCGTAGTTTCAGTGGCTATGTTCCAAATACTGATCCGCAAGGCTATGTCAAAGGTTTATTATATGCGGTTGATTTGAATACAAATGCGTATGTGCAGTATTTAGAAATTAATGAAAAAGTGCAGCCAAGTGGTGAGTGGGATGAGCCGACAGCCTTCCCAAATGTGACGATGTCATATTATCAGGCGATTGAAAATGTGAAACATCATATCCAGCAAGCGATTTAAGCATCAAAGGTTAACAAATGAGACTTTATTCATGCTTCCTCATGTTAACCGTGTTGTCTTTGGTGGGGTGCGGCAGCACCCCTTATCGGGATGACTACGCGCAATACACCAATCAGCTGTCTAATGGTACGATTTCAGAGTCAGGGTTTCAGTTCAGTTTTGAAGATGCCACATTCGTTGATATGCGGGGCGTCTACTTGCCGGATGATTCAATTGATTCAACTCAAATCATGTATCAGGGAGCCGGTGGATTGGTTGGGTTGCTGGCCCAAATTGGGACCCATTCTGCGATCATCCAGTCCCAGAGAACGGAAAAATTGGTTCAAGAGCAAGAGAAAGCGAATCAGAAAATCTTGTCATTAATTGAGGTGACGAAAGATATTCCTTTAACGACACTGATTGGGGAATATGATGCGCTTTTATTGCAAGGTGATCCCCAAAGCGCGCAAACGATCAGAATGAAGCCTATTTTTTTCAGTAATGCTGAAATGAATCGGCTGTCTTTAAAATCGGTTGTCTGGCTGCCCAATGAGGGTCAGAACGATGTCAGGTATAAGAACCTGATTCAGATTTATGGGCCGACTTTAGATGAGCTTCAACGCAACCGCATTCTGAATGGTGATCGGGAAGAGTTAGCACAAATATTATCCTCTCTATTAAAGGGGATGATATATATCGCTAAAAATGAACTGACCGGCAAGTACACCTCGACTGAAGCGAAGCAGCAGACGTTCCTGATCGAAAATGATGCTGGGGTGAAAGCGATCCGCGGGACAGTGGTTGAGGAGAAATGCGGATATCAAATCATCAAGGATATCCGTTCGTGGTATATGGCTTATCCAAAACCTGCGACGACCATGCAAAACTTTAAAACACAATGCTAAAAGAACGGGAATATGTTCTCATATTCCCGGTTTGTGCGCGGGTTTTATAGCTTTTTAGTGAAACCCCCACATCTTCAACTGCTGTTCGATATTTTTTCTCGCATGGTTGATGGTTTGCTCATGCTGGCTTTCTAAAGCCTGAGTAAAGTGCAGGATGAGCTGCTCGACCATCTGTCTTTCATGGGCAAGCTTTTCTTCATACAGCCTGTTGAGTTTTTCTGTCAGGGCGATATTGGGCAGCTTATCTCGCGGATGGGATTTCAGTTTGGCCAGTCGCTCGTGACTGGCGCGTTTATCTTCGTCACTCATGCCGACAGGCGTGCGATCAATGACCTTCTGGATTGTGGTATTGGTCGATAGAATGGTGACATCGACTTCCAGTAGGCCATTGATGTCGTAACTGAATCGGACATCAATAGCCTCAGCGCCGGCGTGATTGGCCGGGACCTCAATCTCAAAGTCACTGATAAAGATGTTTTCCCGAGCCCAGAATCGTTCACCCTGATACAGGGCAATGCGGACTTTGGTCTGCTGATCGTAGGCGGTATTGAAACGTTCGACTCTGGATGTCGGAATGACAGTATTGCGTTCAATGATTGGGCTGAAGACATCCGTTTGACCGTCACGATTCGCCGCAATCCCCAGACTGAACGGGCAGACATCGGTCAGGACGATTTCTTCAACGGCTTTGTCACGCAATCGGCAGGCTGCCTGCGTGGCTGCGCCCATCGCGACGACCAAATCGGGATCCAGCGTATTTTGTCCGAAGCGGCCAATCAGTCGCGTTGCCAGTTGTTGTACCTGGCGCAATCGGGTCGCCCCGCCCACAAAAATCAGTTCATCGATCTCTTCTGTGCTGATCCGGGCATCGCTGAGCGCACGTCGCAAGGGCTGTGATAACCTCAGCAACGTACTTTTCCAGATCTCTTCTAACTGGAATGGTGTCAGAGAAAAGCTCCGGTTAAAGGGATCTGCAAGGCTGATTGTGAAGTCTGAGTTATTCTGCTTTTTGGCGGTTTCGCAGGCACTGACAATTTTAGCCATGTCGTTGAGGCTGAGATCGCTCGGGTTCACCTTGAGCTGATCGATGACATATTCAGCGAGCTGGCGAGTGAAATCTTCTCCACCGAGCTGGTTATCACCGGCTGAGGCACGTACATCAACAAAACCATCCTGATGCTCCACAACGGTTACATCGAATGTCCCGCCTCCCAAGTCGAACACAAGAAAGCGACGTTCATGCGTTTCATGCAGGCTGTAGGCAAGGCAGGCTGCTGTGGGTTCGTTGATCAACCTGACAGCGATTAATCCAGCCAGCTCAGCAGCCTGATGAATCTGCTTGCGCTGTTGATCACTGAAATAAGCCGGAACGGAGATTACCACTTGTTTGATACTCGTTCCCAGATAGGCTTCTGCGTCGTCTTTCAGTGAGCGTAGAATTAAGGCACAAAGTTCTGTTGGTGTGTAGCGTGTTTTGCCGAGCTGATAGGTTTTCTCTGTGCCCAGGAAGCGTTTAAATGCTGCTGCGGTTTCCTGCGGACGTGTGATCAGGCGGGAGCGTGCAGCATCACCAATGAGAACTTGCCCACGCTCATCAATGCTGACAACAGACGGTGTCAGATAGCTTCCCAGCGCATTCGGAATCAGTTCAGGTTTCCCGTCTCGCCAGACTGCAATGGCACTGTTTGTTGTGCCTAAATCAATGCCAATGGCCAGTTCACTGTTTTCAATCACACGTACATCCACTGCTTTCTCCATGAAACCAGCAGAATAGCAAGAGATATGTTTACGGCCAATGCATTGATTTCAAAGATGTGATGCCTTGAGTAAACCTGATTTCCTTTTGAAATGTTCAGGCGAGTGTTTTCTTTACGTCACCACTACCGTGGCCATAGTGACAGCGGTGGCGGCAGAATGCTCGTACAAGAATTGTGTGATTGAACTCACAGATAATTTACTTAGCCTGCTAACTAGTTTATATTGCTTAGCAGGCTAAGTAATTAAGGCAATTAATCATGGTTCAGGACGTCAACATTTTGCGGGATCTGCCTGTGGCAGAGCAGTTAGGCCGGGTGTCCCGGTTATGGAAAACAGTTGCTGATCGAGAGCTGGCCCCTTTGGGGCTGACCTATCCTCGCTGGACAGCGTTGTGGAAGTTGCAACGGCTTGGCGACAACGTCAGCCAGAAGACGCTGGCAGAGGCATTGGAAATCGAATTGGCTTCGCTCATGCGAACCCTGAAGCATCTTGAAGATCAGTCGCTGGTCACGCGTCGCAGCTGTGAAAAAGACAAACGCGCCCGCATTGTCAGTCTGACAGATGAGGGGCGTCATTTGATCAGCCAGATGGAAACCCGAATTTTGCAAGTGCGGCGTAAGTTGCTCATGCATATTAATGATCAGGAATCTCAGATGCTGAGCCTGATTCTGGAGCAAATTGCCCATAATGCTCTCGACTTTCTTAGCCAGAATACAGACCAAGCATCCAAGGAGAAATAAACGCCTATGACCCCTGATCAGAAATTTGCGCGCTGGATAAAATATGCCTGCTTTGCGTTTGTCCTTGTCTTTGGTTATTTCCTGATGGCCGATCTGGCGATGCCGTTAACGCCTCAGGCGATGGCCACTCGGGTGGTGACGAAAGTTGCGCCACGGGTGAGTGGCCAGATTACCGAGATTTATGTCTCTAATAATCAGATGGTGCACAAAGGGGATGTTCTCTTTGATATTGATCCGGCGCCATACAAGCTGGCTGTTGAGCAGGCATACCTGAAACTGGAAAAGGTGACTCAGAATAATGCCCAGCTGGATGCATCGATTCTGGCTGCCCAAGCTGATGTGAAAGCAAATGAAGCTGTGTTGCAGCAGAAAATACGCGAAGCACACCGTCTCAATACGCTTTTCCTGCGGAATGGCACGTCGCGTCAGTTACGCGATGATGCGCAAAGTGCATCGTTGGCGGCAAAAGCCAATTTGGCAGCATCTGAAGCACGTTTACAGGAACTGAAAGTCAGCCGCGGTGAAACGGGTGATCTGAACCTGAACATTCGTGTTGCCAGAAACCAGCTTGAGCAAGCCGAGCTGAACTTATCTTATACCCGTGTGGAAGCCAGGCACGATGGGGTAATCACCAATCTGCAATTGGAAAAAGGGGCTTATGCGGCAGCCGGAAATCCATTGGTGGCCTTAGTGTCTGGTGACGTTGATATCATTGCGGATTTCCGCGAAAAAAGCCTTCGCCATTTCTCGCAGAATAGCCAGGCATTGATTGCTTTTGACAGTCAGCCCGGTCAGGTTTTTGCTGCCCATATCAGTAGTCTGGATGCCGGGGTCAGCTCGGGTCAGTTTGATGCCAATGGTCGCCTTGCTGCGCCAACCGAGTCTAACCGATGGGTACGGGATGCCCAGCGTATGCGGTTGCACTTTCATGTCGATGGCAATTTACCGACGCAATTGCCTGCCGGTGCAAGAGCGACGGTACAGCTGGTGCCTGAAAATGGGTTATTCGCCTGGGTTGCTCAGGCTCAGATTCAGTTTCTGAGCACGCTACATTATATTTATTAACCGGAGGCGTCATGAAGTTATGGGATCATCCCATGTCGGAAAATGATTTCCGGCAATGTCTGAGAATCGCAACCGGTGCCACACTTGGTTTTACCATCTGTAAGTTATTTGGCTGGAACTACGGGGTGTTTTTTACCGTGGTGCCCATGCTGCTTCTGGGGATGGTGCCTGTGATGAGTGCCCATGCTGCCCGCCAGTTGTTCGCAGCTGCCATTGTCTGCGGACTGGAGGTCGGAATTCTTGGGGGACTGTTCGGCGGCCATCCCGGCATCATGACGCTGATCGTTTTTGTGCTCTTTCTTTATAAATTTGCCTGTATGTCGAAAGGCCCACTGTTTTTGTTTGGTGCAAACAGTGTACTGAGCCTGAGTATCATGCTGCATTTCGCCAGCTATCCCGGTGTCGATCTGAATGAACTGATTTTCGGCAATCTGCTGGCCAGCGTTCTGTCTGTCATCATTGCTTATCTGGTGACCTTTCTGATTCCGGATGCCGAACCACGTCAGCCACCGCCACGTCCGTCAGAACCTAAAGGGTCTCACCGGATGCGCCATGAAGCTTTACTGGGGGCAAGTATCGCAACCCTGTCATTTCTGGTGTTTCAGGTTTTTGATCTCAATGATTCTATGTCTGCTCAGGCAACAACCTTGTTACTGCTGTTTCCGATGCATTGGAATGGTGCGCTGGGATATGCCAGAAAGCGGGCGATGGGAACTTTGCTAGGGGTGAGCTTCGGGGTCGCTGGCCAGCTGTTTCTTTATGACTGGGCGGATATGCTGGTGTTGATTATTCCGCTGTTATGGATTGGTGCGATGATCTTCAGCTACATGCATGTTAAAGAGTCCAGTGGTTCGGGCGCCGGCTTTGGCGGGCTGACCACCCTGGGGATATTGTTTGGTCAGTATCTGACGCCCGGGAATGATTTGATCTTCAGTGCCCTTTATCGTGTCAGCAGTATCTTTTTTGCCATCGTGGTGACTTTACTGGTGACTTACCTGGTTCATCGTCTCCTGAACAGTTTTGAGGCAACACGGTTTCACGTTGCTTCATAGTTGAATGAAAAGGGAAGTGTTCACTCCGGTGTCCGTTTGCCCTGTTTCCAGAATCTGTCGGTGCCCGACAGATTTTTATTCTTGAGATCGATCATGTCCAGACCTCATGTGGTATGTCTGTTCCTGATGATTTTGTCGATGACCGTCACCCGCCGGACGATTGGGCTGAAGCACAGGGTCCGGATGGCATCAAACGATACTGGCGCAAAAAATCAATCGGGCATTGCGGGTTTTCCGACCGAAATTGTGCAGCGGGCCGCACTGATTGAGGCAGAAGAACAGTAACATAGTGACAACATTTTATGACCGAATTCGCATATACTTATTTTGCGAAATGGCTTAAGGGTATACATTTCTTTTTTCTTTGATATCAGATAACAACGGAGGCGATTTTCTGAGTCACAATAGTCACTTTGTTGCTTATGACGGCAAGGTGATAGCGTGAAATTAGGGAATATCTCAATAAAAATAAAGTTACAGCTGCTTGTGGTGATTGCTGCAGGCATTATCGTCTCTGTCTGTATTTATAATCTGGCGTTACAACGCTCTGCATCGTTTCAGGAGCGGCAAGATAAGTTGCGGGCTCAGGTTGAAACAGCGCATAGCATTGTTCAGTATTTTGCAGGACAAGTGGCTGTACTTGGGAAAGAACAGGCGCAGACGATGGCCAAGCGAGCCATTGAGCAACTGCGTTACGATGGTGATAATTATTTTTGGATCACCAATCCTCAGCAGAAGGTGATTCTGCATCCCCTGAAACCGGAGTTGAATGGTGCCGATGCGTCGACCATTCGTGATGGCTCCGGAAAATTCCATTGGCAGGAAATGGCAAGTATTGCCGCGTCGACCGGGCAAGGCTTTCTGGATTATACCTGGCGGGCACCGGATGGCCGCCTGCACGATAAAATCTCTTATGTGATGTATTTCTCGGAATGGGAGTGGGTTCTGGGTTCAGGTATTCTGGTCTCAGATATTCAGGATGCCTTCTATCTCAGCCTGGCGAAAGAGGCAGGGTTCGCCGTCATTGCCATTCTTCTCTTGGGTTTGGTTGGCTATGTGTTGGCCCGTGATATTGTCACACCACTGAATGCACTGGTGGATAAGGTCCACGATATTGCCGATGGCAATTTGAGAGTTCGACTTCGGAAAAACCGCAAAGATGAAATTGGTGTGATGGGGAATGAAGTGGATCGCATGCTGGATAAACTGCAATCGGCAATGAAAGTTGCCAGTGAGTCGGCGGCGCATTCCCGAGATATGGCTAGCCGGATTGCTGGTGCCAGTGAGGAAACGGCTTCCAGTGTCGAGTCTCAGCATCTGCAACTGGAGCAGCTTTCTGCGGCGATGAATGAAATGTCTGCGACGATCAATGATGTTGCGCAGAATGCGGAAAGTACATCAGAAGCAACCAAAGGCGTTTCGGCGCAGGCGCATGACAGCAGTATTCAGATGAAAGCGACCAGTGACAATATCCAGTCGGTGGCCGAAAACATTACGGAAGCCGACAGCCTGGTGAACCAGCTGCTGAACGGCGTCAAAGAAATTCATGCGGTCGTGAACGTGATTCAGGATGTGTCTGAACAGACCAACCTGCTGGCACTGAATGCAGCGATTGAAGCCGCCAGGGCGGGGGAAATGGGCCGTGGTTTTGCGGTGGTCGCAGATGAAGTCCGCAATCTGGCCAGCCGTACCCAGCAGTCGACCTCGGAAGTGAAAGCCAGTATTGATCGTCTGACGCAGATTGCCGAGCAGTCCAGCCAGACCATGCAGTCCAGTCATCATCAGGCGGCGGCTTGTGTGGATGTTGCCCTGGAAACCCGGGCGACGTTTGACACCATGGTTGCTGATCTGAACGAAACCACAGACAGAGTTGTGCTGATTGCGGCAGCAGCGGAACAGCAGGGCATTGTGGCAAACGAGATGAATGAAAACGTCAGCAGCATTCACTTGTCTGCCAACGCCATGAAAGAAGCATCAATGAATCTGGCCCAGGAAAGTCAGGCGATGGCAGAGGCTTCAGAAGTATTGAACCAGCATCTGGCGTATTTTAAAGTATGATTTGATTGTGCGGACAGACAGGGAAAACCTGTCTGTCTGTCTGTTAACCATGGTTGTCAGACGATGATGTCTGTGCGCTGGCCTTCCGGGCAAGGCTGCTTTCTGGACTGACGCGCCAGGCGCTCGATGAAAATTTCCGGGGCGAGTGGTTTGTCATACAGATATCCCTGAAAATACTGAATGTGCCGTTGTTTCAGATACGCTTCCTGAGTCAGGTTTTCGACCCCTTCGGCTACAATCTCAATATTTAGCCGCTCAGCGAGATCGACCACGTTGTCAACAATATGACTTGGTCTGTCGAGGGATCCAATCTTGCGGATAAAGCTTTTATCAATCTTGAGAATATCGATCTCGAACTGGTTGATATAGCTGAGTGATGCGTGTCCGGTGCCGAAGTCATCCAGTGCGATTTGCGCGCCCAGTGTGCGCAGTTTGTCAAACAGGCGGATGGCACGCGTGGTACTCTGAATCAACTCCCGTTCGGTCAGTTCAATGATGAGTTGAATTTTGCCATTCGGGAAAGATGACAAAAAGTGCTGGCAGTCTTCATAAAAAGTCAGGTCATTGCATTGCTCCGGGCTGATGTTAATCGCCAGATGGAATCCGTCCGGCAGTAGCGGTTGGTGCTCTATGAGATGGTTTTTGACTTTGGATAGCGCCTGCGAGGTCATTTTGTGGATCAGTCCGGTCGTTTCAGCCAGAGGAATAAACTGGTCTGGCATCATGAACCCCTGTTTCGGATGATTCCAGCGCAGCAGGACTTCTGCACCACAGATATCGCCATGCGGATTCACAATGGGTTGCAGGAGCGGTATGAAGTCATCATTCGAGACGGCTTGGTACAATGCTTCCCGCAAAGAAAGAGGACGGTTCAGGTACTGATAGAACATGATTCCGGCGCTGAGCGCAATGATGCAACTGAGGATGACCGGAAGTGCAAATGAATTGCCCAAATAACTCAGATACATTTTTTCACTCAGGACTGAAGTAATCGTGAGTTGCTGATTATCGGAGTTCAAGGCAATCCTTGTGCCTTTGGTCTCTGGTGAATAGCCTGTACTGTAAGTCACGTTCTGACGATTATTTAAAGTGATCGTCAGTGGAATATGATTGCTAAGGGTATTGAGTAGTTTCTTGATGTATTGAATATCAATACTTGCAATTGCATAGCGTTCACCCTGTCGATGGCTGATGAATAGGATCTTTTCATCTGGATTGAAATAATTGTGTGTCTTAATGAAAACGGTATCGTCCACTTCAAAATAAGTCTGATCACTTTTTGACAATTCCTGATCAAACAGAGAGGAACAATAGATGTAGTTATCCTGAATCAGGTTGACAGAACGGATATTGGGCGCAAGCGTGGCCATTCGCTTTAATTGGCCTGTTGTCTGATTGTCGCAATGGGCTTCGAGTAAAAGCGATGCCTGAAAGGTGGTGTTTAATGCTTCATCCAGGATGTTCTGAAGCAGCGACATGATCATTGCTTCTTTTTCCGAAACGATGTTTTGAAGGCTGTTTCTTGCTTGTAAATAGATCCCGGAAAAGCTGATAGAGAAAATGAAGAGCGCCAGAAAAGAAGCCATGAGAGCGTGTTTTATCAATGCTTTTGGCGGGTTTTTATTGTTTTCTTTGCATGTTGTGTTCATAAGGTTCAGGTAAATAAAGAAGTTGTTGTGTTTTGTTTTATGAATGATTGTTATCTTTATAATTCTTGATGTAAATGACTTGCTTGGTTAAATTTCCGTAAAAATATTCGCATTGATATGCCGACAATCAATTGATCTCTGTCAATATCCGGTGTGCCTCAATTTTTCTGGTTTCTCCTTGTCTCTGCGGTGTAAAAATCATTCTGGGCGAATGCCCAATTTTTGCTATTTATTGGGTGCCTTCTTTAAAGAATAGAGAGTCACGGCCACATCCTCTCGGTCAAAGTGAGGGACTTTAATCCTTGTTTTTATGTGTCCTGTTTAATATTGTGGCCGCTTGGCAAATAAATTTATCAGCAGTCAGGTAAATCATGACGATCAGACCCGTATCCCCGGCAGACGCTGCCGCATTGGTAACACTGTTTTATCGATTGGATGAAGAAACAACGTGGATGTTATTTGAGCCGGGAGAACGGCAATTAACGGTGGCGCAGCAGTCGGAGCACATTGCAGCTTTTACGGGAAGTCGTCAGCAAGTGATGTTTGTCGCGGAAGCTGAGGACAATCAGATTGCTGGTTTTGTGGTGGGAATCGGTGGCCATGCCAACCGGAACCGACATGCGATGTATTGCGTCATTGGTGTTCGCCAGAGCCATCAAGGGAAAGGGATCGGGCGAAAATTACTCAGCGCACTGGAATCCTGGGCTGAAAGTCATGCATTTCATCGTCTTGAATTAACGGTGATGGCGCTTAACACAGTCGCGCGGCAACTGTATCAGTCAGCGGGGTTTCAGGAGGAAGGCATCAAGCGGGATGCCATGCGGGTTGATGGTGCATTTATTGATGAAATCTATATGGCCAAGCTTTTGCGAGCGTCATGAGTGATTGGTCAGAACGAAAGAATAGACATTGCGAAAAAGTTGGAGTCATCATGATTGAGTTACAAACCCCCCGATTGATTATCAGGCCATGGAAAGCGGCTGACCTCGTTCCTTTTGCGGCGATGTCGGCAGACCCGGCGGTGATGCGCTATTTTCCATCGACACTGACAGAAGAAGAAAGTCAGCAGGCTGCCGATCGTGCACAATCGCTGATTGAGGAAAAGGGCTGGGGTTTCTGGGCGGTTGAGCTGAAAGAAACCGGGGCGTTTATCGGTTTTGTCGGACTGCACTATCAGGATTCAGAGATTCCCAACGCGCCCTTTATTGAAATTGGCTGGCGGCTGGCGTCCGAATACTGGGGCAGAGGGCTTGCGCCGGAGGCGGCTGAACGCGCCTTGCAATTTGCTTTTGATGAACTCAATGCATCAGATGTTTATGCCTTTACAGCGCTCCCGAATCAGCCGTCACAACGGGTGATGCAAAAGCTGGGAATGACCGACTGTCAGCAGAACTTTTTGCATCCCAAATTGCCGGCTGATCATCCACTGGCTGAGCATTGTCTGTACCGGATTTCACGCACGGAATGGCTGGTCAGCAGTTGATCATTGTTGTGGGCACAAAGGAGATTGTTCGCGCCGGGCCATCGGGCCTGTATCGCATCACTCTGGCCAAGAAAAGCCCTCTTCGGAGGGCTTTTTGTCAAATGGAGAGCACTGTAAGTATGCTGTCCCGCGGGTAAGACGCTGTATCGTTCTGGCGTCTCATCTGATTGAATTTCAGTGCATCTTTACGGATAGGCTACGCTTTAAATGGCTGTCGGTCTTTCGAAACTCGGAAGCAATGCAGCCCGAAGGGCCGTGCGTGTTGGCGCTGCTGAACGTACAGGATAACCGGCCCGTTCTTGCCGAATCACTCGAAGAAGGAATTGGCGCATGGGGCTCATAGCAATTCTTTTTGCACTGATAGGACTGGTGTTACTGGGTGGCGGATTGTGGCTGATCTCGCTGGGTGGCAGCTGGTATTTCGCCCTGGCGGGTGTTGTCCTGCTGCTTGTGGCGGCAAAAGTCAGAATAAAGCGAGGAAATGCCCAAATACTTTATGGTCTCTTTTTACTGGGGTCGCTCATCTGGGCGTTATGGGAGTCTGGGTACGACTGGTGGCCCCTTGCCAGCCGGCTTGGTTTATTTCTGATTCTGGGGATCCCGCTGCTATTTTCTTTCAGACTGATGGGACGTTCCCGAATCAGCCGTCTGACCGGGTACTGGTGGCTGGTTGCACTGGTGATGCTGGGCAGTTTGTTCAATGATGCCCATCAACTGGAAGGGAAGCTGAATATGGCACCGCTGGTTCAACAACCAGCGCTGGGTCAGAGTCCGGAAGCGGATTGGTTCAGCTATGGCCGCACCAATTTCGGGCAGCGTTATTCACCGCTGGATCAGATCACCCCAGCTAACGTGAATCGGCTGGAACTGGCCTGGCAGTATCAGACCGGAGATACCAAAGGGAAGGGCGATATCGGCGAGTTTACCTATGAAGCCACCCCCTTAAAGATTGGCAATACCTTGTATCTCTGTACTCCCCATAACTGGCTGGTGGCGCTGGATGCAGATACCGGTGAAAGACGTTGGGTGTATAACGCGAAAGTCGGTACGGACAGCCAGAGACAGCACCAGACCTGCCGGGGTGTTTCTTATCTGCCTCCTGCTGAGGGAGAGCCGGAAAACATGACGGAATCGGGTTCGAAAAAAGCAGAAACGCTGGCCAGTATGGACTGCGATGCGCAACTGTTTCTACCCACATCTGATGCCAAATTGATTGCGGTGGATCCGGCCACGGGCGCTCGCTGCAAGGGTTTTGCGGAAGATGGTGTCTTGGATCTCTTGCATCATATGCCGTTTCCGAAATCAGGGTATTACTATTCAACCTCTCCCCCGGTGGTTGCCAAAGGCGTCGTGGTGGTTGCCGGTGCGGTGAATGATAACTATGACATCAACTCGCCATCCGGGGTGATCCGGGCTTATGACGTGAAAACCGGTGCGCTGAAGTGGAACTGGGATGCCGCGCACCCGAATGACACCCAACCGATTGCCAAAGAGAAGCTTTACGCGACCAGTTCACCGAACAGTTGGTCGGTTGCCAGTGCAGATGAGGGGTTGGGGCTGATTTATTTCCCGATGGGAAACCGCACGCCGGACCAACTGGGGATGTACCGTACCCCAGAGGAAGAAAAATATGCAACCTCTGTGGTGGCCCTGAACCTGGAGACGGGGAAGCCGGTCTGGGTTCAGCAGTTTGTTCACCATGATCTATGGGATATGGATACTCCCGCACAACCCAGCCTGATTGATATTCAGACCAACAAAGGATTGATCCCGGGTCTGGTTGTGCCGACCAAGCAGGGGGATGTTTATGTGCTGAACCGGGCGACGGGGGAGCCGATTCATCCCATCACCGAAGTTCCAGCGCCACAGGGCACGATTGAAGGCGACTTTGCCTCACCCACGCAGCCCACGTCAGCGTTGACGTTTAATCCAATCCCACTGGAAGAAAAAGACATGTGGGGGGCGAGTGTGCTCGATCAGCTTTACTGCCGGATCCAGTTTCGAAGCTTGCGCTATGAAGGCCGATATACGCCACCCTCGGAACAGGGCACGATTGTTTTTCCCGGTAACTTTGGGGTGTTTAACTGGGGCGGTATTGCGGTGGACCCAGAGCGACAGGTGATGTTCGGGATGCCGCTGTATCTTGCCTTTACTTCCACACTGATTCCCAAAAGTACCGGTCATCTGGGTGAAGTGAATGTCGGGGAACATGGCGTGAATGCGAATGAAGGTGCGGCATATGCGGTGGAGCTGAAGCCATTTCTGTCGCCTCTGGGCGTCCCTTGCCAGCAACCGCCCTGGGGGTATATCGCCGGTGCAGATCTGACGCAGGGAAAAGTCATTTATCAGCACAAAAACGGGACAATTCAAGATCTGACGCTTTTACCACTGCCGATCAAGATGGGCGTTCCCGGTATCGGCGGGCCGGTGATTACCAAAGGGGGCGTTGTTTTTATGGCTGCTGCGGTAGACAACTACCTGCGGGCTTACGATCTCAGTGACGGAGAGGAACTATGGAAAGCCCGGCTGCCCGCGGGCGGGCAGGCGACTCCGATGACCTATCTGAACAGTGAGGGGGAGCAGATGGTGGTGATTGTTGCGGGTGGTCATGGCTCGATTGGCACCAAGCTGGGCGATTCTATCCTGGCATTCCGACTCAAGGATTGAGCAAAAATGATGCAGTGGCGCTGATGAAGAGGAAAGGGACTTTTCGCTGAGCGGTTGTTCGTCGAGAGGTTTTTCGCTGAAAAGCTTTTTGCTGAAAGGGCCAGTCGTTTTGCCGTGTTTATGGCTCCGGAATACCGGAGCCTAAGATTTTGGGTGTCTCGAATTTATTGCCATAGCGTTTTCTATTTTAGCCTGTGGTGACGACTTCCCAGTTGCCATTTTGCAGTTTGCAGGCGGTTCCCATGGCTTGCATCGTCTCGGCTGGTGAAGTTTTGGTGTTGTGCACATTTTTGGCTTGATTCACGCTTGTTTGCGCGGTTTCACGATTGACGGTCACTTCCTGTCTGAACTCCCGGCAGTATCGGCCACTGGTGCTGGTGCCTTCCCGTGTCACCGTGACAGCGCCAGACGCGTTCCCATCCTGCCACTGTACTGAGGTTCCTACGGAAATCGTGGTGGCCTGAATCTGGGCCTGTTCGAGCCGTCTTTGCTGTGTTTCACTGAGCTTGTCTAACAGCTCAAAATGAATGGCAGTGAAAGCCAGCCATTTTGTGGCTTCCTCGTCGGTTCTGTATTGTCCGTAGCCTTCGTACCAGTTCCCAAAAGGGCGGGCGATCCGAATGTTCCCCACAACCCGGTAGCGGTTAGGCGGCACGACAACTTGTTTCTGATTCTTACGGGCCAGGTATTCATCGACATTGATCGTACGTCGACTGTCCATCACTCCTGAGCGCAGTTCTTCCCGGGCAATCCGTCCGGTCTTTTTTTCAATCGGAACCTGGGGGTTATAAATGGGCTGCTGTGAACTCAAAAGTGCCAGTTTACTGCTGGATACCGGGAGAACGCTATTTGCCTGACTACTGGCCGCCATTGTGAAGAACAGGGTTGGCCAAAACAAGAATCGCAATCCCGGAAGTTTGATGAAGATAGTCTGAGACATGGTCGGATACTCCATATCAAAAAAAGCCTGCAAGCGGCTGAATATGATGCTCGGATATCCTGCCCGAAAGTTGTGCTCCATGCTATTTTCAGTATAGGTAGCAGGCCAATCTGACTTGGTAAATCCTTGTCTATGGTCTGAAATTCGAGACAGGGTTTCGGATTTGGTATTGTTACTCAGTCAGTTGCCCAGTGAGAAGAACAACGTTGATGATTGAGAGCAGATGAAGGCTTCTTCATAGACGACATACGAAACACTGACCAAAAGTCAGTTAATTCCCGGTGATTTACACAATAATATACCTCATATTGGCAGTGCCTCAGACCTCAGAAAGATGAATAAAAAATGATTGACGTGTTCCAGAAACTTCGAAATATAGGTGTAGAGATTGAGCGTTCTTCTACTCCCTCATTCAATGAACCAACTATGCCCCAGGTTGCTTATGATGTGGTAAGTCAATATCAATCCTCCATCATGTTTCATGAGTTTATAAGATTTAAACCTCAATACCCAACCGGATTAGAAGGAAAAAAACAAACGCTTCCTTTAGATTTTTTGTGGGGAATAGCAGATGGAAATCTCAACATTGTTAAAGCTAATGATGAATTAAAAAGCCTTGATGCAGACGCCGACTTATTTTCTATTGGACGGTGTTTTGGCGGCCACCATATTTGCCTGTCTAGCCTTCATTCTGGTGTTTACCCTGAATTCAACTCTCAAGTGAAACACTCTAGATAAATTAAGCGCGACATACTCAGGTAGTCAGAAATGAAGGAATAGCTGGTTGCTGTACAGTGTAAAGAGATTTTCTTGGCTAGAATGACGCTGAGTATAAATTTTCTTGGATTATTTCGCTTAATGGCATTGGATATGGAAACACCCCTTTGTTAAAACAAATGTCAGCTATTTGTCTTTCATTAGTATTGATGTTAATTCTGTGATTGTTGGTTGAATAAACGATGTTCAAAGCTTCGTAGTATGAAGCTATGTCCGCACAGTGCCTATCGTAGATATACTGGGAGTCAAATTCATTGGTGTGAATACCTGAAGAAAATTTCGAGAAAACATTCTTAATTAGGCCTGTATAGCGATTGAAAGCAGAAAGGTTTACTACTCTTTTATCACCCGTGCGGTGATTTGTTACGACAAAAACAGTGACCTGAACTTGACTTCTATATAAAGCCATATTAATGCTGTTTATATAGTCTTGCGTTTTTTTCAAAGGATTGACAGAGCTTGATTTATTGGAATCAATCCAAGCTTTATCTAGTTTTTCAGTTTCACGACCTATGCAGTCACGCCGACCTTTATTTTCTTCAAGTTGGTCTTCGATGATAACTCGCTGCTGCCCCTCCCATTCTTTCTTAGTAAATATTATTCCACCAGCCAAACCAGCACCTTTTCGACCAATTAAGTTAAGCTTTACGCTTCCATCAGCATTGACATTTACTGTATAGTCTTGCCCTTCAACCCACTCCGTATTGCAACGAGAACTTGCTATTTCGGTAAAAGCATTTTGCCTTTGTAAGAAATCATCTAGAGAAGCATGGCTTATCAGAGGAAAAGAGCATAGCAGGAAGTAAAATACACGCATGTTAGCCACTCCGTTTAACAATTAAACTCCCTTCAGCTTTCAAACCAGTATAGCTGATCAGTTAGAGTCTTAGGTGTTTTTTAGAGTTAACCCCAAACGCTTATCCTTTTGCTGTACTTCACTTCATAGAACATTGAGTAATGTCGATATCTTTTAACGCACTTAACGAAATAGGTTATTTCTTTTTGTGCAAGGGGTTACATAGGCTATCTTTAAAAATTGACAAGCGGGAGTTGCGCTGAGAACACGTCAATTCCCTTTCGGGTGGATGAGCCAGCTTTACTGGCATTGAAACAAGGGAATGTATGCAAACTGATTATTCTGAAAGTGAAAATGTCATTCGTCGCTTGCATGAAATTACTCAGGCATACGACAAAGGTTTTGATTATCAGATTGAAGGGCTGCTCCGGCTGGGTCTGGAGCGCTTTAATCTCGATATAGGTATCCTGGCCAGAATTGAGGGAGATACGTATCGGATTGAAAGTTGTGTTTGTCCCGAGCATATGCCCCTGAAATCTGGCGATACCTTTGAGTTCGGCATGACTTACTGCGCGGTCACCTGTGAGGCTGAAGATGTAGTTGCGGTGGAGCATGTGGGCCAGAGCGATATTTTGGGCAGTCATCCGGCTTATCGCCAGTTTGGTCTGGAATCTTATATCGCGATTCCAATTCATATTGGGAAAATGACCTGGGGAACGCTGAATTTTTCCAGCCCGGCACCTTACCCGCGACAGTTTCAGGACAAAGATATTGATGCGCTTCAACTCATGGCAAGCTGGATAGAAGTTGAATTGGTTCGTCTGCAACAGGAAAAGCAGTTGCGTGAGCTGAATTTCAAGCTGAAAGAAATGGCTTCGATTGATCCCCAGACACAGCTCATGAACCGTCCTGTTTTCATGGATTTGGTTTCCCGGTCGATGAGTCAGCTCAGGCGTTATCAGACTGAAACCGAGTCCGCACTCTTGATGCTTGATATTGATGACTTTCGTTCTCTGAACGACAGCTATGGTTATCAGTTGGGTGATCGGTTATTGAAGGCGTTTGCCCAAGTATTGAGTCGGGGGCTGAGAAGTTACGATGCCGTCGCCCGGTATGGTGGCGATGAATTTATTATCTGGCTGGGAGAAACGGATCGGGAAGGGATTCGGGTTGTATGCGACCGCCTGATGTCAGGGCTGGCGCAGTTAGAGCTGATTGATGAAAAGCTATCGGTCAGTATCGGGATTTGCCATTTGAAGACCCGCCCCTTTGGTATGGATGCGATGGCTGAGTTTGTTCAGCCGGAACAGGTGATCGATGTAATGATTGCCCAGGCGGATCAGGCGCTGTGTCGTGCCAAGGCGAACGGAAAAGCCCGGTATGAGTTTTATTCAGATGAACCGGTTTATCAGGACACACTCAGTTGATTTGAGTTGGATGTGTTTTGCACCTTGGATGTTGAACCTTGGGCTTGGAGATGGAGCAGGAAGCAAAAACGATGATGGACTTGAATCAGACATTGCGGGTGTGGCTCAGTGCTTATCATGAAGCGCTGGCACAGTTGGCAGAATCGGGTGTTGTGCCGTCTCCTGATGCCGTCAGGGATGGGTTGGCGGCACTGACCTCAACCTTTGTGACAGATGCGCCGGATGTCGCTGTACTGAACGCAAGCGTGGCAAGTCAGGAAGAGAAGTCAGAGCAGATTCCGGTGAGAATTTACCATCCGGCACCGGAATCTGCGTTGCCTGTCATTGTTTTCCTGCATGGTGGGGGACACATGGCCGGCAGTGTGGCCGTGTACGATCGGATTTGCCGCAAACTGGCCGCGAGCACTCAGCATCTTGTGGTTTCTGTGGATTACAGATTGGCTCCGGAGCATCCATATCCGGCTGGTCTGACCGATGCCCGACAGGTGATCATGCAGTTATGGCCGCTGCTGGATCGCTATCATTTGCGTTATTCCCCAATGTTGTCTTTAGTCGGCGATTCTGCAGGTGGCGCAATGACGGCGACCCTCAGTGCCGAATTCCAGCAAAACAGCGATATCACGATCGCGAATCAGGTGCTGATATACCCCAGTCTGGACTACACCATGAGTCAGCCGTCTGTTGTCGAAAATGGCCAGGGGTTGTTTTTACAGCGGGAGAAAATGCGCTGGTACTTTGACCATTATTTCCGGCATGAGGAAGACAGGCAGGCCGCTTCTCCTTTGTGGATGCCAATGACGTCACGTATGCCTCGGACGCTGGTGATCACCGCGCAGTATTGTCCGCTGCGTGATGAAGGGATGGCTTATGTACAAAAACTTTTGGCTGTGGGCGTCAAGGCGCAACATTTTCATCTAGATGACATGATTCATGCTTATCTTAATCTGGAAAATATGGTGCCTGAACAGTGTGCTGCAACCTACCGGCAGATTGCAGTCTTCCTGAACGGCCCGAACGTTCAGTGATTCAGGCGAATAAGGACAGATGATGCTCGAAAGCGTGATCCGCTATTGCCATTTTCTTGGCATTTTCGTGTTGTTTGCTGTGCTGGTGGCTGAGCACCTGCTGATTAAACGACGTCTGACTGCTGAAGAAATCCATCGTCTCGCCAGGCTGGATGCACTTTATGGGGTGTCGGCTGTGGTGGTGTTGCTGGCGGGTCTTGGTCTCTGGTTTTGGGTGGGGAAACCTGCAGCTTTTTACAGTGCGAATCCCGTCTTTCATGCCAAACTGACGTTGTTTGTGATTGTGGCTGCGTTGTCTGTCTTTCCAACGGTTTTTTTTCTCAAACATCGCCGCACGACCCGAGAAAGTGTGCCTGTCCCTCCGATTATTCTGATCGCGATTCGGCTGGAGATGCTTCTGTTGCTGATTATCCCGCTCCTTGCTGTTCTGATGGCGCGCGGGGTGGGGCTGGGTTAACGGAATGGCCCGTTGGCCGGAGTGCGCTGCGAGATCGCCGCTATCGTCTAAGCTGAAATGCAATAACAGGTGATGATCGGGGGCGAGGATGAAATCGATCAAAAACAAACAGCTCATCACTGTGCTTTGTGAACCGGGTGACGAGACTTTGGCGGTTCATAATCCGGCGACTGGGCAGTTATTGGGCCATATTCCCACGCAGAGCGAAGCCGAAATTCAGCAGGCGATTGCAAAGAGCCATCTGGCACAGCGCCAGTGGCGGCAGAAGACTGCAAAAGAGCGGGCAGTACTGTTGCACCGGTGGTTTACCCTGATGATAGAGAATCAGGATGATCTGGCGACGCTGATGACTCTGGAGCAGGGAAAACCTCGCAAAGAAGCTGCGGGCGAAGTGGCTTATGGTGCGTCTTTTATTGAATGGTTTGCAGAAGAAGCCAAACGAACGTATGGGGAAACCCTGCCTTCCCCATTTGCTGATCGGCGTCTGATCACCATTCGCCAGCCCGTTGGCGTCGCCTGTATCATCACGCCCTGGAATTTCCCCATTGCAATGCTGACCCGGAAAGCTGGCCCTGCGTTAGCAGCCGGATGCACTGTGGTTGCCAAACCTGCCAGTCAGACCCCATTGTGCGCCTATGCTGTCGCGGAACTGGCTTATGAAGCGGGCATTCCTCGCGATGTTTTGCAATTGGTTACCCATCCTTCCGCTCGGGCGGTGGGTGATATCTTCTGTACCAGTCCGCTGGTTCGTAAAATTTCATTTACGGGATCAACCCAGGTTGGGCGGCAACTCATGGCGCAATGCGCAGACTCAGTGAAACGTCTCTCGCTGGAATTAGGCGGGAATGCCCCTTTTATTGTTTTTGAGGATGCTGAGATTGAGAAAGCTGTCCAGGGGGCTGTTGCCTCGAAATACCGGAATGCGGGACAGACCTGCGTCTGCGCGAATCGGATCTTTGTGCAGCGTGGTGTTTATGAAACATTCGTCAGCCAATTGGCGAAAGCCGTTCAACAGCTGAAAGTCGGTAATGGACTGGATGAGGGGGTTGCGATTGGCCCGGTGATTGATGCCAGCGCCAAAGCAAAAATCAACCGGTTGATGCACGATGCTATCAGCCACGGGGCGAGACTGGTGACAGGCGGTGAAGACAGAGAAGGGTTGTTTGTTTCACCTGCGGTGCTGGCCGATGTTCGTCCGGAGATGGCCATTGCTCAGGAAGAGGTGTTTGGGCCGATCGCCCCCGTGATTTGTTTTGATGATGAAGAGACTTTGCTGACCCTGGCAAATGATACGATTTTCGGACTGGCAGCTTATTTCTACAGTCGTGATATCGGCCGGATCTGGCGTGTAGCCGAAGCGCTGGAATATGGCATGGTAGGGATTAATGAGGGGATGATTTCTACGGAAGTGGCCCCGTTTGGTGGTGTGAAGCAGTCTGGATTTGGCCGTGAAGGCGGTCGTCAGGGGATTGATGAATATCTGGATATTAAGTACCTCTGCATGGGTGGCTTGGATAACTGAGCACTTGACCGTCTATCATCGTGCTCAGCCTCTGATGGCTGAGCACGAGCAGAACAGCGTCTTTCCGTGATCAGGCAAGATCGATATCAATGTAAATCGGGCAGTGATCAGAGGCTTTCGGGTTATCGTGGCCAACAAAATCGAACCGTTCTCCCTCGTACCTTTCCGCACGGAAGGGCATTCCTTTTCTCATGATTTGCGGAACGGCATGGTTGTTCTGATTCGCTAAGTCGGGCGAAAGAAGAATAAAGTCGAGCTGTCGGTATTCATTCCCGCCTGCCCAGTAATGGGTCCAGCGCTCATCATCAGGGATACGTTGTCCGACATCAACCAGGCCACTGTGCTGAATGAGACTGGTCAGCGATGAATGATGATCGATGTAATCGTTGAAATCCCCCAGAACTGCATAATTGCCAGAGAAATTATTATGTTTCCACTGTTCAGTAATGATTTCGGCAACACGGTCGACTTGTTCTTTTCTTCGGTTATGCGTGTTGTCTCTGCCACCCATCATGGATTTGAAATGGTTGATGTAGACAACAAAGTCTTTGCCATCGACATCCAGCAGAACTTCAAGGCAATCCCGAGAGAAAAGACTGGCCGTATGATTATGATTTCTTTCAGCACGGTGTGTTGTGACATGTTTGATGGGATATCTTGAAATCAGCGCGACATCAATGTTTCGGGGATCATTGGCATCAATGAGCATCTTATGCTGGTATTTCATTCCGCCAAGGTACTCAGACACAAATTTATCCAGCACTTTCAGATTGTCGACTTCCTGCAACGCAAGAATGTCTGCATCCACTTCTTTGATGGCCTTTGCGGTTATTTGTTTTGCAGTTTCATTATTGATCGAAAAGGCCAGGTTATTGATGGAAAAACCATCGGACGTCTGTGGGTCAAAGTTTTTCCGGAAATTGTATCTGGCAAACAGGTTTTCAACGTTAAAACTAGCCAGCCTCATGGCGAATCTCCTTTCAGTCTTCAGAAAAGGAGCGCTTTATACGGCATCATTAAAGGGCTCTTCGGGGGTTATCGCTGAGGAGCATAGAACATTCTTTGCTTATTGCGAGGTACAGAGGGTGACACTGTGATCTCAGCAGAGCCGCAGTGCGTTTTGCGGTATTTCAGTCGATTGTCAGCCTGTGAGGGCACCAGAAATGTTGCTGTTGTTTCATCTGATTGATTGGGCGTGCAATTTAAATGACCGATGACAGATAAAACCTTTGACAAGTCAGTCTGTTGCAAAAATCACAGCTAAGCTTAGAAACAGATGGAGGATTTCAGGGTGAACATTCTTCACAGGACAGTCTCAGGAAGAAGATTGAAGCGAGGGTTGATGATGGAAGCACGAGCCGTGAAAACCGTGGCCGATGCCATGGCAATTGTCGAAGAGCGCGGTCTGAGCCACGTGAAGGTCGGGTTGTTTGATAACGATGGGATCATGCGTGGTAAATACATGTCCAAAGCTAAATTTTTCTCATCACTTGAAAAAGGTTTCTCGTTCTGTGATGTGGTGTTGGGCTGGGATGTGAAGGATCAGCTTTACGATAATACCCGTTTTACCGGATGGCATACGGGTTACCCGGATGCCCCGGTCCGCATTTTGCCGCAGACCTGTCGTGATGTGGTGGATGAGCCCGGGATGCTGTTATTCATTGCTGAGTTTGCCGATCAGGCGGAAGCGGTTTGTCCGCGAGGGACGTTACGTAAAGTACTGACCAAAGCCAATGAACTTGGGTATGACGTGCTGGCCGCGCTGGAGTATGAGTTTTTCCTTTTTCGTGAAACGCCTCATTCGGTTCGGGAAAAAGGCTTCCGAAATTTACAGACGGTCACACCAGACTGGTTCGGCTATTCGATGATCCGTAATTCAGTTTACAGTGAGCTGTATCACGACATTCTGGGGATGGGGCAGACGATGGATTTTCCCATCGAAGGCATTCATTCCGAAACCGGCCCCGGTGTGATTGAAGCGGCAATTGCGGTGGATCAGGCAGAAGCAGCCGCAGATAAAGCGGCACTGTTTAAAACCTACATGAAAGTTCTGGCGCAGCGACGGGATCTGATGGCGACTTTTATGGCGAAATGGTCGATGGATTATCCCGGTCAAAGCGGGCATATGCATATTTCTCTTCATCATCAGGGGGGTAGCTCTGCTTTTTACGACACCAAAGCACCGCATGGGATGAGTAAAATTCAGCGTCAGTTTCTGGCCGGTCAGCAGCGACTGATGCCGGAATTTCTCTGCATGATTGCCCCGACCATCAACAGTTATACCCGAATGGTGCCCGGCTTCTGGGCGCCGACCCATGCCTCTTGGGGAATCGAAAACCGGACAACGGCTTTACGAGTGATTCCGGGTTCAGAAAAAACACAACGGATTGAATACCGTTTGGGTGCCGCAGATGCTAACCCCTATCTGGCACTGGCGGCTGCCATTGGCTCTGGTTTGTGCGGAATTATCAATGACTGGGAACCGCTGGCAGCCGTTGAAGGCAATGCCTATGATCAACCTCAACCTGCAGAACTGGCTTTGCCTGCGACCTTGTGGGAGGCTGCCCAGCGATTGAAAGCATCAGATGCCGCGCGATCGCTGTTTGGAGATGCTTTCGTGGCGCATTTTGCTGCCAGTCGGGAGTGGGAAGAGCGAGCGTTCAGAAAGCAGGTGACTGACTGGGAACTGAGCCGGTATTTTGAAATTATCTGAAACAGAAACAGAAACAGAAACAGGAAGGAGGCTCTCTGGATGAGAGCCTCTCAGAATCAAGCAAATTACCATGCAAAAAAACACGCAAAAAACCATGTAAAAAAACATGTAATAAACAAGCAATTGATCATGCAGAAACAGGCTGTGCGTGCAGGGCTGGGCGTAGCAGACGGTAACACAGCAAAGCTATCAGGAAGACGGCCAGCCCCGCGCTCATGGTGACCGTAAATCCGGCCTGAATGCCATATTCGTCAATCATCCAGCCCACACCCGCAGCACCGGCAGCGATACCGATGCCGAGTCCGGTAATCATCCAGGTAAATCCCTCCGTGAGCTGACTGGCAGGAACGATTTGTTCGACCAGACCCATGGTGACAATCATCGTAGGTGCAAAGAAGACGCCAGCGATAAATACAGACACCGCCAGTGTGGTTGTCCCGGTGACCAGCATCAAAGGAAGGGTTGTGAATGCGGTTGCCAGAGCGGCAAGCAGCAATTGTTTCCTTAAATGTGTCTTAAGCTTCAGGGTGCCGAAGAGCAGCCCGGATAGGCAAGACCCTGCTGCGTATGCTGACAGCACATAACTGGCTGCGACGGGTTCACCTTGCTGCTCGGCGAATGCAACGCTGATCACATCAACCGTACCGACAATGGTTCCCAAGGCCAGCAGCGTCAACATCAGCATCTTCATGGGGAGGGGCTTCAGTGCGGAGTCCCGTTTTGTATCTGTTTTGTCCTGAATGGGCGGCTCGGTTTGGGTTTGCCGCACGAACAGGGTCACGCCAATCCCTAGTAATACTGCGGCAGCAAACGGCCCGGCTTCGGGAGCCACAGAAACGCATAACCCGACAGCGAGAGGCGGTCCGATAATAAAACAGACTTCATCCATCACCGATTCGAAAGCATAAGCAGTATGGAGCTTCTCATCGCCTTTGTAGATTGTCGTCCACCGTGCCCGAATCATTGCTGGCATGCTGGGCATGAAGCCAGCCAGCGCGGCAAACAGGAAATAAGTCCAGATTGGGGCATCAAGCCGAACACTGACAAGCAGCAGGATCAGGGCGGCCACACTCAGACCCGCCGCATAGGGCAGGATTTTACGTTGCCCGTATCTGTCTACAGCACGGGAAATCTGAGGCGCGATGATTGCCATGGTCAGCGTAAATGTGGCGGCAACGGCCCCCGCCAGCCAGTAAGAACCGGAAAGCTGGGACAGCATCGTAATGATGCCAATACCTGCCATAGAGGTTGGCATTCGCGCGATGAGCCCGGGCAACGTAAATGCCAGTGCGCCGGGCGTACTGAAGAGTGATTGATAGGGGTTCGGCATGATGATCTCCATTGAATGCATGAGCGATGACTGTGCCTCCTATGCCACTGTTGCATACGGAGCGTATGTGAATCTAATTGACATACACGGCGTATGTCAATTATAAAATGCAATCAGTTGGATAATTGAGGCGAGCGATGACACGGCAATCGAGAAACGAAATGATGGCGCAAACCCGGCTGAGCCTGATTGAAGTGGCCCGCAGGCAATTTGGTACTGTAGGTTTTGCCAGGACGGTGATGGATGACATGACAGGGGAAGCCGGGCTGACGCGGGGAGCGCTTTACCATCATTTCGGCAGTAAGAAAGGTTTGTTTCTGGCTGTCTATCAGCAAGTTGATCAGGAAATGGATGAACGCCTTCGGGTCGTTGCCATGAATGCGCCGGATGATTGGTCGGCACTGACAGGCCGTTGTCAGGCTTATCTGAAGATGGCAACTGAACCCGATATACAGCGGATTATTTTGCGTGACGCAACGTCTGTACTCGACAGCGAAGTAGTTCAGGCCGTTCAGCTCAATTGTGTGACGGCATTAGCGACGTTATTGAAAAAGCTGATGGCAGCGCAAGAGATAACAGAGGCTTCTCCCGTCATGCTTGCCCGAATGCTCAATGGTGCGTTGATGGATGCGGCTTTATGGATTGCCCGTAGCAAATCGCCGGCTGAAGCATTCTCGGAAGCCTCAGAAACACTGGATGTATTTTTGGCCGGGCTGCGCAAACCGAAAGCCTGAGGATTGATTCAGTTTGTCGTTGGGTTTTTGCGTTGGAGTTTTGCGTTGGAGTTTTGGTTGTGGCTGGCACTGCACCGGCTCTGAAAAGGAAACAATCAGCTTTGGCTGCATGTCACATTGTGACGCTGTCATGAACTGGCAGTTGAAGTTCAGGTGTTTCACCTTCAGAAAACATGGATGAAATCAGGTAAATACCGAAGGCAGACTTTGATTCGCGGGTCAGTTCGACTAGTATGAGGCGGTGCATCGGTCGGAGGGACGAAACAAGGTTATGTCACGTATTCGAGAAAAAAATCAGGAAGTGATTATCAAGTTTGCTGGGCGTTTATTCGCTGAGCAGGGTTTTGCAGCCACCAAGGTTGCGGATATTGCCAAATTGGCTGAAGTTCCGAAGCCCAATGTGTATTACTACTTCAAGACCAAAGAAAACTTATACCGCGCGGTGTTGGAAAGTGTAACCCAACCTTTGCTGGAAGCCTCGAAACCCATTGAGGATTTAGATGATCCGGCACAGGCGCTGACTTCTTATATCCATACCAAACTTCTGATTTCCCGTGACCACCCTTTTGCCTCGAAAGTGTTTGCCAACGAAGTGATGTCGGGCGCGCCGTTTCTGCCGGCGGATATCCGTGACGAACTGCTGGCGCAGTCCCGAATGATCATTGCCAAGCTGGAGCGCTGGATTGAAAAAGGGGTGATGGCCCGGGTTTCGCCTCAGCACCTGATGTTTACCATCTGGGCATCGACACAGACCTATGCCGACTTTAGCTGGCAGATTTGTAACGTGCTGGAAAAAGAAGCGCTGGATGAGCAGGATTTCGCAGATGCGGCAGAGTTCCTGACTCAGTTGGTGATTCAGGGCTGTCAGATCAAATCCGCCTGAGAATCACTGAATCGTCTTGATGAAAAAAGCGCTTCCGCCCAACGAGGTCAAGAGCGAAAGCGCTTGGGGTTTTCAATTCTGAACAAAGTGTTGTGTTTCAGTTGCGTGCGATTTAACGGTGTTGCTGGAATCGTGCCACCAGCCGTTTGGCTGCTGCCTGATGTCGGTTCAGCAATGCCGGCAAATCGACGCCGATGACCAGACCGTCATGCACACGCCATTGTCCGGCGACCATGACTCGGTCGGCCTGATGTGCACCACATAAGACCAGCGCTGCCAGCGGGTCATGAGCACCCGAGAAACGGATTTCGTCCAGACGGAACATCGCAATATCCGCCTGCTTGCCGACAGCCAGTGTGCCGAAATCTTCCCGTCCCATCGCACGTGCCGACCCTGAGGTTGCCCAGCGCAATGCATCAAAATGGGTCACGTCTGCGGAACCATAACGCAGTCGCTGAATATAAAGCCCCATTCGGATTTCATTCACCAGATTTGAGCCATCATTCGACGCGGAACCGTCGACCCCTAAGCCGACTTTGACTCCGGCCGCTTCCAGTTCTTTATTCCGACAGATACCCGAGGCCAGCATCATATTTGAGGACGGACAGTGGCAGATCCCGACTTCAGCCTGACCCAGGCGGCGGATTTCTTCTTCATTGAAATGAATGCCGTGCGCCAGCCAGGTCCGGTGATTCAGCCAGCCGGTTTCTTCGAGATAATCGACCGGGCGCAAACCGAAGCGTTCCAGACAGAAATTTTCTTCATCAATGGTTTCACACAGATGGGTGTGCACCATGACATTTTCCCGTTCAGCCAGCCGGGCCGTTTCCTTCATCAGATCTGTCGTCACAGAGAAAGGGGAACACGGGGCCAGCGCAATCTGGGTCATGGCACCGTCACCACGCTGGTGGTACTGACGAATCAGGCGCAGACTGTCGTCCAGAATCGTTTCTTCTGTCTGGATGGTATGACGCGGCGGCAGGCCGCCTTCGTCTTCCCCCAGACTCATGGAGCCGCGGGTAAAAATCGAACGGATGCCGAGTGTGCGTGCCGTTTCGACCTGAATATCAATGGCATGTTCCAGCCCGTGTGGGATCAGGTAGTGATGATCGGATGCCGTAGTACAGCCGGACATCATGAGTTCAACCAGTGCCAGCTCTGTGGCAACCTGCATCATGTCTTCATCAAGTCCTGCCCAGACCGGATACAGGGTTTGAAGCCAGTGGAACAGCTCTTTGTTCAGTGCATCCGGATAGGCCCGGGTCAGGGTTTGATAGAAGTGGTGGTGCGCATTGACCAGCCCCGGTGTGATGACATGCTCGCTGGCATCAATCACCTGATCCGGGGTGTGGCTGGGGTGCGCACCCAGGGGAACCAGCTCAATGATTTGACTGCCACGAATCACGACGCCACCGCGGGCATCCGTTTCAGTCTCTGAGCCTGTGTATATGGCTAAAGGGTTTTTCAGCCAAATGGTTTCCCAATTGGTTTCCATTTTTTCTTCCTTAGCCTTCTCTGCCGTTACCGAGGAGAAGGTCTGATGGGGTGGACCTGGTTTCAGCCAGGTCCGGGGTTGATGAAATTAGGATGTTTACGCTCTGTTCAGGATTGTTTTGCGGTTTCTATGGCTTGCTTCTTTTCTGCGGACTCTGCGTGTTGAACGGGTACGTCTGTAGGGCTTGTTTCCTCTGCCACGTCCTCTTCGATTTTGTCACTCAGCGCAGATTCTGGCAGGATTTGGTTCAGGAGTACGGTAATGATGGTGCCTGTGGTGATGCCAGAGTGGAACAGGCTTTGCAGATCATGGGGAAGATGCTGGATCAGGCGCGGCTCGATGGTGACAGCGAGACCCGATGCCAGACCAACGCAGATCACCAGCGCATTGCGTTTGGTATCTGCGGCTTTGATCAGCATGCGAATTCCAGCGTAGGCAATCATGCCGAACATGATGAAACCGACGCCGCCCAGCACCGGTTTTGGAATGGTCACTGCGATAGCCGCCAGTTTCGGAAACAGGCCGCCCAGAATCAGCAGGCCACCCGTGGTTGCGACCACATAACGGCTGGCAACGCCGGTGATCCCGACAATGCCCACATTCTGGCTGAACGAGGCCAGCGGCATGGCGGTCAGGAATGACGCCAGAGTACTGCCCAGACCATCGCCGAGCAGACCGCGTTTCAGGTCGTCACCCGACAGTTTCACTTTACAGTTATTCGCCAGTGCCATGAAATCACCGGTTGCTTCTGCAATGACCACGATATAAACCAGACTCATACTGACAATGGCCGACAGGCTGAAGCTCATGCCGTATTCCATGATGGCCGGACGGCCCACCCATGCGGCGCGCCCAATTTGTTCCAGATCGACCATTCCCATCGACAAGGCCACCAGATAACCGCCTGCCAGACCAATGACAATGGCAGAAGCGGCGACGGCACCACGGCAATAAATGGAGACGATAATGACGATGGCTAATGAAATAAAGGCCAGAAAAAGTTTTGGCATGGTGGCGAACTGTTCGCTGGCGGTTGGGGCATCACCAACCCAGTTCATGGCAACCGGCAGAATGGTCAGGCCAATCAGGGTCACGACCACACCGCTGACCACATTCGGGAACAGCTTGCGAATTTTATCCATGAAGAAGCTGGCGGCGATGACAACAAATGAACCAACCAGCGCAGCACCCATGATGGCACCGACACCGCCCGTGTTTCCGATATTGATGGCTACACCCAGGAAACCAAAGCTGGAACCCATGACAACGGGCAGACGGATCCCGACCGGGCCGATGCCGAGACACTGTGCGATGGTGACCACACCCGAAGCAAGCAGGGCAGCATTAATCAGGGTGACAATTTCATCTGTGGGCAGCCCGATGGAGCTGCCGACAATTAAAGGGACGGCAACAATGCCACCAATAGAGGCAAGCATGTGCTGAATCGCGAGGAGCAGGGTAATGCTGTGTGGGGGTCTCTGGTTGAGCGTATAGAGAAGTTTCATGGTGTTGTTTCTCCACAATTCATCCGATGAATTGGCTGCGTAGGGTGAATGTCGTGTTTACGTTTTTTGGTTTTTAAAGGGTGCAGTGACCCGCTTCTGACGTTCACGGCAGAAGGAAGTGTGCACCGAATCATTATTTTTATGGTGGTGTGAATGGCGGTTGTGTTGCCTCAGCCATTCATCAGAGATACACCAGCTTGGCCACAAAGATCGCGGTCAGGATGTACATACTGATGGAGACATCTTTGGTTCTGCCCGTAGCGACTTTGAGTATGGTAAAGGTGATAAAACCCAGCGCGATACCATTGGCGATCGAGAATGTCAGTGGCATCATCAGCGCGGTGATTGCTGCGGGTGCGGCGTCGGTGAAGTCGTTCCACTTCACATGCTGCATACTGCTCATCATGACAAAGGCGACGTAAATCAGCGCCCCGGCCGTGGCATAGGCCGGGATCATTCCAGCCAGAGGCGAGAAGAAAATCGCAGCAATGAACAGCAGCCCGATCACGATGGCAGACAGGCCCGTGCGGCCGCCAGCAGCAACACCGGCTGCACTCTCGACGTAACTGGTGACTGGCGGGCAGCCGACACAGGCACCGGCGACACTGGCGATACTGTCAGCTTTCAGCGCTTTGCTCAGACCTTCGATGCGGCCGGTTTCCTTGTTGCGCAGATGGGCACGTTCAGCCACACCCATCAGAGTCCCTGCGGTATCAAACATGTTGACGAACAGGAAAGCCAGAATCACGCTGATCATTGAAACATTCAGAGCGCCGGTGATGTCCATGGCAAACAGGGTCGGCGCAAGGCTTGGCGGCATGGCGATGACACCGTTGTACTGAACCAGCCCCAGCATGAAGCCTATCAGGGTGACACTGAACATCCCGATCAGCACGGCACCAAAGATATTGCGTTCACTCAGCACTGCGATGATCAGAAAGCAGATGGCAGCCAGCAGTGCCTGTGGCTGAGTAAAATCACCCAGACTCACCAGCGTGGCGGGATTATCGACAACGATGCCAGCGGTTTTCAGACCAATGAGTCCCAGAAACAGGCCAACCCCCGCAGTCATCGAATACCGCAGGCTTTCGGGAATACTTTCGATAATCCATTCGCGGACTTTATAAAAACTCATCGCGACAAACAGAATACCTGAGATAAACACGGCCCCCAGGGCAACCTGCCAGCTATAGCCCATTTCACCGACAACGGTGAAGGCGAAGAAGGCATTCAGGCCCATGCCCGGCGCCAGACCGACCGGCCAGTTTGCAAACAGGCCCATCAGCAATGTACCAATCGCAGCACCAATACAGGTAGCGACAAAGATCGCTTCAGCATCCATGCCTGAGGCCGACATGATTTGTGGGTTGACGAAAATGATGTAAGCCATGGTGGCAAAGGTTGTGATCCCACCGACGATCTCATTTCTCACGCTGGAACCGTGAGCGCTGAGTTTAAACAGGCGCTCTAACAATGAAGCTGAACTGGCTTCAGAACGGCTGAGCGTTTCTGTTTTCGAATTGTTCATGACGACGCTTCCTTTTTGTGCCTGATCATCAGTGTGCTGGCTATTATTGGAGTATCCAACTTCGCAGACGAATCAGGGCTTTCCCTCTATCTCCAGGCCGTCACTTGCTGAAATCCTTCCGGCTTGCTCGCTGCCGAAAACTGCATGGTTTCTGAAGTGATTACTACTCAGCCTGCACTTTTGTATACAATCTTCAAAATCTCTTGCGCCACTCCCGAACCTGTATCTGACCACAGGCCCGAGAGAAAAGGGTTGCTACTTTGCTGTGTTTTGGATCAACTGCCCCGATAGGTGGAGAAGCTGTAAGGGGAGACCAGTAACGGGACGTGATAGTGGCTGCTGGCATCGGCAATCCCAAAACGAATCACGACATCATCCAGGAAAGGCACTGAAGCCAGTTCAACCCCTTGCTGTCTGAAGTAGTGCGCCGTCTCAAAGACCAGTTGATATTTACCGGCAGTGAGGTCATCACCTTCCAGTAAGGGCTGATCAGTCCGGCCGTCTGAGTTGGTGTGCGTGGTTTTTACCAGCACAAAATCGGTGCCTTCCTGACGGAACAGCGACACTTTGATTTCTGAACCGGGTAAGCCTGAGGCTGTATCAAGCACGTGAGTTGTCAGTTTTCCCATGGATAATCTCGCGCATTGCGCTCCTTTCGTTGTATGAATCGGAATGCCTTGTTGCATGGCACATTCTATACCTTCTGTGTGATCCGATATCAGTTCGACACATTGTATTTAACTATGTACACAACTTTGTCGATTAGTAAAGTGCTGTGTAACTGAAATGTTAACCTGATAGTTAAGGGTGCTAAGCCCTTGTCGGCTATGGAAACTCGATAAGATATTGATATTTAAGAAAGCAAGGTTGTGGTCACAATGGGTTAACATTTTTTGATTGTTCACAAAAAATGTTAGGTACAATTTATTTACAAAAAATCTGGATATTGTATACAATCACTGTTATAAATTGATTATCAGATGGTCATCAGGTTGACCAATTCGGATCAAAAGGAGTCATGTGTGAGTAATGAGTATCCACGCAATCTGATCGGCTATGGTGCTGTCCCACCGCACCCTCGTTGGCCAAATGACGCTCGCGTCGCTGTCTCTTTTGTTCTCAACTACGAAGAAGGTGGAGAACGTTGCATTCTTCATGGCGATAGTGAGTCGGAAGCATTCTTATCGGAAATTCCTGCTGCACAGCCATTTCCGGGCCAGCGTCATATCAGTATGGAATCGATTTATGAATACGGCAGCCGCGCGGGTGTCTGGCGTATCCTGCGTCTGTTCAAGCAGTACGATATTCCGTTGACCATCTTTGGGGTGGCGATGGCGCTGGAACGTCATCCGGATGTGGCGAAAGCCTTTGTTGAAGCGGGCCACGAAATCTGCAGCCACGGTTATCGCTGGATTGATTATCAGAATATGGATGAGTCTGAAGAACGTGATCATATGATGAAAGCCATCGAGATCATCCGGGATCTGACGGGCGAGCGTCCTTATGGCTGGTATACCGGCCGTACCGGCCCGAACACGCGCCGTCTGGTCGCGGAAGAAGGCGGCTTTCTGTATGACTCAGACGCCTACGATGATGATCTGCCTTACTGGCATGAAGACGGCCCGAAACCTCAGCTGGTCATTCCTTATACCCTGGATGTCAATGACATGCGCTTTGCGACCGTTCAGGGCTTTAACGCCGGGGATCAGTTCTTCAACTATTTAAAAGATACCTTTGACACCCTGTATGAAGAAGGTGAAACCGCACCCAAGATGATGTCCGTGGGTTTGCATTGCCGTTTGATTGGCCGTCCGGGACGGATTGCCGCATTGCGCCGCTTTCTGGAATACGTCAGACAGCACGATAAAGTCTGGCTGTGTCGCCGAGTAGATATTGCCAAGCACTGGCACGAGCATCACCCGCACCCAAAGATGAAGGAGTTTTAATGATGGCACGTTTTACGTCCTGCCAACCGAGCCAGATGACCCGGGATGAGTTTGTCGCTCACTTTGCCGATGTGTATGAGCACAGCCCTTGGGTGGCGGAAAAAGTGTATGACAGCGGTATCAGTGAGGCAGATGATGAGATTGCCACATTACACGCGCGGATGGCCGATACTTTGTTATCAGCCAGTCATGAAGCACAACTGGCACTGATCAATGCGCACCCGGATTTGGCCGGACGCGCTGCGGTAAATGGTGAACTGACCGCAGCATCAACTGCGGAACAGGCGGGCGCAGGCATCGATCAGTGTTCCCCGGAAGAATTCGAAAAATTCAATCGTTACAACGACAGCTACAAAGCACGATTTCAGTTTCCCTTCATCATGGCAGTGAAAGGGGCCAATCGTTACCAAATCCTTGAATCGTTCGAGGCGCGATTAGGCAATGAGATTGACGTTGAGTTTCATCAGGCGCTCAAAGAGATCAATAAGATCGCTTTGTTCCGTTTGCAGACTATGTAACCCGAACAGGAATGGAAAGGATGAGTACAGCAGTAAGACAACTGACGATTGAGCCGCTCACGCGTGAAGCATTTGCCCCTTTCGGTGATGTTATTGATAAAGAAGTCAGCGAATACTTTATGATCAACAATGGCTCGACCCGACGGTACCATGCCATGGCGAATGTGGATGTCGCGGATGAAGGTGGCGCAGCAATCATCAGTATCTTTGAAGCCCAGCCCCTGAATTATCCGCTGCGGATAACCATGATGGAGCGGCATCCGCTGGGTTCTCAGGCTTTCATTCCTTTACTGGGTCATCCGTACCTGATCCTGGTGGCCCCGAAAGGGGATACACCCGACCCCGCTCAGCTTAAGGCGTTTTACAGTCATGGACGTCAGGGCGTGAATTATGGAAAAGGGGTCTGGCACCACCCGGTGCTGGCGCTGCACGAAAACGACCAGTTTCTGGTGGTTGACCGTGCCGGTCCCGGCAATAACTGCGATGAAGTGCACTTCTCTGACGATGTCCGTATCGAATTATCACTGAGCAGTTTGGAGCAGG
Organism: Photobacterium galatheae; assembly: GCF_000695255.1. Lineage (GTDB taxonomy): Bacteria > Pseudomonadota > Gammaproteobacteria > Enterobacterales > Vibrionaceae > Photobacterium > Photobacterium galatheae. The sequence continues at coordinate 75,960 of NZ_JMIB01000010.1, read as the reverse complement.
AAGCATCAACCGTCGTACTTTGATAAGCCAGAGGCAATCAAAGAACGCATAACATAACAGGAGTTCGTTATGGATCCACATATGACGGAATGGCTGAATCTGGTAATTCGCTGGATTCACATGATTGTAGGTATCGCATGGATTGGTGCCTCTTTCTACTTTATCTGGCTGGAAAACAACCTGAACCGAGTGAACCCGAAAACCGGCCTGTCCGGTGATCTCTGGGCCATTCACGGCGGCGGGATTTACCATCTGGAAAAATACAAGCTGGCGCCACCCAGCATGCCGGATAATCTGCACTGGTTTAAGTGGGAAGCTTATTTCACTTGGATCACCGGCGTTCTGTTACTGGCTGTGGTGTATTACCTCAATGCTGATATTTATCTGGTTGCACCGGGTTCTGGTCTAAGCTCAACGGCTTCCGTTGCGCTGGGCGTGGGGGCACTGGCTGCAGGCTGGATCATCTATCACCTGCTGTGTGATTCACCGCTGGGTAAAACACCGGTCTTGTTGTCTATTATTTTGTTCTTTGGTCTGGTCGGTGCAGCGTATGGTCTGAGCCAGGTCTTCAGTGGCCGGGGTGCTTATATTCACGTCGGTGCCATCATCGGGACCATCATGGTCGGGAACGTGTTCTTCGTCATCATGCCGGCGCAGCGTGGTCTGGTGAAAGCCATCGAAGAAAACCGAGAACCGGATCCGGTGTTGCCGGCAAAAGGTTTGCTGCGCTCGCGTCACAATAACTACCTGACGCTGCCCGTCCTCTTCATCATGATCAGTAACCACTTCCCGAGTACCTATGGTTCGGAATACAACTGGCTGATTTTGGCAGGTCTGGCGGTATTCAGTATTCTGGTTCGCCATTACTTCAACACCCGTCATGGGGGGCAGAAGTTTGCGTGGACATTGCCGCTGGCAGCATTGGGCATGGTGGCGCTGGCATTTGTGACCTCGCCTTACGCCAGCAGAATGGGTGAGACATCTGCGCCTGCTGCGCACGTTGAGTCGCCGACTGATCAGGGTGAAGCGGGTCAGACCACAGCAGCAAAACCAAATCGCAATGGAGTGACTTTCGCTCAGGTCAATGATGTCATTCAGGAGCGTTGTTCGGTGTGTCATTCTGCACACCCGACTCATGCAGCGTTTAAAACCGCGCCTGCCGGGGTGATTCTGGATACACCGGAAGAAATTAAAGTCAATGCACCACGTATTGTTGCTCAGGCGGTTCAGACGAAAGTCATGCCGCTGGGTAACCTGACTCAGATGACTGATGACGAGCGTAAACTCATCGGCGCCTGGGTAAAACAGGGCGCGCAACTCTAGCGCCCTGTGGGGTGAAAATCCCTGCGTTATCGTCCGTTAGTCCTGAAATATCCGGTGCTGCAGTCGACTAATCTGCAGTGCCGGATAGGCAAGGTAATAATCTCCTTTACATATCAATCCATAATATGTGACCAGCCCCATACGTCTTGTATCGGGGCTTTTTTTGTTTATGAAAAACGCCCATGAAAAATGCACTTCGGTCTAATTGAAAGATGGACAATCAATAGGCATTGATTTCAGGGAATATTTTGATAGCAGGATCACTTTTCGAACCTCTTTTCTATGTGCTCTTGTGCAAAGGCACTATGTTTCGAACGAAGCATTAAAAAAGGAGTTGAGCATGGATTTCATCGAAAGATTGCAAACGTTAGCGAAAAAGGTTGAGCAGTTTGCTGGGACGCTTGCAACAGAAGAGGCGACAAAAACGGCACTTGTGATGCCTTTTTTACATTCAGTCTTGGGCTACGATGTTTTTAACCCGCAAGAAGTGATTCCAGAATTTACTGCAGATACGGCAACGAAAAAAGGCGAGAAAGTTGATTATGCACTGATGAAAGATGGTGAGGTGCAGATTCTGATTGAATGTAAAAAGTTTGGTGACGAATTATCGACGAAACATGCAGGTCAGCTTTTTCGTTATTTCTCAGTGACAAATGCCAGAATTGCCATTTTAACCAATGGTGTGAAATATCAGTTCTTTACTGATTTGGATGCACCCAACAAGATGGATGAAAAGCCTTTCCTGACCTTAGATCTTGAAAATCTGGATGAGCATTTAGTGCCTGAGGTTAAGAAACTCACAAAAACTTCTTTTGACGTTGATTCTGTGGTGGATGCCGCAGGGGAGTTGAAATACACCAGCCAGATTAAGAAAGTTTTAGGTGATCAGTTTAACCATCCAGAAGAAGACTTTGTGAAATTCTTCACTTCTAAAGTTTATGAAGGGGTTCAGACGCCGAAAGTAAAAGCCCAGTTTATGGATTTAACGCAAAAAGCGTTGAAGCAGTTTTTAAATGACAGCATTAATGCGCGTTTACAATCTGCGATGGGTTCTGAGTCAAAAGTGTCTCAGGTTGAATCAGTTTCTTTATTGAATGATGAAGAAGTCGAAAAAGAAGGTGATTCTAAAATTGTCACGACAGAAGAGGAAATTGAAGGATTTAATGTTGTGAAAGCCATTCTTCGCCAAAAGCTGGATGTTTCCCGAATTCATTCACGCGATACACAGAGTTATTTTGGCGTGCTTCTGGATGACAATAATCGTAAACCACTCTGTCGGTTACACTTTAATGCAAAACAGAAGTATCTGGGTGTCATCGGCGAAGATAAAAAAGAAACGCGCTATCCGATTGATTGTGTGGATGATCTTTTCAATCATACAGATCTATTGCTTTCAGTTGCAGAGCGATATATGCAGCCTGAACCATCTGTTTCCTAGTCAGATAACCGCTTTTGTGCCCCATTGGATTTGAATCATGGGGCTGTTTCATCCAGCGGCCGCGTCAGCAAAATCAGCAACGCATCGTTGTCTGCCAGCATATCCGCAATGGTGCATTCATCGAGCTGGGCCAGAAACGCTTCTTTGGCTTTGGCGAGATGGTTTTTCAGACGGCAGGCTGGGGTGATGTGACAGAACTCCGGTGCGCAGTTCACCACTTGCAGTGGCTCTAAATCACGAACAACCTGACCGATGACGATCGTTCCGGCAGGTTTTGCCAGACGGATCCCCCCGTTTTTCCCGCGAACTGTTTTCACATAACCCAACTGCCCCAGTTTATTGATGATTTTCACCATATGATTTTTTGACACGCCGAAGGTGTCACTCACATGGGTGATACTGGTCAGTTCCCCGTCTGGCAAGGCGCCAAGCAGGATCAAGGCACGAAGGGCATAGTCGGTAAAGTTGGTCAGTTGCACGGATTATCCTCTTGTGGAGAAGTGCTTAGTGTAATTCCTTCATTGACTAAAAGATATATTTCAGATACAACTTTAAAACATGCATTATAGATACATGTTTTAAAGGAAGCCGTTATGCTCAGTCAGAACACCATTGATATCGTGAAATCTACCGCACCACTGCTGGCCGAAACCGGCCCGAAACTCACGGTTCATTTTTATGAGCGGATGTTTCGTCATCACCCTCAGTTGAAGGATATTTTTAACCTGACGCATCAGGACAGCGGCCGCCAGCGCGAAGCACTGTTCAATGCGGTTTATGGCTATGCTGCGAATATCGACAACCTGGAAGTGCTGCTGCCTGTGGTTGAAAAAATTGCGCAGAAACATGCCAGTTTCAACATTACAGCTGAACAATACGCGATTGTTGGTGAGCATTTGCTGGGCACAATTGACGAAATGTTCTCTCCGGGTCAGGCCGTACTGGATGCCTGGGCGGAGGCTTACGGTGTGCTGGCGAACGTCTTTATTGACCGTGAAGAAGCGATTTATCAGGAAAGTGAATCTAAAACCGGCGGCTGGCGGGGGACCCGGGAGTTCGAGCTGGTGGCCAAAAGTCGCGAGAGCGACGTGATCACCAGCTTCGTCTTCATGCCGACCGACGACCAGCCGGTCGCGGCATATCAACCCGGCCAGTACGTTGGGATCTACTTAAAGCCTGACTGTTTTGAAAATCAGGAGATCCGTCAGTACAGCCTGTCGGCAACGCCCAATGCGCAGACCTATCGCATTTCTGTGAAGCGGGAAGAGCAAGGAACTGTTTCTAATTATTTACACCAGCACTTACAAGTGGGCGATAAAGTGCGGCTTGCAGCACCATCGGGTGATTTTTATTTCCGTTCTGAAGCTTTTCAGCCGGTCGCACTGATCTCGGCGGGTGTGGGCCTGACGCCCATGCTGGCGATGCTGGAGAGTATTCAGGAGAGCCATCAGGCCCCTGTGCACTGGTTACATGCGGCAGAAAATCATCTTCAGCATGCGCTGGGTGCGCATGTTCAGCACATTGCGGAGACATCTGAGCAAGTCACCAGTCATGTGTGGTACCGCGAACCACAAGGGAAATCTGCTGATTTTGAAGGATTGATGGATCTCAGTCAGTTAGCTGATCAAATCGACTGGCAGAACACCATGTTCTATTTCTGCGGGCCGGTGCCATTCATGCAGCACATTGCCAAACAGTTGCAGGAGAAAGGCGTACCTGAGTCTCAGATGCACTATGAATGTTTCGGGCCGCATAAAGTGCTGTAACAGTTAAAAACGTAATAAAAAAACGCCCGTCCTCGGCGGTATAACAAACGTGAATACCGAGGGCGGGCAAGGATAGACGCATATTGTGGAGACGCGAGTTTTAGCTCGCTTTTTTCTTGGTTACCATTGCTGGTTCGGTTGTCTCTTCGGCATCATAGGCTTTTTCGCCGTAGATGAAGGTTTTGCTGACTGTCCGGTCATCGCCCAGGCTCATCAGCACAAAGAGTTGTTCTTCCAAAGTTTTCGCCTGTTGCATCCGGAAGGACATGAGCGGGGTCGCATGCAGATCCAACACCACAAAATCCGCTTCTTTGCCTGGCTCAAGGTTGCCGATCTTATCGTCCAGATACAGGGCTCTCGCACCGCCCAGCGTCGCCAGATACAGCGACTTGAACGGGTGTAGTTTCTGCTGCTGTAATTGCAGTACTTTGTAGCCTTCGCTCATGGTTTGCAGCAGCGAGAAGCTGGTGCCGGCACCGACATCCGTTCCCATCCCAACCCGAACACCGTGGTGTTCCATTTTTGGCAGGTTAAATAAACCCGAGCCAAGGAACAGATTTGATGTCGGGCAGAACGAAATCGCTGAGCCGGATTCCGCAAGACGCTGACATTCACAGTCGGTCAGGTGGACGCCGTGCGCGAAGACTGCGCGTTCTTTCAGCAGCTTGTAATGGTCGTAAACATCCAGATAGGTCTCACGATCCGGGAACAGCGCCAGAACCCACTCAATTTCTTTCTTGTTCTCAGACAGATGTGTATGCATGTACACATCCGGGTATTCTTCCAGCAGTTTGCCGACCGTTGCCAGCTGTTCATCTGTGCAGGTTGGCGCAAAACGGGGGGTGACTGCGTAAAGCAGACGGTCTTTCTTGTGCCATTTTTCGATCAGGGCTTTGGAGTCCTGATAGCCCGACTCAGGGGTATCGGTCAGGTAATCTGGTGCGTTGCGGTCCATCAGCACTTTCCCGGCGATCATCCGCAGGTTTCGTTTCTGGGCTTCTTCAAAGAAAACGTCGACAGATTCTCGATGAACGGTGCCGAAAACCAGTGCCGTTGTGGTCCCGTTGCTGGCCAGTTCATTCAGGAAAATGTTGGCGACCTGACGGGCATAAACCGGGTTCTTGAACTTGAGTTCTTCCGGAAACGTGTAGTTTTCCAGCCAGTCGAGTAACTGTTCACCATAAGACGCAATCATCCCGGTTTGCGGGTAGTGGATATGGGTATCAATAAATCCGGCCGTGATCAGTTTGTGCTGATACTCAGTCACATGAAGCGAATCAGGTTGTCGGGCCAGAACTGCTTCAGCAGGACCCAGATCGATGATGTGGCCGTTTTCGACAACCAGAATGCCGTCTTCAAAAAATTCAAAGCTGTTTTCGAGGCCCACTTCATACGGGTCGTCAATGCTGTGTAAAATCGCTGAGCGATAAGCTGTGCGTTGTGTTGTCATTTATATTTCCTTCATGTACCGCTGTCAGGCGACTTGAGGATCGACACTGTCATCAGACGCTGTAGCTGTAGCTGCAGCGTCGTGTTCACCGGCACCGCGCTTGTCGGCAACCGGCACGCCCTGATAGTGGGCGATCAGCTCTCCGGCAACCGACACGGCAATTTCCGCCGGGTGTTTGCCTTGAACGGCATCAATGCCGATCGGGCAAACCATACGATGAATGGTTTCATCGTCGTAACCGCGCTGAGACAGTCGATAATCAAACTTCTTCCTTTTGGTCAGCGACCCAATCATGCCAAAGTATGCGATGTCATTTCTGTTGAGGATTTCCCTTGCCAGCTCAAAATCAAGCTGATGGTTATGGGTCATCACCAGGTAATAACTGTGGTTTGGCATATCACGGATTTCACCGACCGGATCATCCGAGACCAGTTTGGTCACGCCAAGGGGCAGTTCGGCAGGGAACTCACTGTCTCGCTGATCAATCCAGGTCACGCGGAAAGGCAATGTACTGACAATATGGATTAAGGCTTTGGCAACGTGGCCCGCCCCCAAAAGCACCAGATGATGCTGTTGCTGACCAATGGGTTCTAAGCTGAGTGTCGCCATGCCGCCGCAACACTGGCCCAGTCGGGCACCCAGATTGAAATGCTCGACGCGGGGATGTCTGTCTCCGGTGAGCAGCATTCCCCGAGCCAGCTTGATGGCTTTGTGCTCCAGATGACCCCCACCAATGGTGGCAATAATTTCATTCCGGGTGACCAGCATTTTTGTGCCGGCATCACGGGGAACAGAACCACGGTCGGCCAGCACCGTGACCATCACACAAGGCTCACCACGCTGATCCAGTTCAGCCAGGGCATGAATCCAGTTGTCTTTAAACATTGCGCTTTCCTCATCTGGCGGGCCAAATAGACCCGCCATTTACGATTTCCCGGCGGTTTTACTGGGCTTGTTCAGGAGCCGTAGTTTCCTCTTCCTGTTTCCTGCGGCTCAGGAAGGGTTGAGACAGCGATGGCTGCACTTCATTAATAGCCCAGAGAACGCGCTCTGGTGTTGCGGGTGTGTCTAACTTCACTAAAGTGCCAGGCTCTGCAACAGAACGGATGGCATCTTTGATGGCACTCCAGACAGACATGCTCAGCATGAACGGCGGTTCACCCACAGCTTTTGAGTTGAAGACGGTATCTTCCGGATTGCTGCGGTTTTCCAGCAGTTTGGTGCGGAAATCGATTGGCATATCCGCAATCGCCGGGATTTTGTAGCTCGCCGGACCGTTGGTCATCAGGCGACCCTGCTCGTTCCAGACCAGCTCTTCTGTGGTCAGCCAGCCCACCCCCTGAATGAAGCCGCCTTCAACCTGACCAATATCGATGGCCGGGTTCAGCGAGGCACCCACATCGTGCAGGATGTCTGCACGCAGGATTTTGTATTCTCCGGTCAGCGTATCCAGGACCACTTCGGCACAGGCTGCGCCATAGGCGTAGTAGTAGAACGGACGGCCACGGGCTTTCTCGTGATCGTAGTAAATCTTCGGTGTGCGGTAGAAACCGGTGCTCGACAGAGAAACCTGATTGAAGTAAGCCTGCTGAATGAGTTCTTCAAAGCTCAGCAATTCTTCACGGATCTGGACCAGACCGTTTTTAAAGACCACATCTTCCGGGGTGACTTTAAAGTGGCTGCATGCGAAGTCGATCAGACGCTGTTTGATGGTCAAGGCCGCATTCTGAGCCGCTTTCCCGTTCAGGTCAGCACCGGACGACGCAGCCGTTGGCGATGTATTCGGCACTTTGTCGGTGTTGGTCGCCGTGATCTGAATCCGGTCGATATCGACCTGAAAGACTTCTGCAACCACCTGAGCCACTTTGGTGTTCAGGCCCTGACCCATTTCAGTCCCCCCGTGGTTCAGGTGAATACTGCCGTCGGTGTAGATGTGGATCAGTGCACCGGCCTGATTCAGGAAGGTTGCAGTAAAGGAAATCCCGAATTTCACCGGGGTCAGTGCCAGACCTTTTTTCAGGACCGGACTGGTTTTGTTGAACTCGGTGATGGCTTTCCGGCGTGCCTGATAGTCACTGCTGGCTTCCAGTTGATCCGTGATTTCGTGAATGAAGTTATCTTCCACGGTCTGGTAGTAGTGGGTGACATTGCGGTCTTCATGGCCGTAGTAGTTTTCTTTTCGGACATCCAGCGGATCTTTACCCAGATACTGGGCGATTTCGTCCATGATGTGTTCAATGGTCATCATGCCCTGAGGACCGCCGAAGCCACGGTATGCGGTGTTCGATGCAATATGGGTCTTGCAACGGTGACCGGTGACGGTGGCATCGCCCAGATAGTAGGCGTTGTCGGAGTGGAACATGGCCCGGTCGACAATCGAATTCGACAGGTCAGGGGAGTAACCACAGTTTCCTGACACGGTGATATCAATGCCGTGAATACGGCCGTTATCGTCAAAACCGACCTTGTACTGGTTGTAAAACGGATGACGTTTTCCCGTCATGGTCATGTCTTCCATGCGTGGCAGACGCATTTTGGTCGGACGGCCGGTCAGGTGAGCGATGACTGCCGCCAGACATGCAGGGCCCGCGGCCTGTGTTTCTTTACCACCGAAGCCGCCCCCCATGCGACGCATGTCAATCACGACTTTGTGCATCGGCACACCCAGCACTTCTGCGACCAGCTTTTGAACTTCGGTCGGGTTCTGGGTCGAGGTGTAGACGATCATACCGCCATCTTCTGTGGGCATGACGGAGCTGACCTGAGTTTCCAGATAGAAATGCTCCTGACCCCCAATGTGCAGGTCGCCTTCCAGCGTGTGCCTGGCTGTTGCCAGTGCACTTTCGGAATCCCCCCGTTTGTGCTGGTGGCTGTCTGAAACAAAGTGTTTTTTCGCCAGCGCTTCTTCTACATCAAGGACGGCTTCCAGTGGCTCGTATTCGATGATGGCGGCTTGTGCCGCTTTACGTGCGGTTTCCATGTCATTTGCAGCCACTGCGATCACGGGCTGACCGTAGAACTCAACCACATCATCAGCCAGCAGTGGATCGCCCGGCAGTACGGCACCGATGTCCAGTTGTCCCGGGACATCTTTACTGGTGATGGCAATGGCGACGCCTTCAAAGGCATAGCACGGGCTGACATCCAGTTTGGTAATTTTCGCGTGAGCGTAAGTACTGGTGCGCGCGTAGACATGCAGCTGGTTCGGAAATTCCAGCCGGTCATCAATGTAGACGGCTTCACCGGTAACTTGTTTGGTGGCGCTGTCATGCTTCACGCTTTTCCCAACGCCTGACGTGAGATCCTGCGCGAATTTCGCCACCATTTCATCGTGACTCAATGGGGTATGGTGATGATTAGACATAAGCAGTTACCCTTGTTTCAATTTGGCCGTTGGACTGTTGTTCGAGGTAGAAACGGTGCAGCAGATTGGCTGCCGTTAATGCACGATATTCCTGACTGGCCCGGAAATCTGACAGCGGTTCGAAGTCATCGCGTAGCGCAGCCATCGCGGCTTTGACAGTGCTGAGATTCCATGACTGACCGATTAATGCAGCTTCACAGTTGGATGCACGTTTTGGCACTGCGGCCATCCCGCCAAAGGCGATGCGTGCGTCTGCAACTTTGCCGTCGTCACTCAGTGACAGCGTAAAGGCACCACAGACCGCAGAAATGTCATCATCCAGACGTTTCGACAGTTTGTAAGCGCGGAACTCGCTGCCAATCACCGGCTTAGGCACGATGATCTTCTCGATAAACTCGGAAGGTTGCTGCGCCGTGACTTTATAGCTGATGAAGTAATCTTCCAGAGGCAGTGTGCGACGCTCATTGCCACAACGCAGGACAATTTGTGCATTGAGTGCGATCAGCAGCGGCGGGCTGTCACCAATCGGTGACGCGTTGGCAATATTGCCGCCCAGCGTGCCCTGATTCCGAACCTGTAACGAAGCAAAGCGATGCAGCAGTTCCCCAAAATCCGGATAGTACTTTTTCAGTGTGGCGTAGCAGTCGGAAATGGGCAGGTTGGCCCCAATCTCAATGCTGCTTTCAGTTTCTGCCAGTATTTTCATGTCACTGATCTGACCGACATTGATCAGCTTGTGGATGGGGCGATGGAACTGAGTCACTTCTAATGCCAAATCCGTTCCCCCGGCAACCATGCGTGCATCCGGATGCGTCAGCAGCAGGTTTGCCAGCTCATCGCTGGATGTAGGGGAAAATCCATACTGGCCTTCATGTTTCAGCGTGGCGTTCGACAGGCTGATCTTCGACAGCTTCTCAAGGGTTTGTTGTTCCAGTGCTGCGAACTGGTCCATCAGTTGGGTTTCCTGACTGAGAGAAAGCGCTGCATCCACAATCGGGCGGTAGCCGGTACAGCGGCACAGGTTGCCGGCCAGCGCTTCCATCACATCTTCTTTGTCGGCAGCCGGCTTGTTTTTGCTCAGCGCAAACATCGACATAATGAAGCCCGGCGTACAGTAGCCACACTGGGAACCGTGGTACTCAACCATGGCTTGCTGAACCGGGTGAAGCTGCTTGTCTGAAGATTGCAGATCTTCCACGGTAATCAATTGCTTACCGTGTAAAGAAGAGACGAAAGTCAGGCAGGAATTGACAGAGCGATATTGCAGCTTACCGTCAACAAGTTCGCCCAGCACAACGGTGCAGGCACCGCAATCCCCAGAGCCGCAACCTTCCTTGGTGCCTGTTTTTTGAACATGGGTACGCAGGTAATTCAGTACCGTCATGTTCGGGGAGAGATGTTCTTCTTCCCGAACGTCTTGGTTTAACAAAAACGTAATCAAGTGACCTCCTCACAGGCTCATGAACTGACCTATAAGTCAATTCTGGATATACTTGACTCGTTAGTCAACTTTTGTGTTAACGCCTTGTGATGATTTGGTTTCTCTTGAAAAATTAATTAATCCTTTTTAATCAATGAATTGATTGCTTTTTAAACGGTTGCCCACTTTGTGATGTATTTAATTTGTTTCTAAATGTTGTCATAGCGATAGCATCATGATGTTTTGATATTGTCGTTATCAATAAAACAGTCAGAATCTCTATAAATATTAGTCGTTGTTGGTGAAAAATGTTGTGCCGCTGGTGTGATGAAAAACCCGAGCTTTGTTTTTAAATTTTTGATTTTTAATGGCTTTTCTGATTTATTTGCTGAGGTTTCAAATCAAGTCGAGACTCTGTGATCTGAAACCCTTTTTTACGAGTGAAGCGTCTTGCGGCAAAGTGGCTGAGCTAAACTGAAGTTTAGAGGTGGCAATGATAAATAATCCCCTCTAAGCATCAGTGAGGGGAATTGTGTGCTCTTGATGTCATATGGTGTGGTGGCTTCATGCCATGGTGTAACAGCATGGCGTATTCCGATTGCTTGAGCATGGATCATTCAGGCATCAATGATAAATAGAATGAATGAATATGGGAGTGGCATTTTTTTATTTTGTGGATTATAACAGCTTGGTAATACTGAATAATATTCTGCACTGCTTCATATGTAACAGTCCCGGTAAATTTTTGACTTAACAGGTTAAAAGCGGAAGTTTCCTTCGATGAATGTGGCCGATGGCGTTGAGTAAATCTTGTACTCAAACACATAAACAGTCTGTCGGGAGATTCCAAGTTCAGGCAAAATTGGGTACTATCAGCGAAAGTTATCCCGCCAATTCCGGCAGGGTGCAGAGCCAAATCATAATTGGAGATACAGCTTGATTAATGTATTCCTTGTAGATGATCACGAACTGGTTCGCACAGGGATCCGACGTCTTCTGGAAGATGTCCGTGGTATTAAAGTGGTAGGGGAAGCCATCAGTGGTGAAGACGCCGTCAAATGGTGTCGAAATGAACATGCCGACATTATCCTGATGGATATGAACATGCCTGGCATTGGTGGACTGGAAGCGACACGCAAGATTCTTCGTTTCAATCCGGATGTGAAGATTATTGTCCTGACTGTCCATACTGAAAATCCATTCCCGACGAAAGTGATGCAGGCCGGCGCGTGTGGATATCTGACGAAAGGCGCAGGAGCCGATGAGATGGTGAATGCTATTCGCACGGTGAATAGCGGTCAGCGTTATATTTCGCCGGAAATTGCACAGCAAATGGCTTTGAGTCAGTTTGCTTCAAACTCAGAAAATCCCTTTAAAGATTTGTCTGAGCGTGAGTTACAAATCATGATGATGATTACCAAGGGTCAGAAAGTGACTGAAATTTCAGAACAGCTGAATCTGAGCCCGAAAACAGTCAACAGTTACCGCTATCGGTTGTTTAACAAGCTGGATATCAGTGGTGATGTTGAACTGACCCATCTCGCAATTCGTCATGGAATGCTAGACACAGAGACGTTGTAGTGTCCGACACTTTTGATGCAAAAAGTTTCCTGAAATCAGTGACTCACCAACCTGGCGTATATCGGATGTACGATCAGGTTGGGGAAGTCATTTATGTGGGGAAAGCAAAAGACCTGAAGAAACGACTGTCGAGTTATTTCCGTATACAGGTTTCCAGTGAAAAAACGCGCGCACTGGTTCGTAATATTTGCAAGATTGACGTCACGGTGACGCACACCGAAACCGAAGCCCTGCTCCTTGAGCACAACTACATCAAGCAGTATTTGCCCAAGTACAATGTTTTGCTGCGTGACGATAAATCGTATCCCTATATTTTCCTGAGCGGACAACATCATCCCAGATTGTCTGTTCATCGCGGGGCGAAAAAACGCAAGGGTGAATATTTCGGCCCTTATCCGGATTCAGGCGCTGTTCGCCAAAGCCTCCATTTGCTTCAGAAAGTTTTCCCGATACGCCAGTGTGAAGATTCGGTCTATGCCAACCGGAGTCGTCCCTGCCTGATGTACCAGATCGGACGTTGCCTTGGCCCTTGTGTGAAAGGACTCGTCAGTGATGAAGAATACACGGAGCAGGTGAATTTTGTGCGACTGTTTCTGCAAGGGAAAGATCGTCAGGTGATTAATACACTGGTCGATAAAATGGAAGTGGCAAGTTCGCAATTGGCGTTTGAAAAAGCAGCGCGATACCGGGATCAGATTCAGGCGCTGCGCCGTGTACAGGAGCAGCAGTTTGTCAGTCAGGACAACGAAGATGATCTGGATGTGATTGGGATTGCCCAGGATAAAGGGATTGCCTGTATTCATGCGTTGTTCATCCGGCAGGGCAAGGTACTGGGCAGCCGGAGTTATTTCCCCCGTATGCCGACGGATACGGATATGACCGAAGTCATCACCAGTTTCATCAGTCAGTACTATTTCAATCAAGCGGAAGGGCGGGTGATTCCGTCTGTCATCTTACTGGGTGAATCTTTAGGGGATGAACAGGCCAGTTTATCTGCTGCGCTGTCTGAAGTGGCAGGACGCAAGGTCGAACTGCGTTCACAAGTCAGAAGTTATCGTGCCCGTTATCTGAAACTGGCTCAGACCAATGCACTGACCGCGTTAACCAGCCAGCTCAATCACAAGATGACAGTGCATCAGCGTGTCACGGAACTTCGAGAAACCTTGGGACTGGATTCACTTTCCCGGATGGAATGCTTTGACATTAGCCATACCATGGGCGAAAAAACAGTGGCTTCCTGTGTGGTGTTCAATCAGGAAGGGCCGCTCAGGCAAGAATACCGGCGATTCAATATCACGGGAATTACCGGCGGGGATGATTATGCAGCCATGGGGCAGGCACTGAATCGCCGTTACGGCAAACAACTGGATCCGGAGAAGATCCCCGATATTATTTTCATTGACGGTGGGAAAGGGCAGTTGTCCCGGGCGCATGATGTGGTTAGTCCGCTCACCGGTGACTGGCCAAAACGTCCATTACTGGTCGGTGTTGCTAAGGGAACCACGCGGAAGCCGGGGCTGGAAACACTGTTGCTGGTGACGGGAGAGGAATTTTCGTTACCCAGTGATTCACCTGCCTTGCACCTGATTCAGCACATTCGTGATGAGAGCCATGATCATGCAATCAGTGGCCACAGAGCACAGCGGGGAAAAGTGCGTAAACGCAGTACGCTTGAAGATATCGAGGGGATTGGGCCGAAGCGTCGTCAGGCATTGCTGAAATACATGGGGGGATTGCAGGAGCTGAAACGCGCAAGCAGGGAAGAAATCGAAAAAGTGCCGGGTATTAGCCGATCTCTGGCGGAAAAAATTTATGACGCATTGCAACATGGCTAGCTTTGCGGCACCCTAAGCATCTGTTTGCCGGCGAGAAGGCTGTCCGTGGCAATCAGACTGATTCCGATAACATAAGAACAAACAATATGCGCTTAACAATTCCAAATATCCTGAGCTTTGTCCGGCTGGTGCTCATCCCATTTTTCGTGATTACCTTTTACCTGCCTTACGAATGGTCACCGTTTGCGACAGCTCTGATCTTCACGATTGCAGGGGTTACCGATTGGTTTGACGGTTATCTGGCCCGCAAACTGAACCAGACGTCTCGATTCGGTGCATTTATTGACCCGGTTGCAGATAAGGTGATGGTTGCAACGGCTTTAGTGCTGGTGACAGAAAATTACCACTCCGTCTGGGTGTCGATTCCGGCAATGACCATGATTGGACGAGAAATCATCATTTCAGCATTGCGGGAATGGATGGCTGAACTGGGTAAACGTTCAAGTATCTCTGTGTCCTGGGTCGGTAAGGTGAAAACCGCTGCGCAGATGTTCGCACTGGTGATGCTGCTCTGGCATCCTAATCCATTCCTTGAAACAATCGGCTTTGTTGCGCTCTACATTGCGACAATTTTGACTTACTGGTCGATGTACTTGTATTTAAAAGCAGCAAAAGGTGATTTGCTCCATCCTGACAATATGTGACAGAACAATCACCTGGGTTTGACACAAAAGCGGCCAAGGCCGCTTTTGTTTTGTTTGAAAATGTAAGATGAGAATGAATTTTTTTAATCAATCATAAATTCTGCTTGGCAATGAAAAGCCCAGTATGTTATTTTTCGCGCAATCTCAGGGGGCAACATATCTGAGACACATCCGTCACCATGAATTCAGGCTGATTGCATGTTGACGATCCGTAGGTACTGCCGGCGATTGGCGCTGTCAGTAGAAGGGCATTAATCATGCTGTCTTGCGCAGTAAAGCAAGCGCATCATTGAAGGAACCCAACTGTGAATATTTTAACGTCTCTGACCCGAATCAGCTTTGTCTTACCCAACTGCAGTATTATTACTGAACCTTGATCGTCCGATCACCTTGTCGCAGCTGCCTTCTATTCAAAAACAGCGATCTATGTTGCTGTGATGATTCGTTGCGTGCTGTGTGACGCGTTCCCGGTAAGTCATTGACTTACCAATGTCTTTTATACTCAAAAGTACCACCTTCGGTGGACTTCACTATTTTGGATTAAAAACCAATGAGTAATGTGTTTGATTTAGACGATGTCAAGCATGCGTCCAATGTTCCTGTTGTTCATGACATTTATGACCTGACCCCAGATGAGTTGTTACTGAGTCAGGAGCATTATGAGTCTGAAGTGCGTTCGTACCCACGTCGCCTGCCACTTGCAATTCAAAAGGCAACAGGTCTATTGGTTGAAGACAGCCGAGGTCAGGTCTTCCTGGACTGCCTGGCCGGTGCAGGTACGCTGGTTCTGGGTTATAACCACCCTGAGATTAACCAGACAATCATTGATCAGCTGAATGCGGGCATCCCGTATCAGACGCTGGATATCACCACACCTGTGAAAGATAAGTTCATCAAAGAAGTGATGAATTTCCTGCCAGATGAGTTCGCTGCGAATGCGCGAATTCAGTTTTGTGGTCCATCTGGTGCTGATGCTGTTGAAGCAGCGATTAAGCTGGCAAAACAAACCACTGGCCGTAATGTGATGATGGCATTCCATGGCGCGTACCATGGGATGACCAACGGCACCATGGCCATGATGGGTAATTTGAACACCAAAGCTCGCCGTCAGGGTCTGATGGCAGACGTTCACTTTGCACCTTTCCCTTACAGCCTGCGCTGTCCGTTTGGTATGGGTGGCGATGAAGGTGCAAAACAAACCCTGCGCTATCTGGAGCGTATGCTGCACGACGACGAAAGCGGCGTTCAGAAACCAGCGGCCATTATTGTTGAGCCGGTCCAGGGCGAAGGGGGTGTGATTCCCGCGCCAGCATTCTGGCTGCGCGAACTGCGCCGAATCACCAAAGAACATGGCATTTTGCTGATTTTCGATGAAATTCAGTGTGGTATCGGTAAAACTGGCTACAATTTTGCCTTTGAAGAATCTGGTATTTCTCCGGATATCCTGTGCCTGTCCAAAGCTGTGGGTGGCGGTCTGCCAATGTCTCTGCTGATTTTTGATAAATCTGTAGATACCTGGCGTCCGGGTGAGCATACCGGTACGTTCCGTGGCAATCAGCTGGCGATGGCGACCGGTGCCAAAGCGCTGGAAATTATTCAGCGTGACAACCTGGTTGAACACGCTCGTGTTGCTGGGCAGTACCTGCGTGAAGGTCTGGAACGTATCGCGTCTTACGTTGACTGTATCGGCGAAGTTCGTGGTAAAGGTCTGATGCTGGGTCTTGAGATTGTCAAGGCTGGCAAGAAGAATAAATTTGGTGAGCCGGAAGCGGATCCACAACTGACACTGCAAATTCAGCGTGCAGCGCTGGAACGTGGTCTGATCATCGAGAAAGGTGGCCGTCAGGGTTCTGTGTTGCGTTTCCTGCCACCATTGATCATCACACTCGAGCAGATCGATTTCGCACTGGATGCCCTGAGCAAAGCGATCATCGCGACTGCGGGTCCAGCGAAAGTCGTTGAAGCACCTGTGGTGAGTGATGCTGACAAGTGGCGTTCTTTCTTCATCCAGACGGGTGAAGGTGGTGCGGATCAGTTCGAAGCGGCACTGAACCAGACAACGAAAGTGCTGAAGCAAGTCTTCGAAAGCACAACAGCGCCATACTCGGGTATGGAGCCACAGGTTCTGAAAAACCTGATTCACAATATTGAACTGACTGATCAGCAATTGCCTCTGGAAGCTGTGATTGATCAGGCGGGTGAGCTGATTGCCAAGAACTCAATTATGGTTCAGCACCCGAATTGTATTGCGCACCTGCATACACCACCGCTGGTTCCTGCGGTCGCGGCTGAAGCCTTTATTGCGGCCCTGAACCAGTCGATGGATTCATGGGATCAGGCAACGGCAGCAACCTTTGTTGAACAGAAAGTCGTGGACTGGCTGTGCGGCGTATATGGTTACGGTCAAGAAGCCGATGGCGTTTTCACCAGCGGCGGGACGCAAAGCAACCTGATGGGTCTGTTGCTGGCACGTGACTGGTTTGCAGACAATCAATCTGGCCACAACATCCAGAAACAAGGTCTGCCTGAGTATGCGGGTAAGATGCGTATTCTGTGCTCGAAGAAATCTCACTTCACCGTACAGAAATCTGCGTCTTTGATGGGGCTGGGTGAACATGCGGTGGAAACTGTTGACACGCATCCGGACGGTACTATCAAGCTGGCTTCGCTGGTGACACGTATTGATGAACTGAAACGTGACGGCCTGATGCCATTCGCAGTTGTCGGTACTGCAGGAACGACGGATCACGGTGCGATTGATGATCTGGACGGTCTGGCAGATATCGCTGCACAGCACAATATGTGGCTGCATGTGGACGGTGCTTACGGCGGTGCGCTGATTCTGAGCCGTCATAAAACACGCCTGCACGGTATTGAACGTGCGGACTCGATCAGTGTGGACTTCCACAAGCTGTTTTATCAACCAATCAGCTGTGGTGCAGTGATCATTAAAGACAAGAGTAACTTCAAGTATCTGCTGCATCATGCAGACTACCTGAACCGTGAAGACGATGTTGTACCAAACCTGGTCGACAAGTCGATTGCAACCACCAAGCGTTTTGATGCTTTGAAAGTGCTGATGACCATGCAAGCGGTAGGTACACAGGCACTGGGTGCGATGTACGATCACCTGCTGGGACAGACACAACAGGTTGCCGATCTGGTGAACCAGTCTGAAGCGTTTGAGTTGTTGGCTGATCCGGCGTTGTCGACGGTGCTGTTCCGCTTTGTGGGTGCAGAAGGTGCTGATCTGGACAAACTGAACAAAAAGCTGCGCTTTGAAGCTTTAGTTAGAGGTGTAGCTGTTCTGGGCGAAACCGTGGTTGACGGTAAGAGTGCCCTGAAGTTTACGATTCTCAATCCATGCCTGACCATGGCAGACTTTGAGAATCTGCTGAATGACGTTAACCAGCTTGCTTGTTCACTGGTTGACTGATGAACGTGGCTTGCCTCAGTGGGGCTGGGGCAAGTCAATGATATATCTGAAGAAGACGGAATTATTAATATGGCAATTTTACAAATCGGTGCTGGGGGTGTGGGCTGGGTAATTGCCCATAAAGCTGCTCAAAACAATGATGTGTTAGGTGATATCACTATCGCTTCGCGTACTGTGAACAAGTGCGAACAGATCATTGAATCCATCAAGGGTCGCAACAACCTGAAAGATCCAAGCAAGAAGCTTGAAGCGCGTGCTGTGGATGCAGATGATGTCGATGCCCTGGTGGCACTGATCAAAGAGGTTCAGCCTGATCTCGTCATTAACGCTGGTCCTCCTTGGGTGAACGTTGCAATTATGGAAGCCTGTTATCAGGCAAAAGTGTCCTACTTGGATACCTCAGTAGCGGTAGACCTGTGCAGCGAAGGCCAGCAGGTGCCAGAAGCCTATGACCCTCAGTGGGCTTTCCGCGAGAAATTTAAAGAAGCGGGCATTACAGGAATTCTGGGTGCCGGTTTCGATCCGGGCGTGGTCAGCGTATTTGCTGCGTATGCAGTGAAGCATCTGTTCGATGAGATTGATTCGATTGATGTGATGGATGTGAACGCGGGCGACCACGGTAAGAAATTTGCGACCAACTTCGATCCTGAAACCAACATGCTGGAAATTCAGGGCGACTCTTTCTACTGGGAAGAAGGTGAGTGGAAGCAAGTTCCTTGTCACACTCGAATGATGGAATTTGACTTCCCGCTGGTCGGCAGCCACAAAGTTTACTCCATGGCGCACGACGAAGTGCGTTCGATGAAAGAGTTCATCCCGGCAAAACGCATTGAATTCTGGATGGGCTTTGGTGACCGTTATCTGAACTACTTTAACTGTATGCGTGACATCGGCCTGCTGAGTCCGGATCCGGTGACGCTGGGTGATGGTACTGTGGTTGAGCCACTGAAAGTGCTCAAAGCAATGTTGCCAGATCCAACAACACTCGCACCGGGTTACACAGGCAAAACCTGTATCGGTACTTGGGTTCAGGGCACGAAATCCGGTGAGCCTCGCAGTGTGTTTATTTATAACAACGCGGATCACGAAGTAGCTTATAAAGATGTTGAGCATCAGGCGATTGCTTACACCACTGGTGTGCCTGCAATCACGGCGGCACTCCAGTATTTCCGCGGACAGTGGGCGGATGCCGGCGTCTTCAATATGGAGCAGCTGAACCCGGACCCATTCCTGGAAACCATGCCGGAAATTGGTCTGGACTGGCATGTTCAGGAGCTTGATCCTCGTCAGCCACACATCAACATTCTGAAATAATCACGGTTGTGAATTTCATTTGATGAGTATTAAGCCGATGTCGGAAACGACATCGGCTTCTTTAAATAGAAGTGAAGATTATGCAGCATCCAGAATTGAAAACACCGTATTTCATGATTGATGAGTCCAAACTGATCCACAATCTTGAAATCGCCAAAAAACTGAAAGAATTGTCAGGCGCCAAGCTGGTTCTCGCCCTGAAATGTTTCTCTACCTGGGGTGTGTTTGACATCATTCAGCCGTACCTGGACGGCACCACCAGCAGTGGCCCGTTTGAAGTGAAGCTGGGTTACGACACCTTCGGCGGTGAAACACATGCTTATAGCGTGGGTTACAGCGAAGATGACGTGAAAGAAGTGGCGGATATCTGCGACAAAATGATCTTTAACTCGCAAAATCAACTGGCTGCCTATCGTCATCTGGTGGAAGGCAAAGCTGAATTGGGCCTGCGCCTGAATCCGGGTGTGAGCTATGCGGGGCAGGATCTGGCGGATCCGGCACGTCAGTTCTCGCGTCTTGGTGTTCAGTTTGATCACATTAATCCAGATGTATTCAGCAGCATTGATGGCGTGATGTTCCACATGAACTGTGAGAACAAAGATGTTGATGCTTTTACGCGCCTGCTGGATGCAATTTCGGAGCAGTTTGGTCCTTACCTGAATCAACTCAAGTGGGTGAGTCTGGGCGGTGGTGTGTTCTTTACCTGGCCGGGTTACGATGTTGAGAAACTGGCATCTGCCCTGAAAGCGTTTTCTGAGAAGCATGACGTTCAGCTGTATCTGGAGCCGGGCGAAGCCATCATCACACAAACCACCGATCTGGTCGTGACTGTGGTCGATATCGTTGAGAATGAGCTGAAAACTGCGATTGTGGACAGTGCAACGGAAGCACACCGTTTGGATACCCTGATCTACAATGAGCCGGCATCTGTCCGCGGCGCGAGCGAGCAGGGTGATCACCGTTACGTGATCGGCAGTTGTTCATGCCTGGCGGGCGATCAGTTCTGTGTCACTCAGTTTGATCAGCCGCTGGAAATCGGCCAGCGTCTGCACATCATGGACAGCGCCGGATATACCATGGTGAAGCTGAATTGGTTCAATGGCCTGAAAATGCCGTCTATTTATTGCCAGCGTGCGAATGGTGAAGTGCAGAAGCTGAATGAATTCGGCTATGAAGATTTCAAACGTTCGCTGTCTCAGTGGTCAGTCGCGTAATTTTAGACCCATGTAAATTTGGGGCTGGTCTATGACCAGCCCTTATTTTATCTGCTTCAAATCAAGTTTGGTGTACATTTTGACTGGTTGAGTGAAAATTTAAGCAACTGAAATAAAAATGACAATTTTTGTTTGACTCAAATTTCAAAATCAGTAAATTAGCACCCGTACCGCGGCAACATGAAGCGGTCTCACAAAATGGCGCGTTGGCAGAGTGGCTATGCAGCGGATTGCAAATCCGTGGACCTCGGTTCGACTCCGGGACGCGCCTCCATATTTCACCAGAGCGATGTCTTCGCTTTGGTTCTGCAAGTCAGACGAAAAGCCAGCTTTGAACGCTGGCTTTTTTGATCCTGGCTTACCGTGAAAGCTGATTCCAAAACGTCTCCCAGGCTTTCAGATTACCAAAGTAAGACTGTACCGGAACACTGATCCATTGGCCGTCGATTTCAACGGTCATTGATGGATAACCACGCAGATGTTGTTTCAGCATCAGGTTTGTGGTGCTGGCGATATCGCTTTGTTCGTCTGTCTGTGCAAACACGTCATTCCAGATATCAGCGGGAATCCCGATGTCTGCTGCAAGCGACGTAAGTACTTCAATCTCATGCACGGTTTTCCCCTGCTGATAATGCGCTAGCTGAATGCGTTTGAGCATTTCGGTGGCAGCGTACCCGCATTGTTCAGCCGCAAGCACAGCACGAATCGGCAGCATCGAATCAAGCACAACACTGTCAGCATCACGCATCTTCGCCTGATAGGCTGCGCCAAATTCAACCCCACTCATCGAATGAATTTTCTGATCACTTTCCAGAAAGTGCTGACGGGTTTCCGGACTCAGGGTCCGGCTGTTGAACAGGCCCCCCGGATGCAGATTCAGTTGAATGTCATCACGCTGGATCAGGTGGTCAATCAGCGGGCTGGCGCCGAAGCACCAACCGCAAAGTGGATCGAAAAAGTAATGAACATTGAGTACCGTGCTTACCATTTCATTTCTCCCATGTGAACTTTGGCACCAATGCTCAGCGCCATCGGCAGGCCGGCATCCGGATAACGTTTTTCCATTTTGTCGATCACCTGCTGGCTGTTGTCACTGTGCTTCACGGTTTGCTGGAATGCCTTGAGGTAGTTCAGCGCAAACGTGATGTTTTCAGCGGTCATTGGCGTACCGGCTTTCATATGGCCAGGAATCACGGTCTGCGGTTTCAGAGACTGCATTGATTCCAGCTGTTGTGTCCAGGCGGCTTGTTCAGCTTGTGACTGTGCGTCTGCCATCCACAGGTGAACATTGCCATACACCGCGACATTTCCGAGCACAGTTTTGCTGGACGGGATCCACAGATAAGGGCGATGTGCCAGTGTGCCTGTGGTATCACGAATCTCTACGGTTTCACCGTCGACTGTCAGCGTCGTCTTGTCATAGGCTTCAGGCAGCAGGGTTTTCACAGGCGCGTTATCGCCCATTTTTGGCGTCCAGAATGCCAGTTTGCCTGCCATTTTCTCTGCGATGACTGCACGGACTGCTGGCGTAGTGATCAGGCGTGCATCAGGAAATTGTTCTTTCAGAACTTGTGCACCGAAGTAGTAATCCGGATCGGCCTGGCTGATGAAAATCGTTTTCAGTGTTTTACCGCTGTCCAGTACCATCGCAGCAATTCGCATGGCATCGGCGCGGGTGAAGCCTGTATCGACCAGCATGGCGTCATGCTCACCGTAAACCAGCGTGGCATTGACATGGAAGCTGTGACCATCAGCGTTGTAAACCTGAGTGGATAGGGGGGCTGCTTCAGCCATGGTTGCAGTTGAAAGGGCCACGAAAGATGCTGCCATTAAAAATGTCTTTTTCATTGTTTGCTCCAGAGAATGTCTTGGGAATGGCAAGCATCATAGCGATCTCATTCGATTGGATATAGAATCAATCTTCAACAACATTGTTTCTTAAATCGAACAAATAAACGAGTAGGCTAAATCAATGGACAGACTGACCGCAGCGAAAGTCTTCATCGACGTCGCGACCACTGAAAGTTTCACGGCGACGGCAGATCGACTGGAGATGTCCCGTTCTATGGTGACCCGATACATCGCCACCATGGAGGCGTGGATGAAAACGCGGCTGTTACAGCGCACCACGCGCAAAGTGGCGCTGACCACAGCCGGGCAGCTTTGTCTCAAAGAGATGAAATCCTGGGTAGAGCAGGCCGAACAGATCGCAGTGACGCTGCAACCTACGGACAGTCTGTCGGGTCATATCCGGCTGACAACCAGTATGTCCTTTGGTCACGCACAGATGGCCGAGGCGTTGCAGGCATTTTTGGTGAAGCATCCGGAGGTGTCTGTTGAAGTCGATGTGCGGGATCAGACGACCGATCTCATTGCAGAGCGGTTTGATCTGGCAATCCGGATTGCCATGGCGCCGGATCCGTCTTTAATCGGTAAACCCATTGCCCGGTGTGACTCTGTACTCGTGGCTTCTCCGGAGTATCTGGCGAGTGCACCGGGTATTACTTTACCTGCAGATTTGTCACAGCAGCAATGCCTTGGCAATCGCAGCTTTGAGCAGCATGTCTGGCATTTGACGAAAGAGGGAATGACCGAGTCGGTTGCGGTGAAGTGCCGGTTTGTTTCAAACGAAGCGACCGTCCTGAAATCTGCCGCCCTTGCTGGGGCCGGGATTAGTCTGCAACCTGCCTATCTGGTTGCAGATGAGATATCGGATGGCCGATTAAAAGCGGTGCTGACGGATTGGTCTCCAAAATCCATGTCGATTTACGCACTGTACCCTTCCCGGGAATATCTGCTGCCATCAGTGCGGGGATTGATCGATCATCTGGCGCAGTATTTTGAAGGAATAAACTGGTCATGATTTCCTGCCTTCGGGCTGAACTGTAAATTATTTTGAACAATGACAGGACGTTAGCGGAGCAACAGCGAGTGTTGGGCAGACACGAAAAGTCATATATTCCATATAGTCATGAGAAAATAGCTTCATATTTTTACTTATACGTATAAACGAATTTTTGGTAGAGTTTTTTCACTATTTTGCTTGATAAAGCACAGATTCGCTGTATTGATATGTCTATTGGATATCGCCATGTGGTATATTGCGCGCTCACTTTTTCATCGGGTCAGTGAGCTGGGTACGGCGTGAAAACAGGTATTGTCGACATCAATTTAGCTGTAAATCAGGATCTGCTGTTAGAAATTTTTGATACGGGCAGTGAGGGCCTGTGGGAGATGACACCAGGGAACGTGGTGAAGTTCTATAACACGCGTTTCTACGAAAAGTTTGACGTGACTTTAAATGGCTCCCCGCTGCATGAGTGGCTGGCCATAGTACACCCTGACGATGTTGAACAATTCAAAAAGACAGTCAATCGACAGGTGACGGAGAAAATCAGTCATGTAACCAGCCAATACCGCATTCGCAATCGGCAGAATGAGTATCGGTGGATCGAAGCGATTGGTGTGCTGAAGGTGAATGAACAGGGTGAGTTGCTATCTTTGGTTGGTTCACATAAAGATATTACTGAGAAAAAACTGCACGACGAAAAACTCTATCAACTGGCATACCATGATTCGTTGACCGGTTTAGGAAATCGGCGTCAATTGGTTGAGCAGTTGAAAGTCATGCAGAATGATGAAGTCTCATGCACCATCATTACATTCGGACTTACAAAATTCTGTCAGTTTGTCGAAGTTTATGGCTTTCAGGCGGCCAATCGATTGATACAGCTGTGCGCCGAGACGATAGCTGAAGTCTTTACAGAGACGAATCTGATCTACCGAACCTATTCAGATGAATTTGTGGTCATGCTCAAAGACGCATCTGATAAAATTTCCCTTTGTAATATCATTAACAAAGTCATTACACGGTTTGATCAGCGGTTCCGTAATGTGCACCACATGGCGATTCAAAGGTTAAATGCTGGGGTTTACCAGCTGCCGAGTGATCCCTTTGTGGCTGAAGATGAAGAATCGGTTTTATATAAATCGATGTTGATTATGCGATATGGTCAGGAACATGAATCACGTGTTGCTTTTTATGCGGACGAGGAGCAGCGGGCCATTGAGCGACACCTTTTTCTGGAAACCGGTATTGAGAAGTCGATTCAGGACGATGAATTCTATTTAATGTTTCAGCCCATCGTCTGTGCGACGACCGGCAAGATGATGAGTGTTGAGTGCTTATTACGCTGGCACAGTGCCTGCCATGGTGAAATCAATCCGGGAGAATTTATTGGTATTGCTGAAGCGAATCAGGAAATCATTCCGCTGGGCTATCATGTGTTGCACTTAGCCTGTGCGTATATTGTTCAGTACCGTAATGAACACCAGCATGACCTCAAGGTCTCGGTGAATATTTCCGTGATTCAATTAATGCAGACCGATTTTGTTCAGCAGTTTTTATCGATTGTGGAACAGTACCAGTTGTCTCCGGGCGATCTGAGTCTTGAAGTGACGGAATCTGCAGTTCTGGAAACCAACATGTTTGCCGTCGAGCAACTGCTGACGCTGAATAAACTGGGTTTTTCAATTTCGCTGGATGATTTTGGCTCAGGCTACTCTTCTTTGAATACCTTCTTTTCGATTCCTTTCACGCAACTTAAGCTGGATCGATGCATAGTGAATAAAATGGCGGAAGATTCGTCTGTATATTCTTATGTCAAATTCCTGGTTGCCATGTGCCGCGAGAAACAGATTTCTGTCGTCGCAGAAGGCATTGAAGATCATGCGCAGGCTGAACTCGTCAGAGAAGCTGGCGTTGATTTAATGCAAGGCTATCACTTCTACCGGCCTATGGTGGGTGAGAAACTGATGGATATAGCGAGAAATTGATTGAGAAATTAATCGGTACTTAGCCGGAGGAATATTTCCTCAGCTCTCGTGTGTGCGTTCTTCGTTGTAATCGCGCATCCATATCCCGAACTTGCTTAAGTGATTTGAACAAATAGGCATTTAAGATTTCGCGGCGAAATAATAATGTTCTGTTTTAATTATGTTTATTGTCATTATTTGTTTAGTGATTCTTTGCGAGCGCGCCTCATGTGAATCGATCATCCTTTGTAAACAGGACTTTGGATGTCAGTTGAGTGCGTGTATGATATCCTGAAAAGTAGTTAAAAAATAAAATTTACCACTGGCTATTTGTTGGTTTGATAAATAGTGTGATGGTCTATTCTCAAATTTTTAAAGATATATTCGATGTGACAGGGCAGAGGTGGGTTTTTCATTTTTATTGAGGGGATTGAGATCGTGAATTGTGGCGCAAATACAAGCAAAAGAAGTGATGTTCATGGACATGTTATTACTTTTCCCGTCCATGATGCTGATTTGGGGACAACTGGCATTGACGCTTTTGGTGATCGGTGTGGTGATGTTGCTTGTCAGTTTTTATCCGTGGTTTCAAAAGTTTTTCCGTTTTGATGGTGCGCGAACCTATCTGCATCTGATTTTATGGGGAAGCTTATGTCTGGCTGCGATGTCACAGTTGTTTCCTGATTTAATGGTTTATTTCATCACGGTCTGGGCTGCGTGTTATGTGCTGCTGAGCGCCCGGCAGTCAGAGCGATGGAAAAAGGGCCAACAGTGATGGCCCAGTGTGATTGAGTGTGATGTCGACATCATTCGACAACGTGATTCAACTTCATTCGACAATTTCGACTTCATCCGGAATCAGATTCGCGGCTTTAATCCCGGCGATGGCACAGAATTCATCGAGTTCAGATAAATCGCCGCTGATCCCAACCGCGCCGAGCAGACATTTGTCGCTGCCACGGATGAGGACACCACCGGGGACCGGCAGCAGGTTTCCTTCTGCAAGCACATTCACCGCCGACATGAATGCCGGACGCTGCTGTGCATCCAGTGCCAGTTTGCGTGAAGAACAACCCAGCGCCAGAGCGCCCCAGGCTTTGGCAATCGCAATTTCAGGACGCAGCATGCTGGAACCGTCCTGACGTTGCAGGGAGATCAGTTTACCGCCGCTGTCGAGTACAGCCACGGTCAGGGGTGCAGCACCTTTGGTCAGGGCAGTGCTGAACGCGCCCTTGGTAATTACCAGTGCATCTTCCAATGTTAAGCTCATAGTGATCCCTCCGATCAAGAATTAACTGACAAAACAATGCTTTCTGATTCAGACGGCAGCCCCTCGGGACTGCCGGGTGTTCTGTTCTCTGTGCCACCAATCCATGCTCGGTGAGCGGTCTGACTGCTGGTGTGGTCTGGTTAGAACCACCGGTGCTACAAGGTGACCGCCCCGGGATGCATCCCTGAGCAGATATTCAGCCGACCAGTAGCGGGTAGCTTGGCAATGTCAGGAATGGGGCAAATTCATCTGATGTCGACAACACATCAAAGAGCCGTGCTGCATCATCAAACCGTCGGTTCTGGCCGCTGTTGTCCTGTTCAAGCTTCAGACTGTCCACTTCCTGTTGCAGCCATTGGCGGAATAATGCGGCGGTAAACAACTGACCGTCGTCCAGCGTGATGCCGTGGTGAATCCACTGCCAGATATTGGCGCGAGAGATTTCCGCTGTGGCTGCATCTTCCATCAGGCCATGAATCGGCACACACCCCAGTCCTCGGATCCAGGCTTCGATATACAGCAGTGCAATCCGGATATTTTTCCGTACACCGGCTTCATTCCGGTGACCTTCACAAGGGGCCAGCAGATCGTCGGCGGTGATGTCATTGGCGGCAGGCGGCAGATAGTCCAGCTGATTTGGTTTTCCGCCAAGGCGCTGGTTGAAAACCGTCATGGCGGTATCGACCAGACCGGGGTGGGCGACCCAGGTACCGTCGTGGCCGTTGGAGGACTCACGTTCTTTATCTTCAATGACTTTCTCCAGAACCAGCTTCATTTCTTCCGGATCTTTGCTCGGAATAAAGGCAGACATGCCGCCCATGGCCAGTGCACCGCGCTGGTGACAGGTGGCGATCAGCAGTTGGCTGTAAGCTGTCAGAAATGGCTGGGCCATGGTGACATCGTGACGGTCCGGCAGGATGCGGTCTTTGTGTTGCTTCAGCGTTTTGATGTAACTGAAGATGTAATCCCAGCGGCCACAGTTCATGGCGACAATGTAGTCACGCATGGCATAAAGGATTTCATCCATTTCGAAAACGGCCGGCAGGGTTTCAATCAGTACCGTCGCTTTAATCGTGCCGGCTTCTGCACCGAAATAGTTTTCGGTGAAACGGAATACATCGGCCCACCAGGCACCTTCTTCCATGGATTCCAGTTTTGGCAGGTAATAGTAAACGCCCATCCCTTTTGCTGCGCGGGACTGGTAGTTATGGAAGAAGTACAGGCCGAAGTCCATCAGACAGCCCGGAATGGCTTTCCCCTGATATTGAATATGTTGCTCCGGCAGATGCAGTCCGCGAGGGCGGGCGATCAGCAGGGCAGGATTCTCGTTCAGCACATATTCTTTCTGGCGACTGTCGTCGAAATAACGCATTTCGCCGAGGTTGGCATCCCGCAAATTGATCTGTCCCTGGACCATGTTGTCCCAGCTCGGCGCAGTGGCATCCTCGAAACAACACATAAAGACTTTCGCCCCGGAATTTAGCGCGTTGATGACCATTTTACGGTCTACCGGGCCGGTAATTTCAACCCGGCGATCCTGAAGCGGCTCAGGAATACCGGCAATTTTCCAGTTTTTATCCTTTCGGATTTCAGCTGTATCTGCACGAAAACCCGGAAGCTGACCTTGGTCGAATGCATGCTGCCGGGCTTCACGACGCGCCAGCAAATCATCCAGACGACCAGAGAACTGGCTGACCAGTGCGGTCAGGAAAGCCATCGCATCATCGCTCAGGATCGCCTGATAGTCGGGTGACAGTGAACCAACGGCGAGCTGTAGGGAATCGGCTTTTGCCTCTTGATGTGGTTGGGTATCCAATTGCGTCTCCTTAGAACAAACGGTCTATCGTTTTGTATACATCTTATAGTTTTCCTATTATCTATACCCCATGACTCCTCACGACGTAAAGTGATTTTTATCATCATGTAAATTCAATGTTGTTTTTATGTATCTGTATTTTTGGGGTTAACTCAATGTATTAAAAGGGATAACTGAGATTCTTGTCTGTTCTCTTTGTTTTAAATCGTCAAAGTCCCCTTGCGAAGATCATTTTTGTGTGTCTAGAATACAATCATACACAACATTGTATACAATTATGCAGGAGGCACTATGGCGAAGATGAAGGCAATTGAAGCCGCCGTTGAAGTATTGAAAAAAGAAGGGGTTATTCAGGCATTTGGTGTGCCGGGTGCAGCAATTAACCCAATGTATGCTGCACTGAAAAAGCTGGGTGGTATTGATCATGTGCTGGCTCGCCATGTCGAAGGTGCGTCTCATATGGCAGAAGGCTATACCCGAACTCATACAGGAAATATTGGTGTTTGTATTGGGACTTCCGGTCCTGCGGGAACCGATATGATCACAGGATTGTATTCGGCTTCGGCAGATTCCATTCCAATCTTATGTATTACGGGTCAGGCGCCGCGTGCCCGCCTGCACAAGGAAGATTTCCAGGCCGTTGATATCGAAAGTATTGCGAAGCCAGTGACCAAGTGGGCGACGACAGTTCTTGAACCCGCTCAGGTGCCACGTGCCTTCCAGCATGCTTTCCACCTGATGCGCTCAGGTCGTCCGGGGCCGGTTCTGATCGATTTACCATTAGATGTTCAACTGGCTGAAATAGAATTCGACATCGACAGTTATGAACCGCTGGAAGCTTACAAGCCAACGGCAAGCCGTGCTCAGGTTGAAAAAGCCCTGTCGATGCTGAACGAAGCTGAGAAACCGCTGATTGTTTCCGGTGGTGGTGTGATTAACGCGGGTGCTTCGGATCTGCTGCAACAGTTCGCAGAAATTACCGGTGTACCTGTCATCCCGACCCTGATGGGCTGGGGTTCCATTCCGGATAACCATGAACTGATGGCGGGTATGGTTGGTCTGCAGACTGCACATCGCTACGGTAATGCGAGCATGCTGGCTTCTGATTTTGTCTTTGGGATTGGTAACCGCTGGGCGAACCGCCATACCGGTTCGGTGGATGTGTACACACAGGGCCGTAAGTTTGTTCACATCGATATCGAACCGACTCAGATTGGCCGTGTGTTCTGTCCGGATCTGGGCATTGTTTCGGATGCAAAATCGGCACTGGAACTTCTGGTCGATGTTGCCCGTGAGATGAAAGCGCAGGGTAAGCTGGTTGACCGCAGTGCCTGGGTTGCTGAGTGTCAGGAACGTAAAGCAACCATGCTGCGTAAAACCCACTACACCGAAACACCGGTGAAACCCATGCGTGTTTACGAAGAAATGAACAAAGTCTTCGGAGAAGACACCTGCTACGTGAGCACTATCGGTTTGTCTCAGATTGCGGCAGCGCAGTTCCTGCATGTCTATAAGCCGAATCACTGGATTAACTGTGGTCAGGCTGGTCCGCTGGGCTGGACCATTCCGGCTGCACTGGGTGTTCGTGTGGCCGATCCGAATCGTCCGGTGGTTGCTCTGTCGGGTGACTATGACTTCCAGTTTATGATCGAAGAACTGGCGGCCGGTGCACAGTTTAACCTGCCTTATATTCATGTGCTGGTGAACAACTCTTATCTGGGGCTGATCCGTCAGGCACAGCGCCAGTTTGACATTGACTACTGCGTACAGCTGGCGTTTGAAAACCAGAATGCCCCTGAGCTGAACGGCTACGGTGTTGATCACGTTGCTGTGGTTGAAGGTCTGGGCTGTAAAGCGATTCGTGTGACGGATCCGGAGAACATTGCAGATGCCCTGCGTGAAGCGCAGGTGCTGATGAACAAGCATCAGGTTCCGGTGGTGGTTGAAGTGATTCTGGAACGCGTGACCAACATCGCCATGGGTGTCGAAATTGACGGCGTCAATGAATTCGAAGCACTGGCTGAAAGTCAGGACGATGCGCCAACGGCCATCACCTTCAATCAATAATCTGCCACGTACAGCAAAAGGAATGTGACATGCCGAAATTAGCCGCAAACCTGTCCATGCTTTTTACGGAAGTACCTTTCATGGACCGTTTTGAAGCCGCCGCACAGGCGGGCTTTCGTGGGGTGGAATATCTGTTTCCCTACGCCTTCGAAGCTGATGCTATCAAAGCCAAACTGGATGCGTTTGGCCTGACTCAGGTGTTATTCAATCTGCCTGCGGGCGACTGGGACGCTGGCGACCGTGGTATCGCGGTCGATCCCAAACGCGTGGAAGAGTTCCGTGCCGGTGTGCCGGAAGCCATCCGTTATGCCAAAGCATTGAACTGTGCTCAGGTGAACTGTCTGGCTGGGATTGTCCCGGCTGGCGTCACGGCAGGGCAGGCTGAAGCCACTTTCGTCGATAACCTGCGTTTTGCCGCAGCGGAACTGAAGAAAGCGGGGATCAATCTGGTGATTGAAGCGATTAACACCCGCGATATTCCGGGCTTTTTCCTGAATACCACCCGTCAGGGACTGGACATCATTGAGAAAGTTGGCAGCGATAACCTGGATTTGCAGTACGACATTTACCACATGCAAATCATGGAAGGGGATCTGGCGACAACCCTGAGCCGTGAGCTGGGACAAATCCGCCACGTCCAGTTGGCCGATAACCCGGGCCGCCATGAACCGGGCACGGGTGAAATCAACTATGACTTCATGTTTAGGCATCTGGACGAAATTGGCTACGAAGGCTGGGTCGGCTGTGAGTACAAACCACAGACCACCACAGAAGAAGGTCTGGGCTGGCTGAAAGCATTCAATCAAATCTAAGGAGAGGATCATGACAACTATCGCATTTATCGGCACGGGTATCATGGGTAAACCGATGGCCGAAAATCTGCAAAAAGCAGGACATCAGCTGGTGTTCACCGACCATTACAACGAAGCCCCGGCAGATCTGGTTGCCAATGGCGCTCAGGTGGTTCACTCGCCAAAAGCCGCCACAGAATTAGCGGATTACATCATTCTGATGGTGCCGAATACACCCCAGGTCGAAGAAGTGCTGTTTGCAGAGAATGGTGTTGCGCAAGCGCTGGATGCCAGCAAAACGGTGATTGATATGAGTTCAATCTCACCGATTGAAACGAAAACCTTCGCGGCCAAAGTGAAAGAAACCGGTGCGGAATATCTGGATGCACCCGTCTCTGGCGGTGAAGTGGGCGCAATCAACGCCACGCTGACCATCATGGTGGGCGGAAGCGAAACCGCCTTTGCACAGGCAAAACCGCTGTTCGATGTGATGGGCCAGAACATTAATCTGGTTGGTGATAACGGTGCTGGTCAGGTGTGTAAAGTGGCGAACCAGATCATTGTTGCGCTGAACATTGAAGCGGTTGCTGAAGCACTGGTCTTTGCTTCGAAAGCGGGTGCTGATCCGGCCCGTGTTCGTGAAGCGCTGCTGGGTGGTTTTGCCAACTCGAAAGTGCTGGAAGTTCACGGTGAGCGCATGGTGAAAGGCACCTTTGAGCCGGGCTTCCGTATTCAGCTGCATCAGAAAGACCTGAATCTGGCGCTGACCGGTGCAGAAGCGCTGGGTGTGTCGCTGCCGAATACCCGTTCTGCACAGAACCTGTTTGACGCCTGTGTACAATTGGGCGGTGAAGGCTGGGATCACTCGGCTATGATCCGTGCCATTGAAGAACTGGCGAATCACAGCATCCGTCAGTAATCAGCTGAAAGACGGCACCCTCAGGTGACCGTTGCAGGACGCAGCAACGGCTGTCGCTGTGTTCTGATTTTTTGTCACATAACAGTTTTTTAGTCTCCTTTGGTTATGTGGTCCCGAAACCGCGGGTTGGAAAAAGGAGCCGGTTGCTTGTCAGAGGTGGCGCGGCCGGCTCCGGCCAGTTCGAAAAAGAGGTGGGTGACAGTGACGGTTTCGGGTTTTTTCCCTGGTGAGCACACCGGGAGCAACGATGACGTGGAGAAAAACATGCACATGGAAACGCATGCATTTCTGACTGCACTGTTTAATCGTGCAGTCAAACAGGCCCTCCCCGGTGAGACCCTGAAGGAATATCTGCCGGAAGATAAAACAGGAAAAGCCGTGGTGATTGGTGCCGGGAAGGCCGCGGCTTCAATGGCCCGAGCGCTGGAAAGTGTCTGGGAAGGTGAGCTGGAAGGTTTGGTTGTCACACGGTACGGGCATACAACTGAATGTCAGCACATTGAAGTGATCGAAGCGGCGCATCCGGTGCCGGATGATGCCGGACGTGGCGTCGCAGAGCGTATCTTCAGTCTCGTTGCGGGGCTGAATGAGAACGATCGGGTGATTTGTCTGCTGTCTGGTGGTGGTTCTGCCTTATTAAGCCTGCCTGCTCCCGGCATTACGTTCTCGCAGAAGCAGCAGATTAATAAAGCGCTGCTGAAATCAGGGGCCGCCATTGATGAGATGAACTGCGTTCGTAAACACCTGTCGGCCATCAAGGGTGGGCGTCTGGCAAAAGCGGTCGCGCCTGCTCAGCTGATGACGCTGGCAATCTCCGATGTACCGGGTGATGAAGCGACTGTGATTGCTTCAGGTCCGACAGTGGCCGATCCGACGACAAGCAAAGATGCCCTGGAAATTCTGAGCCGCTATCAGGTCAGCGTGCCTGACAGTGTGACCGACTGGCTGCATAGCCTGGAATCTGAAACCGTCAAACCGGGAGATGATTGTCTGGCACGTACTTCTTTTGCACTGATTGCCAGCCCGCAATTGTCACTGGAAGCGGCAGCCGATGAAGCCAGTCAATGGGGAATTCCGGCGCACATCCTGAGTGATTGCATGGAGGGAGAATCCCGTGATGTGGCGAAAGTGCACGCGGCACTGGCTAAACAAATTGCAGAACGCGGACAACCGTTCACGCCTCCTTGTGTGTTGCTGTCGGGTGGCGAAACCACGGTCACCGTGCGCGGAGAAGGCCGTGGTGGACGAAACAGTGAGTTCCTGCTCAGCCTGTATCATGAGCTGCAAGGTCATCCGCAAATTTATGCGCTGGCGGCTGATACCGATGGGATTGATGGTGTGGAAGATAATGCCGGGGCGGTGTTGAACCCTCAGAGTTATCTTCAGGGGCAAGCATTGGAACTCAACAGCCAGGATTATCTGGATAACAATGATGGATACACTTTTTTTCAACAATTGGATTCATTGTTAACGACCGGGCCAACATTGACGAATGTGAATGACTTCCGCGCCATTTTGATTCTTCCGAAGGAAGAATAAAGCAAGACATTGACGCTTTGAGTCCTGTTGTAAGTGTAAGAGGCAACGGTAGGCACAGTTTTCTTTGTCCTTGGAGACTGTGTGCCCTTTGGGAATAGTGTCAGCGGCACTATTCCTTTTTTTATTTCAGCCACAGCCAATCATCATTTCCCATCTTTCTTTGCGATAGCTATTGAAAGTCACTGGGTCCCCGCCTGCGCGGGGGCGGCAGATATTCTTTTATTTATGATTTATATCGCTACCCGTCATTCCCGTGAAGGCGAAAACCATCATGCACCGGAATGAAAGTGATGTCCTGAATTGATGTGAGCCACGGAGTTTCGTGCAGGTTGTCATTTTAAGTCACTGGGTTCCCACCTGCACGGAGGTGGCAGATATTATCTTATAATTCATACACTTAATGTCATTCCCGCGAAGGCGGGAATCCATTATGCACAGAAATGATAGTCTACGCATGGATGACAATTCTTCGTGGTTTATGTATACAAAATTAATCTCTTTGATATGCAACATGCACAGCGTGCATAGTTTACCAGATGACAGGGAAAGATGCGCCAGAACAGGCAAAAGCGGGTAGGTGGGAGCGTGCAGCAGCGACTTTATACAATACCGAACTGAACGAGAAGGCTGCATGCCCCACTGAAGATAGTATAAGGCATGCAATTATTGTATACAATGTTCTGGGTGGTTTTGTTTTAAATTGTTTTCAATTTAACGACGCTTCAAAACCACATCAGAAAAAACGGCATGCAGGTCATTGCTGATTGCTTCATCATCCAGCGCCAGCTTGGCGTTGATGTGACCCAGGTGGTTACGCATTAACGCGACCGCTTTTTCCTTTTCGCCAGCTTCAATGGCATCCAGTAACTGATTGTGCTCATCAAAAGAACACTGACCCCGATTGCCGACTTCATAAAGCGCAATGATTAATGAGGTCTGCGAGACAATACTGCGCTGGAAAGAGAGCAGAGGCGGGTTATTGGCCATGGTGGCAAGCTGGATATGAAATTCACCGGACAGGCGGATACCACGACCGACATCACCCTGATCAAAAGCAGCATGTTCTTCTTCAACCAGTTTGCGCAGTGTCGCGACTTGTTCACTGGTGGCATGCTCAACGGCCAGTTCTGTGATCGCCAGTTCTAAGACTTCACGAGCTTTCAGAACTTGCTTGGCTTCTTCCACATTCGGCGCGGCAACCACAGCACCACGGTTTGGACGAATTTTGACAATCTGCTCAACAGAAAGGCGTAGCAAGGCGCGACGAATAATGGTTCGGCTGACACCAAAGATCTCACCCAGTGCTTCTTCATTGAGTTTGGTGTTCGGTGGCAGACGCTGTTCCAAAATAGCGTCAAAAATGTGGCCATAAACAATATCGTCCTGAGTCTGTGCCGTATTCTCAGGAAGAGACTTTTTCAACGTCGACTTCTTTTTCACTGGCGTGGTCACTACTTCTCTCCTAAAGCTTCTCCAGCTGCTTGGTTATTGTATGCAATTGGAGGTAAAAAGCGAAATAACTTTTCAGAGTAAAATAAATCTGAAAAGTAAGAATGAGTACCAGTGGAATGTCAATCAGGGAGAGCCATCAACCAGAGGGATAACACGGCACGGATCATTGCTGTCGCGGGTTATCGGGCCATCCGATTGTCAGTTGCAAATATGTCAGCAAAATGAGGATAAACTTTTGCGGCAGTTTCCTGAATAAATTCAACGGGCATCTCATCAAAATAACCGTGGTATTTTACATATTCCATGTGTTTGCTGCCATCCTTTGTGGCGGATTGCAAAATGGCTTCATGCTGACCGTCAAACGACAACGGTTCGACGTTGAACCTGGCACATAACTCTTTGTTAAACACCGGTGTTGCTTTGACCCATTGCCCGTTCAGCCAGACCTCGGCGTAGCCATGCAAGGCGAAATAATCGGTGCCGAGCCATTCGATGAGTGCCGGCGTTGACAAGTGATTGATCACATCTGCCAGTCCCAGCCGGGCTGGAATACCGTGCAGACGACACATTGCGACCATCAGTGCTGCTTTTGGGATGCAATAGGCTTGATTGTTTTGTAAGCAATAGCTGGCTTTCAGACTGGGTAAGCCGTCTTTGAGCGTGTAAGGATTGTAGACAATCTCATCCCGGACCAGGTAATAAATGCTGATTGCCTGTTCGACGGGTGTTGAACCCGAGACCTTGCGACTGAAAGCCTGAATGTCAGGATGGGTGAAATCGAAGTATTCGGTTGCTGCTAAGTGTGCTGCCATGCTCATGTATCGTAATGTCCTTTCAATGAATAGACTTCCAGATTAGGGCCTTTACTCTAGTCTGGCGAACCCTGAGACGATTTTTTATCTCAATGCTTGAACTGATTCACACGTGACGCAGCTTGATCTTCGCGTGAGCAGGCCTGATGATTAAAGCAATCGCGAGGAAAGCATGATGGCATTGAAACATCGGATCAACCGGACGCTCCAATTATGGCTCAATGATTTATCAGATCGGGTCTCAATCAATACTGGGCAATGGCAAGCCGGATTTGGGGATTTTCTTGAATCTGGTTTGCCGCCGGCCCCCAGTGATTTGGTGATCGCGACGCTCAATGGCGTGATGGGAGATGTCTTGGCAGAGCGGCGAAGTCGTCTGGCTCAGACCATGGCATTCAGCAGCCAGATGCAGCGTTTGAGCCTGGACCCTTTGACGCTTGCCGGGCAGTTGACTTCACCTCAGCCGCGTATCGTGATTTGTGTTCATGGCTGGTGCATGAATGATAGCCAGTGGCAACGGAAACCGCATGACCACGGACGGGCGCTGGTCAAGTTTGGTTACACGCCTGTCTATCTCCGTTACAACACGGGTCGACATATTTCCACGAACGGGGAAGAATTCGCACTCCTGCTGGAGCAACTGATCGATATCTGGCCCTGCGACGTGCAGGAAATTGTGATCATTGCACACAGTATGGGCGGGCTGGTCAGTCGGAGTGCCTGCTTTTATGCCAGTCGGCATCAGGTGAAATGGATTCAAAAGCTGGCCACATTGATTACGCTGGGAACACCGCATAATGGTGCTCCCCTGGCGCAGATGGTCCATTGGGTCGAAGAGCGTACCGCCACGATTCCTTATCTTCAGCCGTTTGCAACACTGGCCAGAATGCGCAGTGCCGGGAGTAAAGATCTCAGCCACGGTGCGATTCATCATGCGGCCTGGGAACGTCATGTCCCGGGAGTCTGCCAGCTTCGGCCACCCTTGCCTGATGATGTTGCCTGTTTTGCGATTGCCGGGTGCCTGGGTAAAAATGTACAGGATGACCGGAGTCGCCGACTTGGTGATGGGCTTGTACCGGTTGCCAGTGCGCTGGGTGAAGCCACAGAACATCATCTGGCATTAGAGTTTCCAGAGTCAAATCAATGGGTATGCGGTGGAATGAATCATATGGGGTTACTGACGCAGGCCAGTGTGGCGCGTCGGGTGCAAGGTTGGGTTCTGGCAAATAGTCGATAAAGTGCATATCGATTGAATCTTTTTATTGTGTCGATTGATCATATTTATCCATAAAAAAAAATGACCGTGATGAATCATGGAATGATTTGAGTGCTGCTGTGCGACTGTCTATAAAGCCTTCATCTTAGGTTCACAGACGGACACACCATGGATCTTGAAGCCATGATTGACACGCTGCACACACAGGGTTGGTGTGTATGGGATGACTTTCTTTCAACTGCTGAAGTGACGGCATTGCACCAGTGTCTGCCATCAGAGTGGTCACAGGCCGGGATTGGCCGGCAGGATGATCATGCGCTGGTCCATACTGTGCGTAGTGATAAAATCCATTGGTTATCCGAAAACATGGGACAACCGGTTCAGGACTATCTGGAAAAGATGGAAATGATTCGTCAGGCTGCGAATCGCTATCTTTATCTGGGACTGTTTGAATACGAATCGCATTTTGCGAAATATGAACCGGGTGATTTTTACCTGAAGCACCGCGATAGTTTTCGCGGCCGGGCGAATCGTAAACTGACCACAGTTTTTTATCTCAATGACTGCGATTGGCAGGCATCTGACGGTGGTGAGCTGGTGATCTATCAGGATGACGATAGCTTTCTGACACGCCTGACACCGAAAGGGGGGCGCTTGGTGGTTTTCCTGTCGGAAGATTTTCCCCACGAAGTGTTGCCTGCAAACCGACAGCGTTTCAGTATTGCCGGTTGGTTCAGGTTGAATGGTGTCAGTCATGGCACGCTGGATATTGCCCTGTAAATCCCCCCAGACCAGACGATGCCGGGTTGTGTTTTCAGGCTGCGAGCATCGATTCTGCCTGAATGCAGGAACCGCAGCATAGAGATCGGCGTCGGCCTCCTGTAGTATGCGACTTGGTTTGAGAATCAACGAAGGATATATCCATGCAAGACGACGACATCATGACAGGCGAAATGCTGGTGGAAGCTGTCGAAAACCAGTTGGCCGACGGCAACCCAATCAAGGTGAAAGAAACCCTGATGCGTCTGGTGATGACGGGCACCCCACGAGAAGAAGCAATCGAGATGATCGCTTGCGCGCTGTCTGTCGAAGTATTCGATGTTGCAAAAAATGAGGGTGAATTTAACCTCAAACGATACTCAGAAAATCTGGATGCTTTGCCTGAGATGCCTTGGGAAGCAGACGTTTAATCTGCTGCGAAGATGTCCATTTCGTACGCCACCTTCTCGGTGGCGTTCTTATTTTTATCCCGCCTTTCTGTCTTCCTTAGTGAAATATTCCAGTTTTTGCCCGGGGTGACCCGTAAATCTTGGAATTTTATACGGCCTTACTCAAATCGGCAGCATGAGTGCATTTATTTAAGATATGAATATTGTCAGTAAAGTTGAAAATTCTAATTTCATGCTGTTATTTAGGGTTTAAGGCCGTTTTTTGGTCTTGAATCCAGTGATAGGGGCTGCGTTCAGTGTAATTCATGCGCTTTTGTTGTGTGACGCGCGTCATAAACAGGATGATATGCTGTATTGATAGATTTGATTGGTTTCATTTGTTGGTTTTTGGTTAAAAAACGGTGACACATTTCAATTGGATTCCATTATTGTCTTCACAACCTCTGACAAGCAGCAAGGAAACGAACATGATTATTGGTGTACCTAAGGAAATTAAAGTTCATGAATACCGCGTCGGTATGGTGCCAGCTTCCGTGAGTGAAGCGGTTGCACACGGTCACACGGTATACGTTGAAACTCAGGCGGGTGTCGGGATTGGCTTCAGCGACCAGGACTACATTGATGCTGGTGCGAAAATTCTGCCAACAGCAGCCGACGTTTTTGCGGAAGCAGAAATGATTGTGAAGGTGAAAGAACCTCAGGCTGTTGAGCGTGCCATGCTGCGTGAAGGTCAGATTTTGTTTACTTACCTGCACCTGGCACCAGATCCAGAGCAGACACATGATCTGGTCAACAGCAAAGCGGTATGTATTGCTTACGAAACTGTGACTGATGATGCAGGCCGTCTGCCTCTGCTGGCACCAATGTCTGAAGTTGCAGGCCGTATGTCGATTCAGGCAGGTGCTTTCGCACTGGAGAAATCCCGTGGTGGCTGCGGTATGCTGCTGGCCGGTGTACCCGGTGTAGAGCCTGCGAAAGTTGTGATTATTGGCGGTGGTGTTGTGGGTGCAAACGCAGCACAAATGGCTGTGGGCCTGCGTGCAAACGTTGTGGTACTGGATCGCAGCATTGATGTTCTGCGTAAACTGGACGCTCAGTTCGAAGGCAAAGTACAGTGCGTTTACTCGACAAAAGACGCCATTGAGAAACATGTGCTGGAAGCGGATCTGGTGATTGGTGGTGTGCTGGTTGCTGGTGCAGCAGCACCGAAACTGGTGACTGCAGAAATGATCAAGAAAATGAAGCCTGGCTCGGCCATTGTCGATGTTGCGATTGACCAGGGTGGTTGTGTTGAAACGTCTCACGCGACAACACACAGCGAACCAACCTTCATCGTTGACGATGTGGTTCACTACTGTGTTGCGAACATGCCAGGTGCGGTTGCGCGTACTTCGACTTTTGCACTGAACAACGTGACGCTGCCATACATCCTGAAACTGGCAAACAAAGGCTATAAAGCAGCGCTGAAAGAAGACAAGCACCTGCTGAACGGTCTGAACGTTTACCGTGGTCAAATTACTTGTCACGAAGTCTCCACCGCTTTGGATCTGCCTTATGTAGATGCAGCGGATGTACTGGCATAAGTTCGCTTGCCAGACTGTGGATATCGAATCCCTGCTTCGGCGGGGATTTTTTTGTGCTTCGCTTTAAGGCGAGATGCTTCGGCCATCAAGCGGATAGAAGCGATTCTGAGTATCCCGCTGAATGCTTTCGATATTTCGTGCTTATTTTCTCCTCAGTGTTACCTTTTGAATATACTTGCCATCTACGAAATAATCGTTTCACCCAGTACGCCCACTGAACTTCACCATTCCTGTTTTACCCCGTCATTTTCACTGTAATCCGTTATTTCTGCAAAGGTTGAAATCTATTCATCCACGACATTCATGCACGACGTATTCATGATTGTTTGAGCAATTTCATTGCAATAACTTTGACAGAACAATGCTGAGTTTCCATTGATTCAATGTTTCGGGTGATGTGATATCAGAAAAATAAAATCAGAGATGAAAGCTGGCTTTTGTCAAAATAACCAGACGGATTTGTCAGACTCTCTGTTCAACTTGAAGTTGTTCGAGAATAAAAATGGGATCAGCCTATCAGGAATCAGGATAAAAGCAGGAATTGATATTTCTCTGACAATGAAAATGGCCTTTATGAGAATATAAAGGCCAAGATAAAAGTTGGTCAGGTTGTATGGATTATGCGCGGGCGTAGATGACGCTGCCATGTTTAATCGTATCAATGATTTCTTTCGAGAGATGTTTCGGCAGGGCAGGGCATCCCCAACTGCGACCTAAATAGCCATGACGACGAATAAAGTCTTCGGTTGCGTAAGGTGCACCGTGAACCACAATATAACGGCGGCGGGCATTATCGTTCTTGCCTTTGGTCAGGCCATTCAAGCGCAGTGAGTAACCGTTACCGCCAAAGTAAGTGGTGTCTGTCAGGAAGGTGCCCAGTGACGTCTGACGCGAATTGACAATGTTAGAGAAGTGTTTGGCAACCACGCCACCACTATTCACACCATGGGTCACGTAGGTGTGAAATAACAGCAGGTTGTTTTTTAAATCAATGACAAAAAAACGTTTTTCTGTAGAAGGTTTGCTGTAATCAATAATAGTCAGGAGCTGCTTTTTACGACCTTTTGTATTGTAATATTCGTTATATCCATTTTTAAAGACATCGTAATCCAGCTTTCCTTTCAGTCCGGCCTGTTCGTACACATTTTGAATTAATACGTCAGGATTTTTTTGCTGCTGAATGTGCTGTTTGTTCGGTCCCTGAATTGTGCTAGCTGATGCATAGTGCGGTAAAGAACAAAAAATTAAAATGATTAGGTAGATGGCTTGTTTCATTTCCTTGATTACACTCTTCTAATTCGTTTATGCCAAAGACAAAGCGACTCTACCATAGGATTTGGATTTTTTTAGCCCTCTTATCACTAGATTTACGTCAAAAGTTTTCAACTTAGTTTGAGGTAAATTTCTCAAAATTGATATATTTGTTAATACAAAACAGTCAATTAAAATATGAACATTGTTTAATCAGAAATAAATTCCATCGGGCGTTGTAATATTTCATTTTTGGCAAATAACAACATTTACCGGCATTAATCGTCTGTTTTGGAACGAGAAAAATGGCGAATTTTACGAAAAAACTGAAAAATTAATGTCATGGATCGTTTGTTCGATTTTTGAGCTTAATATCGCATTTTCTTGCTGAGATGAAGTTTTTTGGTTCAAAAAGTGAACAATGCTGGGGTGCAAAAAAGCAGGCATAAATGCCTGCTTTTATTTACGTTGAAGCATGTGTTACTAGATGTTGCAGACTGTCGCCCAGCTGCCATCACTGCCCGGGACTGAATTCGTCCACCAATTTGCTTTGTAGACCACACCGTTGTGGATAATCTTATCCCCTGCAGCGGCATGGCTCGGGTTACCTTGCCAGTCTGTTTGTGGCCAGTTCGGGTAAGTGTTGATGCCCGTAGTCACACAATCGCCCGGGTTACCGTCACCACCGCCGTTATCGCCACCGCCATTGTTCAGGTCAGCCAGTGGCAGGTCTGGATGTTCAAACGCCAGCGCATAATCTGTGTTATTGACACGGACTGAATAGTTCGCCGGGCCAGAGATTGGCAGGAAGTAGTTCAGCTTCAGCTCGAAGCTTTCATTATTCCCCAGTTGCTTCCAGCTTGGCAGGCTGAAAGAAACACGGTGGAAGTTACCATCCAGGCCACCCACGTTGTCGCCACGGGTATGACCGGATGCGATCACTTTGAGTTTTGCACCAGACTGATCTGACATATTATCCGGCGTTGAGGTTGGGATATCGAACTGGAACTCCGTGCCACCCGGTAATGCGACACCGGTTTTGTTTGTCAGTGTCATGACCGGGTTCAGCGGGTAGTTTTGATCGCCGACCTTGAAACCAGAAACTGCAACTTCTACGTTCACGGCTGATGTCGGAATGGCACCTTCAGCGACGGTATTTCCATAAGGTGTCGCACTGGCAAACTTGTCGTATATGGCTTTGGTCATGGTGTGACCCATGTGGTATTCACCATTGCCGGTCTTACAAGCGTTTTCGGTTTCGTCAACTGTGGTGCGGTGACCGTTGGCATCCAGGTTGTAGCAGCTGTAGTCGCCTGCCAGTTCCCAGAACATGATGCCGCCAATGCCCTGATCAACAACGTAGTTTGCTTTGGTGTTGATTGACTCTTTGTCTTCGGTCGACAGGAAGACTTTTTTCTCTGCGTTCCACAGCCAAGGGGCAACAGAAACGTTATCGTAATGACGGCTGTATGTACCACGCAGAACGTCATCCGGGTCATTGGCTGGGTCCAGGCCATATGCAGCGGTATAGCTGCCATAAACACCGTTTGCCAGGTTCATGGCATGCCACATTGGGTTGGAACCTGCACCCATTTCCTTACCGTTGGCGTCTTTGTCATGCCACATGTTGTCAATACCGGTTGCGCCATAACCACACTTACTGGTACCGGCACCGGTACCTGCAGGACAGTCACTCTGGTTTGGCAGTACGGCTCGACCCCAAAGACCATTGGTGCCACCGGTGACACCTTGCCAGCCACGCGTATAGTAAGGCACACCAATGTTAATTCGACCAGCCGGCATAGAGCCACGGAAGTAATGGTAAGCCCAGTCGGTATTCAGATAGCCGGTCTTCTTATATTGCGCCGTGCCGTAGACGTTGCCGGCTTCCAGCTCTGCATCCAGACCACTGTCAAACAGTGAAGCATTATGGCCGACAAATTCGTTCCACGCACCGTGCAGGTCGTAGGTCATGATGTTAACGTAGTCGAGGTATTTGGTAACAGCCATGGTTTCCATACCCCGAAGCAGATAGCCGGATGAAGGCGCTGCAATCGTCAGCATGTAGTGATGACCATCCTGAGCACTTGCCTGATCAATCTTCTCACGGAGCACTTTCATCAGTTCATGATAGGACTTCATCAGGTGAGGGCGCATGGCATCAGCATAAATGAAATCATCCGGGTTCCCTGCACCTTGCATGCTGGTTGGGTATTCGTAATCAATATCCAGACCATCAAACTTGTATTGACGCATCATGGCAACAGCGGAGTCAGCGAACGTCTGGATGCCTTGATGATTGATGCTGCCGTCGGCGTTCGTGGTCATGGTATAGAAGCCACCATCTGCAACACGGTTGCCGTTTTCATCGAAGTGGCCGCCGGTTTCAGCCCAACCCCC
This sequence comes from Photobacterium galatheae, assembly GCF_000695255.1. Classification (GTDB taxonomy): domain Bacteria; phylum Pseudomonadota; class Gammaproteobacteria; order Enterobacterales; family Vibrionaceae; genus Photobacterium; species Photobacterium galatheae. The sequence continues at coordinate 32,075 of NZ_JMIB01000010.1, read as the reverse complement.
GATGGAGATCAGGGTTTTTACATCATGCTTCACTTTGGCGGTTGCCAGCGCACCGAAGTGGCCTTTGAAACCTAATGTTGGGTCAATTTCTACGCCCGGCCATTCTTTACCGACGGCTGGGTTATTGGGATCGTTCACATTGCCGATGTTCACTTTGCCGTCAGAACCGATGCTGACAAAGGCGTAGTTGATATGGGTCAGATTTTCCCAAGGAATGTCGCTAACCAGATAGCTGTTTTGCGGATCACCGCTGCTTCGCCAGCTGGTGAAATAACCGATGACGCGACGCGCATGATCGGCGCCCATTTTTTCTCGGCCATCCTGATCATACACAGTACAGTAGGGGACAGTGACGCCCGGCGTCTGATATAAACCATCCGGACGACAGTTCGTTGCGGCCTGAGCCTGGAAGCTCAGCATACAGGCTGCACTGAGGGCAGCCAGCGCAAAGCCTTGCTTCGCGTGCTTGCGCTTTTGGTTCATCGTTATCATCTATGGTTCCTTAACAAAAAATTAAAAAATAAATAAGTGACAGACTTATGTTTAGCCATGAAATAACTATAGGTTTTTTCTTGTTATTCCGAGCTGATTTGTTTGAATATTAGTCAATGATCACACAAAAATAGTGTTAATCTGTAACTTATTTGTCATTAGTTTGCGCAGTTAAACAAATATTCTGTTTGTTTTATAATCAAAAATAAGCCGTCTGATCAGTAAATTAGCGCTGCTTCATGTATACAAAATGTTATGGTTTCGGTTATAACAGCTGTTTTCTTTTTTCTGTTCGATTAGGAATGAATATGGATATCACCTTGCTCCACGCCTCACTCTTGCTTTTTACGGGGTTTCTTGCCGGTATCATCAATACGCTGGCGGGCGGGGGATCGAACCTGACATTACCTGCGCTGATGGTGATGGGAATGCCTGCAGAAGTTGCGAATGCAACGAACCGATTAGGGGTAGTTTTGCAAGCGATCACGGCCGTTTTCGGATTTCGTAAACATGGGAAACTGGAATTCAATGATGCGGGGCCAATTCTGCTTCCAACAGTCTTGGGCGGCCTCGTTGGCGCAGCTGCAGCCGCTTACGCGCCCTCGGCGTGGATAAAACCCTTGTTGCTGGGCACCATGCTTTTGATGGCATTGATTATTCTGGTGAAACCTGGGGTCGTAGCACCAGAACCCGGAACGGTCGCCCGAAAAGTAGCAGAAACCCCAAGTTCCTGGTGGGGATTAGGGCTGGCGGGTTTTTATGGTGGTTTTGTACAGGCGGGCGTTGGGTTTGTGCTGCTCGCTGCCCTGGCAGGGACATTGCGTTACGATCTGGTCAGAGCGAATGCGCTGAAGATGTTATGTACATTGATGTTCACGATTGTCGCCCTGGCTCTGTTTATTTATGAAGGATTGGTTTTGTGGCTACCCGGACTTGTGCTTGCGGTGGGAACCATTCTCGGAACACATCTTGCGGTGAAGTTCGCAATTCATGCGAGCGCAAAAACCCTGAAGTGGTTTTTATTTTTAATGACACTGTGCGGATGTATTGCAGCGATGCTGAATTAAACAACACGGCAAGTTAAATAATGAATCATTATTTGTTAATAAATTTAACAATAATGTTTTTTTGATTTATTCTTTTCGTAGAAATGCACTAATTTGAATATTATTCAATTTGTTACACACTTTTCTTTGTTTTTAATCTGAAAACCGTAATTAGCCTTATTTAAACAAGGGTTAATTACGGTTTTTTTTGTCAGAATGCTCACACTTCCACCAACATTTCAAATACTAGATCTAATGTTTCATTTTTAGTGAGTGTTAACTCAGAAGTGAAAGTGGCAAAATATTTCAAATGTAACATTTTGTGAGGGGGTGTGTCCGGCGCTGAGTGCGGCGTATCAATGAGTCCAATCGTTTGGTTAACCAGTGAACGTTTACGACAAAGCGTACCACCGATTAGTCAGGTGATGGCCTTATTAGACTCCGGACGCGGCAACTGCGTATTGATTCAGATCAAAATAATAACTCATGTAGTCATTTCTTCGTATTGATGACGTTGAATGACGACTTTTGCCCAAAAGCTGAGAGAGAACATGAAAACCTCAAGATATAAGAATATCTTGTCGGGTGGCTTTGTATTTTTTATGAGCCTCTTCCTGTCAGGATGTCAATTTGCGCTGCTTGATCCAAAAGGTCGGATCGGCGCTGCAGAAAAAGATTTGATAATCACATCTCTGTTGTTGATGCTGATTGTTGTCATCCCGGTTATTTTGATGACGTTCTACTTTGCATTTAAGTACCGTGAGTCAAACACCGACGAAAAATATACGCCAGAATGGTCTCACTCAACCAAAATTGAACTGGTTGTGTGGACAGTGCCAATTATTATTATCGCCATTTTAGGCACGATTACCTGGCGTTCTACGCACGCACTTGATCCAAGACAACCGATTGAAAGTTCAGTTGAACCGATGAAAATCGAAGTGGTTTCTCTGGACTGGAAATGGCTGTTTATCTACCCGGATCAACAGATTGCGACCATCAACGAAGTGGCATTCCCGAAAGGGGTCCCAGTTGAATTCCATGTCACCTCGAACAGCGTGATGAACTCGTTCTTCATTCCACAACTTGGCAGCCAGATTTATGCCATGACCGGGATGCTGAATAAATTGCATCTGATTGCCGATGAAGCTGGCACTTTCGATGGTATTTCAGCGGGTTACAGCGGTCACGGTTTCTCTGGCATGAAGTTCAAAGCGCTGGCCTTGCCTGATCAGGCAAGCTTCGACGCGTGGGTGCAGAAAGTTCAGGCATCTGAGAATCAGATGAAGACCCTGAGCGACTTCAAAACTATTGCGAAGCCAAGTGAGAACGTGCCAGTGAGTTATTACTCACATGTGCCTTCTGACATGCTGCTTACCATCCTGAATCAGTTTGAAGGTTCGCTGACGTGTACCATCACGCCAGAATTTTCTGCTGAGCAAACATTCTAGGACATATTATGTTTGGACGATTAACACTGGACGCCATACCTTTCCATGAGCCGATTCTCATGGTGACGCTGGCGGTCGTTATGCTGGGCGGTGCTGCCCTGTTTGGCGGCATTACCTATCTGGGTAAATGGCGCTACCTCTGGACTGAGTGGTTTACGACGGTCGATCACAAAAAAATCGGTGTCATGTACATCATCGTTGCGTTTGTGATGATGCTGCGTGGTTTTGCAGATGCCATCATGATGCGGAGCCAGCAAGTCCTGTCTGCCGCGGGTGAAACGGGTTACCTGCCGCCACATCACTATGATCAGGTCTTTTCTGCACACGGCGTGATCATGATTTTCTTCATGGCGATGCCGTTTATCATCGGCCTGATGAACATTGTGATTCCACTACAAATTGGCGCGCGTGACGTTGCTTTCCCATTCCTGAACTCCCTGAGTTTCTGGCTGTTTGTTGTGGGTGCTGTGCTGATCAACCTGTCGCTGTTTGTGGGCGAGTTTGCGCAAACAGGCTGGCTGGCGTATCCGCCATTGTCAGGTAAAGAATACAGCCCTGGGGTCGGGGTCGATTACTGGATCTGGGCATTACAGATATCCGGGATTGGTACCACGCTGTCGGGTGTGAACTTCTTCACCACCATCATGCGTCTGCGTACACCGTCGATGCCAATGATGAAGATGCCTGTATTCACCTGGGCATCTCTGTGTGCGAACATTCTGATCATTATTTCGTTCCCAATCCTGACCGTCACCATTGCACTGCTGACACTGGATCGTTACCTGGGCACGCACTTCTTCACCGTGGATATGGGTGGCGACATGATGATGTACGTCAACCTGATCTGGGCGTGGGGTCACCCGGAAGTATACATTCTGGTGCTTCCGGTCTTCGGGGTATTCTCTGAAGTGGTTGCGACCTTCTCACGGAAAAAACTGTTCGGTTACACCTCTCTGGTGTGGGCGACTGGTGTGATCACCTTCCTGGCCTTCATTGTGTGGCTGCACCACTTCTTTACGATGGGTGCCAGCGCGAACGTGAATGCCTTCTTCGGGATTGCCACCATGGTGATTTCGATTCCGACGGGTGTGAAGATCTTTAACTGGCTGTTCACCATGTACCGTGGCCGGATTAAGTTCACGACGCCAATGCTGTGGACGATTGGTTTCATGTTCACCTTCACCATTGGTGGCATGACCGGCGTTCTGCTGGCGGTTCCTGCGGCGAACTTCGTGCTGCACAACAGTCTGTTCCTGATTGCGCACTTCCATAACGTGATTATCGGTGGTGTGGTCTTCGGCTGTTTTGCGGGTTTCGCTTACTGGTTCCCGAAAGCGACCGGTTACAAACTGGATGAGAAATGGGGTGTCCGTGCCTTCTGGTTCTGGATCATCGGTTTCTTCGTGGCCTTTATGCCACTGTATGTGCTGGGCTTCATGGGGATGACCCGTCGTCTGAGTCAGCATATTGATCCACAGTTCTTCCCGATGCTGGCTGTTGCAGCCTTCGGTGCAGTCCTGATCATGTGCGGTATTCTGTGCCAGATCATGCAGCTGTACGTGACTTTCCGTGACCGTGAGTCTCTGCGTGATGTCACTGGTGACCCGTGGGATGGCCGTACGCTGGAGTGGGCGACTTCGTCACCACCACCGTTCTACAACTTTGCCAAACTGCCTGAAGGTAACGAGCTGGATGCATTCTGGTATCAGAAAGAACGTGGCGAAACGAATCAGCCTGCGACGTATCAGCCAATTCATATGCCGAAAAACACAGGCGCGGGTGTCATCATCTCTGCTTATGCACTGCTGTTTGGCTTTGGTCTGATCTGGTACATGTGGTGGCTGGTCGCTGTCGGTGTGGTCGGTATGATCGGTACCTGGATCAAGCACAGCTTTAACGACGATGTGGATTACTACGTGACTGTTGAAGAAGTGAAAGCCATTGAGGAAGCACACAAAGCACGTGTTGCTGGTGCAACCCCAGCCCCAACATCGAAAGACGACGAAGACGAGATGGAGGTCGACTATGCACACTAATGCGGTTGATCATCACGAGCACGACGAACACCATCACGATATCGGTGAAACCAAGCAGTTAGGCTTCTGGATTTACCTGATGAGTGACTGCATTCTGTTCGCAACGCTCTTTGCAACTTACGCTGTGTTGTGTGGCAACACGGCAGGCGGTCCAAGTGGTAAACACATCTTTGAACTGCCGTTTGTATTTACTGAAACTATGATGCTGCTGTTCAGTAGTATCACGTTTGGTTTCGGTATGATCGCCATGAAGCGTAAAGACATTGATGGTCTGAAACGTTGGATGTACGTAACCTTCCTGCTGGGCTTCGGTTTCCTGGCGATGGAAGTGTATGAGTTCCATCATCTGATTGCAGAGGGCTATGGTCCGGATCGCAGTGCGTTCCTGTCTGCCTTCTTCACGCTGGTCGGAACCCACGGTCTGCACGTGACTGCCGGGATGATCTGGATGGTTGTGTGCCTGATTCAACTGAACACCAAAGGTCTGAACGATGTGATGGAAACCCGTTTCCATTGTCTGAGTATGTTCTGGCACTTCCTGGATATCGTTTGGATCTGCGTATTCACCATCGTGTACCTGCTGGGAGTATTGTAATGGCGAAGCAAGAGCATCAAACCGGTTACGGTGATTACATTAAAGGGTTTATTGCGTCATTGATTCTGACCATGATTCCTTTTTACTTCGCAGCAACCAAAAGTCTGCCAACGACAGCAACCGTTGCCATTCTGCTGGTGTGTGCCGTGGTTCAGCTGGTGGTACATCTGGTGTACTTCCTGCACATGGATCGCTCTGAACAGGGACTGTGGAACTCTATGTCCTTTATCTTCACAGCGATTATCGTGCTGATCCTGATTGCCGGTTCCATCTGGATCATGGTCAATCTGCACGTGAACATGCTGCTGTAAGCCGGATGACGATATGATCAAAGGATATATTTCCATTACCAAACCTGGGATCATCATCGGTAACCTCATCTCTGTGTTGGCCGGATATTTTCTGGCTGCGAAAACGGAGGGGCTCGACGGGCCCCTCCTGATTTACACATTGCTGGGCGTTGCGTTTGTGATTGCTTCCGGTTGCGTGATCAACAATATTTTTGACCGGGATATCGACCAGAAGATGTCTCGCACCCAGAGCCGTTTACTGGCGAAAGGGGAAATCAATGCAGATGCAGCGTTTGTCTACGCAATCGTACTGCTTCTGTCAGGTACAGCAGTGCTGTATCAGCAGGCGAATCCGTTGTCTGCCGTGGTGGTCTTACTTGGGTTCGTGTTTTATGTGTTCTTTTACACCATGTGGTACAAGCGGAACTCAGTATACGGCACCTTAGTGGGCAGTGTGTCCGGTGCGGTCCCGCCATTGGTGGGTTATCTGGCTGTCACGAATTACATCAGCCTGGAAGCGATTTTGCTGTTTTCAATGTTCTGCCTGTGGCAAATGCCGCATTCGTACGCGATTGCGATGTTCCGCATGCAGGATTACAAAAATGCTGGTATTCCGGTTCTGCCGGTTGTGGAAGGCATTCAGAAAGCCCGCCGTCATATGATGGCTTACGTCGTGGCTTTTACGGTTGTTGCTCTGGCTATGTTTGGACTGGGCTACAGCGGATATGAATATTTACTGGTGACGTCGGGTGTCTGCCTGTGGTGGTGCGTCGTCACATTCCGTTCTCTGAATGAGAACAACTTTGTACAGTGGTCAAAATCAGTATTTAAGACATCACTGTTCGTGGTCACCGGCATCAGTTGTGTGCTGGGTGTGGAGTTAATTCCGTTCGTTTCATAGCAAACGAATCACCACAAGTACCGATTCAACACTCTCTTGGCTAACAACTTTCATTAGCTACTTTTGTTACGTTTTTGGTTTTTCCTGACTCGATACTATCTCCATCGAGTTAGCGAAAAACCATTTTTTTTCCTAATACCCGTCCTACTAGAAGCCGCAGCGGTGTTGGCTGCGTGCATTCCCCCCAATCACATAGTTACCTATGCTCATGGGGATTCATTTACTTGCCGCCTACCTGCGACTCCAAGTCGTTTGGGTATTGATTGAACACGAAAACTGTTACTTCACGTAACAGGCGAAGCCTTTCAGATAGAAACCTTCCGGATAGGCAGAATCCAGTGGGTGATCTGCCGCCTGGCTGAATCGTTCAATGAACTGTACTTCACGTTTTGCATCCAGCGCCGCATCCGCAATGATTTTCTGGAACAGATTGCTGTCCATTAAACCAGAGCAGGAGTAGGTCAGCAGGGTGCCGCCCGGCTTCAGAATCTGCATCGCCAGCATGTTGATGTCTTTATAGCCACGGCAGGCGCCAACCAGCTGTGCTTTCGACTCAGCAAACTTTGGCGGATCCATGATGACCACGTCAAATTGCTCACCCCGGTCACGGTATTCACGCAGCAGTTTGAACACATCGGCGTTCACGAATTCAGCGTTCTCAACTGGCAGGCCGTTGATTTCTGCGTTCTGACGGGCTGTGTCCAGTGCAGGTTGCGAGACATCGACATTGATGACTTGCTTAGCACCACCTTTCAGGGCGTACAAACCGAACCCACCGGTGTAGCAGAAGCAGTTCAGGACACGTTTGCCTTTCACGTACTTGATGGCTGCCTGGCGGCTGTCGCGTTGATCCAGATAGAAACCGGTTTTGTGGCCACCGACGATATCAACATTGATTTTGATGCCGTTCTCTTCAATGGTCACAACAGCAGGAGGTGTTTCGCCATGCAGAACGCCGGTACGCTGTTTCAGGCCTTCCTTCTTCCGTACGGACACATCTGAACGCTCATAGATGCTGCATTCCGGGTAGCAGGTTTTCAGCGCTTCGACCAGATTGTCTTTTTGGGCTTCCGCACCGGCACTCAGCAGTTGGCAAACCAGAAAGTCCTGATAGCGATCAATGGTGATGCCCGGTAAGCCGTCAGATTCTGCGGCAATCAGGCGATAGCCGGTCAGTCCGTCACGCGCTGCCAGAATGTCGCGTAAACCCTGAGCCGCCTGCAGACGTTTGATGAAGAACTGTGTATCAATGGTATCGTTTTGATCAAACGTCCAGACACGGACACGGATCTGTGACTGGGGAGAATAGGCGCCACGGGCAAGCCATTCGCCCTTGTGGTCATAGACGTCAACGGTATCGCCCAGACCCGGAGTGCCTTCAACACGCTGAATACCACGAGAAAAGACCCAGGGATGGCGACGGCGCAGTGATTTATCACGCCCTTTCACCAGATAGATAGAAGCTGTCATGTTTGGACCAGAAGCTGTAAAAGAATGGGGGCGTATTATCTTGTTCGGCGGGAGGAAAATCAACTTCACTGCGTGAAGAAATGAACCGGGAAACTGAAATCAGGGCGCTGGAAGCGCCCTGGAAAATCGATCAGGCTCTGACGCCGTTCATCAGAATTTCAAGCTGTTGAGCTTGCTGGTTCAGGCGCTCAATTTCACTGGCGGTCTGTGCAATGACATTTTTCACCTGACGGGATTGTTCGCGAACCTGCTCGACACTGCTGGCGATACCATCAGCGACCGTACCTTGCTGTTCAGCTGCCGCTGCAATTTCTGTACTGCGATCGGAAATATGCTGATTTCGCTCAGCAATCTGCGTGATCTGCTGATCAACAGAATCCATCTGGGTTTCGCTTTCCCCGGCATTGGCAACTGTACTTTGCATGACGGTCATCAGTGTTCGGCTGTTTTTCTGCAGGGACTCGATCATTTGCTGAATTTCGACTGTGGCCGTCTGAGTCCGGCCTGCCAGTGTTCGGACTTCATCGGCAACCACGGCAAATCCTCGCCCCTGTTCTCCGGCGCGGGCTGCTTCAATTGCAGCGTTCAGGGCCAGCAGGTTGGTCTGCTCGGAAATTGAATTGATGGTTGTCACAACGGCATCAATTTTCGCAGCATTGCCGTCCAGCTCATTGACGGCTTCTGCAGCCTGGTGAATTTCACGGGTGAGCTGGTTGATCGCCTGCTTGGTATTGCTGACCTGAGTGCGGCCTTGTTCGGTGACTTGCTGTGCTTCGTGAGTCTGTTCAGAAGTATTGTGCGCGTGCGCGGCGACTTCACGAATCGAGGAAGCCATTTCCTCGGTCGCGCTGGCCAGCGAGTCCAGATGCTCTTGCTGTTCCACAGAGAGGTCTTCTGTTTTAAGGCTGCGCTGACGGAGTTCACTGCTGATTTGTTGCATCAGGGCCGTTGCTTCCTGAGTCGCCAGAACCAGCTTCTGTTCGCGCTCGGCAACTCGGTCAATGGTGAGGGCAATGGTGCTGAATTCGTCCCGGACTTTGAAAAAGTTCAGCCGTTGTGTGAGGTCACCTTCTGCCAGTGTATTCAGCGCTTTGTGTGTGGTGAACATCGCGCCGCCAATGAAGGTCATGATGTAGTAGACCACGGCGAGTGTCAGCAAAATCACGACAATGCCCATTGTCATCTGTAGTCCGGACAGGTAATCAAACAGGCTGGATTGATCTTTGGAAATCAGACTGTAAGCCATTCCCGGGACTGAGACGGCCTGCTCACCACGGCCTAAGGTTATTTGGGTGCCACTCAGTAACGCTGGCGCATCCGCTTGAGAAACCTTCATTTCAGCAAGCAGATTGGCCGTCACATGAAGTTTCTGTGAAATCAGTGCTTCATGCTGTTTTTCTCCGGCATCAGCTAAAATTGCACTGATGCTGATGATTCCAATTAAGGGGAGCAGGAAGAGGAGATAGAACTTTTCCTGGATTTTAAGGTGGATGAGGTATTTATCTATCCAACGAAATGCAACTTCTTTCATGTTTTCTTCCTGAATAAATGAGGTGTCGTGGCGTAAGTGAATACTAATCTTTTTATCTAAGAAAACAGACTAATCTTGAGGTGAGTTATGTCACAAATTTGCGTCATGGTCAGAGTTACAGGCCATGTTCAGGGAGTGGGATTCCGTTTTCATACAGCGCATGAGGGCTTAAAAAAGGGAGTCAGCGGGTACGCGAAAAACTTACCGGACGGTAGCGTGGAAGTGCTGGCGTGCGGCAACGCTGAACATGTCGAGGGGCTGGTCGAATGGCTGAAAGTTGGCCCACGGTTGTCCCGTGTGGATAGCCTGAGTCGGGATGAAGTGGTATGGCGGGCAGTCGATGGCTTTGAAATTATGTAGCCGAAGCCTGTTGGACTCCGGCTGATTTATTCGTCTTGCTCAGAGGCATTTGGCGGGCTTTGGCAAACCAGCAAGCTTTGTGGCTTGTTTCGCCGGGCCTTTGGGGAAGAGTTTGAACAGGTACTTTGAATTCCCTTTTTCTTCACCATATTTTTTTGCCATCGCTTTCACCAGCATCCGAATCGCTGGTGAGGTATTGAATTCAAGATAGAATTCACGCACAAAATGAACGACTTCTAAATGGGCATCCGTCAATGGGACGCCTTCTTCTTGCGCCAGGACGGGCACTAATGCTGGTGTCCAGTCGCTGACATTTTTTAAATAACCCTGAGCATCGGTATCGATGACTTTACCGTCGAATTCAAGCATGGTACTTCCCGAGATTGTTTACCCGGCAAGGATAGTGATTCGGTCCGGCAGGTGCAAGCATTCCGTGTGACCCATAAAAGAAAAGCGCCCCGAAAGGCGCTTGTTCTGTGTGTCGTTATCCGCTTGACGGATTAGTCATCGCTGCCCATCACACCCAGAATTTGCAGCAGGCTGACGAACAGGTTGTAAATTGATACATACAGCGTCACAGTCGCTGAGATGTAGTTGGTCTCACCACCACGAACGATTGACTGAGTCGTCAGCAGAATCGCCGCAGAAGAGAACAGGACAAACATGGCACTGATTGCCAGCGACAGCATTGGCATTTGCAGGAAGATGTTTGCCACCATCGCGACAACAATCGCAATGAAACCAGCCAGCAGCATGCCGCCCAGGAAAGACAGGTCACGCTTCGTTGTGAGTGCATAAGCAGAACAGGCCATGAAAGTCACCGCTGTACCGCCGAGTGCAAGCACAATGGTGTCACCCAGACCGGCACTGACATAGCTGTTCAGAATTGGGCCCAGGGTGTAACCCATAAAGCCAGTCAGCAGGAAGGTAAATACCAGTCCCAGGCCGTTGTTACGGTTCTTTTCAGTCAGGAACAGCAGGCCATAGAAGCCAACCAGCGTAATAATAAAGCCTGGGTATGGCAGATTCATTGCCATGGATACGCCCGCAACCACAGCTGACCATAACAATGTCATTGACAGTAAGAAGTATGTGTTGCGCAGAACCTTGTTGGTTGACAGTACGCCTTCGTAGCCATTGCTACGGACAATACGATCGTTCATATAATCTTCCCCTTGGGGTTAGTGTTGAAATCTACTCTGCCTTATATGGCGACAATTTCGTTGCATTTCAATAATAACGGATTGAAATTTTGACCGAAATTAAAAAATATGTTCAGACCATTGGCTTAATCATACTGGAGGGTGTGTGAATCCCTAAGTCAAAGATGTAACAGTGTGTAACAAGTTTATCCTGAGTCTTTTTTGGCCATTTGTGTTCATACACTAGCGAATGGGCGGGGCATAATGCAAGCCGCCCTGCGTCCAAAGGTTATTTTGTGCCCGCTGAATGTGGAGGGGAGAGTGTACACCGACGGTACGCTCGAAGCTTTCCCCATAATTTCCGACCTGTTTAATGATTTGATACGCCCAGTCGGGATTGAGGCCCAGACTCTTCCCCTGTGTCCCGTCCAGTCCCAGGAATCGGCGGACTGCCGGAACTTCGCTGGCTTTCATCTCATCAATATTTTGAGAGTGAATGCCCATTTCTTCGGCATTGAGCATGGCATGCAGCGTCCACTTCACAATATTGAACCACTGATCATCGCCCTGACGGACCACAGGCCCGAGGGGTTCTTTTGAAATGATATCCGGTAAGATGACCGCATCTTCTGATTTCTTCAGGTTTAACCGTAAACCATACAGTCCCGACTGATCTGCCGTCAGGACATCACAGCGCCCCTCCTGAAAACCATCAATGGTTTCTTTGGCGGTGTCGAACGGAACCAGCGTGTAGGTCAGGTGATTCAGTTTAAAATAGTCTTCGAGATTGAGTTCTGTGGTTGTGCCGGACTGCACGCAGATACTTGCACCAGACAGATCTTTCGCGGTATTGGCGTTGAGAGACTTTCTCACCATGAAACCTTGGCCGTCAAAATAAAGGATACCGGCAAAATTCAGGGCGAGTGCGGTATCGCGCTGAAGTGTCCAGGTGGTATTGCGTGAAAGGATGTCAATATCGCCGTTTTGCAGGGCTTTAAAGCGTTCGCGGGCATTCAGTGGAATGAATCTCACTTTGTTTTTATCGCCTAAGGTGGCTGCTGCAAGGGCCTGACAGAATTCAACATCCAGACCATGCCATTCACCTTTCTGATTGGGCATGGAGAAGCCCGGTAATCCGGTGCTGACCCCGCATTCCAGATAGCCTTTTTCCTGAATGCTCTTCAGCGTGGGAGAAAAACTGATTTGTTGACTGAGCCTTTCCCTGAGCGTATTCACTTCGTTTTCAAGTTCAGTGACCCGTTCGGCATCCAGATTCAGGTTTGTTCCAGTAGGCTGGGTTTCCAACTGCTGTTCAAGCAGATCGACTTTATTTTCGAGTGCTTTGATTAACGCTTTATCCTGTGCACTTTCACGGTCGCATCCCGTAAAAAGCAGCAGGCATAGGGTTCCTACCAGACAAGTCTGAATCATATCTGCCATAACGTGTCCTTCTATGATGCTGTCTGAAACGGCACGCCTGACCTTGCAAACAGCGCATTAACAAATATATCAATCTTCAGTATAGGAACCGTTCACAGATGTGCGAATTGGCGCAAGTAAGCTCAGAATGCTTTGAATTCTGAGATTTGCAGAGACTTGCGCTGATCAAGTGTTATAAAGGGATGAGGGGTTGAACCGGCGCCATATTAATGACATCACGTTTTGCAAACAGATTGGTGAGGATTCGTGTTTCCAGATCTGTTGGCGGACGCCGTGCATCCAGCAGCATAAATGAGGTGCTGACATTGGCCGGTCGGGTCAGTGCATCGAGATCGACGACTGACAGCAGCGCGTGGAATTTATGGACATAATCCCGGGTTTCCTTCGGCAGCGTGAGTTGCCTGAAAATGCGGCTGTCGGCCCGTTTGATCGCCCGTCCGACCCGGCCTTCCCCGGCATTGTAGGCAGCGAGGGTCAGAGCCAGGTCTTGATCAAACTTTTGATAGAGAAAAGCCAGATAGGAGGCGGCTGCCTGGGTGCTTTTGTTGACGTCAAACCGTTCATCATTATCAGACGCAACCTGTAAGCCAAATCGTTGTGCTGTTGCTGGAATGAGTTGCCACAGTCCCGCGGCGTTGGCATGGGAGACTGCATCGGCCCGAAAGGTGGATTCAATCATCGGGAGCAGGGCAAGACTCTTTGGCAGTGATTTCTGTCTGAGCACCTCTTCGATTTCAATCAGAGTGTCACGGTGACGAAGGAGGTGGCGTTCAATCACCTGGCGATGCGGCAGGATTCGATCGACCTGAGCCTGAAGGGCATCGGCACTGAGTGAGAAAGGGGCTTCCGCCGGGCTGGCTTGCACCTGGCCCGGAGAGAAAATCAAGGTCATCCATAAACATAAACCGGCCAGAAAAGTTTGGCCGGTTCTCGATGTCTTGTGCATCTTAGTTTTGCATGAGTGCTGTCCCGTAATCCGGCTCACCCTTGAGTTGCCTGAGGACTTCGCCATAGGATGCAGACAGGTTACCGTTGACCTGATTGGTTTTCTGGCAGGACTGGATTTGCGTTTCCAGTTGTTGCCAGCTTTGGCGAACCTGCATATTCAGCGGAGAAGGCAGCCGCTTCAGCAAAATCGCCATGCCTCGTTTGTCGCCCGGCAGCCCAAGTGACAGGAGCATGTCCGAGCGTTGCTTGGCGCTCAGCTGCAATTGAGACAGCAATGGCTCTTGCCGGCTGACCAGTTCAGTCAGGGCCTCGCCATTAAATTGCAGATAACTGGCTTGCTGTCGGAGCATCAGTTGTCCGAGTTGCTGATATGCATGCAAATCTCGGCGGATGCCCTGAATCAGCGATTTCACTACCTGCTGTTTACTCATATCGACCTCATTCGTGTCCGGTATGGAACTCAAGAATCGCGCTGGATAAAGTTTCAACGTCCAGCTTCAGATCGCCTTTCGCCAGTGCTGCTTTCACCGCACTAACTTTTTCCATATCGATCTCTGGCAGTTCAGCCAGCTCTTTCTGTGCCTGGGCAATCACCTGATTACTGGTGCTGATGACCGGCTCAAGACCTTTCGCTTTACCTGCGGTTTCTACTTGTGCCGGGCTGGATGGACGCTGTGTTGAAGACGCCACTTGAGAGTTAAATACTTTGTCAATTTTCATGAATTGATCCTGCTCGTTTTGCTACCGCTAAATTTAGAAAAAGTGTTAAAAATGTTTCTTAATAGGGAAGGGCGACCACTTCCGCCGGAAATTAAAAAATAGTTTCAACTTTTCCGCGTTCGACAACGATGGCCTGAATGACCTTGCCAGAACTGATATTGCGGACAGAAATCTGCTCACCTTTAACACCATTTTGCAGCGCTTCCCCCTGCATGCTTGCAGCCATGCCATTTTTACTTGCAATAATCATGACACTTTCGCCTTCTTCAACCATCCATAAGGGCTGTAATTGAAGTGGGCTGATGATTTGGCCGCTTCTGACCCGACGAAGCGTTCGCTGGCCGAGTACCTGTTCCGGACGGGTCGCAAACGCTTCTGCACGGCTGAGTGTGAGTGTTTGCGTTTTGACCATCGTCGCGGTCAGTTTGGTATCCCGGCGAATCGGAGTGGTGGCAACGATGACCGGCAGGCGCAAGCTGACCTGTACCGTGATGTTCAGCTTCCATGGCTGATCGCCGGTCTGACATTCGACCTGACGGCGTAAATAACCCACAGGCAGGCTTTGCTGATCGGCGGCACTGATATAGAACGAAGTTGGGCAGGCCGGGAGATGTGTCACGGCCGACGGCACATTGATCTCAATGTTGGCTTCATAGTCTGGCCAGCGCTGGCGTTGGGCATAATCGGCGATTTCTTGCTCAATGGTGGTCTTCACCCAGCGGGTCAGTTCGGATTGATCCTGATTGTCTGTCCTGGCGGCTTGCGACACAGGCGTGAGCAACAGACTGGTGACCAAGAGCATCATTTTCCGATGGATGATGCCATTTCCCGATTTCCGCTTGCGTGCTGAAAAGCGGAAGTTCCGCTTCCCTTCCTCTTTGTAACTATCTGAAAAATAAGGCATAAAATTTTGGCATGTTTCTTGTTTATAGGTACTGCGTGAATGACTGCGTAAGTGTGACCGAATTTAAGGAACAACAATGGCGATCAGTTTTGAAAATGCGCTGGGTGTTCATCCTGATGCGCTTCACTTCAGGGTACAGCGCAGCAAAGTATTGGCAAGCAACTTAGCAAATGTCGATACCCCTGGGTATCTCGCGAGAGACCTGGCGTTTGAAACCGTGATGAAAAACACAAGCTCACGGGTGGATACACCACCACCTGAAATGGACGTGAGTGCGAAATACCGGGTGCCATACCAGAACAGTAAAACCGGTAACACCGTTGAACTGGGTGTTGAGCAAGCCAAGTTTGCCCAGAACAACATGGATTTTCAAACCAGCCTGACTTTCATGAATATGAAGTTCAGCGGGCTGGCTAAAGCAATTGAGGGTCGTTAATCACTATGGCTTTTACAGACATCTACTCAATCGCTGGTTCTGCCATGACGGCACAAACCGTCCGTCTGAACACGGTGGCCAGTAACCTGGCGAACGCCGATGCAGTCGCCAGCAACCCGAATGATGCTTACAAGGCTCTGAAACCTGTGTTTGCCACGGTTTACGGCCAGACACAGTTGTCTGCCGACAAAGATGTGTATCCGAATGCGGAAGTCCGCATTGTGGATGTTGTGAAAAATGAAGGCAAAGTCGACAAGCGTTTTGAACCAAATAACCCGCTGGCAAATGACGAAGGCTACGTCTTCTATCCGGGCATTGATGTGGTTGCAGAAATGGCTGACATGATGTCAGCGACCCGCAGCTACGAGACCAATGTTGAAGTGCTGGCGAATGTGAAAAGTATGCAGCAGGGTCTGCTGCGTCTGGGGGAAGGTAGCCGATGAGTCTTGCTCAATACACAGCGCTGAATGGTGATTCACCAAGTACGACAGCCGGTTCAACGGGTGGCGTTCAGGCAAACGCGAACAGTGCGGATGCACTGCAGAATGAATTCCTGACACTGATGGTGGCGCAGATCCAGAATCAGGACCCACTGAACCCGCTGGACGGTACGGAATACGTTGGCCAGCTGGCTCAGTTCTCACAGGTACAGAGTACCGAGAACATGTCCAAGATGATGCAAAACAGCATGGTTCTGATGGACAACATGCAAGTGCTGGCAACAGCTGGTCTGGTTGGTCAGACCGTTTATGTCGCGACCAACGAGATGACATTGTCTGAAGATGGTGTTCAGAGCGGAAAAATCGAGCTGGAACATGCGTCAAGTCAGGTCAACCTGCTGCTGGAAGATGCCTACGGCCGAAAAACCAAAGTACCGCTGGGTGCGCATGGGGCCGGCGATGTGGATTTTACCATTGATGCAGAAAAGCTGGGCTTGCCGAAAGGCGAGTACACGGTTTCTGTGGAAGTGCAAAAGGGCCAGTCTCAGCCAAACATGCTGCTGGCCGGTAAAGTTGAACAGGTTCGCGTCCCAAGTAACGGGGGCTCAGCCCTGGTGAACGTTGCCGGTGTCGGCAGTATTCCTTTCTACCAGATTAGCCAGTTCGGCAGCTGATTTTCATACAGGATAACGAGGATAACATGAGTTTTGATATCGCGCTGAGTGGCCTGGGTGCCACCAACACACAACTGAATACCATCAGTAACAACATTGCGAACGTATCGACCACGGGTTTTAAGCAGTCCCGTACCGAGTTTGCTTCGGTCTACAACGGTCTGCAGGCCGGTGGTGTAGAAGTTGCTTCTATTTCCCAGAACTTTGATAAGAACGGTACTGTGTCTGGCACTGGTCGTTCACTGGATCTGGCCATTGGCGGTAACGGTTTCTTTGTGACTAAAGATACCTCGGGTCAGGTGGTTTACACCCGTTCCGGTGTTTTCAATACCGACAAAGACAACTTCATCACCAGCAATACCGGTATGAAGCTGCAGGGTTACACGGTGGATGCCAACAACAATCTGCAATCCGGTGCGACCGGTGACCTGCAAATCAAGACGGCTTCCCTGGCGGCACAGGCAACAGATCGTATCGATTTTGTTGCGAACTTTGATTCCCGCGTCAGTGTTCCTGCAGTTGCGCCGTTCAACATGGCAGACCATGACACCTACAACTCGTCTTACACCACCAAAGTCTATGACTCCCTGGGTAACCCGCACACCATGACACAGTATTTCGTGAAGACCGGTGCGAATGCCTGGGATATTCACGTGTCTGTTGACGGTGCGGCACCGGGTGCGGCACAGGCAGCAACCTTCAATACCGACGGTACGCTGGCAACGCCGGCAGCGCCATTCAACATTGCCTTTAACCCGGCGGGCGCTGACCCAATGAGTGTTGATATTGACCTGCAGGGCACGACGCAGTTTGGCGCCGATTTTGGAACCAGCACCAACAACCCGAATGGTTATTCTTCTGGTGAGCTGACCGGTGTTCGCGTTGAAGACAACGGCATGGTTTACGCGACTTACACCAATGGTCAGTCGCTGCTGCAAGGGCAGGTGATGCTGGCTGATTTCGCAAACCCGCAGGCGCTGGTGAAAGTGAGCAACACCGGCTGGCAGCAAAGCTTCGCTTCTGGTGCACCAATCACGGGTCAGCCGGGCAGCGGTATTCTGGGTAGCCTGAGCCCTGGCGCACTGGAAGGTTCGAACGTGGATCTGACCAGTGAGCTGGTGAATCTGATGACGGCTCAGCGTAACTATCAGGCAAATGCCAAAACGATCTCGACCACTGAGCAGCTGACTCAGGCGCTGTTCAACGCGATTTAAGGGTTAGGTCATGGATAGTTTGTTATACACAGCAACCAGTGGAGCCAGCCGGGTTCTGAGCGCACAACAAGTGCGCTCGAACAACTTGTCGAACGCTGACACGACGGGTTTCCGTGCCGACATGGAAAGAGCAAAAAGCTATGCCATTCAGGGGCGTGGTTTTGACGGCAGCACCATGGTCGTGACCAACTCGGCTTCCACGCGTTTTGATGCAGGCGATATGGTGAAAACCGGCCGTAAGCTGGATATCGCTGTGAATGGCGATGGCTTCCTGACGGTGCAGATGCCGGATGGCGGCGAGGCCTATACCCGTGCCGGTAACATGAAACTGGATCAGGAAGGTAACCTGACCATCAACGGTTTTCCGGTGATGGCGGAAGGCAACCCGATTGTCATACCTGAGTACCAGAGTATTGAAGTCAGTGAAACGGGCATGGTGTCTGTGATCCCACCCGGTGGCGGTGCAGAACTGCAGGTGGGCCAGATTAAGCTGGTGAAACCGGAAATCACGACGGTACAAAAAATCAATAACGGCTTGCTGCAGGCGCGCGATGGCAACAACTTCGCCGCAGATGCCACGGTGCGTCTGGCACCGGAACATCTGGAAGGCAGTAACGTTTCCGCCATTGATGAGCTGGTCAGTGTGATGTCACTGACTCGGAATTTTGAAATGCAGGTGCGGATGATGAAAACCGCAGAAAAACTCGCTCAGGCTGGTAACCGCCTGCTGCGCAACGGCTAAGAATAGGGAGAACTTGCATGCACTCTGCATTATGGGTCAGTAAAACAGGTATGGCGGCACAAGACACCAAGATGACCGCCATTTCGAACAACCTGGCAAACGTGAATACCGTCGGCTTTAAACGCGATCGTGTGGTGTTTGAAGATTTGTTCTACACCATTCAGCGTCAGCCGGGTGCTCCGGTTGATCAGGTGAATGAACTGCCGACCGGTGTTCAGCTGGGTAGCGGTGTTCGTGTTGTCGGTACACAAAAAGTGTTCACGCAGGGCAATACATCGAATACCAACCAAGAGCTGGATATGGCGATTCTGGGAGGCGGTTTCTTCCAGATTGAAAACTCTGACGGTGAAGTGATGTACAGCCGGAATGGTCAGTTCCACGTGAACTCAGAAGGTCTGGTTGTGAACACGCAAGGTCTGCCTCTGGTACCACAGATTGAAATCCCGAACACGGCAACCCGAATCAGCATTGCTGTGGATGGTACGGTTTCAGCACAGGTTGCCGGTGATGCAACGCCTCAGGAACTGGGTCAGATCACCCTGGCACAATTTGCGAACCCGGCAGGTCTGGAAGCACTGGGCGGTAACCTGTATCGCCAGACTGAAGCCAGCGGTCAGCCGGATGAGCTGGTACCGGGTCTGGATGGTGCCGGTTCGATTAAGCAGGGCGCTCTGGAAGGTTCGAACGTGCAGGTTGTAGAAGAAATGGTCGACATGATCACGACACAACGTGCTTATGAAATGAACGCCAAAGTCGTTTCTGCTGCTGATGACATGCTGAAGTTCGTCGCACAGTCCGTCTAATGCTTACACCGAAAGGAAATCCTATGAAGTGGCTGACTCCATTTCTCATGGTGTTACTGACAGGGTGCACATTGCGCCCTGAATTCACAACACCGAAACCAGATGATGAAGCTTTCGCGCCACCGGTACTGGATTACTCTCTGCCGCAAGCGACCGACGGCAGCCTGTACCGGAACAACTATATGATGACGTTGTTTCAGGACCGTCGTGCTTACCGGGTGGGTGACATTCTGACGATCATGCTGGATGAAGAGACACAATCGAGCAAGAAAGCAGACACCAAATATTCAAAAGATTCAGAAGTGGGCATCACAGCGCCTGTGATCGGTAACTTTACCGCGACGAACCTTGCTGCAAGCGTTGATGCAAGCCGGGGTTTTGATGGCTCTGCACAAAGCTCACAGGGCAATAAGCTCAAGGGGGCGATCACCGTGACGGTGAATGAAGTGCTGCCAAACGGTGTGCTCCGGATCCGCGGGGAAAAATGGCTGCGTCTGAATCAGGGTGACGAGTTTATTCGTCTGACCGGGATTGTCCGCGTGGATGATATTAGCAGGAATAACCAAGTGTCCTCACAGCGGATTGGTGATGCACGCATTACCTATTCCGGTAGCGGCGCACTGGCTGACAGCAACGCGTCAGGCTGGCTCACTCAATTCTTCAACAGTCCATGGATGCCGTTCTGATGAAATCCTTTAAAACCATTATTTTTTTCGTGGCAGTGGCGCTGTGGGGTGCACACTCTGTATCTGCCAAAGCATCGCCGGCCATGCCGATTATGGATCTGGTCGATGTGCAGGGCATCCGCGGCAACCAACTGGTCGGTTACGGCCTGGTGGTGGGTCTTGACGGAACGGGTGACCGGAACCAGGTGAAGTTCACCAGCCAGTCGGTGACGAACATGCTGCGCCAGTTTGGTGTTCAGATCAGTGAAGGGACAGACCCGAAACTGAAAAACGTTGCTTCCGTCAGTGTGACGGCATTTGTTGATCCGATGGCCGGTAAAGGGCAGGAACTGAATATCGTGGTGTCATCGCTGGGTGATGCGAAAAGTCTGCGTGGCGGTACGCTACTGCTGACGCCACTGCGTGGTGTTGACGGTGAAGTTTATGCCGTGGCGCAGGGCAATGTGATCGTTGGTGGTGCGAGTGCTGAGGGCCTGAGTGGTTCAAAAGTCACCATTAATACCCCAACGACAGGCCGGATTCCGAATGGTGCGACGCTGGAGCGTGAGATTCCGACCGATTTCAACCAGAAACCGACGATTACCCTGAATCTTCGTACCCCAAGCTTTACCACGGCCAAGAATATTGCTCGTGCTGTGAATGGCACGTTTGGTCCGGGTGTCGCAACCGCCATTAATCAAGCCAAAATCGAAGTACAGGCGCCAATGGATACCCAGCAGCGTGTGACCTTTATGTCGATGCTGGAAGAGTTGGTTGTTCAGGAAGGTCGCCGTCCGGCACGTGTCGTTTTCAATTCCCGAACCGGTACTGTGGTGGTCGGCAAAAATGTCACGGTCAGTGCTGCGGCTGTGAGCCACGGCAGTCTGACGGTGACCATTCGTGAAATGCAGGCGGTCAGTCAGCCGAATGCGTTCGCCGACGGTGAAACCAAAGTGGTGAATAACTCTCTGGTGGATATCAATCAGGACGAAGCACCCATGTATATCTGGCCGGAAGGCACTGAGCTGAGCACGATTGTCGATGCAGTGAACAGCCTGGGGGCAACACCGGATGATCTGATGTCTATTCTGCAGGCATTGCATGAAGCCGGCGCGCTGAATGCTGAGCTGGTGGTCATTTAACCTGACGGGGGTAGGAGAGACGATGAAAATTGATGGTCAGGCAAATGCCATGCTTTATCACGACAACAGTGCTGTGAATAACCTGAAATATCAGGCGGATAAGAAGCAGGCGCTGCAGGAAGTTGCAGGGCAGTTTGAGGCGATGTTCCTGCAGATGGTGTTACGCCAGATGCGGAGCAGCAGTGATGTGCTGGCAGCGGAAGACAGTCCTTTCTCCAGTAAGGAGCAGGGTGTATTCCGTGACTTCTATGACGGCCAGATGGCGATGGAAATGGCAAAGCGGCAGAGTGCCGGCATTGCGGACATGCTGGTGAAACAGCTGGGACCGAACGAGGCAATGGCACCAAAACTGAACCGGGATCAAATTGCGGCGAACAATGCTTCGTTGATGCCAGCGGGACAGTTTAACGCCAACCAGAGCCAGGTCGCCCTAAATCAAGAGCAGGTAAAGGCTGACAAATCCGCTTCTGCGATCAGCAGCATGGCATTTCAACAGCCGCTAATTTCTAAGATTGATGCGAAGAAAATGGAGCGCGGATCTTAATGAGTATTATCAATATTGCGTTAACCGGTTTGAATGCAAACCGTGCTGGTCTTGACGTTACCGCGCAGAACGTTGCCAATGTGAACACACCGGGATACAGCCGTCAGCAGGCGATGTATGCCGCGATCGGCCCGGGTTCGCCATTGGCAAATTCAGCGGGCGGTGGTGTGGAAGTCACCAGTATTCGCCGTGTTTCTGACGCATTTGTCGTGAAACAGACCTGGGCGACTCAGAGTCAGGCATCTTATTCTTCCCGTTATCTCAGCAACATGTCACAGCTGGAAAGCGTGATGGGTGCTGACAGCTTCAATATCTCAATGGGCCTGGATAACCTGTATGCAGCGCTCAATGATGCGTCGGTCAAGCCGGAGTCGGCACCGTTGCGTCAACAGATTATCAGTGAAGCCGATGCGCTGACGCGTCGTTTTAACACGCTGTCTGAGTCTTATTATTCGCAACATAAAGATTTGAGCGATCAGCGGACTGCGGCTGTAGAGTTGAGTAACAGCCTGCTGGTGAATGTTGCAGATGTGAATAAGCGGATTGTTGAGATGAGCGCAACCAGTGGGAACCCGTCTCACCTGCTGGATGAGCGGGATGCACTGATTGGCCAGTTGTCTGAATTGATGTCGATTAAAACCAATATGCAGCCGGATGGCAGCATGCAGGTGACACTGGCATCTGGTCAGCCGCTGGTCATTGGTGATCAGGCGTCACAATTGAAAGCCGTGCCTGATCCAGCCGATCCGTATCTGGCAGATATGGAAATTGATTTCGTTGGTCAGCGCTTCCCTATCAATGGGGACATTGGCGGCGAACTGGGTGCGATTACCGATTATCAGGTGGATACACTGCTGCCGTTCCGCAAATCGCTGGATGATATGGCGGTTGCGTTTGCTGATGCTTTCAACAACACGCTGGCCACCGGCCAGGATCTGAATGGTAACGCAGGTCAGCCGTTGTTTGCCTACGATCCGACCAGCCCGTCTTCAAGTCTGAAAATTACCAACCTGCAACCTGAGGAGCTGGCACTGTCTTCCGATGGCACACCGGGTAACAGTGATGTACTGACCTCGCTGATCGGCCTGAGCAATCAGACTTTTGCGGTGACAGGTTACGGCAATATTTCAATCAGCGACGCTTTTACCTCCATGGTGGGTGATACCGCGATTAAAGCCCGTCAGGTGTCTTCAGACGCTAAAGCCGCGGATAACCTGAATTCACAGGCCATTGCTGTGAAAGAAAACCTGAGTTCAGTGAACAGTGACGAAGAGGCTGCGAATCTGATGGTCTTCGCCAATGCCTATCAGGCGAACATGAAGGTGATCAGCACTGCAAATAACCTGTTCGATACCGTGCTTGCAATGTTTTAAGGAATGACCCATGCGTATCAGTGATACTCAATTCAGCCAGATGATGCTCGCCAGCCTGAGCAAAAATAATGTCGGGCTGGGCCAAGTGATGCAACAAATGTCGACCGGTGATCGCCTGACCAAACTGTCGGACGACCCGATCGATTCCATCAAAATGCTGAACCTGAACCGTGAAGGCAGTGCGCTGGTTCAGTATCAGGACAACATCGCCAATGTGAAGACCACGCTGTCAAGCCAGGAAGCGTATTTAAACACCGCCAGCGAAAGTTTGAGGAGTTTACGTGATCTTGTGCTATGGGGTGCAAACGGCACCATGACAACCGCAGACCGTCAGGGCATTATCTCTGAGATGGAAAGCCTGAAAGATGGCATGCTCTCCACGTTTAACGCGCAGGATGAAGAAGGCATTTACCTGTTTTCAGGCACCCTGACCAACACGCAGTCCCTAACGGATACGGGTGCGGGTTATACGTTAAACGGTAACGCAGACAAGCGTCTGGTCACCGTTGCCAAAGGTGTGACCATGGAATCGAACGTCACTGCACAGGAACTGCTGGATTTAGGTGGCGGCGCGACGGTTTTCCAGAAGATTGACGATCTGATTGCTGAGTTCAAAGCGCCGACTGCAAACTTCCGCACGGAGGTGGATGCGACAGTGGCTGCGATAGATGACACCTATGGCAATGTGCTGGGTGCGCTGACCGATATGGGTGGGCGTCATAACAACCTGGACCTGATGTCTGAAGGTCATGCAGATAACAAATTGTTTGTCGACAAGGTAGAAGGTGATCTGAAAAACCTGGATTACGCAGAAGCCTCGGTGCGTCTGAGCAACTATATGTCCGCGTTGCAGGCAACTCAGGCCAGTTTTACCAAAATTAACGATCTGTCATTATTCGATCGCTTATAAGGAAGAGAGAACACGATGGTGAACTCTACTGCAGAGATCCGGCAACAGTCGGTATCTTTGCTGAAAAATGACAAAGCAACGATTGCACCACCGGCTCCGGCCGGTGGCACTGTTTCCGCGATTCAGGAACAGCAGCCTGCGGCGCGTCCGGCTGTGGTCCAAAATGGTTACGCGATAGCCAGCGAACTTTTCTCTCAGGGCCAGCAACAGCTTACGCGCGGGCAAATTGCCTATCAGAGTCTGGTGACAGTCGGTCGTGACCTGCAAGGGATGAAAAAAATCCTGACGCAGATGCTGGGCAGTTCAACGGCGGTGACGCAGGGACGTATCGATCAGCTCCAGCGTCATCACAATAATGTGAATCAGACGCTCAATCACAGTCGCTTTGATGGCGAACGTGTCCTGAATACTCAATTGGAATTTCAGCCGAAAGGTGAGCCGACACAAAGCTTTACGGTGAACGGACTGAACCTGGTTCGTCAGCGTCAGCAAAGTGAACAGCTGCAACTCAGTGTTCCTGATCGGGGAACGGCGTTGCTGACCATGGATGCCATGAAAACGGATCGACAGTTGTCGCAGATGATCGACAAAGCTGTGATCCCGCTGGGTTTACGTGCCGCTGCAACCGAGAAAGGTGAGGTGATTTTCTCTGCCCGTCATTCAGATTTTCAGGCGATGGGCAATCATGTGACGATCAGCGGGCAGGGACATCGTTATCCGGCCGGGCAAGCCAACCGAATTAAACTGCAACCAGAGCCGCAGGGCATTGAAACGATGACACTGAAGCTGGCTGACGGGGAGCAAATCCGTCACACCATGCGTCAGGTTAATCAGGGGTTGCAACAGGTACAGAAAGGGCTGGATCAGCTCAGAAATTTCCAGGCAGACGTCGATAGCAAAGTTGGCAAAGCCATGGCGACGCAATCTACGGATCACATTGATGAGAAACTGCAAACGATCCGGAACAACCGTTCGTTTGCAGCGACTTATCAGGTCGTGACCGCTCAGGCGAATGTCCATCGTCATACCGTCGTCGCGCTACTGAAATAGACGCGCTACTGAAATTAGAGCATACGGAAATAAATCTTCCGGTTGAAAACGGTCTGCATCGCAGGCCGTTTTTTTATCCGTTGTAGATACGCTTTTGAACGCATGTCATGCGCGTTCGACTGAATATGACGTTATCAGATTTTATTTTTTGGAAAGGCTGATGAATGCGTCTTTTGCGTAAGAAATTGTTAATAAAGCTTGTGCTCCGTCGCCTATAACACAAGGTGTACGGTGTTTGATTGCACAGAGCCGTGTGATTTAGAAATCCGTTCATTACTCACAATTGTAATAACACAGAAAAAGAAAAGGCGAGTTGGCATGAAAAGCTATATGAATGTAATTAAAAATTATGCAAATTTTTCAGGCAGAGCGCGACGTGAAGAATATTGGCTCTTCTGGCTGACAAATCTGGTGATTCAAATTGTTCTGATGACGATTGATGGTGCAGTCGGCACAGGCCAGGCATTCTTCCTCATTTATTCCCTACTTGTTTTCCTGCCATCTTTAGCTGTGACTGTTCGTCGTTTACATGACAGTAGTCGCAGTGGCTGGTGGATCTTGATCGCATTAATCCCTGTTATTGGTGCCATTGCTGGTCTTTACTTTATGGTCGTCGACAGTACACCGGGTAAAAATGAATACGGCCCGAATCCCAAAGGCATCACTGCCTGATTAGGCCGTCATGAAATGAAACTGCTGCGACGTTATTCGCTGTCAGCAGTTTTATTTTGATCACATCATGAAGGAAATGGAATGAATTGTACGAGTTGTAACCAAGGCACTTTGAATCCAAGTTTTATTGAAGGGCAGTTCAGAGCCCATACCTGTTCTGCTTGCGAAGGGAACTGGATATTGATTGAAGATTTCGTGGCCTGGAAAGACAGAAATCCTGACTATCAGTTCTCCGATGATATTCGTTTCGAGCAAGACGCTGCTGAAACCAAAAAGGCATTATTGTGTCCGGTGACCGGCACCATTATGAATAAATTTCGGATCTCTGCTCAAAACGACCACCGCGTCGATTACAGTGCTGCGGTTGGCGGTCTCTGGTTCGATCGTGGCGAATGGGAGTTGCTGAAAAGTGAAGGATTGGCGGGTACTTTGAACGCGGTTGTGACAAAACAATGGCAGCATCAGATTCGCGAACAAAGCACCAAGCAAAACTTTAGCGATATCTACCGGGATAAATTCGGAGAAGAAAACTACGCCAAAGTGAAAGCGATTCGGGAATGGCTGCAACAGCATCCACAGAAAGCCGATTTGAGAGCCTATCTCCTGGCCGAAGATCCGTATTCTGCAGAGAAATGATTTTCTCAGTGTTGAGATAAAAGTGGGGTGATTTTACCCACTTTTTCGTTTTCACGGAGATTATTTTAAATACATTTTCATGAGTTTAAGAGAGAATCAATGAATCAGTCAGCGAAAGCCTTTTTTATCGGCGTCGTGTTTTCCTTGTTGTTTTTTATGTTGTGTGAATATGGACATCAGTTGAAATATGCGGTGAAAATTACCGTTTTCCTTGTTGTAAACTTATCAATATACGATTGGATTTATGCGAATCTGCCAGAGGCTGAAGCTTCATTCTTTCTCATGAGTATCTGTGATATATTCGACGGAGTGATATACGCATTAACCGTTGTACCAATCATGTGTTTTGTTCTTCAGCGTCAGAATATCTCATATTCTCAGTATGTAATTGTGTTTTTCTCAATTGTGATTTCATTTTTAATCTATTTGGTTTTTAACTTTGCTAGGAATTATTATTATCTTCCACATATAGGAATTATTGGATATTTCAAATTTCAATCAGTGCTTGCTTATGTTCGGCTTCTTGGGTTATCAACTCTATTTTTTGTTATTTTTTCAAGCATCGGCTTACACATAATGAGACGACTTTCAAAAAATAAAGAAACCCAATCAAAGTCTGAAATTATCAGTCTTTCTGAATCAGGCGATACCAAATAGGAAATAGCGTAAACTTACTTTAAATTAAAGTAATATTGATCCCCAATGAGTCATTGATTAGGAAAGTACAATGTCAGATGAAGTCAAAAAAGTCACCCGAGAAAAGTTTAAACACAGCCTGCGGAATCCATTTTTATTCAGCATTATTTTAGGTGGTATTTCCTATAAGCATATTTTAGAAGGTATTGCGAGTGACTTTTTAAATGATCGCATACTCATGTTTGCCCTGGCCATATGTAGCGGGGGAATGTCTTTGATCACGGCGTTTGCTGTCATTCGGGGCATTTTAATCCTGAAAGGTGTCATTCAAGGCAACGTTGAGTTTGTTGAGGAAGAATAAGACTGACTTCTGAGGTTTAGCAGTGACAGCGCTGAGTATCAGTCGCCCAGAGAAAACCAGAAGCGCTGAGAAAATAAAAGCATACAAAGGACACCGTGGTGAGCGCGAGAAAGCAGATCTCATCCGGTGTCCTTTATCTTTGATTTCAAAGGCATTCAATGTAGTTCATTTCAGATGCGGCAGCCATTACGAATGGGCCTCCCGAGCACACTTTTTGTCCATGCTTTCATGCAACGTTGCGCTTACCCACAGATATGCAACACGAAACGCATCATTTCGTGAAATGCATCGTGTATCTGCTTATGATGTCGGCCAAAAAAAGATGCATTTTCAGGGACGTGACTTCATTGTCAGGGGCGGTAGCGTGTTTGTGTGGGCATATCAGACACTGATCGCTGTTGATAGTGTTGGCACCGAACATATCCAGGCGGCGGTCTGTCAGTCATGATTGCTTTGTCCATGATTGTATTGTCTAGCTGAACTGTAACACGTCGTTTTTCTCCGATTCGAATCACTTGTCGCTGATTTTTGATATGACAACTAAGATGGATGAAATTCAAAATAAAACAGTGACATAGAAGTGTACCTTCAAACGGGTTATACGACATCATGTCGTATATCTTACTGATGTAAAACTACAATTACATGGTTTTACTTGTTGTATATCAGATGGTTAAGTATAAATTTGAATAAAGAATTTAACGATAGAGTTACATGACATAATGTCGTTGAATAAAATGTTAGGTCTCTCGGTAACTTTGAACTAAATAAGAGGATTACGATGATTAATGAAGTAGCGCTACTTCTTGGTATGTTAGGTACGGGAATGTTAGCACTTGATGTGGCAAGTCCAAGTATTTTGATTAACTTGAGCAATAGCTTCCGAAACTTTACAAATCAGAATATCTTCCCAAGTTTTTTATTTCGGCGTAACTATGAACCAACAGATGAGGATAGAGAAAACCTTAACCGTATTAGAGTTATCGGTTTTTTTAGCCTATTCGTAGCCTTCGGGGTTATGTGGGTCACATTGCCAGAATTAGAATCTATTTTAAATAGTTACGCATGGGTTATTGGTATTCCTTTTTTATTGGCTTTAACCGGTTATGGTGCCCTAAGTTTTAGCCAAATATTAGCCAGAATTCTAATTACTAGCTCAACGTTGTTGATGTTGCCATTCTTTTATATTTTTTTTATTGTATTTGGTATCTTGGGGGCTGTATTAAGGCTCATTCTATGGCCAATAGTTAGTCTTGAGAATTCGGTTATTGGTCAAGACCAGTCGCCTCGGTTTTTGGGGCTTTTAATACTGTTTTTGAGTTTTTTTCTACAACTTATAGCTTTGAAGAGCTAACAACACGCCCTGAGGGGCACCTTAACGAGTGAAGGACAGGCATAACAAACGGCTCAGGAATACCGGGACAGCCACCCTAAAGAACTACATGGACTCCCCCGGTTGTCAACAACAGTGTCAGATAATACAAGGTTTGGGACTGCCGCTCTACATTCGGTCCACCTTAATGGGACAGACACCTTAAAGAAATTGCTAAAACTGTGGCCAATTTTACTTGACCACTACAGGGACAGACACTTTAAAGAAAAGCTGATTGCAAGACCCGACAGATCTCAATAAATCAATATCCGAAGCTCGTTTAGTATATTGATTTACATGACTTTTGACTGAAGAATCAGATTTTGTACCTCTGACCTGATATTCAGAAGAACGAGGGATAAATACCGGTACAGTTACCCTAAAGAAACCCTAAACAATGATTCGTAATGTTAATTTATTGATAATAAGAAGAGTTTAACTAAATATGGCTTTTATAATTAAAGAATCAAAGGTAAGAGTGGATGAAAGAGAGATCTTTCAAAGGGAAAAAGTATATACCCCATTTCCAAGTGATGAGTTGGTTAGTTTTGATAGAAATGAGTTAATTCCGATTGGCGTTTTATCCTACAGTGTTTTTGATAGTACTATCACTGACGAAGTATTAATTGCTGTACCTAATCTTCAGGGGATCCCTGATGGTGATTATGGTGCAATTACATATTCATTTAATAGTAAATGCAATGAGTGGCGATTAGATAAAGGATTTCTTAGTGATGCTAAATTAGAAGAACAGGATGTTCATTTAGATAATTATAAAAAAGCTTTAGAGTTTTTCGATGAAAATGATTTCATAATCGAGTCAGGCAATAAAGTACCGTTGTTTGTAATAGGTGGTCAGCCTCGATTTGGTCAGAACTGGGGGGCGGCTTTATATGATGAGCTGGGAGATAATCCGGAGCTAGATCATTATTACGAGGTTACGACTAATATCAATCACCCAGAATTTGAATATATGAGTACGCGAGAGATAGTTTATTTTGACGAGGAAAAAGAAAATGAATATATCTTCCTGGGAAGTTTCAGAGACATCCCATACTTAGATCTTGCCGGGTGCTTGATGGTTTTTTATCAACCTGAGCTAAGAAAAGTAATGCTAGCTGTAGAGTATGATTAATTCTGAACAACGACTGGTAGTAAAAGAGTCAGCTCTGAAATGTCTAGAGTAACAACACGCCCTGAGGTGGACGGTCAATAGTTAATATCAATCTCTGAACCTTATTGTTTTGCTGCTAAGTGAGCAATTATCGGTGACTTTTTCTCGACCACAGTATTGATGTATTTTGCTTCATCGTAAGGTGTCTGTCCCACCTTAATGGGACAGACACCTTAAAGAAATTGAGTGTTGCGCAATTGGCGGCGGTCTGTCAGTCATGATTGCATTGTCTTGGCTTAAGGGGGGAAGCAAGACTGTATAACGCCGTTTTTCCTGATATGAATCACTTGTCGCTGATTTTCGGAGCGACCACCAAAATGAATAAAATTTCAGATAAAACAATTATATGGAAATGTGCCTTTAAACGGGATACACGACACCATGTCGTATATCTTACTGATGTAAAACTACAATTACATGGTTTTACTTGTTGTATATCAGATGGTTAAGTGTAAATTTGAATAAAGAGTTTAACGACAGAGTTACATGACATAATGTCGTTGAATAAAATGTTAGCCATCTAGGAGTATCTCTATGAGTACATGGAAATTATCTATAAAGCCCGATAGTGAATCCGGTTTTAATGCATTCAATTTGTGCAAAGAAAAATCTTTACTAGGAGTTGGTTGGTCTGCTGCCTATTTAGAGTTTCAACCGAGTACTTTGGAGGAAGCAAAGTCTCTGGTTATTAAAAGATTTAGCAAGTGGCCATATGCTGTGCGTAAATTACTCGAAGAAGTAAAGTGCGGAGATCATGTATGGTTGCATCAGCAAGGAGATTACTATCTGTGCCGAGCTAAAGAAGAAATTGTAATAGGCTCTGAAATTGATGAACAGTTTTCTCGCTTTGATCTTGGTCATGCGAGGAAAGCACTATGGGTTAAAGTTCCTGAGATCTTTGTTTCTGGCGCTGTTCAGCGAGGAACAATTGCACAGAGAATGATTCAACGTATAAAAGTCAATTCTAGAGAAAGAAATTGCAATGACATTATTTTTGAGCGGCTATCTGTAGACCCTGATTGGTGTCCAGAAATAGACACAAAAGTTCTGTCTAACAAACTTAATGAAATCGATATGTATGTACTTTTTTCGATCATGACACCAGATGAAGTAGAAGATACGGTTTCAATGTATTTACAAACACAAGGTTGGTGTTTAGTTAAATCAACATGTTTTAGAAGTAAGCCTACATTTGAGTTTTCTATGGTAAACAAACGTTCTGAAGTTTGTAGTGTCCAAGTAAAATCGGGGAAATACCCAGATCCATTACCACCGAAACAATATGAAAAGTTTGTAACTGATACAACAAAAGTTGTGTTGTTTTCTACAAATCCGAATGCCTATCCTGGTGAGCCAAAAGTTGGTGTTAGGTGTTTAGACCATTCAATATTGTTTTCTTGGTTGGTTAATAACGTTTGGTCAATGACAGAGTCCCTAAAATTAAAACTATGGATACACCTTTGCGAAGAAGGCTAAGGAGATTTCAGGGACAGTCACCCCAAAGAAAAGCTGATTTTAGAATCAGTCAGATCTCAATGAATCATTGTTTGAAAAGTATTTTGAATACCGATTTACATGCTTTGCTGACTGAAAAATCAAAGTTTATGCCTTGAACCTGACTTTCAGGCGAACGACAACATCGGCATGAAGCATGACGTGTTGGAGGATTCTGGCTGAGGTGAGAGGGCTACGGAATTTGCAAGCCTGCTCGCCGTTGTCGATTCAATTGTGGTAAAACGGATTCAATCGCAGCGGCTGAGCCAATGAGTGTGCCTTTTTCTATCTGTGTACAGACTTTCAGCCATGTATGGGTATCTAAGCCGAGTCGTTCAAGGATTGGCAGTTGCGATGATTCAATAT
This sequence comes from Photobacterium galatheae, assembly GCF_000695255.1. Lineage (GTDB taxonomy): Bacteria > Pseudomonadota > Gammaproteobacteria > Enterobacterales > Vibrionaceae > Photobacterium > Photobacterium galatheae. The sequence continues at coordinate 45 of NZ_JMIB01000010.1, read as the reverse complement.
GACCGCGTTTATCGGTTTTGATTTGTCGTCCGGTCCAGTCAACCA
>NZ_JMIB01000009.1 GCF_000695255.1 Photobacterium galatheae | reverse complement strand
GACTGGGGCTTTTTTACATTCCGGGGTTTGAAATCCGCCCTGCGACCGGACGAGTCCCGGTCGTGTACGATCCCAGCCGTCCACCATTTCTTCAAGAAACCCAGTCAGCCATGGCTAGTTTTTTGTAATAAGGTTTGGGCATCTGTTCTTCAGTCAATCGTGTCATTTTTGTCGAGCGTGGTTTTGTCTTTGGGGTGGCGCTTGATGGAAAGTGTTTTCTCTTTCTGGGCAGTTATTCGAATGGGTTATGTATATTTGAGCTTTGAAGCAGCCTCTAGTCAGTGACACCCGGAAAGTTTAACTGTAGTGATAAAAGAAGCGTAGCCATTGCTCTGCGATGAATATTTCATCTTGAGCTGATAATGCTTGGATTCCGGCTGCATAGCCGTGATTCTGGCTGGCCAGTTGGAGTCCCGCCAGTAAATGAGCAGCTTCAAACAGATAGAGAGTGGGATCTCCCATCCCTGTTTTGAAAGGAGTATTGGCTGATTCACCGCCAGCGAGTAAGTAGATGCTTGCTTTGTGTTGATTCTTGTATTCTTTCACGAGCGCATTGCCCCCGATATAACGAAGGGTACCATTGTGTATCAGTTCAGGCAGGTTCAGTTCATCATCTGCTGAAGTAACCGTCGCGACAAACAGATTTTCACGACGGGATTGCAAATGCGCGGTGTGGAGTGCGCCATTCCCGGTACAACAGAAAATCAGATTACAGTGGTTGAGCATGGTTTCAGTCGAACAGACCTGAATGCCGTTACGTGGCATAGCCGTCAGCCGCCGCGGGTCTTGATCGCTGACATAAAGCTCATGGATACCTTTCCCTTGTAAGGTCTTGCAGATGCCACGGCCAAGGTTACCGCTGCCGATCACTCCTATTGATAAAAATCCCTGATTGTTGAGTTTCAGACCGAAAGCTTCACGCAAAATTTGATCGGTGTAGTGAACGATGCACTCTGAAGCTTCATAGTCTGCCGGTGTTTTGATACTCAGGTGAGCCACAGAGACCAAAGGTTTGAGTAGATGCCTGTTTCGGTATTTCGCGACGCCATTTGCAGTCAACTCTGCGATACCCACACAAGCATTGCTGAACGTCTCTAAAATTGCTTCAGCGCCGTGGGCGAAATAGCCTCCATGATCCAGGATCAGAAAAGCTTGTTCATCCGTCGTGTATCGGCGGATTAACTCGACACAGCAAGCCGGGTCGCGTAAGGCGATTTTGTCGAAGCCGGGCGCGACAGTCTGACAGTTTTCAATTGTTTCAATGGTATTCAGGAGTGAACTGTTATTACAAAACGTGGCTTGTTTGGGAAGAAAAATGACGTGATCAGCGAGCTGGCACAGTACGTTCAGATAAGGCAGCGTACCTTCGTAACAGTGCATGACGGAAAAAACAACCAGATTGTCTGGGAGAGCGTAATCCTTTGCTATCTGCTCCAGGAATCGGAAGCCTTTTTCTGCATAAAAGGCGGAATAGTAGCTGTGTGTCAAAGTATGCGATGACGTCATATGGACCTGCTATTTGAATAATGCCAGCAGCGCCTGATAAAGCGGTTCCTTTTGCCGGCTTTGTTTACAACACAATCCCAGTATTAAAGGGTCTACCGTTGCTGTGGGCAGCTTGTGTATCTTGTCGCGAATAGGACTGTTCTCTATGACAATATCTGGCGCAATCCCTATGCCACATCCCAATGCCACCATACTAACAATAGCCTCATGTCCAGCAACTTGGGCATAAATGTTAGGCTTAATTTTATGAGATTTCATCCACTTGTCAGCGTTTTCTCTGGCACTACCATGCTCAGGGAGAATGAAAGGAAGTTTTTCCCACTGAATTTCTGGAGTAAGCATGCTCTGAAGAGCGGGGGGAGGGGCTAAAGGGCTAATGAGTGACATGGAAACATCCCCCAGGTAAATAAAGGCAAGTTTACCGGGAAGGTTGGCCGGGAGTGCTGTAATGGCGAAATCTGCTTCATCCTGCATGACTTTATCAATGGCTTGTGCCGGATCGCCGGTGGCCAGTTGTATCTCAACTTGCGGGTAATGCTGTCGGAACTGGTTCAGCACACCAGGTAAATGGCTGTAGCTTGCTGTGACCGAGCAGAAGAGGGTCAGTTTGCCTTTGAGCATCTGATCTTGCTCGGTCAGTTCCTGTTGCAGGTGCTGCCATTCGGCAATGATACGGCTGGCGACAGGAAGCAGTTTGTGTCCAGCCGTTGTGAGTTCTACACTGCGGTTGTCACGGATAAACAGTGGCTGGGCGAGCTCCTGCTCAAGGCGCTGTATTTGACGGCTCAGCGCCGACGGACTGATATGCATTTTCTGGGCAGTCTGACTAAAGTTCTTGCTGTGACATAAATGAAGAAAGAATTGCAGCGATTTGATATTCATGACGATGTTGCACTTTTTGCAATATGGTGTTGTGAATATATCACTTTGGACAACATCACGCCTGATCTACTATCAGGTTATTCGGCAATGACGTGCCGACCAAGGATCAGATTTCACGGAGTAACTTGTTATGGCTAATTATTTCAATACTTTAAATTTGCGTCAGCAATTAGACCAACTGGGCCGTTGCCGTTTCATGGATCGCAACGAGTTTGCTCAGGAAGCAGAGTACCTGAAAGGGAAAAAAGTCGTGATTGTTGGTTGTGGTGCTCAGGGCCTGAATCAGGGTCTGAATATGCGCGACTCTGGCCTGAATGTCGCTTACGCGCTGCGTCAGGCTGCAATTGATGAGCAGCGTGCGTCTTTCCGCAATGCCAAAGACAATGGTTTTGAAGTCGGTAGCTATGAACAGCTGATCCCAGAGGCGGATCTGGTGGTTAACCTGACACCAGACAAGCAGCACACCGATGTTGTCACAACTGTGATGCCACTGATGAAGCAAGGTGCTGCATTGGGTTATTCGCATGGCTTCAACATTGTTGAAGAAGGCATGCAAATCCGTCCGGATATCACGGTTGTGATGGTTGCGCCGAAATGCCCGGGTACAGAAGTACGTGAAGAATACAAACGTGGTTTCGGGGTACCGACGTTGATCGCCGTTCACCCGGAAAACGACCCGCAGGGTCACGGTCTGGAAATTGCCAAAGCCTGGGCAGCCGCGACTGGTGGTCATCGTGCCGGTGTTCTGGAATCGTCTTTCGTTGCCGAAGTGAAATCTGACCTGATGGGTGAGCAAACCATTTTGTGCGGGATGCTGCAAGCCGGTTCGATTGTGTGTTACGAGAAGATGGTGGCAGAAGGGATTGATCCTGCTTATGCCGGGAAGCTGCTGCAATTTGGCTGGGAAACTATTACTGAAGCGCTGAAGTTCGGTGGCATTACCCACATGATGGATCGTCTGTCGAACCCTGCCAAAATCAAAGCCTTTGAGCTGTCTGAATCGTTGAAAGATCTGATGCGCCCGCTGTACAACAAGCATATGGATGACATCATCAGCGGTGCGTTTTCTGGCACCATGATGGCCGATTGGGCGAATGATGATGCGAATCTGCTGGGCTGGCGTGCAGAGACTGCTGAAACCGCATTCGAAAACTATCCGCAGTCTGATGTGAAGATCAGCGAACAGGAATACTTCGACAACGGCATTCTGATGGTGGCGATGGTGCGTGCCGGAGTTGAGTTGGCGTTCGAAGCCATGACGGCCTCAGGCATTATTGATGAATCGGCTTACTATGAGTCACTGCACGAGCTGCCGTTGATTGCGAACACCATTGCCCGGAAACGTCTGTACGAAATGAACGTGGTCATTTCTGATACCGCTGAATACGGGAACTATCTGTTCGCAAATGTTGCGACACCACTGCTACGTGAGCAGTTTATGCCGAAGGTTGGTACAGACGTGATTGGTCAAGGTCTGGGCGAAACCAGCAATCAGGTAGATAACCAAACACTGATCGACGTGAATGAAGCATTACGCAGCCATCCGGTTGAACTGATTGGTCAGGAACTGCGTGGCTATATGACTGACATGAAGCGTATCGCAGTCGGTGACTAATCATCACCTTAGATTTCTTCCTTCTAGTGACGAAAAGCCCGGCAAACACTGCCGGGCTTTTTCATGTTTCGAGCGGTTTCAGGAAAAGGCTGATTATTCAGCTTTATCAGCCAGCATGGCTTCCAGCTGAGCCACTTTTTGCTCCAGCTCATTGAGTTTCTGGCGGGTACGCAGCAGGACCTGAGTCTGCACATCAAATTCTTCGCGGTTGACGACATCCAGTTTGCTGAGCTGAGCCTGAATGGTTTGGCGCACTTTCTGCTCAACGTCCTGACCAAGCGCTTTGACCGGCTGAGGCATGGCTTCCTGAATCTGCTTTGCGACCTGCTCAAGTTTCTTTGGATCAAACATACGCGGGTTTAACTCCATGAAGGTATTGTGATACTTGACGTTAGTGTACACCAATTTCACCCTGCCGCAGGCAGGAATACTGGGATCGGCGACACGCGACTGACTCACCATAAAAAAAGGCCGCTTGTGCGGCCTGAAGTATAAAAAGTGAAAAGAAGGTTAACTTTCCCGGGCTTTGAGTGCTTGTCTCGCCTCATCAGCCCGTTTGAGCTTTTCCAGGTCTTTGTCCTCGACAAAGACGGGCAGCGGCTTATGCGTGCTGGCCAGATACGTATAAATGACCGGCAGAACAAACAGGGTAAACAGGGTCCCGATTGCCAGACCGGCTACAATCACGATACCGATACTGAAACGCTGTGCCGCACCGGCGCCGGTGGCGTACAACAGTGGGATCAGACCGGCAATCATCGCTGCAGTTGTCATCAGAATCGGACGCAGACGAACCTTGGCTGCTTCCATCACCGCAGACATTTTGTCTTTCTGGTGATTGAGCTGTTCTTCTTTGGCCACCTCACAGATCAGAATCCCGTGCTTGGTGATCAAACCAATCAGGGTGATCAGACCGACCTGAGAGTAAATGTTCATTGAGGCTGCGCCCCAGGCGAGTGCGACCAGCGCCCCACAGATCGCCAGCGGAACGGAAACCATGATGACCATCGGGTCGCGCAGGGATTCGAACTGAATCGCCAGAACCAGGAAGATGACCGCCAGGGCCAGACCAAAGGTTGCGAACAGTGCGTTTCCTTCGGTCACGAACTGACGGGCTTCACCCATGAAGTCATACTGGTAACCGGCAGGCAGATTTCCGGCAGCGTCCGTTTTGAACCAGTCAATCGCATCACCCATAGCCGTTCCCGGCATCGGAACGACACCAATGGTGGCTGAGTTCAACTGGTTGAAGTGTGGCAAGGCACGTGGCTCTGCGATGACATCAATGTTGATCAGGCTGCCCAGAGGGACTGAGTTACCATCCGCAGCACGGACGTAGTACGTGTTCAGTGACTCCGGATTCAGACGGTATTTCCGTTCTACCTGTGGAATCACTTCATAGGAGCGGCCATTGAGGTCAATCCGGTTGACATAACCGTCGGCCATCATGGTACTCAGGGTGATCCCGATATCCTGCATGGTGACACCATAGGCACCGGCTTTGTCCTTATCGATGCTGATTCTCATGGTGGCGGAATCAAAGTTCAGATCCAGGTTGGAATAAACGAACATCGGGTTCTTGCTGACATCAGTCAGGACAGTTGTTGCCACCTGGAACAGGCTTTCGAAGTTGTTCGGTGTCGTGATGACGAACTGAATCGGCAGACCTGAACCCGCACCTGGCAGCTCCGGCATCTGGAATGCGGTGACAGCCATGCCCGGAACATCGTTGACCAGTGTGGTCACACGGCCCACGACTTCAGCCTGGCTGGCTTCACGCTGACTCCAGGGCACCATGGATGCAATACCGAATGCCTGGTTTGACTGAGGGACACCGGAGAAGACCTGAGCAAAAGCAACTTCCGGCTGATCGCTCAGCATCTCGTTCACTTCACTCATGGTATTTTCGATGTAATCCAGGTTGGCGGTCGATGGCGCGGTCCCCATCATCATCAGGACGCCTTTATCTTCCGCCGGTGCCAGTTCACTCGGGATGAACTTGAACAGCACGGGCAAGACGGCAAAGACGAGCAGGGCAAAGACAATCACAACCGGACGGAAGTTCATGACAGTGCCCAGCATTTTCTCATAGCCGGTTGTCATGCGATCCAGCACACTGTGAACCGTGTCTTCAAAGCGGTTTGGTTTATCGTGTGCTTTGAGGATCTTGGAACACATCACCGGTGACAGGGTCAGGGCGATGATCCCCGAGATAAAGACCGCACCAGCCAGGGTCAGTGCAAACTCCTTAAAGAGTGAGCCTGTGATCCCGCCCATCAGTGCAATTGGTGCGTATACTGCACCCAGCGTCAGGGTCATGGCAATGACAGGTACTGCGATTTCTCGTGTTCCGATAATGGCTGCGCGGAACGGCGATTCGCCCAGTTTGATGTGGCGGTCGACGTTTTCCAGAACAACGATGGCATCATCGACCACCAGACCGATGGCCAGAACCATAGCCAGCAGCGTCATCAGGTTCCAGGAGAAACCGAAGCCCTGCATCAGCATGGCGACGCCAATCAGCGACAACGGGATAGTGATGATTGGGATCAGCACAGCACGGAACGAACCCAGGAACAGCGTGATGACGACCAGAACGATCAGTGCGGCTTCCCCAATGGTTTTGATGACTTCCTGAATAGACTCATTGATGGCAACCGTAGAGTCATACAGGACGTTCATCTTGATGTTGCTCGGCATGTTGCGCTGAATCTCAGGCAATAGCTCCAGTACATCGGCAGCAATGTTGATCGGGTTAGCACTCGGGGCAGCGTTGATCGCAGCCACCACGGCTTCCTGGCCATTCGCCGTCGCGCGGTAAATGTCGTGGCTTTTCTCCAGTGTGACCTTGGCAATGTCGCCCAGACGAATCACCTGACCTTTCTGGGTTGAAACAACCAGCTTTTTCAGCTCATCTGTGGTCTTCACCTGAGTATCAATCGTGCCGTTATACAGCACGAATTCACCATTGGCCTGACCCGTTGCAGACTGGTAGTTGTTGGCGTTCAGCACGGTCATGACATCGGATGCGGTCAGGTTATACGCCGCCATTTTGGCAGGATCCAACCAGACACGCAGGGCGTATTTCATCCCGCCGTACAGATCAACCTTGGAGACACCGTTGACGGTAAACAGCTGCGGATTGAATACCCGCTCCAGGTAGTCGGTGATTTGGCTGGAGCTTAGCTCGTCACTGGTGAAACCAATGTACATAACCGCCGTGGTTGAACCGGTCGACATGGTTACTGTCGGATCCTCGGATTCACGCGGCAGCTGAGAACGTACCGAGTTGGTTTTGGCCAGAATATCAGCCAGCGCCGCGTTCGGATCGGTATTCAGCTTCATGGTGACTGTAATGGTTGAAGAACCCAGCACAGACGAGGAGGTCATGTAGTCGATGTTATCAGCCTGCGCAATGGCCTGTTCCAGCGGCTGAGTAATAAAGCCCTGGATCAGGTCGGCACTGGCCCCGTAATAGCTGGTGGTCACCGTGACGACGGTGTTCGTCATCTCCGGATATTCCCGCACCTGCATTTTGAAAATAGCCTGGAAACCGAGCAGAGCAATCAGGATGCTGATTGAGACTGCAAGAACCGGCCTTTTTATGAATATATCAGTAAAGCGCATTTAACCTCCGAATCACAGCATCGGTGTTTCAGCCGGGGTTTTCAGGGCATCGTTGTCGACAATGCGGATTTTCACATCATTACTCAGGCGAACCTGACCTGTGGTGACGACCTGATCGCCTGGTTTGACGCCATCCAGAACATGAATGTTGTCACGCTTGCGTTCACCGGTTTTCACGACAGACTGACGGACACGCATGTCGCCTTTGTCGTCTTTATAAACGATGTAGACGTTGTCACCATACAGGGTGTAGGTGATGGCGTGTTGCGGCAGAACCACCTGATTTTCCTGTGTTGGCAGAATAATGTGGGCGCGGGCAAACATACCGCTGCGCAGACGACCATCATTGTTTGGAATGTCTGCCTGTACCTGAACCAGACCGCTCTGATAATTCACCGCCGGTTCAATGGCACTGATCTTGCCTTGGAAGTTTGTTTCCGGATACGCATCGATTGCGATATCCACTTCCTGTCCGATATGAATATCTGCCAGTTCAGTTTGCGGGATTGTAAAACGCAGTTTCATCAGCGAGGTATCTTCAAGACGAACGATATCCGTGCCCGGCTGGATGTACTGACCCAGGAATACATTTCGCAGGCCGACTTCACCGGAGAAGGGTGCGTTAATAATACGGCGGTCGATCGTCGCTTTCAGACTTTCAATATCAGCCATCAGCGAGAAGTAACTTGCCTGAGCATCGTCAAAGGCTTCTTTGGAAATGGAGCCTTTTTTATACAGATCCTGATAACGGATGTATTTGGCTTTGGCAGCGGGCAGGCGGGCTTGTGAACTTTTGAGATTGGCTTCTTCAACATCAGAATCCAGTCCCAGCAGGCGCTGACCTTGCTTGACCGACATTCCCGAATCAAAATCCAGGCTCTTGATGACACCTGAGACTTCCGTTGTGATCGTGACGCCCTGGTTGGGTTCGATGAAGCCAATGGCTTCAATGGCAGGAACCCAATCGATGGCTTTCACGTCCACGACAGTTACCGGGAAATCCGGTTCGGGTAAATTGGCGAAATACTCCATTTTCCCTTTAATTTCCATGTATTTGTATGTGAACAACGTGCCAAAGAGAGCGGCAACGATGATTAACATGACAATCCATGCTCTCCACTTTTTCATTATCTTTGCTCCGGAGTCTTTGTTAATGCGAAATCAGTGTGTAATTAATGCGTCCCAGCAAGCATTGATGGCGGCATCCCGTGCCTCATCACTTACTGTAAAAATGCCGGTCAGATGTTTACGGGCCAGCGCAGCGCTGGGCTCTAAACTGAGAGCGGCGAGTATCTCGTTGTCTAAAGGCTTGAACAGTCCCTGCGCTTTCCCTTCGTCAAACATTTTGTGGACGGGGGCAAAGAGGGTTTTTTCTAACGCGATCTTGTACTGCTTCCCGCGGTGCGGCATGTTTTCAAACTGACCACGGTTAATCAGCGGTGCTTCACTGTCGGTAGCCATCTTCCAGATGTTCAGCCACATGGTACGAAACCGCTGTTCCAGTGGCATGGCATCTGAAATGTGCTGCGTGATTTTTTGCGCGACAATGGTCAAAATATGATCATGAAGCTGATATAACAGGTCGTCTTTATCTGTGAAATACCGATAAATTGTGCCTGTCGCCACCTTGGCTTCCTTCGCCACCATGTTCATCGACAGACCGTGAAAACCATGCTTTGCCAGCAATTCTTCTGTCGCCTGCAAGATACGTTCTTTTTTATCAGTCATTACTACTCACAAGGTGAATGAACGTTCATTCATTATTATTGACGCTTAAATATTACGCAACTCATTTGTTAGCCAATTTTTGTGACAAAAACACGGGGGTTGTCTGAAATAGACACGAGACGAGATCAGGTTACAATGCAGCAGCTGAATCAATCATGACTCATAGGGCAAATCATGAAACTCAATCCCAGACAAAATGAGGCAGTGCGTTATGTGGCCGGACCGTGCCTGGTTCTGGCTGGCGCTGGTTCAGGCAAAACGCGGGTCATTACCAATAAAATCGCTTATCTGGTCCAGCAATGCGGGTATAAAGCCCGGAACATTGCGGCACTGACGTTTACCAACAAAGCTGCGCGGGAAATGAAAGAGCGGGTGGGCCAGACGTTGGGACGTCAGGAGGCTAAAGGGCTGACGGTATCGACCTTCCATACCCTGGGGCTGAATATTATTCGCCGTGAATATAAGACGCTGGGCCTGAAAGCGAGTTTCTCTCTGTTTGACGATCAGGACCAGATGGCACTGCTCAAGGAACTGACGGAAGCACAAATTGATGGCGATAAAGATCTGCTGAAGCTGCTGTTGTCGTCCATTTCAAACTGGAAGAACGATATGAAATCGCCGGCGCAGGCCCAAGCCGAAGCCCGCAGTGAACGTGACCAGCTATTTGCCCATTGTTATGAGTTGTACCAGCGGCAGATGAAAGCCTACAACGCGCTGGACTTCGATGATTTGATTCTGATGCCGGTACTTTTGTTGCGGGATAACGAGGAAGTCCGTCAGCGCTGGCAGAATAAAATCCGTTATCTGCTGGTGGATGAATATCAGGACACCAACACCAGTCAGTATGTGTTTGTGAAGCTGCTGGTGGGTGAGCGGGCCAAATTTACCGTGGTCGGAGATGATGACCAGTCGATCTATTCCTGGCGCGGTGCTCAGCCAGAAAACCTGGTATTGCTGAACAAAGATTTCCCGACCCTGAAGGTGATTAAGCTGGAGCAGAATTATCGTTCAACCAGCCGGATCCTGCGAACGGCCAATATATTGATTGCCAATAATCCGCACGTGTTTGAGAAAACACTATTCTCGGAAATTCCGGACGGCGACATGCTGAAAGTGATTACCGCCAAGAATGAAGAGCACGAAGCGGAAAAGGTGATTGGTGAACTGATTGCCCATCGTTTTTTGAACAACACCGATTACAAAGATTACGCCATTCTTTACCGTGGTAACCATCAGTCACGGTTGTTTGAAAAAGCGCTGATGCAGAACCGGATTCCTTACAAAATCTCCGGAGGAACCTCATTTTTCTCCCGGACTGAGATCAAGGACATCATGGCTTATCTGCGTTTGCTGACCAACCCGGATGACGATAATGCCTTTTTGCGCATTGTGAACACGCCGCGGCGTGAAATTGGCCCGGCGACGCTGGAGAAGCTGGGTACCTATGCCAATATGCGGGGGAAAAGCCTGTTCGATGCCAGTTTTGAGCTGGGACTGGAGCAGCACCTGACTGGTCGCGGATTAGACAGCCTGCGTCAGTTTACCCGCTGGGTAGTTGAGCTGGCTGATAACGCTGAGCGGGGCGATGCGGTTGCGGCGGTCCGGCAGTTGATCCGTGATATTCATTATGAGGATTGGCTGTTCGAAACTTCGGCGAGTCCGAAAGCCGCCGAGATGCGGATGAAAAACGTGTCGGATCTGTATAGCTGGGTCACGGCTGATCTGGAAGGGGATAATTACGACAACGAAGTGCGCACCCTGAAAGAGGTTGTTCAGCGGATGACGTTGCGGGATATGATGGAGCGCGGCGAAGATGACGATGAGGCGGATCAGGTTCAGTTGATGACATTGCATGCCTCCAAAGGGCTGGAGTTCCCGTATGTCTATTTGATTGGCACAGAGGAAGGCATTCTGCCGCATCAGAGCAGTATTGATGAAGAGAATGTTGAGGAAGAGCGCCGGCTGGCATACGTTGGCATTACCCGGGCTCAGAAAGCACTCACCTTTACCTTATGTAAGGAACGTCGTCAGTACGGGGAGCTGATCAAGCCGGAGCCGAGTCGTTTCTTGTATGAACTGCCTCAGGATGATCTGGAATGGGAGACAGAGCGCAAGCCGGTTTCAGCCGAAGAGCGGATGCAGCGAGGTCAGGCACACATTGCAAATATCCGGGCGATGTTCAATAAGAAGTAAGCATACAGACACGACGGAAAGAAAAAAGGTTAGCCCAGGCTAACCTTTTTGATGGCATTGTAGGGGGAAGCTTATAGGCCTTGAATCATGTGTTCGATGGCGGCAACGATTTCTTCATCGCTACAGTCCATACAGGTGCCTTTCGCCGGCATGGCGTTAAATCCGTTTAGGGCGTGGTTGGTCAGTGTTTCCATGCCTTTCGCGATCCGAGGTCCCCAGTCCGCTGCGTCGCCGGATTTTGGTGCGCCCATAACGCCGCTGCTGTGACAAGCCACACAGAAGGTGCCATAAACCTGATCGCCTGAACGTGGGCCGGAAGCGACGGCGGTAGCGGCAGGTGCATCACCTTCCTTATAAACCGAGCCAACGGGCTTGATGCGATCTGCGATCGCTTCGTCAGACATATCTGCCGCGACGGCTGAGCCGCTGATGGCAAGGGTGGCGACAGCTGCGACCATCAGTTGTCGAAGAGAAAATTCCATTGAGCTCACCTTAACACTCCCAGATTATTTGCTCGGATATCACAGCCATCCTGTAGATTGTTGTAAATATGACGTTTTGCGACAGGCTGTGAACCAATTATTAGTGGTTTTTCTGTTAAAAAACTGAGTGATTATATCTGTTAATGGGATTGTGTTAAACAGAATGGCTGTGTTTGTATGATGCGAATCAACCCAAAGATGGTTACAAATGAAGCGAATACAAATTTTTTTGCAAAAAAGACTAGACGACACGCATGCTGATCCGTAATATTCACCACCGCCGATAGGGCAAGGCGCCCGTAGCTCAGCTGGATAGAGCGTTGGCCTCCGGAGCCAAAGGTCACAGGTTCAAATCCTGTCGGGCGCGCCACTCCGGAAAGGCAAGACGGCACTGTTGGCGTTACAAAAACATTGGTGGCTATAGCTCAGTTGGTAGAGCCCCGGATTGTGATTCCGGTTGTCGCGAGTTCAAGTCTCGTTAGCCACCCCATACAATTGGGTATGGAGTTTTTCATGAAACTCGGTACGCAAAAAAGAATAAAAGTCGGTGAATAGCGCAGTTTGGTCGCGCATCCTGGCTCTTGAGAATAGCGGACCAGAGGAACCCTCTGGTTCAGAACTCAAGGCAGCAACAAAATTATCGGTGAATAGCGCAGTTTGGTAGCGCATCTGGTTTGGGACCAGAGGGTCGGGGGTTCGAATCCCTCTTCACCGACCACTTTTATTGTAAGTTTGCCTGATTTGCAAACCTACAGGTTCGGAAGAAAGAAGTGCATTGGCCGGGTGCGGAAGCCCGCCGCGTTCAATCCCTCTTCACCGACCACTTACAATGGTGGCTATAGCTCAGTTGGTAGAGCCCCGGATTGTGATTCCGGTTGTCGCGAGTTCAAGTCTCGTTAGCCACCCCATATTTCGGTGAATAGCGCAGTTTAGTCGCGCATCTCCGGCTCTTGGGAATAGCGGATCAGAGGACCCTCTGGTTCAAAAACTCAAGGCAGAAATAGAATTATCGGTGAATAGCGCAGTTTGGTAGCGCATCTGGTTTGGGACCAGAGGGTCGGGGGTTCGAATCCCTCTTCACCGACCACCTTCGAAAGCCCGCTCATTTGAGCGGGTTTTTTTGTATCTGCGATATTCTCTGAAGTATGGAACAGGCTGCGCTTGTCGGGTCGGGTGCGGATGCCCGCCGCGATCCATCCCTCTTCACCGACCACCTCCGGAAACCCTCATCTTTTTGTTTCTTCCATGTTCAGACTTGTCTGGTTTAGTTATTTATTCATGATTTTATGTGTTGTCCGGAGTGCTTATTGCCGGCTTTAAATGCTGGTGGTTATTATTTTGCTGGCCGCTTATCCCAGCCCTTTACGAGTATATGGATGAACATCTGGCTGTGTTAATAATATGTTTAACATTGTGTGCTTTTTTATTCAGAACGTCATGGTGACTGATGTCGCATAAATATGCGCACTTTTCTGACCGAGAATGGTTTTGTTCTATGTTTATCTAGGTTTATCTGAGCGATTTCTTAGGTTGTATGTTTATTTTTAGCTATGCAACTAGTGATTATTTATGCTTGTTTTGTGCTGTAGTACAGTTTTGTAGCATGAAATGTTGATTTTTCGTGAAATCTTTGCCAGATTGATCGCACTTAACGTGGCCGGTTTTTTGATCGGCGCATTTGAATGGAAGCAATTGCAGGCGGGCAGGCACACTGCCAGGTTGTTGAGGTCTGAACATGGCATTATTGGAAGTTAAAAACCTTCGTATTGAATATCCGTCACGTCACGGTGTCCACGCTGCGGTGAAATCGCTGTCGTTTACGATTGAGCGCGGTGAAATTGTTGGTGTGGTCGGTGAATCCGGTGCGGGTAAGTCGACCGTCGGGAATGCTGTGATCGATCTGCTGAGCCCTCCGGGTAAAATTGCCAGTGGTGATGTCTATCTGGATGGTGAGAAAATTTCTGGTCTGAACCCGGAAGCGATGCGTCAGGTTCGTGGTGCCAAAATTGGGTTTATTTTTCAGGACCCGATGACCTCTCTGAACCCGTTATTCACGGTGGAACGCCAGCTGACGGAAACGATTATTACGAATCTCAATGTCAGCAAAGAAGAAGCTGTGCGCCGTGCCATCAAGCTGATGGAGCAGGTGGGTATCCCCCAACCGGAAGTCCGCATCAAGCAGTACCCACATCAGTTTTCTGGCGGGATGCGTCAGCGTGTGGTGATTGCCATCGCGCTGGCCGGTGAGCCCGATTTAATTATTGCCGATGAACCAACGACCGCACTGGATGTGTCCATTCAGGACCAGATCCTGAATCTGATTCGCGAGTTGTGCGTGAAGAAAAATGTCGGTTGTATGCTGGTGACCCACGATATGGGCGTGGTGTCGAATGTCACCGATCGCGTTGCCGTGATGTACCGGGGCGATCTGGTTGAAATTGGTCCGACAGAGCAAGTGCTGGGGCATCCGAATCATCCGTATACGAAGAGCCTGATTTCTGCGGTGCCGCGTTCAGATATCAAACTCGATCGCTTCCCGCTGGTGAACTATATCGAAGAAGCTGGCGAAACCACTCAGTTGGATGTGAAAAATCACTGGTTGGGTCAGAGCGAAGATCAGCGCCAGTACACTGGTGCGCTGCTGCAGGTGGAAAACGTGAACCTGCGTTTTGTGACCAAAGATTCTTTCTTTGAAAGCCGTCGGGAGTATGTTCAGGCATCCAATAATGTCAGCTTTGAAGTGTTTGAAGGGGAAACCTTCGGCCTGGTGGGAGAGTCCGGTTCCGGAAAGTCGACCATTGCCCGCGTGATTGCGGGTCTGTATCCGCCAAATTCGGGCAAAGTGGTGTTTGAAGGGATTGACCTGACTGCGCTGAAGAGTGAAAACGAACGCCGCCCATTGCGTCGTCAGATGCAGATGGTGTTCCAGAACCCGTATTCGTCGATGAATCCGCGGATGAAGATTTTCGATATTATTGCTGAGCCGATTCGCTTCCACAAACTGGCTGACAGCGAAGGTCAGGTGCGCCAGATTGTCAGTGACTTGCTCGATCATGTCGGCCTGGGCCGTGCTGCGGGCGTGAAATATCCCCATGAGTTCTCCGGCGGTCAGCGTCAGCGAATTTCTATTGCCCGTGCACTGGCAACCCGTCCACGTTTGCTGATTTGCGATGAACCCACCTCCGCGCTGGATGTTTCGGTACAGGCTCAAATCCTGAACCTGCTGAAAGATCTGCAGGACGAATTAAACCTGACGATGCTGTTTATCAGCCATGACCTGCCTGTGATCCGTCAGATGTGTGATCGCATCGGTGTGATGCAGAAAGGGACGTTGTTGGAAGTCGCCCCCACGGAGCAGCTCTTCACGGCACCTCAGCATGAATACAGTCAACAATTGATTTCTCTGATGCCTGAATTTAAAGGAATGAGTCAGGAAGGTCTGAAGCTGGCCTGACAATTATTCAGTTTGCCCGCCGGTCGCTTGTGTCGTGGCCGGCATGGCTCTGTTTCGGGAGCCGGGCTTTTGTTGCTTACCTAAATCAATAATAAGCAAACATAATCATCTGGGAGTTCACTCCCTGCATAAAGGAGCTATGCGAATGAAAACCTTCAAGAGCAAGTTAGCCGTTGCGTTAATGGCTGCTGGTCTGAGCTTTGGTGCTGCCGCTGCGAATCTGAATCTGGCTTATGATGCGGACCCTGTGTCTATGGACCCGCATGAGCAACTGTCAGGCGGTACGCTGCAACTTTCTCACATGACTTTTGATCCGCTGATCCGTTTTACGCAGTCCATGGAATTTGAACCGCGCCTGGCGAAATCCTGGGAGCGGGTGAATGACACCACCATGCGTTTCAAGTTGCGTGAAGGCGTGAAATTCCACTCAGGCAATGACTTCACCGCAGATGATGTTGTCTGGACCTTCAACCGTCTGAAATCTTCTGCTGACTTCAAAGGCATTTTCACGCCGATCGTGGCAATGAAAAAAGTGAATGCCCACACGGTTGATGTGGTGACGGATGGCACTTACCCATTGATCGAAAACGTCATGACTTACGTTTTCCCAATGGATAGCAAATTCTACACCGGGAAAACCGCAGACGGTAAAGACAAAGCTGAGCTGAAGAAAAACGGTTCGACTTATGCCTCAACCAATCTTTCAGGAACGGGTCCATTCAAGGTATCGAGCCGCGAACAGGGTGTAAAAGTTGAGTTCGAACGCTTTGCCGATTACTGGGACAAAGACAGCGAAGGGAATGTGGATCATATTACCCTGCGCCCAATCAAAGAAGATGCCACCCGTGTTGCAGCCCTGCTGTCAGGCGACGTGGATATGATTGCACCGGTATCGCCGAACGATTACAAGCGAATCAAGAGCAATAATAAGCTGGATCTGGTCACGATGCCGGGCACCCGTGTCATTACCTTCCAGATGAACCAGAAAGTTGCAGAACCGCTACGTGATGCCCGTGTGCGTCAGGCCATTGTTTATGCAGTCAACAATGAAGGGATCGCGCAGAAAATCATGAAGGGTGCTGCGACACCTGCGGCTCAGCAGAGTCCTGTCGGTTATGCGGGCTACAATGAATCACTGAAACCGCGTTATGACCTGAAAAAAGCACAGCAGTTGATGAAAGAAGCCGGCTATGAAAAAGGTTTCTCGATCACCATGATTGCGCCGAACAACCGTTATGTGAACGACGAAAAAGTTGCACAGGCTGTGTCGGCGATGCTGGCGAAAATCAAAATCAAAGTTGACCTGCAAACCATGCCGAAGGCGCAATACTGGCCTGAGTTTGATAAGTGTGAAGCAGGGATGCTGATGATCGGCTGGCACCCGGACACCGAAGATTCTGCGAACTTTACGGAATTCCTGACCATGACACGAAATGCTGAAACCGGTAAAGGTCAGTACAACTGCGGTCATTACTCGAATTCAGAAGTGGATAAACTGGTCGAAGCGGCAAACTCCGAGACAGATCTGGAAAAACGCAGTGCCATGCTGAAGAAGATCGAAGAGATTCTGTATAACGATGCTGCCTTTGTTCCGCTGTACTGGCAGGACCCTTCTTGGGCTGCCAAGAAGAATGTGGACATCAAACCGATTGTGAACGGTATGGACTTCCCGTACCTGGGCGATCTGGTGATCAAGTAATCCCCTCCGTAACTCAGGCTCCGGCATTGGCCGGAGCCTCCTTATGGAAGTCGAAAGAGGCAAGGAATGTTTACGTTTTTGGTCAAGCGCCTGGTGCAGGCACTGGTAGTGATGTTTGTGATCAGTCTGGTGGCGTTTGCTATCCAGGACAATTTAGGCGACCCGCTGCGTGAGCTGGTGGGGCAGTCTGTGTCGGAAGCCGAGCGTGATGCGCTGCGGACTGAAATGGGCCTCAATGATCCCTTTATGGTGAAGTACGGCCGCTTTATTTCGAAAGCCGTTCAAGGGGATTTAGGCAACTCTTATTTCTTTAAGCGTCCGGTGGTGGACGTGATCCTCGATAAACTGGTGGCAACGCTGGAGCTGGTGTTTGCTGCATCCTTAATTATTGTGGTGGTGTCGATCCCGCTTGGGGTTTATTCGGCCATACACCCAAACAGCGCCCTGACGAAAGTGATCATGGGCTTCAGCATCGTGGGGATTTCGGTTCCGGTTTTCCTGACGGCGATAATGCTGATGTATGTTTTCTCTATTGAATTCGGCTGGCTGCCGTCGTTCGGGCGGGGGGAAACGGCGAACGTTCTCGGGTGGAACTCTGGTTTCTTTACCCTGGATGGTCTGGCACACCTGATCCTGCCAAGTATCTCACTGGCCTCAATTATGCTGCCACTCTTTATCCGTCTGGTTCGTTCTGAAATGCTGGAAGCACTGAGTACCGAGTATGTGAAATTTGCCCGGGCCAAGGGCCTGGCACAAAACAAGGTGTACTACCAGCACGCGCTGAAAAACACCATGCTGCCGGTCATCACCGTGGGTGGTGTTCAGATTGGTACCATGGTGGCTTATACCATTCTGACCGAAACGGTGTTTCAGTGGCCGGGCACGGGCTTCTTGTTTCTGGAAGCGATTAATCGGGTGGATACGCCGTTGATCACCGCTTATGTCATTTTTGTTGGCTTGATCTTTGTGGTGACGAATACCCTGGTGGACCTGCTGTATGGTCTGATCAACCCAACCGTGAACCTGACTGGCAAAGGAGCGTAATCATGACGACTAAGACGACCGACGCGCCTTCACGCTGGCAGCGTTTTATGCATTCGGATTTCATTTATTTCTTTAAGAAAGACAAAGTGGCGATGGGCAGCTTTGCTGTGTTTATGCTCTTTGTACTGGCGGCTGTATTTGCGCCGTTGATTTCACCGACGAACCCTTACGATCTGAACAGTATCGACATTATGGATGCCGAACTGGCGCCGTCCTGGATGGAAATGGGGGATACCCGCTTCCTGCTCGGTACGGATGATCAGGGCCGCGATATTCTGTCGACCATGATATACGGTTTGCGAATCTCGCTGGCGATTGGCTTGTTTGCAGTCGCGCTGCAGCTGTTTATCGGCATCATCGTTGGCCTGTGTGCCGGTTATTTTGGTGGCCGGGTCGACAGCTTCCTGATGCGGATTGCGGATGTTCAGTTATCGTTCTCAACCATGATGGTGGCGATCATTGTCTCGGCGATCTTCAAAGCCAGTTTCGGCAGTGATTTCTACAGCCAGTACGCGATTGTGATGCTGGTGGTGATCATCGGGATTGCAGAATGGCCGCAGTATGCGCGAACGGTTCGTGCATCGGTGCTGGCTGAGAAGAAAAAAGAGTATGTGGAAGCGTCTCGGGTGATGGGCCTGAAATCGCCGCGGATTATGTTCCGTCATATTCTGCCGAACTGTTTGTCGCCCATTCTGGTGATTTCTACCGTGCAGGTTGCGAATGCCATTATGTCGGAAGCGGCGTTGTCCTTCCTGGGGCTGGGGATGCCTGTGGATCAGCCATCTCTGGGTTCCTTAATCAGCATCGGGTTCAACTACATCTTCTCTGGTTCCTGGTGGATTACGGCCTTCCCGGGCATTGTGCTGGTGACGCTGGTGCTGGTGATTAACCTGCTGGGTGACTGGTTGCGAGATGTCTTTAACCCGAAGGTTTACAAAGGCTAAATTTTCCCCGGTATTTTATTTTCCTTCCTCTAGCCCCTGTTTTGCAGGGGCTTTTTTGATCAGTACCCTTGTGCTCTTTTGTGTCAGATGAATGTATCAATGATCTGTTTGCCTGAATGGGGATTGCATGATTGTTGCGACCGCTCGATTGCACGGACGAACTGACACTGAATCCGAATGATGTGAAAGGCGAATCAGAGAAAGCCTTCAGGATTTGTTTGCTCAGTGGGTCGGGCAGCTACCTGCTGTTGCATGTCAGGTTTGGAAATAGTGTTGTTCTCCCAAGGGGTTGTTATCCACATGTCTCATGCGCAATCAGATTGTGATATTTGAGGATAGGTGCAGTCGTTTTATCCGGCGGGATGTCGGTAATCTGACTGTGTTGGCAACTTAAGGTTGGAGTGGCCCGAAGAGGTTCGTGATGACTCATGATGATTTGGGAGGGAACGAATACGAGCGGGGTTACTTTGCTCGTACTCTGGTGTTGAGCCGCAAAGGGCACCATCAGGTTTTGGGATGAGGAGACGGAACTTTACATGGTGCCGACACCAGCCTGGCGGTGTCTTTCGGCCCCATCCCACAGGAATGTCTGATTGATAACAATAAAAAAGCGGCTGGGTTTCCAGCCGCTTTGATGAGATCTGAAATTCAGGTGTTTGTTTAGAAAATCAGGTGCGCCATCAGTGCGATAACCGGCAGGGTGACCAGCGTACGCAGGATGAAAATGGCAAACAGTTCCCAGGCTTTCACCGGGATCTTACTCCCCAGCAGCAGGGCACCGATCTCAGACATATATATCAGCTGGGTGACCGACATTGCTGCAATCACAAAACGCGTTAGATCGCTCTGGATATCGGCTGCCAGAATTGCAGGCAGGAACATGTCAGCAAAACCCACCACAATGGTTTTCGAGGCTTCAGCCGCTTCCGGAATTTGCAGCAGCTCCAGCAGTGGAATGAATGGCTTGCCTAACCAGTTAAAGACAGGGGTGTACTCGGCTACAACCAGCGCCAGCGTACCAATCGCCATGACCACAGGCAGAACGCCGAAAACCATATCAATCGCCGCTTTTACACCATCGTTGACGACTTTACGCAGACTGGTGACTTTACCGGCACGCTCAAACGCTTTCTCCAGACCATAGCTCATCACGGTATGGCCATTTGGCAGGGCATCCATATCTTCAGGCGCAGCCGTACCGCAGACATATTCGTCGCGCTTGCGGCTCAGTGGTGGTAAACGGGGCACGATCACCGCGGCAACCACACCCGCAATACAGACAGTGGCGTAGAACGGCAGGAACATGTGCTCCAGTTTCACCTGTGCCAGCACGACCAGGCTGAAGGTAATGGAGACAGCAGAGAAGGTTGTCCCGATCACCGCTGCTTCACGCTTGGTGTAGAAACCTTCTTCGTATTGTTTGCTGGTCAGCAGGACGCCTACACTGCCATCCGCCAGCCAGGATGCCATACAGTCGATGGCGGAACGGCCCGGCAGTTTAAAGAGCGGACGCATGATCTTGGTCAGCATGGCACCGAAAAATTCCAGCAGACCGAAGTTGGTCAGCAGCGGCAGGAAGAATCCTGCACACAGGAAAACGGCAAAGAGGACTGGCAGCAGATCGTTCAGCACCAGACCACCTGTATTGCCATTATAAATTTCAGCCGGACCGACTTCGAAGAACGTCATGTTCGCGAAGACTGCACCCAGTATTTGAACGATGAACCAAGGCAGGCTTGGTTTAAACAGGTTGGCAAGAAAAGGCTTACGTTCAATAAAACGAGGTTTGGTCAGGCGAACTAAAACTGAGCACAATGCGGTCATGGAAATGACGGTTGTGACAATCGCTGTCAGGCTGCCTTCGAACAGGCTCTGAATGCCTTTGGCCATCAGGGCAATCGGGATGGTAATGTCGCCATTGATACTGATTGGCGCCATAAATAGCAGGACACCGATGAGGGACGGCAGAATAAACATGAGCCAAGGCGCATTACGAGTTTTTGCGCCAGTTATCACTTGTTCTGACATAGTGGACCTTTAAGTAACTGATACAACGTGTTTTTATGATGACTAAGTGAATAGAGTCAGCATGAACATGCAGTTATTGGTAATATTATTCAAATGCAGGTTACATTTTTTATTGCTGTAATGGAATACTTTGCTGAAAGGATCGTCTAATTATTCATTGTAAATTAGAGGTTATGATAAGTAACTCACGTTTAACAACGATAAATCTTGCATTACATTCTGCGCTTATGTTCTCGCGCAAGAAGTTTGGGGGCAACCTCACTGTCAGTGATTTTGTCGTTGTTTAGCGGGATTGTGCTTATATAATGACCGGGCTTTAATACTTTTTTGACATTCTCACAGCAAGTAGTTACCAGACATGATGAAAATTAAATTGCAGGGACTTTCACTGGCCGTTGCGGCAGCACTTTCAGTGAGCGCTTTTTCGAGTCAGGCCGCTGTTAATGGTGCTGACGCGCGAAGTGTTGGTATGGGAGGCACAGGGGTGGCGTCAGCCAGTTATCTGACCGCCGCTTTTTATAACCCGGCGTTGGTTGCCCATTATCAACAAAGTGATGATTTTGGCGTGCTGCTGCCAGCCGTTGGTATCAGCGTTCATGATCCGGATGATTTGAATCAGAAAGTGGACGACTTCCAGAAAGTGAACGACCAGCTGGAAGCCGCCATTGATAATAGTCACGGTGCACCGGTTTCAGACGCGCTGGTCAACGAGTGGAAAGCGGCGTTGCTGGCAATGGATGAAGGCAAGCTGAAAGCAGACATCAGTGTGGGGGCTGCTGTTGCTGTCCCGAATCGCTATCTGAGTATGAGCCTTTTTACTCAGGCACAGATTGTGAGTTTGGCAAAAGCCAATATCGACCCGGCCGATCTGGCGGGTGTGGACGGGACGAACCCGCCAGATATGGATAACTTGCAGTCTGACGTGCTTGGCATTGCGGGTGGTATCGTTGATGTGGGCCTGGCGATGGGGAAATCTTTTGATTTGCCGATGGTCTCCCTGCCGGAGCAAAAAGTGTCTGTCGGCTTCTCACCAAAAATTCAGCAACTGATTGCGGTCAGTTTCCAGAATACGGTCAGCCAGTTCGATGACAGTGACTTTGATTTCGAAGAAGAATACCGGGATGACACGGCATTCAACCTGGATGTTGGTCTGGCTTACCAGCCGATTCCAGCTGTAACCGTCGGCTTCAGTGGCCGCAACCTGTTCAAGCAGGAGCTGGAAACCAATACCCCGACGTCACCTGCGGGTAAAACTGAGAAGTTTACGGCCAAAACCCTGCTTGTGGAGCCGAAATACACCCTGGGTGTGGCCTACAGTAACAGCTGGTTTACCGCGGCGGCAGATGTCGATTTGAACGAGCAAAAATACTTTAAAGAGTTCGATCTGGCCACGCAGTATGCCCGCTTTGGGATGGAGCTGAACGGTTGGGACTGGGTACAGCTGCGTGCCGGCTATAGCCTGAGTCTGACTGATTCTGCGAAAGACACCATGAGTGCCGGCCTGGGTCTGAGTCCATTCGGAGTGATGGGCGTTGATCTGGCGCTGCAATATGGCGCAGACAACAACTACGGCGCAGCCTTGCAGTTCGCTTTCACCATGTAATGGCGAAGGATCTGTCCTGAAAAGAAACCCGTCACAGTCTGACGGGTTTTTTTATGCTTTTTATCAGAGACGATGCAGGGTCAGAGACCCTGAATGTGTGCGCTGCTCTATCCGCCATTCAGTCGTTGAACAAGTTGATCAAATTGGTCACGCCGTTTTCATCACAACCACTGCGGCAATGACGACAAAAATGCCAGTCCAGCCCAGCGGCGTCAGCCGTTGTTTGAAAAACACTGAACCGCCGATGGCTGTGCCCAGAATGCCAATTGCACCCCATGAGGCGTAGGCAACAGCCAGATCAATTTCTTTCACAGCCTGTGCCAACAGGGTAAATGCGGTGAGGACCAGCACAACCGAAGTTGCTCCCCAAATGCGATGCCTGAAACCATCGGAGCGGGTAAGTGCCATATTGGCGGCAATATCGACGATGGCAGCCAGCACCACAAAGCCAAAAGACAGGGTAAAAAACTGATTCATGACCAACTTCCTGAAGACATGGACTGCTGGGATGTCTCAGTTTTTGAGACAGTGGTTTTGTCTGTACTGAGTTGTTGTTCACCCAGTGTGACCATGACAATGCCCACCACCGCCAGACCCAGTCCGAGTAGTTCCTGTGGATTTAAATCGGCGTCAAACAGCAGAAGAGATGCCAGGGTAATCAGAGAAATGCCCAAGCCCTCCCAGACAGCATACGCCACGCCAATCGCAATTTTTTTTGCGGCTAGAGACAGAAAGTAATAAGACACGGTGATCAGCAGGTACATGATCCCGTAGCCCCACAATGAATGTTGCTGGCCAATAAAATTCATCGTGCTGGTGCCTGCAACCTCAGAGGAAATGGCCAGCAGTAGAAAGATTCGTGCAATAAACATGCTATACCCGACAATGAATGAACATAAATGGATAGCAAAGGATTGCCAGGCCCTGAAGCACATAGAGCGCATCAGAAATCAGAGGTGGTTCCGGCGGGCAATGCTTTGCAATACAGGGCAAGATTAGCCGTTTGTCGGGGCAGTGGACAGGTATATGAGATATTCAATTATGAATATCTCTAGGGGCGACCGGGCGCGGACTGAAAGCATTCGTTTATCACACGATGCAAATGCTGGTGGAGCGGATGATTGCGGTTCGACTGAATAAAGCCGCCAGAAATGACAAATTCGCTGAACGCCCGGTTGACTGCTGGCATTGGGTAGGCGACCAGTTCCGGAAAGAGCCGGATGGTACTCTGACTTGCATACATAATGGCATCCGTTTCCAGCAGCAGTTGTGCTGCGACACGCAGACTGTAGGTTTTCAGCAGTACATTCGGCTGATAGTCCATGCGCTGGTATTCCGACTCGACCGTACACAACGGATTATAGGATGCGGGTGCGGGCAGCGAGATAATGGGGAGCTGCGCCACGGTTTCCCAGTCATTGGCGTCTTTGTGCAGCGACAGGGTCGGGTGGCCCTGGCGGGCCACAATCATCCGCTTTTCAGTAAAAAGCGGGCGCATGTATATGTCTTTCGACAGCGCGGTTTCCTGATCCAGAATGCAATAGTCATGCTGGCCTTCCAGCATCTCGTCCTGACTGTAGTTGTTCCAGCTTGAGAAAGTGAATGTTGCTTGGGGAAACGCCTGATGACAATGCCGGATCAACTGTGGGCCTTGTTCATCCAGCAGGTAAGGATCGATCACCAGTGACAGATGGCCATCATAAGTGTCGGCACTGAAGTCTTCAAACTCCTTCAGTACCTTTTCAATCGGTGCCAGGATGTGATCGAATTCTTCCGCCAGGCGCTGTGCCATCGGCGAAGGCTCAACCCCATGGGGTTTACGGACAAAAAGCGGATCATTCAGGGTTGCCTTCAGGCGTGCAATGCCCCGACTGGCACTGGGCTGCGACATGCCCAGGTGCATCGCAGCAACTTTAATACTTCGATGGTCGACCACGGCTTTGAGTAAGCGCATGAGATTGAGATCCAGAGCATCGAGCTGATGGGCCATAGGTTTGCCTGTCGGTGATTGTTTGGGGAAAAGTTCAGTGATTGTAATCTGCCGGACGAATCAGGTCACGGGCTCGTCGGTCATTGAATGCAGCGAGGGCAGTGCGGGATTGCGTGTGAAATGATGTGTCTTCGCAAGAAAATCAATGAGGTTCATTCGACGTCAAGGAATCAAAAATGAAGGTAATAAAAATTGAAATGAGATTGAGTGGTTTTATGTTGTTTGAATTGATTTATATTTTTTGAATTATTTTCTATCGAACTGAATTGCCAGAAATTATTTATGAAACTCTCCTGCGTGATTTATGTTTTCCTGCTAGGTCTTTTTCAGATTTCTGGTCGTGAATCACACTTTCAAAATAATAAGCGACTATACATAGCTTTGAAATACAAAAGGGGCAACAGAGAAGAGGGTTGGCTTTTATCTCTGTCTGTGCATTTTAGTAAGAACTTTCAGGTGCTTATTATGGCTAGGACGGTATTGGATGGGTTTTATCAGCAATTATCTGAGAATAAAGATAAAACAGCCATCGTGTATCAAAATCAGCAAGTCACATATCAGCAACTTAATGAATTCAGCGATCAACTTTGTACCTTTTTAAAAACAAAAGGGGTTCAGTCAGGTCAGATGATTCCAATAATTGCGCAGCGAACACCGAATTTCATTATTGGTATGATGGCTGTGATAAAGGCGGGCGCAAGTTATATTCCGATCGATGCGGCTTATCCGAAACGGCGTATTCAAGAGATTCTCCATCAGATCAATGCGAGGGTTGTCCTCACCACAGATTTATTTTCAGATTTGAATGTAGAGATAAACCCAGACTGTCTGGTGAATATTGAAACGGCCAAACACATGATGGTTCCTGGTCACGGGAATGGTAATATCAGCCCTGACGATCTGGCTTATCTCATTTTTACTTCAGGCACCACAGGCAATCCGAAAGGTGTGATGATTCCGCATTCGGCTTTGCAGAATCTGGTGGCCTGGCATAATGCGCATTTTGATATGACGACAGATGCCCGGACGTCATGGATTGCCGGGATCAGTTTCGATGTGTCTCAGTGGGAGCTTTGGTCGGCGTTAACCTGTGGCGCAACCCTGTATATTCCGGAGCCAGCGATTCGTCAGCAGCCCGATCGGTTATTGCAGTTTTTTGCGGATCAGCAACTCACGCATGCGTTTGTGCCAACGGTCTTTATCGAGCCGATCGTTTCGCTGCCGCAACCGGAGCATCTGGCGCTGCGCTATTTGTTTACCGCCGGTGAAAAGCTCAGTCCGGTGAATTTATCCCGGGTGGATTACACCCTGATTGATTATTACGGCCCAACCGAAGCGACGATTTTTGCAACCGGCCAGCAGGTTCCATGCCGCAGTCTGCACCAGCCGGAGTCCATTGGCCGGCCAATCGCTGGCGCTGAGGTGTTCATCCTGGACACGGAACACCAGGAAGTCGATGCCGGTCAGTCGGGCGAGCTTTGTATTGCCGGCCCCGGTTTGGCGGTGGGTTACCTGAATGCACCAGATCTGACTGCTGAGAAGTTTGTCTGGCTGCCTCAGGTGTCTGATCAACGACTGTACCGCAGCGGCGACCGGGCACGTTGGTTGCCGGATGGGCGGATTCAGTATCTTGGCCGAATGGATGATCAGGTCAAAATCCGTGGCAACCGGATTGAACTGGGTGAGCTGGAAGGGGTGACTCAGGAGCTGGATGAGGTCAAACAGGCCGTTGCTCTGGTCGCCCACCCGGACAATCCGGCGCTGAAGAAAATTCTGATGTTTGTCCTCGCCAATACCAAAGACAGCACTGTGCTGAATGCTTCGATCCGGCAGCAGATTGACAAGTCACTGCCTGAATATTTTCAGCCTGCAGCCATTGTGCCGGTGACACAGTTTCCGTTAACCCCGAATGGCAAAATCGATAAGAAACAACTGCTGAATCAATACCTCGCACAATTGGAACAAGCGGATGTCATTACTGCTCACCTGTCAGAGAGTGAAGCACAGATTGCCGCGATCTGGCGCGAACTGCTTGGCAACCGGACATTTCTGCCCGGTGATGCTTTCCTGGATGTCGGGGGCGATTCTTTGCAGGCTGTTCAGCTGGCAACGCTGATCAGCACCCGGCTGGGGGTTCAGAGCTACGTCAGGGATATCTATGATTATCCGACCTTACAGCAACTGGCACATGCCATGACCCGCAGGGCGAACGAACTTCCTTCGGAATTGGAGGGGGAACCGGTTCGTGAACTGCATCAGGATGTGAATTTACCGCCGGATGTGCAGATCAATCCGGTTTTTGACACTCAGCAAATCCTCGCGCCTCAGACCATTCTGCTGACCGGGGCCACGGGGTTTATTGGCTCGCATCTGCTGGCAGAACTGTTGCGTACGACTGCCAGCCAGATTGTCTGTCTGGTGCGGGCGACGTCCGCTGAAGCCGCCATGACCCGGCTTCGCTCTGTCCTGACGCAGTACAGGATTGATCTGACAGAAGCACTGCGACAACGAATTCATGCAGTGCCGGGGGATCTGGCAGAACCTGATTTTTCAATGGACTCAATGCAATATCAAGCCTTATGTCAGCAGGTTGATCTGGTGTACCACTCGGCCAGTGCCGTGAACTTCATTCAGCCGTACTCTTATATGAAGCATGACAATGTACAGGGGCTGAAAGAAGTCATCCGGTTTGCATCCAGGGTCAGAACCAAGCCGCTGATCTTGTTGTCGACGGTTTCGGTTTATAGCTGGGGGCACTTATTCACCGGGAAAACCGTGATGGATGAAGCGGATGATATCGACCAGAATCTGCCGGCCGTGGCGAGGGATATCGGTTATGTGCGCAGTAAATGGGTGATGGAGAAAGTGGCGGATCTGGCCGCTGCACAAGGGCTGCCGCTGATGACTTTCCGGCTGGGCTATGCGACGACGCACAGTCAAACCGGGGTGGCTGCAGATTATCAGTGGTGGGGACGCTTGGTGAAAACCTGTCTGCAGCTCGGTTGTGTGCCGGATTTGAGCGATTTCCATGAAGGCCTGACGACGGTGGATTACATGGCCGCCGTCATTGCACATATCAGTCGTCACCCGGAAGCACTGTCGCTGAAGTTTAATCTGGTTCATGAAGCGGCAAACAACCTGAAACTTCCGGAGTTCTTCCGGCGTCTGGGGGATGTTTGTGGCACTGATTTTCAGGTCTTGCCTTACCGGGACTGGCTGGCTTTGTGGGAGTCAGAGCCTGAGACGCCGCTTTATCCGTTGCTCAGTATGTTCAAAGACCGGGTTTATCAAGGGCAGTCGACCGTTGAGCTGTATCAGAAAACCTACCAGTGGGACTGCCGCAATGTGAAGCGCTTCCTGCAAGGCAGTCACATACAGGAACCGGTTTTTAACCCGGCACTGTTCAGGCGTTATCTGGCACAGTCGATTCAGTCAGCAACGGCGGACTTGTCTTTGGTGTAGGGGCGGGTTCGTGCGCCTGGAATGACAGCGTCAGCGATTTCTGAAAATGCAAAATGAACGGGCATGAATGACTGGATCATCATGCCCGTATAGTGTTATTTGTTGCATACTGTTTTCGTTTCCATCCGATCGAGCTGACATGGATATTGAATACTTTATCGACCATCCCATGATTCCGTTTCCGGAAGGTTGTTTAGTGGTCAAGAATAAGCGCCATCAGATTGTTGCCAGTAATCCCGTTCATCTTCGAATGTCGGGGAAACACCATCATTCAGAACTGATTGGCTTAACCGATGAGGACATGCCCTGGCATCAGGCTGCGCCTGTTTTTCAGATGTATGAAGATGACGTGATGGGCGGCAGACAGTATACGCTCTGCCACCTTATCCGGGATGCTGCGGGCCAGTTGCATCATTTCCTCATCCGGAAAAATATTATCCTGGATGCGGCAGGCTGCATCAGCGGGACCGTGACGCATGCAATCCCTTTACAGGCGACCTCAATGGCGACTGATTTTCGATTTCACTGTCTGGATCTCGGTAGCATCAAAGATGAGCGGTTGCGACAAGTCTGCTGTTGTCTGTCGGACAATCCGGCCAATCCACAACCTCTGAACCTTTGGGCGGCGAAGGTGGGTGTTTCATCGCGTACGCTCGCACGGCTGTTTCAATCTGAGCTGAGCATGACGTTTGTTGCCTTTCGTCAGTCCCTGCGTATTTACCGCTCACTGCCGGATGTACTGCATGGCAAGCCGTTGAGCCGCGTGGCGCAGGACTTCGGGTACAGCTCTCAGTCGGCCTATTCAAAAATCTTCAAGCAAGTCATGGGGGTGTCCCCGAAACGCTTTGTGGCAGCAGAGGTTTCCCCGGCTTCCCTGTCATGATATCCGCAGGAAGCCGGGGGGCGAATCAATCAGTCAATCGACGCCGATTCAGTCAGCCATTGCGCGATCTGGTGGGCGAAATAGGTCACAATCATGATCGCGCCGGCACGCTTGAACCCCATCATGGTTTCCAGCACGGCTTGTTTTTCATCGAGTAACCCTGCCTGGGCCGCGTGTTTGAGCATCGCGTACTCGCCGCTCACCTGATAGGCTGCCAGCGGTAAATCCGTGTGCTCTCTGAGGTTTCTGAGCACATCCAGATAAGGCGTGCCCGGTTTGACCATTAAGATATCAGCGCCTTCTTCCTCATCCAGCCGTGCTTCAATCAGCGCCTGACGACCATTGCAGGGATCGGCCTGATAGGTTTCCCGGGTGCCATGCAGGGTACATTCGACCGCACTGCGAAACGGGCCATAAAATGCAGACGCAAACTTAATGGCGTGCGCAAGAATGCCAACCTGCGTGAATCCGGCTTCATCCAGTCCACGCCGAATCGCGCCGATCTGACCATCCATCATGGCCGAAGGCGCCAGCATATCGGCACCGGCTTGAGCTGCGGCGATACACTGTTTGACCAGATTGTCGACGGTCAGATCGTTGTGGACATCCTGCTCTGAAACCACACCGCAATGCCCGTGGGTGGTGTACTCGCAGAAACAAATATCCGGGATCACAATCATCTCGGGTTGCGCGTCTTTGATTTGTCGGATCATCCGGCAGAGCAGGCCATCCGGATTCCAGGTGTCGCTACCGCATTGATCTTTGTTGTGGGAGATACCAAACGGCATGACATAGCGAATCCCCTGCGCATAAAGCGCATCAATTTCCTGCCTGATCGCAGATTCCGGGATGCGGTGGATTCCAGGCAGCGCGGCAATCTCTTTCGGCGATGTGATGTTTTCTTCAATAAACACCGGTTGGATCAAATCGCCGACAGAGAGCGTGTTTTCGCGAACCAGCTGGCGGATAAGCGCATTGGTTCTCAGGCGTCGTGGCCTTTTCATCAGTGTGTTTTGCATGGTGAATTCACCGGAACGGGTAGGGAATGAATGTGTCACAGCATGCCGGACGCCGCAGCCCCCGTCTTCTTCATATCAGACATGTTTGGGTGCAATTGGGACATGGCAGCGGTGAACGAGCCGATGAAGGTGTGTGCACAAGCCAGTAAAAAAGCGATACACCATAAACAGTGTATCGCTTTCTTTTTATTTGCAGATGTCAGTTGCTGGCAGCGCCTATCAACGCATGGTCACAAACTCTTCCGAGCCGGTTGGGTGGATGGCAACCACGCTGTCGAAGTCAGCTTTGGTTGCGCCCATCTTCATGGCGACGCCGAAGCCCTGAATCATTTCATCGACGGTGTAGCCGATGCCGTGCAGGCCGACGACGGTTTCTTCCGGACCGGCACAGACAAGTTTCATTTTACATGGCTGGCGATTGCTGGTGACGGCGGTGTACATGGCCGTGAAACCGGATTTGTACACTTTTACGTTGTCTTCGCCGTACTGAGCGATGGCTTCCTGCTCAGTCAGACCGATGGTGCCGATTGGCGGGTGGCTGAATACCACGGTTGGCACCAGTTTGTAGTCCATTTTCGCTTCTGGCTTGTTGTTGAACAGGCGCTCAGACAGCTGGCGACCCGCTTTCACAGCCACAGGGGTCAGTTCGATACCGCCTTCCATAATGTCACCCACGCAGTAGATGCCCGGGACGTTGGTTTGCTGGTATTCATCGACCTTGATGTAGCCTTTGTCAGTGGTTGCAACGCCGGTCGCTTCCAGATTGATCTTATGGGTGACCGGATTCCGGCCAATCGCCCAGATCAGCAGGTCGGTGTTATGAGACTCGCCGTTCTCGAAGTGCAGCGTGATGCTGCCGTCGGCTTCTTTCACCACTTCTTTTGGCACAGAGTGTGTGTGCAGTGTCGGGCCTTCGTTGTTCATCACTTCGACCAGGGTTTCGACAATCATCGGGTCGAAGCTGCGCAGCGGCGATTCTTTACGAACGAACAGGTGGGTGTCTGTGCCCAGTGCATGCAGCACACCGGCGATCTCAACGGCAATGTAGCCAGCACCGATCACGGCAGTGCGTTTCGGCTGTGCGTTCAGCTCGAAGAAACCGTTGGAGTCGATCCCGTGCTCGGCACCCGGAATGTTCGGAATGGTCGGCTCACCGCCCACGGCAATCAGGATGTGGTCGGCAGTATATTGCTGGCCGTTCACTTCGACGGTTTTGGCATCAACAAATTTGGCAAAGCCATGAATGACTTCAATTTTGTTGTTGCCCAGAACGTTTTCATACGCCTGGTGGATACGGCCGATGTAGGCTTCACGGCTCTCAACCAGGGTAGACCAGTTGAAGTTTTTCACTTCTACATCAAAACCGTAGTCTTTGGCATACAGATGCATGGCTTCTGCAATCTGGGCACCGTGCCACATCACTTTCTTTGGCACACAGCCAACGTTGACACAGGTTCCGCCCAGGGCTTTGGCTTCAATCAGCGCGACTTTTGCGCCATACATTGCTGCGCGGTTTGCCGATGCAATTCCGCCGCTGCCGCCGCCAATACAGATGTAATCAAAATGCGTTGCCATGACTTTTCTCTCTATGCTGTGAAATCTTAGCTGGCGGACAGTGTATACCTAAGTCACTGTCAGATGCTAGGTGCGGTGAAATGGACGCCCGGGATGTGTGTTTGGGAGGTGCGTTTGAGATGGGTTTTCCGGGAAGAAACGGAAAACCGGTGATCGGAAAAGTGCAGTGATCACCGGTGATTGGGGTGCTGGTGTTTACTCTGGCACCACCCAGCGCAGGGTGGTGTGGCCGCGGGTTGGGGCAATCACGGATTGCAGCCACGGCAGCAGGGTTTCCATCTGGCTTTCCAGCTTCCAGGGCGGGTTGATGACAATCATGCCTGAAGCGGTCATCCCGCGTTCTTCTGTATCTGGCTCCACACCCAGCTCGATTTGCAGGATTTTACGGATGCCGAGATCTTCCAGCCCTTCCAGCATGGCGTCGATGTTGCTGCGGTAAACCACCGGATACCAGATGGCATAGGTGCCGGTCGCCCAGCGTTGGACACTCTCGCCAATGGCTTTCACCACGTCCATGTACTCGTGTTTCAGCTCATAGGGCGGGTCGATCAGCACCAGTCCACGACGCTCTTTCGGCGGCAGACTGGCTTTGAGACGGGCAAAGCCGTCTTCTTTATAAATGCGGACCTGACGGTCGCCGCGAAATTCCTGTAACAGCAACGGAAAGTCAGTCGGGTGCAGCTCAGTCAGTACCATGCGATCCTGCGCGCGGATTTGTGCCCGGGCCACTTTCGGTGAACCCGGATAGTAACGCAGGGTTTCGCCGTCATTCAGGACCCGGATAGCATCCAGATAAGATGTCAGTTCAGCGGGCAGATCGTCGCGCTGCCACAGACGGGCAATGCCCTGCAGGAACTCACCGGTTTTCTCGCTGCGCTCGTCCTGTAAATCATAGCGGCCGACCCCGGAGTGGGTGTCGTGATAGACAAAGGCTTTATCCTTTTGCTTCAGGGCATCAAGGATCAGGCTCTGGACGATGTGCTTGAGCACGTCGGCGTGGTTGCCGGCGTGGAAACTGTGGCGATAACTCAGCATGGGTCACTCTGTGGTAGTCGGTGAAGGGCGCTATTATCGCCGAATCAGTCGGAATATCCAGCGTGTATGTGGCCTGTTCACAATGCTTGCCACTAAAATAGAGCATGGAACCCGCCAAAATTGCGCTAAGGGATTGAAAAAGGCGTCGCTCAGACGCATGTATTCAGGAATCACTTCAAAAAGGAAACGCTGATGTCGAACCCATTACTGACCATGACGGATCTGCCGCCGTTTTCACAGATTAAACCCGAACACATCTTTCCTGCCGTTGAGCAGGTCATCAAAGACTGCCGGGCCAAGGTAGAAGAAGTTCTGGCCAGCGGTGCGACGCCAAGCTGGGACAGTATCTGTGCACCACTGGCCGAGGCGGATGACCGTCTGGGGCGTATCTGGTCGCCGGTTGGCCACCTCAACGGGGTGAAAAACAGCCCGGAACTGCGTGAAGCCTATGAAAGCTGCCTGCCGATGCTATCGGAATACAGCACCTGGCTGGGACAGCACAAGGGCCTGTATGAAGCTTATAAAAGTATTCGTCAGAGCGCGTCTTTTGCTGAACTGTCGAAGGCGAGACAAAAAGCGATTACGGATGCACTGAAAGAATTCGAACTGTCAGGCATTGGCCTGCCAGCGGCAGAGCAGCATCGCTATGGTGAAATCAGCAAGCGTCTGTCGGAGTTGTCCTCGACTTTCAGCAACAATGTACTGGATGCCACCATGGGCTGGACCAAACTGGTCAAAGACGAAAAAGCGCTGGCCGGAATGCCGGAATCAGCCTTGCAGGCCGCTGCGGCTGCGGCAGAAGCCAAAGGTGAAAGCGGCTACCTGCTGACGCTGGAGATTCCGTCTTATCTGCCCGTGATGACATACGGAGACAACCGCGAGCTGCGTCGCGAGATGTATGAAGCATTTGTCACTCGTGCTTCCGATCGGGGGCCGAATGCTGGTCAGTGGGATAACAGCGAAATCATTGCTGAGAAATTGAAACTCAGCCATGAGCTGGCGCGCCTGCTGGGTTTCAATACCTACAGTGAAAAATCGCTGGCGACCAAGATGGCTGAATCCACTGAGCAGGTGCTGGGTTTCCTGAACGATCTGGCGGCGCGTGCCAAACCTCAGGGTGAACGGGAAGTAGCTGAGCTGCGTGATTTTGCCCGGGAGGAATTCGGCGCAGAAGCACTGGAACCCTGGGATATTGCTTACTATGCCGAAAAGCTGAAGCAGCATCGTTACAGCATTTCTGATGAGCAGCTGCGTCCTTATTTCCCGGAACACAAAGTGGTTTCCGGACTGTTCGAGGTGCTCAAGCGTGTCTTCGGTATGACAGTGACTGAGCGTGAAGGTGTGGATGTCTGGGATCCGAGCGTGCGTTTCTACGATATCTTCGATGCCAGCGGCGAACTGCGTGGCAGCTTCTATCTGGATCTGTATGCCCGCGAGCACAAACGCGGTGGCGCCTGGATGGATGAGTGCATTGTGCGCCGTGTGCGTCAGGACGGCAGTCTGCAGCGTCCGGTAGCTTACCTGACCTGCAACTTTAACAAGCCGATCGGTGATAAACCGGCGCTGTTTACTCATGATGAAGTGGTGACGCTGTTCCATGAAACCGGTCACGGGATTCATCATATGCTGACCAAGGTGAATGAATCGGCTGTTTCCGGCATCAATGGCGTGCCTTGGGATGCGGTCGAGCTGCCAAGTCAGTTCCTGGAAAACTGGTGCTGGGAAGAAGAGGCACTGGCTTTCATTTCCGGTCACTACCAGACCGGTGAGCCGCTGCCGTCTGAACTGCTGGAAAAAATGCTGGCGGCGAAGAACTTCCAGTCTGCGATGGGCATGCTGCGTCAGCTGGAGTTCGGCCTGTTCGATTTCAGTCTGTATACCAACTACGATCCGGAAATTGGCGCTCAGGTGCTGGATACGCTGGCGTCTATCAAGCAGAAGGTCTCTGTGGTACCAAGTCCGGAATGGGGACGTTTCCCACACAGCTTCAGCCACATCTTTGCGGGTGGCTACAGTGCCGGTTACTACAGTTACCTGTGGGCGGAGGTGCTGTCGTCGGATGCGTATTCCCGTTTTGAGGAAGAAGGGATCTTCAACTCACAAACCGGTGCCGACTTCCTGGATTGCGTGCTGGAACGCGGCGGCAGCGAGGAGCCGATGGATCTGTTCAAACGTTTCCGCGGCCGGGAGCCGAAGATTGATGCATTGCTGCGTCACAGTGGCATCACTGGCTAAGTGCTGGGTGTGCTGAGACAGAAACAGAAAAAGCTCCCGAGGGAGCTTTTTTTATAGGAATCAGACGCTGCGGATCAGCGGGTCAGATTGATGTGCAGCGGCCAGCCCAGGTCGGTCTGACGGTGTGCTTCCTGATGGAGTTCAGTGTCTGTCAGTGGGTTGGCTGCCAGCCAGGCTTGCGGCAGTTCCAGTGTTAGCTGACTCTCATCAACAGACAGACGAGCCGGGGGCTGGTGCTGACTGTCACGGCGGTGGCAGAGAATCACGGCCAGCCGCAGCAGGCGCAGGATCCGGACCGCGTTGACTGCCGGCAGGGCATGTTGCTCCGGAAGGCTGGTCAGATTGTCGCGATAGCGGCGTAGCACTTCACCCAGCAGGTGTTTCTGGGCGCGGGTAAAACCGGGCAGGTCCAGGTGCTGGATCAGGTAAGCAGCATGGTCGCCACTTTGTTTGAAGCCAATCCCGGTGCCGATTTCATGCAGCATGGCACTGGCATGCAACAGCGAGCGGGTCTGGTCATCGGTTTGCCATAATGGCTGGCAGTCATCCAGCAGTGTCATCGCGGTTTCAGCCACCGTGACGGCATGTTCACTATCGATCTGGAAACGATACTGAAGACTGCTGATTGTCCGGTTGCGCACGTCATCGTGGCACATCTGCCGGCGCATCATGTCATACACCATGCCTTCGCGTAGCGCGCCGCCAGCCAGCGTCATGGTCTGGATTTTCAGTGTTTCAAACAGGGCGATCAAAATGGATAAACCGCTCGGAAAGACCAGTGCACGCTCCAGCGTCAGACCTTCAATATCCAGATCTTCCAGGCGCTCGTATTGCATCGCCTGACGTTGCAGACGTTTGAGCTTGGACAGCGTGATCAGTTCATCCATCCCCTGAGCGACCATGATTTCCTGTAGTGCCTGCACAGTGCCGCTGGCCCCAACACAATGTTCCCAGCTCAGGTCGCTGTATGGCTCGACAATGGGTGCGATCGCTTCTTTGGCGGCCTGAATGGCAGCATTGAAGTTCTCTGCGGTCAGGTAGCGGTCTTTGAAATAGCCTTCCAACCAAGTGACGCAGCCGATTTTCAGGCTGGTCAGCGCGCGTGCCTCAAAACCTTCACCGATGATGACTTCGGTACTTGCACCGCCGATATCGACGACCAGTCGTTTGCCCAGGCCGCCGGATGTATGAGCGACACCCTGATAGATAATCCGGGCTTCCTCTTCCCCCGGAATGATGTCGATTGGATGGTTGAGGATGGCCGTCGCTCTGGAAAGAAAGTCGTCAGCATTGACGGCTGTGCGCAGGGCGGCTGTCCCGACAATTCGGATTCGCTCGGCCGGGATATCCTGCAGACGTTCGGCAAACAGTGACAGGCACTCCCAGCCGCGTTGCATAGCTTCCTGACTCAGTTCATTCTGGCTGTTCAGGCCAGCCGCCAGCCGGACTTTGCGTTTGATTTTGGCCAGCGTGTGTACACTGCCGGCGACTTCACGCACGATCCACATGTGGAAACTGTTGGAGCCCAGATCGATGGCTGCATACAGTGGGGATACGGCACAACTTTCCATAGCGTCTTCTTCAGTTACTGCGTTTTCTGTGGAGAACGGCGGCGACTGCGCTGACGTCCCTGTCCCTGTCCCTGACGGGAACCACTGCCGCTGCGACGGCCGCCCTGACGCGGCGCACGCTGTACTTTGACCGGTGGTGGCAGATCGTCCAGCATGGCACTTGGGTCGTAATTCGAACGTGGAATTGTATGCTCGATATAAGTTTCAATCGCGAGTAGGTTATGCGAATAGGCTTCACAGGCAAAGCTGATGGAGTGGCCACTGGCCCCCGCACGGCCCGTCCGGCCAATCCGGTGCACGTAATCCTCTGCATCGTCAGGCAGATCGTAGTTGAACACGTGGGTGACCTGAGGAATATGCAAACCCCGTGCTGCGACATCGGTGGCGACCAGAATGTCGACCTCGCCCTGAGTAAACTGTTCCAGAATACGTACGCGTTTTTTCTGCGGCACGTCGCCAGTCAGTAGTCCGACACGGTGACCGTCTGCTTCCAGGTGAGCCCAGATGTTCTCACAGCTGTGCTTGGTGTTGGCAAAAATAATCGCACGATCCGGCCAGTCTTCTTCAATCAGCGTCTGCAGCAGGGGCATTTTGTCCTGATTTGACGGATAGAACAGTTCTTCCTGAATGCGGTGACCGGTTTTTTGATCCGGCTCAACCACAACGTTTTCCGGAGTGTTCATGTGCTCGAACGCCAGCTCTTTCACCCGGTAAGACAGGGTGGCTGAAAACAGCATATTCCTGCGTGCTTTCGGGTTTGGCATCTGGCGGAACAGGAAGCGGATATCTTTGATAAAACCCAGATCGAACATCCGGTCGGCTTCATCCAGAACCACCACTTGAATGCCTTTCAGGTCAATCACGCGCTGTTTGAAAAAGTCGATGATCCGGCCACAGGTGCCGATCAGAATGTCAACGCCGTTTTCCAGATGCTGCTTCTGCTTTTCATACGCTTCGCCACCATAAGCCAGACCTGCGGTCAGGCCAGTGCTTTTCAGCAGTGGCGCGGCATCGTTGAAAATCTGAATTGCCAGTTCCCGTGTAGGTGCCATAATGATTGCACGGGGCTGATTGGTCTTTCTCTCCTCAGGTGCTGGCGTCAGCATCAGGTAGTTAAAG
This sequence comes from Photobacterium galatheae, assembly GCF_000695255.1. Lineage (GTDB taxonomy): Bacteria > Pseudomonadota > Gammaproteobacteria > Enterobacterales > Vibrionaceae > Photobacterium > Photobacterium galatheae. Next base: position 71,799 of record NZ_JMIB01000009.1, on the reverse strand, counting down.
GTGGCCGTCAGGAAAGCCAGGGTCTTGCCAGTCCCTGTCTGCGCCTGACCGGCAATGTCATGGCCGGAGAGCACTACCGGCAATGCCTGAGCCTGGATCGGGGTACAATAATGGAACCCTTTCTCTTCCAGCCCTTGTAAAACCTGAGGGTGTAGCCCCAGGTCGGCAAATTTTTGCTCTGTGATATGAGTCGTCTTCATTCGTATAGAATATCAGCTTAGGGTTGCAATACGAAACGTATTCAATTCAAATAGGGCATCGATTTGCTGGTTAAAATAGAATCAGCGTTGAAAATCAACCATTGGAGTGGAAGATGAGCGACAAGATTGTGCAGCTGACAGACGCAAGTTTTGATAACGATGTGATTCACGCTGCAGGCCCTGTTTTAGTCGATTTTTGGGCCGAGTGGTGCGGACCATGTAAGATGATCGCACCTATTCTTGACGAAATCGCAGAAGAATATGCAGATAAACTGACGATTGGTAAGCTGAACATTGATCACAATGCTGCGACACCACCGAAGTTTGGTATCCGTGGTATTCCGACCCTGCTGCTGTTCAAGGACGGCGCAGTGGCAGCGACCAAAGTGGGTGCGCTGTCGAAGACGCAACTGAAAGAGTTTCTGGACGCCAATCTGTAATTGGCGAAATTGAGACCTGTACCGCGTACAATACTTTATTGTGCGCGGTGGCTTTTCAGCGTACTAGACGGACGCTGGCTTTAGTGCTAAGTTATTGCACGTAAATTATACGACAGTTCATTTCTTGACCAGCCCCATTGGTCAAAGCTTTATCTCAATTAACCTATAGAACCCCTAATTTGACTGACAAGAAACCCACCACTATGAATCTTACAGAACTGAAGAACCAGCCTATTTCCAAGTTGGTTGCGCTCGGCGAAAGCTTAGGACTCGAAAACCTGGCGCGTTTGAGAAAACAGGACATCATTTTCGCCATTCTCAAACAACACGCCAAAAGTGGTGAGGACATATTCGGCGACGGGGTTCTGGAAATTCTGCAAGACGGATTTGGCTTCCTCCGCAGTGCAGACAGCTCTTACCTGGCCGGCCCGGATGATATTTATGTCTCGCCAAGCCAGATTCGCCGCTTCAACCTGCGTACCGGTGATACCATTTCAGGTAAAATCCGACCACCAAAAGACGGCGAACGCTACTTTGCCCTGCTGAAAGTTAACGAAGTAAACCACGACAAACCTGACAACGCCCGCAACAAGATCCTGTTCGAAAACCTGACCCCGCTGCATGCGAACGATCGTATGCGTATGGAACGCGGTAACGGTTCTACTGAAGACATCACCGCACGTGTTCTGGATCTGGCCTCACCGATTGGTAAAGGTCAGCGTGGTCTGATTGTGGCACCGCCGAAAGCGGGTAAAACCATGCTGCTGCAGAACATTGCTCAGAGCATTGCCTACAATCACCCTGAGTGTGAGCTGATGGTGCTGCTGATCGACGAACGTCCTGAAGAAGTCACCGAAATGCAGCGTTTGGTGAAAGGCGAAGTGGTTGCATCAACCTTTGATGAGCCGGCTTCCCGTCACGTTCAGGTGGCTGAGATGGTGATTGAAAAGGCCAAGCGTCTGGTTGAGCACAAAAAAGACGTGGTGATTCTGCTCGATTCCATTACTCGTCTGGCGCGTGCTTACAACACCGTTGTGCCATCTTCCGGTAAAGTGCTGACCGGTGGTGTGGATGCCAACGCCCTGCATCGTCCGAAGCGTTTCTTTGGTGCGGCTCGTAATGTGGAGGAAGGCGGTAGCCTGACCATCATCGCGACGGCACTGGTCGATACCGGTTCGAAGATGGACGAAGTGATTTACGAAGAATTTAAAGGTACAGGTAACATGGAACTGCACCTGTCCCGTAAAATTGCTGAGAAGCGTGTCTTCCCTGCGATTGACTTCAACCGCTCGGGTACCCGTCGTGAAGAGCTGCTGGCGAAGCCGGATGAGCTGCAGAAGATGTGGATCCTGCGCAAGATTGTTCACCCGATGAACGAAACAGACAGTATGGAATTCTTGATCGACAAGCTGTCGATGACCAAGACCAACGACGAGTTCTTCGAAGCGATGCGTCGCCAGAAATCCTGATAACTCTGGCTTCACATCACAGTTCATAAAAACGCCACCTTGTGTGGCGTTTTTTATTGCTGATAATATTCACCATACTGTTTTATACAGCATTCAATTCATGCAGTATGAATGAATGTGGCTCACAACAGAGCAGGCCAGCCAGGAAGGCGGCTTTTTCATATCTTATCTGACGATAGAACGTGCCGACGATGGCACTGAGGATGATGACATGCGACAAGGATGGGGCATGTGGCTCGGATTGTGGATGGCGTGGCTTGCCTTACCGCTTCAGGCTGATGAACTCAGTCAGCGGGAATACCGGCAGGTGACGGAAGCTATCACCGCTGAACTGAAACCGCTTCAAACCCTCTACCGTGACAGTGATATCACCCGGCTCGATGCGCAGTTGACCGATTTTCCGGTGCTGGAACAGGAAGCGCTTCGTGCTGCGCTGGTGGACTACGCGCAAACGCTGAAGCAACTGGATGCCAAAAAGATTGGCTGGCTGGAAACACTGGCCTCCCGCAACCCCCGGTTTACGCTGACGGAGCAGGGGGATGGCTATACGGTGACCCGCTCAGCATTTAATTACGGCCCGCAGGCCCGACAATTGCTGCAACACTGGCAACGTGAACAACTGGCGCAGGCGTTTGTCCGTGAGGTTGAAGCCGGTACTCTGGTGCTGACCACTTGGCTGGGTGATGACCTGAATACGCAGCGAATCCGGCGTGAGATTGCACTGGCACAGTTATCTGAATTGTCTGACATTGGTGTACGTTATCTGGCCGATCAGTTCCTGTCTGACCGACATCTGTTGTGGTTGCCGGATAACGGCCTGCTGGCCAGGCTGGCAGAAATCAGCGGCGATCCGGGGCTATATGAGCAGCTCTGGCGTCGTCGGACGGATCGCTACAGTCGTGCCGAACTCAATCGTTTGATCGACTTGTTGCCAGAGCCGGCGGCCATTACTCAACTGATCGAAGCCACGCGGAATCCGTCGCTGAAGGATCAGGCGTATCAGGCGCTCACGACGTTGAAACCTTTGCCAAGCCGGGTTGAAGTTTTTCTGCTCAGTAAACTGTCGGAACCGGATGATGGCGGCATGGTTGCCAGCCAGCTGGTGAGTCAGGGGCATTCCAGCTGGTTAGCGAAACTGGCAGCCGGATCGAAAAGTTATACCCTGAAGCGGAACCTTGAAACGGCCCTGTCTGCAACCGTGCCTTAGGGACGGATGTTTTCAGAACCGAACGGTCAATAATTTCTCGCGAAACAAGCATCTTGGTCGTGAGACGTATATAATGTGTCCTATTTTCATCCCGGTCCCCGAGAGGGCCGGGCGAGTTAACAGATAGGGTGCAGGAATGAAATTCAACGATCTGCGCGACTTCATTGCCTACCTGGAAGAGCGTGGGCAACTCAAGCGTATCAAGCAGCCGATCGATCCCCGGTATGAGATGACTGAAATCTGCGACCGCACTTTGCGTGCGGGCGGTCCGGCATTATTGTTTGAAAATCCGGTGGGGTACGACATACCTGTGCTGGCCAACCTGTTTGGTACGACGGAACGGGTGGCGATGGGAATGGGCCGTGAAGATGTGCTGGAGCTGAGGGAAGTCGGCAAGCTGCTGGCCTATCTGAAAGAGCCGGAGCCGCCCAAAGGCTTTCGCGATGCGATGGATAAGCTGCCGGTCTTTAAACAAGTGCTGAATATGCCGGCCAAACGCCTGAGTAAAGCACCGTGCCAGCAGATTGTCTGGGAAGGCGATGAGGTCGACCTGGATAAGATCCCGGTGATGAGTTGCTGGCCGGGTGATGTGGCGCCGCTGATGACCTGGGGCCTGACGATTACCCGCGGGCCGGAAAAGAAACGCCAGAATCTGGGTATCTATCGTCAGCAAAAGCTGAGTAAGAATAAAGTGATCATGCGCTGGCTGGCGCACCGTGGCGGTGCACTGGATATGCGAGAGTTCATGCAGGCGCATCCGGGAGAAAAATTCCCGGTTTCGGTCGCTTTCGGTGCCGATCCGGCCACCATTCTGGGGGCTGTCACGCCAGTGCCGGATACGCTGTCTGAGTACGCTTTTGCCGGATTGCTGCGTGGCAGTAAAACGGAAGTGGTCAAAAGTATCAGCAACGATCTGGATGTGCCTGCCAGCGCAGAAATCGTGCTGGAAGGCTATATTGATCCCAATGAGTACGCGGATGAAGGCCCGTATGGTGACCATACCGGGTATTACAATGAGGTGGAGCGCCACCACGTCTTTACTGTCACCCATGTCACCATGCGCAAAGATCCGATTTATCACAGTACCTATACCGGCCGTCCGCCCGATGAACCGGCGGTTCTCGGGGTGGCGCTGAATGAAGTCTTTGTGCCGATTCTGCAAAAGCAGTTTCCGGAAATTGTCGATTTCTATCTGCCGCCGGAAGGCTGTTCTTACCGCATGGCGGTGGTCACAATGAAGAAGCAGTATCCGGGCCACGCCAAGCGGGTGATGATGGGGGTCTGGTCTTTCCTGCGTCAGTTTATGTACACCAAGTTCGTGATTGTCTGTGATGATGACGTGAATGCCCGTGACTGGAACGACGTGATCTGGGCCATTACCACCCGGATGGACCCGGCGCGGGATACGGTGATGATTGAAAATACCCCAATTGATTCGCTGGACTTTGCGTCGCCTGTGGTTGGGCTGGGCTCCAAAATGGGCTTGGATGCCACCAACAAGTGGGAAGGTGAAAGCCAGCGCGAATGGGGAACTCCCATCGTTAAAGATCCGGATGTGGTCGCGAAGGTGGATGCCATCTGGGATGAGCTGGGAATTCTTGCGAAATAGCCACCCGAGATAAATAAGTCATGACGACGTACCGGATCAGATTATTGCCACAGGATGTTGATTTTGATGCCGGTGAGGATGAAACCCTGCTGAGTGCGGCCCGCCGGGCGGGTTTCATTTTGCCTCACCGCTGTCTGATCGGGGCCTGTGCCAGTTGCCTGTGCCGTAAACTGTCGGGTGAAGTGAATTATCAGTTAGCACCGATGCTGACTGAAAGAGAACAGGCTGCAGGATGGATCCTGCCCTGCCAGGCCAAACCCCGTAGTGATCTGGTGCTGACATTAGAGTAGAGGAACAGAATGTCGATTCAATGTGAAGTGAAGTCAGTCGAGTCACTGGCATGTAATACCTACCGTATCCTGCTGAAGCCTCAGCAGTCGGTTGATTTTAAGGCTGGTCAGTATCTGCTGGCGGTCATGGGCGAAAAGGATAAACGTCCGTTTTCTATTGCCAGCAGCCCTTGCCGCGGCCAGGAACTGGAGCTGCACATTGGTGCGGCAGATCACAACCCGTTCGCTATTGAAGTTGTGGAAGCCATGCGTCAGGCGATGGAAAATGGCACCCTGTTCGACGTTGAAGCACCGATGGGCGATGCCTGGCTGCGTGAAGACAGTACTAAACCTTTGCTGCTGATTGCTGGTGGAACCGGGTTCTCTTATGTGCGCAGCCTGCTGGATAACTGCCTGAGCCGTGGCATGACTCAGCCGATTTTTGTGTACTGGGGTGGTCGTGACGCATGTCAGCTGTACGCCCATGATGAGCTGGTTGAACTGGCCGCGAAGCATGCCAATCTGACCTATGTTCCTGTTGTCGAAACTGCGCCGGAAGGCTGGCAGGGCAAACTGGGTAACGTGCTGGAAGCAGTCAGCGAAGATTTTGTCAGTCTGTCAGCGTACGACATTTATATCTGTGGTCGTTTCGAAATGGCTGGTGCTGCCCGCGAGCTGTTTACTGCCGAAAAAGGTGCAGACCGTGAGCGGATGTTCGCGGATGCTTACGCCTTTATCTGATCCGTAAAGCATGCATCAAAAGCCCCTGTGATGATCTGAATCACAGGGGCTTTTTTGTTGTCGTTTCTAAACCGCTGTATCACTGGACCACCGCCAATGACAGTGGGGCTGTGTTCGGTTTTAGCGAGGCTGATCAGGCACGTGCTGCCGCAACCCGGTTCTTCACCCAGGTTTCATTGATCCACAGTGACAGCAGAATAATGGTGCCGCCGATGAGCAGGCGAGGGTAGTCGACATCCCGGTTCCAGATCACGATGTTGACGATCAGGCCCGCGGGCACCAGTGCATTGTTCATAATGGCCAGTGCGCCGGCATTGACCAGAGTTGCGCCTTTGTTCCAGATAAAATAGCCCAGACCTGAAGCGACAATTCCCAGATAGATCAGAATGCCCCACTGGGTGTTCGTGGTCGGCAGCTTTTCCATGTTGCCAAACAGCAGAAACATTGGCAGGGCGATACAGGCAGCACCGAGATAGAACAGCCCGAAGACGGTGTGCTGCGGCAAGTCGGCTTGCTCTTTTTCCATGATCACCTTGTAGCCCACCTGGCCGATGGCGAAGCACAGGTTCGCGCCCTGAACAATCAGGAAACCGAGAATGAAGTTTTCGTTGATGCCTTCAAATTTGATCACGGCGGCACCCAGCACGGCAATGACCGCTGTGACCAGATACCAGGCTGAGAAGCGGCGCTGAAGCAGGTCGTAAATCAGGGTGACATAAATCGGCGTGAAGATCGTGAATAGCAGTACTTCCGGAACCGTCAGATAAAGGAAAGACTGGTAGTAGAAGCAGTACATGATCCCGAGCTGAAACGCACCGATGACCATCAGCTTGAGTGCCAGCTTGATCGTCAGGTGCTGACGACGCAAAAAAGGCAAAAAGACCAGTGCAGCCAGGGCGACCCGGGTGAGAACCGAGAACCAGGCATCAACCTGTCCGGCCAGATAGACCCCGATCAGGCTGAATGAAAACGCCCACAGCAGCGTTATCGCAGATAAGTATCCCATTTGACAGTGTCCTTAGAAATTCGGCCGCCTAGTGTAACCGAAATCAGTGCTGAACCAATGGGTGGGCTGGTTTGATGTTGCGGGAGACTGGCTGACGCTCACAGTCGTCAGCCAGAGCAAAGACTTAGTGCAGTGGGACCATCAGCAGGTCAACCGGGGTGTGGTTGATCAGTTGCTTGGTTGAGGAGAGAATTTTGCTCCAGAAATCCTGATGGTGGCCACAAATCATCAGATCAACATCAGACTCTTTGATGATATTGCAGATTTCATCGCTCAGATCGCCGCTGCCGACATAGGTGTGCGTGACCGGATATTCCGCTTGTTTGGCCAGTTCCTGCAACTGTTCTTTGGCGTTATCGGCCATACGGAACTGAGCTTCAGCCATATTGATATCAATCAGGCCGGTGTAGAGTTCGGCATAGTTGGTATCAATGTGGATCAGTGACAGCTTCGCATTGAGGGTTCGTGCCAGTGCCGCGCCTTTGCTGACCAGAACTTGACTGTCTTCAGATAAATCCACTGCAACCAGAATATGTTGATAGGTCATAACCTGCTCTCCTGTATGTTTTTTGTATGCTAGCATGGCGTATCTGTGAAAAATGCTGTGCTGATCTCATTGCTTACACTGTTGGATAATTCTGCGAGCCCTGTTGCCAACCAGTTGGATCTTTTTGGCTTTTTTATGATTTGTCGTCAGGATAAGCATGATACCTTGTCAGGTGAGTTGCAAACTCAGTTATGCATAGTGACAATGTGTTGATTACACTTGATTAGGAAAGGAGTAGTGCGATGCTAGCTCAAACAATGGTTGATAAGCTGAACGAACAAATCAACTTGGAGTTCTTTTCATCAAACCTGTACCTGCAGATGAGTGCCTGGTGTGAAGATAAGGGCTTTGAAGGAGCGGCAGAGTTTCTCCGCATGCATGCGGCAGAAGAGATGCAACATATGCAGCGTTTGTTTACCTATGTAAGCGAAACGGGTGCGATGCCGATTCTGGGCTGCATTGAAGCACCGCAGCATGAGTTTGGTTCTTTGGGTGAAGTGTTCCGCGCCACTTACGAACATGAGCGTCTGATCACTGGATGTATTAACAAGCTGGCGCACGTCGCGTTCACGACGCAGGATTACTCAACCTTTAACTTCTTGCAGTGGTATGTTGCAGAACAACACGAAGAAGAGAAGCTGTTTAAAGGTATTCTGGACAAGATCGAATTGGTTGGTGAAGACGGTAAAGCTTTGTTCTTCATTGATAAAGATCTTGCCGCTATGGCGAAGCAGGAATCCAGCTCTGTCATGGGTCAGCAGGCCGTCTGATAGGCTCAGGCGTAGCTACAACGGCGTCCCTCTCCGACAAGGACGCCGTTGTGAATTACAGCACTGAACCTATCTGGCCCGCAAAGAACAATCGCCGTTGTTCGGGGGGTACTATGTTTAGTGGTGATGCAATTCTGATGGCTCTGTTTTTGGTCGCCATCATCAACATTTCTCGTTATGTCAGCACGCTGAAAACTTTACTGGTGGTGATGCGTGAGTGCGATCCGCTCCTTTATCAGCAGGTTGACGGCCGTGGCTTTTTCTCCTCTCAGGGGAACGTGAACAAGCAAATCCGGCTCTTCCACTATATCCGCAGCCAGCAGTACCAAAAGCACCATGATGAAATTTTCATGGCTAAGTGCGAAAAGGTACGCAAACTGTTTGTGCTTGCCAGCACCAGCCTGATGGTTTTTCTCATGACCATTTTTGTTGTCGCTTATCTCGGTATCTGACTTCTGCCACCCGCTTTCTGAGATTGGTATTCCGGCGACAGATGAGTAAAATACGCGCACTTGAAAAGGATGCCTGGTAATCAAGCTGGTTACCGCATCCTTTTTGTTTTACGCACAGCACAGGTCGCAGAGCAGGAAAGACAATGGCAGAGAAGTTTGATGTAGTGGTGATTGGTGCCGGTGCCGCCGGGCTGATGTGTGCCGCCGAAGCGGGCAAGCGCGGGCGTTCCGTGCTGGTGGTCGATCACGGAAAAAAGCCGGGCCGGAAAATTCTGATCTCCGGCGGCGGTCGCTGCAACTTCACCAACTACGATGTCACAGCCGGGAACTATGTTTGCCGTAACCCGCATTTCGCCAAGTCTGCCCTGGCGCAGTACACCCAGTGGGATTTCATCGGCATGGTGGCGAAACATGAGATTGCTTATGAAGAGCGGGATCACGGGCAACTGTTCTGTTTAGATTCTGCCAAAGACATTGTGGAAATGCTGCTGAAAGAATGCGACCTGCCGACCGTACAGCAACGCTATCGCTGCGACGTGCATGACATCGCGAAAACTGAAGACGGCTTCACCCTGATGCTCAATACCGACACGGTGCATTGCCAATCGCTGGTGATTGCGACTGGCGGTCTGTCGATGCCGAAGTTGGGGGCGACGCCTTTCGGGTATCAGGTCGCGGAGCAGTTTGGCCTGAAGATGGTGCCAACGACTGCCGGGCTGGTGCCCTTCACGCTGCATGTGGAAGATAAAGACGCCTTTGCTGATCTGTCCGGAATTGCCGTACCAGCCGTCGTCACCGCAGAAGACGGCACCAGTTTTAAAGAAAACATCCTCTTTACGCACCGCGGTCTGTCTGGCCCGGCGATTTTGCAGATCTCGTCCTACTGGAATCCGGGTCAGGCGGTTTCGATTGACCTGCTGCCAACCCTGAGTCTGGATGAGACCTTACAGGCCATGCGTGACAAGCATCCGAATCAGAGCCTGAAGAACTCGCTGTCCCGACTGCTGCCGAAACGTCTGGTTGAAGCCATGATTGAGCGCGGTGATCTTGAAGACAAACCGCTCAAGCAACTCAATCCGAAAGAGGTGCAGGCACTCCACAATTATTTCCACGCGTGGCACATTGCCCCGAATGGCACTGAAGGCTACCGCACGGCTGAAGTTACCCTGGGTGGTGTGGATACCGACGGCCTGTCATCGAAAACCATGGAAACCAAAACCGTCCCGGGATTATATTTCATCGGCGAAGTCATGGATGTCAGCGGCTGGCTGGGTGGCTACAATTTCCAGTGGGCCTGGAGCTCGGGGTTTGTCGCCGGTCAGCATGTGTGAGTGAATCACAAGAAATAATCACGATAGCCCTGCAATGCAGGGCTTTTTTATATTTCAAACACCTGTCTTCATCCGCAACCCCGTTAAAACCGGGCGGCCCCAGTCGTCACAGCCTGAAATGGCAGGCCAGACTTTTTTATTGGCTGTAATTGCCGTCAGTAGGGTACTGATAAAATATTGCCCTTTCTGTGTGTCACCGTAAATCCGGATATAATCGCCATTTTGATTCTTGCAGCCATCTACCGTGAATTTGTCCTGAAACACGATGTAAGCGCGAGATCCATTGTCATCTCCTTCATACAATAACTCTACTGGCTGTACGTAGTATTGCCATTTCGCATAGGTTGTTGCAGAGAAAAATAAGAGAAACAGGAGCAATAAATTTTTCATAAATAACCTTTGTCTGTTGATGCTGAAAATTTATTTAAAAACCAAAAAACGGTTGATGGATGGTTCACAGACGGGCTGATTGAACTGCTCACCATCAATATTCATTTTGATTTTCTTGTCTGCCATGAATGCTGCAATCATGGTGCTGCTCATCACTGCGTAATTGTCATGGGTGCGGGGAATGATAAATCGCTTGCCAGCATCGCAACTGCTGAATGTCTGATTGGCGTAGTCCTGGGTTCCGAAAACCAGCCCCTTGTTTGTCGGATATAACCATTGGATGCGTGTTGGTGTCGACCAGGGATCGGCCTTGGTCATCAGCGGTGTCATAACCATCATGATATATAACAATTTTTTCATCATCATTTCACTTTTCTCTGAATGACTCAGAGTGCTGTCATGGTTTACAAAATTGTTCTGCATTGTGAGTAAAAACGCGACGTGATCTGTTGAGTTTTTATGCATCGGGTATACTATACACAAATACTCATATGATTCCTTCATGCTTTTCATTTGTTTCAGATGGTCTGTCTGGAGCGTGCTTGCTTTTTATTGGATGTAACGAAGGAGTTCATCAGAAAGGGTTATTTGCATCACGTTTTTTTGAAATGAAACATGAAGGTGTGATTCAAATCGGCTGAATTCACTGACCCAGGGCGTGATTTCCTGGATGAATATTCATTTGCTCACTGAGGATGGAAGATGAAATTTAAAACTTTGTTATGTGTTGCCCTCTCAGCTTTCTGCACCGTTGCTCAGGCTGAAGTCTCGGCCCCTCAATGGATCACCCAAATTGGTTGTGACCAGCAAAGTCAGCAATGTGTTTTTTCATTGGGTGCAGAAAAAATCGGGCCTGCTGAATGCGCCTCAAACAAGATCAGCTGGTCGAGTGACACAACGCAGGGAAAACTGGCAGTGGCACTTTTGTCTTCAGCAATGATGACGCGACATCAGGTGGTCGTATCTATTGATGGCCTGTGTGGGTCAAACGGTTTGCCTCAATTGAAATCTTATGAGGTTCTGGCTAAAGCAAAGCATGAGGGAGCCTGAAAATGAAACAGAAACTTGGCCTTGCGCTTTCTTTATCACTCGTGGCTGCAACTGCCAGCGCATCTGATGTGGATGTAAACACGATTCAGGGCATTCAGTGCGATATCCATGCTGATCATTGTCAGTTGGTTCTTGAAAAACCTATTTCTTCTACTGCATGTCTGAAAAATGCAGTGGTTGTACCTGCAGAAAAACAGCAGCTTTTATCCGTTTTAAGTTCAGCAATGTTCACTGGAACACAAGTGAAGGTCCATTTTGCATCTGAATGTGTCAATGGCGCTTATGAGCTTCAGACGTTTGATTTGGTTCAGTAAGGATAAATGATGAATAAAACGAATTTTGGTCTCCTGAGCGCTTGTATTCTTGCTGGCTCCCCACTCAGTGTATTTGCGGGCACAACAGATGGTTTTTGCTTCAACGACAGTAGTTACCCCGTTCACCGGGATCGGGCCTGTAACTTGGAAAAGTGGGTGAAAAATCAGCAGGTGCCGACTCAGCTTCAACAGCTCGATACAGGAAATTCAGCATCGCTGCTTCTGCAACCAGAAGATTTAGTGGGCGATCTGCTTCTGCGTCAGAATGACAGCGTGTTAGAGGTGAGTAAACGCTATCAAAACTGTAAAGACGTTTACGAGAACTTTAGAAAACAGGCCCGTCAGACCGCGGGAACCATCGAATGTCAAACCGGGCCGAATGATTTTGTGCCTTCCAGTTATTATGGTTCCGGAAATTATTGCTCTGTTTCTGGCAACATTGAAACCTGTTATGCCTCGAAGCTGACGCTGACACCGGATGCCGCAGATATCAGTCAGGTTCAGCCGGTGGCCAACTACAGTGGTAACCTGGTGAAAACCACCCGGAAAAATGAGCTGTCGTACCGACAGGGTTATATTCCGGTTAGCAATGGCGGCATTACGTTCTTTGTGAAAGGGACGGTGACGGATCGGAAACAAACCTCGCTGGTGAATCAACAATTGTGGACTGGTTCGATTAAATCTCCGGTGAACCCAACCCCTTATTTTGAACTGACTTGTGTGGGTGAAACCCGGGTTGATCCAGTTACGATCAGCCTGACTTATCGAAACGCTAATATGACGCAAGTCGGCTTCTTAGGCGGTTCTTTAATTCGTGCTTTTGATCAGGATAAGCTTAAGACATTCAAACAAAATTGCGTATCAAATGTCCGACTGAGCCTAGTGAATCATCAGGATATTGCAACCGGAAACTGGTCTTTCAATTTCGAAAGGACAGGGGGAAGTTATATTGATGAGCTGGTTCGGTTCGGTGAGCAGTTGCTGAAAGATGCGAATTATGTGATTGCGGAACATAATACACTCCAGAAGATCAGCACAAATACGAATGCCATCAAACAGGATATCCTGGCTGAAATTAATGTAAATTGGAACAACATTGCTTCTACCGTGACTGTACACGACTTTTTTAATGCCGGTGCGATTCCGCAGCGTTATCAGGGGGAATCCTATAAAAATACCCTTGTTGTAAATACAGAGCTGAGTGTGACGGGGGCTGATGGTCAAGCTGTACCCAACTTTTCTCTTATGTCACAACTGGTTGAAGAGTTAAAAGGTCAGGGCATTTCAGCGATTGGCCAATTGTTTAATTTCTCGATTGGCTACCTGTATGATGACTATTTCAATCAGAAATATTCGGATGAATATTTGGCGAACTGGGATTCAATGATTGTCCTTTCTCAAATTTCAGGTTTGATCAATGATGAAAATAATGACAATACGGTTGAAGATTTAGTCCTTCGAATTGAATCATTAAAACAAAGCAAACAGGAAAAAGTTCAGGGGATCAGTGCAGTGATTGAACACTTCCTGTATATCGTCGATATTGCAGATGCTGCGGAAGTCGAGAAACTCAATGAACTGAGAAATAAATTAGAAAAGCTTTGATTTTCTATTTGATATCAGAGGGACTGTAAATCCTCTGATATTTCTCTATATTTTTTCTTTCAAGTTTATCACCGGGATAGGGTATGAAACTTCGTCTGCTTTCGTTCTCTTTCTGTATGATGATGCTCCCCTGGACGTCATCTGCAGCGAATGTCACCCCTGAGATGCTGGATAAACAGCAGTTTCAGTTAAATCAAATCAACTACCGATTGGATGAGGTACTGGACGCGTTAACAAAATATGATCTGGCCCGCGAGCAGTATTATTTAGGGCAGCATGGCTCTGCTGCAATGGCAGAGGTCTGGTATCAGAAACATTTACTTTGGCTGGCAAAGATGGATCAGCTTAGACGGACCATCAGCGATCATCAGCAACTTGCAGCGACGGATACGGCAGCCTTTAAAAGCCAGATATCAACGCTGATGAATGAATTGTATCAGTCTGAAGAAGAAGCGAAGAAAATATACAGCCGGACGAGCACAGGTTTACAGCTGTTAGAGGATATTCCCGCTTACCCGGAAAATTATATCCGGGAGCTGAAGTCTGTGATTGTACCACTGAATGATAATGTCGCGCTCACGTACCAGGCGTTTGAAAGTTTGAATACAGACTTTTCAGCGCAGCACCTGAAACGGTTAAATGACGCATTGTTGATGACCAGAGAAGTTCTGGAAACACTCATCAATCGTTCGAAGCTTGAGTTTCCTGAACTGACCGCAGCCTTGCAAAAATTAAATGAAATCTTTGCAGTGGATCAGTTGCTCTCTGCGCGCACGGATAATGCTGCAAGAAGTGCTGCCTTTGTGCAGTCTTACGCCAGAAGAGACTGGTTTGCCGCGGATGCGCGTTTTCAGCAGTTTGAACAACAATATCTGGCAGACATGAAGGTGATTGTCTCCAGTCCGCTGGATGGGAGCCTGAAACAGCCGGGCATTGATTTTCTGAACGACCGATACCAGCAAGCGAAATCTCAGCTGGAGATGAACCGGGTTCGTGCAAATTCACACCTGTATAAAAAGTATATGGATACGCTCAATCTTTATGTTGGTCAGTGTAAAGATGAAGCGAACTACCAAAAATATAATTGCGCGTTATTGAAGACATTGATCGGGCTTGATTTAAATACGATCAGTCAGATGACACTTGAACAGCAGCGTTATTTATATACGCAATTAGTGAGAGTTCCTCAGGCGCCATATACGGAGATAAGCCAGTGAATAAGTTAATAAGATACGGACTATTTTTATTCTATGTCTTGAGCTGTCTCTCGATTCCTCAGGCATTGGCTGAAACGTCAAAGGTTGAGGATGGCGATGATATCATTCGATTGGTTCTGGGTGATCGGACACCGCTGACTTATCAGCCATTTACCGTCGCTGAAGTGAAAGGCATGGCAGATGAAGATCCGGATGATGCTGTCTCTGTCATCACAGAAGGCGGAGTCACCTATTTATTATTTGATTTAAGTATCAAGGGGGATGACCCGCTTGAAGTTGAAGTTAAAGAGCCATTTAAAATTGAAATCAATGAATATGTGAAAACGGCAAATCAGCTGGAGCAGCAGATTACACCTTACGGTTATTCATTGCGGGATGAAAGTTTTGAGCAGTTGCCGGTTGATATTTATGCGCTGTTTAACGACCCGGAAACCATGAGAAAACGTTTGCTGGAGGCTCTTGAGCTCTACGCAAAAGAAGAACTGTTGCGCCGTTTAGATGCGATTGATCCGGGCCAGTGTCCACAGATTGATGTGGATAAACTGGTCACCAAAATCAACCTGCGGGCAGATGACATTGCCGACAAACATGGTTTAAAAATCGATCATAAATACCGGCTGAACAGCGGTGATTTGACCAAGTTTGATGACTATATCCGAGGTATCAACAATACCAGTAAGATCCTCTGCGCGCTGGGCTATAACCTGCCAGGCGCAATGGGACTGAAAGTTGTTGATGAGAATGGCGTGGCGAAAATTGATGAAGACAGCATCCTGGCCATACTCGGCAACGGTTCTGATCTTCAGGCGATTGTCAGTTATCTGGAGTCCAAAATATCAGATGCTTTCCAGGGACTGGGTTTGCCAATCCCCGGCAGTGACAGCATTTTATCCTGGGCGCCTTTACAGGAGGCGATGAGCTGGGCATCTGAATTGCTGGAAATCGATGACTTTGAAGTGAAGCTGAAGATGCCGTCACCTGAATTCATCAAAGCAAAGATCAGCGAACTGGGTTTAGATCTGCCACAAAATCTGGATATGCCTGATTTTCCCGTCATTAGCTTCAATAAGTCTTTTGAACCGCCTACGCGTGAAGATTTAGTGCTGAAGAAACGTAAAGACTGGAATGGGTTTGATCTGGGCAACCGCAAAGTGATTGGTGCACAGGCGAAAGCTTACTATGAAATTCGTGGTTCGGAAGAGGTTCAGTGGGGGGTAGCCGTTGGACGTGCCGATGTATTTTTGCTGGGGCAGACGAAAAACGCGATTGGCGCTTATGCACAGGCTGAGGCCGGTCCGAACTTGCTGGAGTTCAACACCGATATTCAAGTTTTAGGGATGCAGCTTGCCAAATTTAACCAGCGCAAAACCACGGATGTTCTGAAATATGAAAAAGAGCTGTTAGGCTCTGGGGATGGCTATAGCTATAACTATGCTTACACTCAGCAATTTGCAATTGGCCCCATTCCTGTTTATGTCTCGATCGGTGTTTATGCCAGTGCCAATGCGAAGTTCGGTGCGGGCCTGACATTTACTCAGGTTTATGCTGAGCTGGTTCCGATGGCAAAAGCCGGTGCTTTTGGTGAAGGAGCTGTAGGCGTGAAGAAAGTACTTTCTGTCGGGGTGAAGGGCGATGTTGATGTGTTGAATCTCAGTGCGCCACTTCGTGGTAAAGCCGGTCTGTTTTTCGCTCAGAATGGTGAACCTTTCTTAAAACTTGCACTGACTTCAGATGCCTTCGTTCGGGCGCTGAATGGGAAAATCAGCGCCTTCGTTGAGTATCCCTGGCTGAGTATTTGTAAGAAGAAGATCCTGGGTGTCAAAATTCCATACCCGTGTATTAAGGCGAAGAAAAAATCGAAGACTTTATTCAGTTATGGCGGATATGTCTGGAATAAGTCGATTATGAACTGGGGACTGACATACGGTTACCAGGGGGTTCATATCAGCGGCTCCATGTTGGATCAAACCGATCGGAAAGAGGCGGCTGCCCTGCAAGGGAAGGTTGATTTGTATCAGCGTCATCTGGCTCTGGAAGACTATAGCCAGAAAACGGAAGCCCGAATCAATGAGGTCTTTAATCTGGTCAAAAATACCTTAACTGAAGAAGCAACGACCTTGCTGCCGCAAAAGGATGCTGCGTTGAGAGTTCAGTTTAAAAACGCGCAAGACAATATTGAACAATATGAGTCCTGGCTGTTGTCATCGATTGAAAACAGTACTCAGCGAACCATAGTGGCTGAGCAAAAGAGCAGGGTCACCAAGGAATGGTTGGCAGAATCCAGTGTCGATACGTCACCTGCTGTTTCTTCGGAACAACAGGCAGCGCAAAATGATGCCGCAGTGCTGAGAAGCCTGCATGGATTCTTGTTTTAGTTGTCATTGTTCATTCTGAAAATGTAGGTAACACATGAAAAACAGAGCTGCCGTACTGATTTTGAGTACCATGATTCTTGCAGGCATCATTTTGCTTGTGTTGTTCAAGATAAAAGGTGACCCGTATGTGATTCAATATGAGCCCGGCAGCTCTTATCACTATGAGGTGAACTATCAGAACCATGCGACTGGCGTCACGAATCTTGTGGGGCAAGGGCGTTCTTATCGGCCCGACTTAAAGGTGAACTACAGCTATACCGGGCAGATGTTTATCGATGTGCTTGAGGAAACGGATCAGGGGTATACGCTGGCATTCAGATTTCAGCCTGAATCATTTCTTGCTGAGATGAATGGCCGTACCAGCAGCCGCTGGCCGCAGGATATGGTTGTTTATGCCAATCTGAATCGCGATGGTTTATTCAATGAATTGAAGTTTCCGGAGGCAGACTACGAAGAATTTTCGCCGCTGTTAAAAGACATGATTGCGCAGTTCCAGATTTCACTGTCCAATCAGGGTAAATCTAACTGGCAAACCATCGAGGCAGATTTCTCATCTGCCTATGATGTGTATTATGACATTGGCAAGGCGCTAATTCCGGGCTGGGACATCCATGTGAACAAATCTTATCGTCCCAGAAATGCTTTATTGCGCTTAGAGCAGGCGGTTGACATTGATGTCAGTCGTTTCTCAAAGCGCATCAACCAAATTGCAATGGACAGAAAGAAAGAAACATTTTCGGCCGGCGGGAAGCTGGCGGAAGAAGCAGCACACTTCTCGGCGGTGTTTCTGTCTGTTGCTGAGGTGTCTGAAATTGACCGTCAAATAGACACTGCGCTCATCCGCGATACGCTCAATGGCGATTATCAACGGAAGTTGCTGGAAAATCAGATGTATGTGCAGACAGTAGGGACCGAAAATGTCACTACCTTGAGTACCCGGCTCCGGCAGGTATCGTCGCTGGATAACCGGGGCAAGGCGAACCTGTTCTATCAGTTAAGGGCATGGCTTGCGCTGGACCCTTCCCGTCTGGAACAGGTGAAACTTTGGCTGAGCCTTTATCAGGCTGATCATCCCGCTTTTCAGATGCTGAGTACCTTACTGGTCTCGATTGGAAGTCCTGAAGCACAGAATATTTTGCTGGATGTGATGGCTTCATCTTCACCAGAAAAGCAAAAAGCCATCATGCTGAAAATGATTTTTCTGGATTATCCGACACTGGAAAGTGAAACGGCTGTGCGTGATCTGGCCAACTCACTTCCTTCTGAAGAGGAAAGGCTGCAAGCCCAGTTAGTACTGGGAGGCATGGCCCGCTTTTTACAGGATGATGATCGCGCGAGAAGTCTGGCCATTTTTGATGAAGTGAAAGGGCGGCTCACCACAAGCAGTGATGCACAGCATATTGAAGATGCGTTGAGTGTGATCGGAAATATGGGGTTGGCGGAGCAAACGGAAGTTGTCACTGGGTATTTAACGCATGAAAACAAACAGGTACGCTATTCTGCTTTGGATGCGCTGCGTTTCGTGAATACACCGGCGGCGCAGGGCGTATTGTTGAAGCATCTTTCGGATGATGATGGCCGGATGAGAGAAATCTCTTCAACCAGCCTGAGCTTCACAACACCAGGTCCTGAATTTGTCGATGTCTACAGAGACAGACTGAAGGTTGAAAACAATGAGTATGTGATCCGGCAGGTCATTGATAATCTGGGCCAGATGTCTGTGCAGTATCCAGAGGCGATTCAGGTCCTGAAAGATTATATTCCCCGCATTGGTGTGACGAGTCTGAAAAACTATGCTGAAAGTGTATTAAACAATGTTCAATCAAATGATGAATAAGTTCAGAGACTAATTTTTTATCGTATTTCAAGGAGGAGTCAGTGATGAGACTTGTATTGTTTTTTGTGTTCTTTTTAGCCCCATCTG
This sequence comes from Photobacterium galatheae, assembly GCF_000695255.1. Classification (GTDB taxonomy): domain Bacteria; phylum Pseudomonadota; class Gammaproteobacteria; order Enterobacterales; family Vibrionaceae; genus Photobacterium; species Photobacterium galatheae. The sequence continues at coordinate 52,883 of NZ_JMIB01000009.1, read as the reverse complement.
CATGGGCTGGTTGTAACAACATTGCTTGTTATGGTGTCGGAAAGGAAGTATTGACGAAGACTTACTTATCAGCCAGTGGTCATATTTATATTGGCGCTCCAGCTGAAAAAAGCAAACTGAATTGTCAGCTATTTCAAGGGAAATACATGACTTTGAAAATGAATCACCTGTTATATAAGGAGATTTATTCAACCATTTTGACAGGAATTGCAGCACAGAAACATTTGCAGATTCGAATTGTTGAAGGCTCACCTGTGTGTGAAGTCTCTTATGTCACGATGAATTCTTAATGATGTATCTTTGGTGAAATATGAAATACATGATTCTGATGCTGTTTCTATTCAGTTCGACAACCTGGGCAGCATGTTCTCCAAATCAATGTCATGGTATTGGCAAAGATGTTTTGGTTTCAGTTTATCCTAGTGGTACGGGTCATATTTATTTGGAAGCTCCGGCGGATAAAGGGAAATTGAACTGTCAGTTAGTCGAAGGTCATTACATGACGCTGAAGAATACGCATCCAGTTTTTGAAGCCATGTATTCGACAATACTGACAGCGCTGTCGACGCAGAAGAAACTGACGGTTCGTATTGTTGAAAATTCTGAAGGTTGTGAAGTGATGTATGTTCGTATGTTTACGTAATTGGAGATCATCGTGAAAAAAGTCATGAAAGTTGCAATAGCATTCGTGTTTTCTTTGTCAGCCTGTTTTGCAAATGCTGCCAGCCACTACATTTCTGGAAAAATCACCAATATTACTGCCATCGAAGGTGCGCTGTTAATTATGGTAGATAACGGTAATATTCCTGACCACTGCAAAGGCACGCCCTATAACTGGCTCAAAATAAAGCAGGAAAACACCACCATGGTTTCTGTGGTGCTGACGCAGTGGGCTTCGAACAATCGGACGGCTACGGTATACACATCAGGGATTGAAAACGCTGGAAGCTATTGCCTGGTCACTCAAGTCGATCCTTTAGGATAAAAAGTAAGGGTTATATATCAATGAAGAAATTATTCACCACTGTGTTGGTATCTTGTTTGTTTACTTCAGCCGCCTATGCAGGCTATGTGAAAGGTACGGTCACCCGGCTGATTGTCCGGGATGATGGGCTGCATTATGTTCATATTGACGGCCAGATGAAGGATCGTCCTGCATGTGCTCAAAATCATACTTACTGGATGATTAAAGATGAAAACAGCGCTTACGGTAAGTCGCAGTACAGTATGTTGCTGGCGGCGAAAGCCAGTGGAAAAGTGGTAACTGTTGCAGGGACGGGAACTTGCACGCGCTGGAAAGATGGTGAAGATATCGAATACGTTTCGATGGATTAAATCGACGTAAAATGATGAAGCCCGTATATTCACGGGCTTTTTGATCAGTTCAGGTAAATATCTTTTACTTTAAACCAATCTCCTTCGCAGCCTTCAATTGTGACCATTACTCGAAGGTTGGCTGTTTTTGCTGCCAGGATTGCTGATTTAATGACATTGTCTGCCATTTTAAGCCCGGCCCATCCATTGGCGTTCGGGCATTGATTATCCCCTTTGGCTTTTGGAAATCCATCTTGCAATTTTAAAGCGATTGCTCCTTCAGGATTGACGTATACGGTGCTAATTATCCCACGATCTTGAGAATAGGTTGCAGCAAAAGTATTCAGGCTAAATAGTGCGCATAAAATAAGGGGGAGTTTTTTCATGAAGTTATCCTGTAGTTTCAATCCGTTTATGTCAGGTCAACGTTTTGGATGTTTATGGTAATCATCCATACTTACCAGAACTAAGGCAGATAAACACCAATAATATTGCCTTGGTTTTGTGGGTTACAGCCCTCATAACGAATGATAACGGGTTTACTGGCTGTTTGGGCAGTTAATAAAATAGACGTAATGGCATCATATTTCGGATGGGTTGGAGATAAATAGTATCTGGTATTTGAACAGCCGTGTGCCTTGAGATCGACATAAGTGTTGCCCTGTAAATCATAGACGTGAAGGTTTTTTGGGACTGCTGTTGGTGTGGTCATGGGTTCAGCAGAGACTTTGAAAGCACTCAACAGAAGCATTGTCATCAATGCGATTCTTTTCATGATAATTTTCTCAAAATAAATTTTTAAAAATGAATAATTTGAATATTATTATTCATATGAAGAGGGTGTATGAGGAATAAATTATATCAGGTGGCATGATAAAAAGAATGACGGATGTTCCATTTATCTTTTTACCTAAATGTTCATGTGGTGTGATTCAATGAGTGTTTCCTGTGTTTGAAACATCGAATGTCAGTCTGTATTTCACCCAGAAATAGGGCCAGCCTCGAATGTATTATTGCCTGAATAATGAAAGAAATTCGCATCATGAATTTTGTGATTCTGATCAACGATGCGCCATCCCATACCACAGTATGTCAAAGGCTGCCTGCTGATAGGTGGGATCTTTGGCCAGTTCGGGTTGTTCAGTGAACAGGCTGACGGTAGATAAAAACTGGCTGTGGCAGGTATTGAGGATTAATGCCTGCGGCCAGTCGGCCAGAATTCCGGCTTTTTGTCCCTGCTTAATGAGCTGTGGCAATAAGGGCAGGGCCAGACTGAGCATGGCATGTTGCTGGCTGAGAGGATATTGGGGATCGTTCGCGAGCTGGCGCAGAAACTGAAACTTCTGTGGATGGCTCAGCCCCCAGCGAATGGCAGCCTGCCAGAGGTGAATCATCTGCTCACGGAGGGGAAGGTTTGGGTCTGGTGGCGTCATTGCCTGTGCCATTTCTTCTTTAATGTTCAGATGCAGCGCTTCGACCAGTGCTTGCTTGCTGGCAAAGTGATGGAACAGAGTACCATTAGCAACCCCGGCCGCTTTGGCAATCTTTGCGGTTGCGGTGGCCTGAATGCCTTGTTGGATGAATAAGTTCAGGGCGGCGTCTAGCAGTTGCTGTTTCTTGGTCAGGCTCATGTGGTGCTTGTCATCGGAATGCTGGCTCAATGGAAGAGCCAGCATAATACAGGTTCAGCGCAGGAAGAAAGCCATCATGGCTTTTTGCAACATGGTTTTCCAGCCGGTGTAGGGGGGCGTGACCAGTTTCGCCGTATTGATTTTCCCCCGGGTCAGCACAGTTTTCGCTTTCGAAAAAGTCAGAAAACCTTCTTTGCCATGATAGTGGCCCATACCAGAGGGACCGATCCCGCCAAAAGGCGCATCATCGGCCGCGACATGAAAGACGGTGTCATTGATGGCCATGCCACCGGCATGAATGTTGTTTTTGACCTGTGCCTGGAGGGCTGCGTCGTCTGTCATCAGATAGAGTGCCAGCGGGCGAGGCCGTTGCTGAATATACGAAAGCGCTTCATCCAGGCTGTTGTAGGTGATCACAGGGAGCAGTGGGCCGAAGATCTCTTGCTGCATCAGGGTCAGGTTGTGATCCGGATTCAGCAGCAAATGCGGCACCATGCGGTGTGCTGTGTCGTCCATTGATTCCGGGTGAGCCGGTTCGATGGGAACACCGTGCTGACGGGCTTCTTCCAGCCACTGGCTCAGACGTTCAAACTGGCGTTGATTGACGACAGAGGTGAAATCCGGACTGTGAACCCCTTGTGGGTACATGGTCGTAAACTGTTGCTTAAATTCCGCGATGAAGTCCTGTGCTTTGTCTTCGGGAACCAAGACATAGTCGGGTGCCACGCAGATCTGGCCGGCATTGAGGCACTTGCCGAAAATCGTTCGCTGCACCGCTTGTGTGATCTCAGCATCCGGCGCGATCAGGGTGGGAGATTTGCCACCCAGCTCCAGTGTGACCGGGGTGAGATTCTCGGCAGCCGCACGCATGACATGGTGTCCGACAGCAGTGGAGCCAGTGAACAGCAGGTGATCAAAAGGCAGTCGGGTAAAGGCAGCTGCCACATCGGCTTCCCCTTCAATCACGGCTACCTGGCTGTCTTCAAACAGGCTGGCCAGCAGAGAGCAGAGGAGCTTGTTGGTGATTGGGGTAAATTCGCTGAGTTTGAGCATCGCCCGGTTCCCGGCAGCCAGCGCGGTAATCAGCGGGCCGAGACTGAGCATGACCGGGAAGTTCCAGGGCACGACAATGCCGACCACCCCTAACGGTTGGTAAACCACTTCCACTTTGGCTGGCATCAGCAGGAGTCCGGCATGGCGGCGCGACGGTCTCATCCATTTTTTCAGACGCTTGAGGGTATAGTTGATTTGCATCACGCAAGGCAGGATGTCGCTGATGAGTGTGTCCTGATGGCTGCGGTGACCGTAATCTTGCGCTAAAGCCTCGCACAGCGCTTCTTTGTTCTTTAGTAGCGCAGTTTTGAGTTGTTTGAGGGTGGTGACCCGGCTGGCATAGTCTGGCATCGGTTGAGCCAGAGAAGCATTGCGCTGGTGATTGAAAATGTGCTGCAGCGTGAAGATAGGCTGACTTTCCTTTGAAGCGGTGGCTGCGGTCATCGTGATCTCCTGTGGGCACAGGCCCTGTTTCATCTGGCTGTATTCGATGTGTTTGTTCCGGTCGGTATTTGAAATCAGGAAAAACAGACTGACTAGTCGGTTAAATGTAGGGAGCTTTACCAGAAAGCGCAAGAAGTGAACAAAAATAAGCGCAAAAAATTAGCGGGTATGACCACTTTTTTCGGCCTGAAAGACGTGCAGAAAGGTCTCGAAATAGTGCTGTAAGGCTTGGGCATCTTCATGTGCTTTCAGTAAGTTCAGCAGAGCAATCCCGGTTTCACAGGTACACAGATTGCCTGATTGCTGGTTGCGGCGCAGCGCATAAGCTGAAAGTTGATCCGGGGTCAGCCTCAGCCGGGGTAACGTGGCCAGCCAGGGGCTTTTTCGCAACATTTTCCGCGCTTCCTGCCAGGTTGCATCCAGCAGAATGAAGAGCGGTGTTTTGCCTGTGACGGGATAAAAATCGCAGGCCGGGTGCTGGTCATCGGCAGGAAATAATAACCATGGCTGAAACTGCGGATCGGCGATTTGCTTCAGCAGCTCCTGAGGTGGTTCGGTACGCGACCAGCAGATTCGCTGACAATCGGGCAGGCTGCGTGCCATGAGTACACCGGTATTGCTGTCTTTGTCGAACTCTTTACTGTGGGTCAGCAGGACAAAACGCGCCTGACAATGGAGCTTTGGCTCTGCATGGCAGATACAGTTGTAACGGAAACCGCAGCGCGGGCAGGTGTCTGGAGATTCAATAGTCATGGTGAGTGATCGCTTGTGTTATTCTGACGTTATGGTACTGCCCTGATTCAATAAAATCACTCAACAGGATGCGCTATGGCTTACTGGCTATTTAAAACAGAACCGGACACGTTTTCTATCGATACCCTCAAGCAGATGAATGTTGCCTGCTGGGAGGGGGTGCGGAATTATCAGGCCCGCAATATGATGCGCGATGAGGTGAAAGTCGGGGATGAGGTCTTTATCTATCACTCATCGTGTAAGGATATCGGTGTGGTCGGGATTGCAAAAGTTGTTCGGGAAGCCTATCCGGATCACTTTCAGTTTGATCCGGATAGCCCGTATTTCGACCCGAAATCGGATCCGGCGAATCCGCGCTGGGTGATGGTGGATATTGAATATGTTCGCCATCTGCGTCTGGTCTCGCTGAAGAGAATCAAAGCCAATGATGCCCTGCATGAAATGCCTTTGGTGCAGCGAGGCAACCGCCTCAGCATCATGCCGGTGACGGCGCAGCAGTGGCAGGAAATTCTGCGGATGACCGGGCAGTTTTAGGTTTCCAGCAAAAAAACGCCGTCAGAGGGGGAATGCTGGCGGCGTTTGTATAGAGGCTTTGTCGCTAGATTACAGCAGATTGTCTGCCAGATAATGCGCCACGGCTTCGTCGGCACAGGAGCCGATGACCCCGTTTTCTGGCAGGGCGGCCATCACTTTATGGTGGGCGGTGCCCATCACCAGACCTTTCCCCGCCATAGTCAGCATTTCCACATCGTTCATGCCGTCCCCAAAAGCGATACAGTCTTTCAGTTCATAGCCTTTGGCCAGCGCTACGGCTGCCAGTGCATGGCCTTTCGACACACCCATATCCATCACTTCCAGACACCAGGGAGTCGAGAAGGCAATATTGGCGCGGTCACCGAATGCGGCCCTGAATCTGTCTTCCAGCACCACCAGTTTGTCGTGATCTTTATCGTCACGGGTAAAGAAAACCTTGGCAACCCCTTCCAGCGGCGGATTGTCGACGTCAAACAACTGATAAGTGAAAGCTTTGTGGAAATCGCGCAGGTACGGATCTTCCACATTCAGCAGCCAATCATCATTCCGGTAAAGGTGAATGCGCAGATCGGGCTCGTCTCTGGTGAGGGCCATCAGTGCCAGAATGATGTCTGGCTGGACGTCCTGGCGGAAGACTTCCTCTCCGTCACAGGTATGGACCCGGGCACCGTTCGACGTGATCATGTAGGCTGGAATCCCTAACTGCTCACGCATTTCGGCCACATCGACATGATGGCGGCCGGTCGCAAAGACAAAATCTGTTCCCTGATGATGAAGCTGCTGAAGCACCTCTTTGGTGAAAGGGGCAATCTGGTGGTCCGGGGTCAGCAGTGTACCGTCGAGATCGGAAGCAACAATTTTATACATGGCACGTCTCTGTTTGATGGTGTCCGGCTTCGCACACGCGCAGCCGGTTGATTGATATCAGCAGTGTAAACCAGAATGAGCGGCAGAAAAGAGGCTAATCTGCGGCTGTGCTTTTTTCCGCTATTTTTGTCGTGCTGTGTCTGGATATCGATTGGCTCAGATCATCATCCCGCCTGGCTGTTGGCTGCCAGCGGTGGTTCTGCGTTGCCCATACTTTCGTGGGTAAAATGCGTCAGAATGGCTTCAATAGCGGGGCTTCTGAAGCGATCCTGTTCGAACAGAACTTCGTGTCGTGCCCCCTGAATCACTTTGAGATGGCAGTGGCCGCCGCCTTGCTGGACACGCTGACAGAAAACATTTTGCGCCCGGTTATCAACGATGGTGTCTTCGCTGTTTTGCAGCAGCAAAATCGGGCAGTGAATTTGACTCGCCAGTTCGACCGTCTGTCGTGCTGCTGCCAGTGCTTGCCAGACCCAGCGGGAGCTTGGCCCGCCGAGTTTGAAATTCGGATTTTCTTCGTAGAGCTGCCGGAACCAGTCATAACGACATCGACTCTGGCTGAGCGGGTTATCGGCAAAAGGCTTGGGGTAATAAGGCACCTGACCCGGTGCGTAGCTGGGCTGGCGTTGTAACTGCTCCGCCACCCGAGCCAGCGGTGAAGCGATCGGCTTCATCCAGTGGCTGATCTTGATGCCGTGCATCGGGGCGCTCAGGGCTGCAGCATCAAAAAAATCCGGATGTTGCGCCAGATACAGACTGACGACAGTGCCACCCATGGAATGACCCAGAATGAAATGCTGACGGTAGCCGGCTGGTTTGACGACGGTCTCGACAAAAGTGTGCAAATCGGCCACATAATCGGAAAACTCTTCGACATGGCCCAGCTGAGTATCCGGGGTCATCCGGCCTGAACAGCCCTGACCGCGGTGATCCAGGGTAAACACATCGTAGCCTTGTCGGGTCAGCTCCCAGCACAGCTCCTGATATTTGTGGAAGGTTTCAATGCGGCCGTTGACCAGCACAATGGCTTTGTCTGGGTTGAATCCGGTCAGGCTCATCCAGGCAATGGGCACGCCTGAGACCCCTTCAAATTGTCCCTGATGCCTTTGCGCCCAGCATTCTGCCACCGGGCCTGCCATGTTCTCGGAGAAGTTGGGTTCCATGCTAAATACCTCATGGTTGAGGGAAAATTTTTTACCTTGCGTCATGGGAAGCGTGTCCAACATTTATTAGCTATGCCTGGCGGCATATAGGAATTCGTAATATGTTCCAGTATAACGTAAAGTGTTGATGGTTTTGGATGCGACATCCAAACGGATGTCTTTCTATTCTTGTTATTGTCATCCATCTGGCAGGGTCATGACTATTTCGGATATGTACGCCTACGTAGCTCGTCAGCCGATTCTGAACCGCCAGCAGCGCACGGTGGGATATGAGCTGTTGTTCCGTGACGGGGAGCAGAATGCATTTCCCCAGATCGAAGCGAACACGGCGACCAGTCGGTTGCTGGTGGAAAATTATATGGCTGTTGGTGATGATCTGGCGACGGCCAGTCAGCGAACCTTTATTAATTTTCCCCACGACAGCCTGATCAAACTGATGCCTTTGTTGCTGCCAAGGCAGAAAGTCGTGATTGAAGTGCTGGAAACCTGTACCCCGGACGACGAATTGCTGGCGGCAGTCCGTCATCTGCACAAACAGGGTTACACCATCGCACTGGATGATTTCGAACTGGAGCCTGCCTGGCAGCGTTTTATGCCGTTTGTTCATCTGATTAAGCTGGATTTCATTAAGCTGGGCTGCGAGCAGGCATGTGCATTTGTCGCCAGTCAGAAAAGCCGGCGACTGAAGTTTCTTGCTGAGAAGGTGGAAACCCGGGAAGAGTTCGAAGCAGCAAAAACTGCAGGTTTTCATTTGTTCCAGGGTTACTACTTCAGTAAGCCCGAATTACTGAAAAACCGGCAGGTGACTCCGGAAACACTGACGACACTGCGATTGCTGCGGGAGATCAGCCGCACACCGGTGGATTTCAAGCGAGTCGAGCGAATTATTACCAGCGATGTCTCACTGTCTTATCTGCTGCTGCGTTATGTGAATTCGGCAGCGCATCGCACGCTGTCGCCCATTGGCAATTTTAAACAGGCACTGGTGTATCTGGGAGAAGAGAAAATCAAACTCTTTGTGTCTGTGGTGGCAGCCGCGCATGCGTCGATCCGCAAACCCCGAGAACTGTATATTTTGTCGTTGCAACGGGCGCGGATGTGTGAGGAACTGGCGCGGGGCAGCGGGATCAGCCTCAACAGCGATCAGGCTTTTCTGGCCGGTATTTTTTCTCTGCTGGATGCGTTGCTGGACAAACCTCTGCCGAAGCTTTTGGAATTGTTACCATTGTCGGAAGAAGTCCACAGTGCGCTGCTGTATCGGGAAGGAGATCTGGGAGACATTCTGAACCTGCTGGATGCGTATGATAATGCGGACTGGGAGATGACGGCCCGTTATTGCGAGAAGCTGGGTGTGAAAGAAACGCAGGTCGCGAATGTATACCATCAAACACTGCACTGGCTGACCAGTTACCAGATCCCTTATCAGAAATAGTCTCCGGTCTCACCGGAAATGAGGAAAAAATAAACCGGGCACTTGGCCCGGTTTGTTGTTTCTGGGAGATTAACCGCCGACGGTGTAATAGGTCGCAGCACCCGGACCAACCGGGATCCCCAGGACGAAGACCCAGATGTAGAACATCAGGCTCCAGCCCACGATGAAGACCATGGAGTACGGCAGCATGGTGGCAATCAGAGTGCCCAGCCCCAGATTCTTCTGGTAGCGGGTGGCAACGGCCAGAATCATGCCGAAGTAGCTCATCATCGGGGTAATGATGTTGGTCACTGAGTCACCAATCCGGTAGGCCGCCTGAATAGTTTCCGGCGCGTAGCCGACCAGCATCAGCATCGGAACGAAAATAGGCGCCGTGACAGCCCACTGCGCTGAGGCAGAACCGATCATCAGGTTGATGAAGCCACACATCAGGATAAAGGCAAAGAACAGCATCGGGCCGGTCAGTCCAATCGACTGCAGGAAGTCTGCACCAGCAACGGCAAAGACCTGACCAAAATTGGTCCACTTGAAGAAAGCAACAAACTGAGCCGCGAAGAACACCAGCACGATGTACATGCCCATGGAGGACATCGACTTCGACATCGCATCGATGACGTCGCGATCGGTTTTCATGGTGCCGACGACTTTACCGTAGGCAAAGCCTGGAATGGCAAAGAAGACAAAAATGAACGCCACAATGCCTTTCAGGAACGGCGAACCGGCGATCAGGCCAGTTTCCGGGTGACGTAAAATGCCGTTTTCCGGCACGATGGTCAGTGCCAGCAGGGCAGAAACAGCCAGTGCTGCCAGACCGGCGATTTTCAGTCCCTTTTTCTCCAGTGCTGTCAGCTTGCCCATCTTGTCCTGACCCAGATCGTCGCTGGCTTCCTCGGCATTGTAGCTGCCCAGTTTCGGCTCAACGATTTTCTCGGTTACAAAGGCACCCATGAGGGTGATCGCGAAGGTGGACGCGAACATAAAGTACCAGTTGACCTCCGGACCCACTTCATAGGTCGGATCGATCATCTGTGCGGCTGTTTGGGTGATCCCGGACAGTAACGGGTCTACGGTGCCCAGCAGCAGGTTGGCACTATAGCCCCCGGAGACACCGGCAAAAGCAGCTGCCAGACCGGCCAGCGGGTGACGGCCCAGCGAGTGGAACAGCATCGCGGCCAGTGGGATCAGGACGACATAGCCTAATTCTGATGCGGTGTTCGAGATGATACCAGCGAAGACGACCACCAGGGTCACCATGCGGCGGGACGCACCCATAACCAGACCACGCATTGCAGCAGAAAGTAAGCCAGAATGTTCTGCAATGGCGACACCCAGCATGGCAACCAACACGGTGCCCAGTGGGGCGAAGCCAGTGAAATTTTTCACCAGATTGGCCACAATCATTTGCAGACCGTCCGCATTGAACAGGCTGACTACATAAATCATACCATCAGCGGAGCGGCCCGGTGCACCTTCAGGACGCGGATCAGGAACTGACACACCGAAGTAGCCGGCAATTCCTGAAGCGACCAGAATCGCCAGGCTGAACAGGGCAAACAAAGTGATCGGGTGAGGCAGCAGGTTACCCAGCCATTCAACCGTGTCTAAAAAGCGCGTAAACAGCGTTTTTTTTGGATTTACTTGATTTTGTGAAGCACTTGAATGCATCACGACCTCCTTATTCGTCGTGTACCCGTCAATGGGTCTCTTGTTGTCGGGGCGGGAGGTTACGCTATTGTTAATAGACTCAACAAAACAAAAGTGTGTCAAAATATTTCATTTGTATAATTTATGACTAATGAATCATTTGTTTATTGGTTTTTTATTCCTTATTTTGTGTGAATTTTGAATCAATTTGCTTTCTTCTATGTGTGTTGTTGTCTATTTGTAACGAAGTCAAGACGATTCAGGACGGGAGATCATTGTGATGTATGAAGAACAAAATGATATTTTTTGTGATATAGATCACCATTCTGGGTTGAAACTAATAAAACACCATTCAAGTTAGCATTCTGTTAACATTAAAGCAGGCGCAGGTGCCTAATCTGGATCAAAAGTATCGAATGGGCGATGGGCCATCGCAAAGGGGATCTATGCGGGAAAAGGTTATCTTCATTGATCTATTGCGCTGTGTTGCGGCAACAGCGGTGGTGGTGATTCATGTGCTCGGCCCCTATCGTGAATTACTGGGTCAGATCCCGGACCATGCCTGGATGACGGCTGTCAGCTATAACAGCTTCAGTCGCTGGGCTGTACCTGTCTTTATTATGATCACCGGGGCACTGATGTTGAGTGATACCCGGCCATTTGACTTGAGCTATTATCTGAGACGTCGGTTGGGCAAGGTGCTGGTGCCTTTTCTGGTCTGGTCGCTGTTTTACGCTTTCTTGTCGGGTGCAACGCCAGAGGGTTATCACACAGAGACCGCGCTGCATACCCTGGCTGAGATGCCGGCGCACGAAACCTATTACCATCTGGGCTTCTTTTATTACTTTATTCCGCTGTATCTGGTGATCCCCTTTTTTCAGGCATGGGTGAAGCGGGCTGATCCCACTGCCATCAAAGGTGTGACTTTACTGTGGATGACGGTGACAGGCTTGTTTCTGCTCCATATTGATGGCCCCTGGAGCCATCAGTTGGTGCTCTATAGTGGTTATTTGCTGCTGGGGTACAGCCTTTTCTGTTTTTCATGGCCGACGTTGACCTGGTTGTTGCCGCTGGGCATTGCTGCGTTATTACTGACGGATTATATGGTGATCAGCCACAGCTTTTTGCTGGGGGAATATACGGTTGGCCGCTGGCTGTCTTATAAGACGCTGAATACTGTGGTGATAGCCGCCATGGTATTTTCATTGTGTCGTTATCTGGCTGATCGGCTGAGTGAGCAGACACTCGCAAGGCTGGCTTTTGTCAGCCGTTACAGCCTGGGGATTTATCTGCTGCATCCGTTGTTTCTGTGGCCGGTCAGAGCGTTTGATTTGTATTTTATCCACCCGGCATTGATGATTCCTTTCTGGACGTTGATCGCGGGTGGTTTGGCGTTGCTGGCCAGCTGGTGGCTCAGTCGAAGTCGCTTCACGGCCTGGCTGGTGCCCTGAAGGTCATGGCAGTTCAGCGTTTCAGCGCAAAATGGATAAACTGCCGGCCCCGATAGGTCAGGGTACCGCAGTCCCCGGGAGTCAGGGCATGATAAAAATGTACCCCGACCTGAAATTCACGCTTCGGGCCGCCACTGAGGGGCTGAACATAGAGCCAGTATTGCTCGCTGTCATCTCCTGGCTGGTGTTCATCGGCGGATAAGCTCTGCTTATCAAGGATCTGTACGTCAATTTGTTTGTCGGTGGCATGACGGCTTGTCCAGTGGCGGCGGTAGATAAAGATAAAGCTGGCAATTGCCAGACACAGTAATACAGCCAGGATCAGAAACGGAAAAAATGGCATGTCGGACTCCTTCATTCTCAGGGGGCATTATGCTTGAGTCATGGTTCGATTGTCAGTGACGGCGTCCGGTGTTTGTGACCGGCATGCTGACCCAGTGGTTTGCAACGGGCTGATCTGCCTGTAAGGTTAAAAAAGAAGGTTTGTGTAGGGAGTAGGGGCTGGTGACGGATATTGAGCTAGTGGTGAGCCGCAGCCGTCGGCTTGAATATTTACTAAAACATCATTACCACGCGGAAGGAAAAGGCCTGCATCAGTTGATCACCAGCTGTGAAGAGCGACTGCCGCACGAGATTATTCCCTCGTTGCGTTATGTTGCGACCATCCGTAATAAAGTGGTGCACGAAGATGGGTTTGTTCTGGATGATAGCCGGGGTTTTCGTAAAGCCTGCCGTGCATGTGAAAAAGAGCTGACTCCTCGGAGTGGCCGCCGTGTTTGGGCTGTTGTTTTATTTTTGGTGGTTGGGATGACAGCACTGGCGCTATGGTTTTACTCCAGCAACTGGCATCTGATCAAACTTCGCCTTTAATGGTAAAGGGAATGTAGTGTCAGTCTGGAACAAAAAAAGGTGCCTGTGGCACCTTTTTTTGTTTGGTAATCTTTGGTTATTGCTTATTAAAGCACAGGCAGCAACATGAGACCGGCGACGACGGCGATCATGACAAGCCCTTGTTTTTGAGAGGAAGATAACATAGAGGTAGGCTCCTTACTGTTGCTGCTGAGTTGATGAATTCAAGAATAGCACTTTTTTTACGGTTTGATCAAAGTGAAGGTGTGATATTTAGCAATAAATTTACTTTTAGTGGCCATAAAATCCCTTTATTGACCGAGCTAAACTATGAAAAATGACCTGAGTAAAAAGCAATCAAAAATGAAGTTGCTTTTGTTTTGTTGCATAACTAACTGATTTATATTTCATTTTATGTTCTCGCTTGTTTTTTTGAAGTGTTGTTTTTCAGGTTTTTTGTTTTTATCGTTTGGTTTTTGATGGTGTCGCATTTTGGATGGTTTTCTGTAGTTTAGGGATTGTTGATGAACGCTGGTATACACTGGCTGTGCCTTTTGCATACGCTTTCTGTCTTCGGGGACGCATTTTCTTGTAAATTCTATGGTAACCGTGACAAAAATAAGCGCTCGTCTTCGTGTAATGTTTTTTAGGGGAAGTTTACTAATAAGTGATTGTTTTATATTTGTTTTAATTTTTATTTTGAACGTAATTTCTTTCTTGAATTGCCGTGCTTTATGGATGGTAGAGGTACATTTTTTCAGTGAGTTCCTGCAGGCTGATTTTGTCGTCATGACATCAAATCAAAGTGGTACAACCCCGTACTGTTTATGAAGCGGGGGAGAACGAGTCACGCCAGATTAATCCTGAGAAGAATGAGTTATGTGAAAGTGTGATAGATCACAGAGGTGAGAATTGGCCGGGTGAAAGCGCTTTCCGGGCTAGACAATCTTATCGGGCTTTTTACACTGTCACAGCTTTGATAACTCTGGTGGACATATGTGGGTCTGGTTAGCCGTCTCTTTTTCAGCTTTGCTGCATATCAATGCCGCTTATCGCGGTCCTCAGTGGCAGTTTTATCTCTTTAAACCGTTGACCATCGTCCTTTTGCTGGCAACGGCATTTCAGTTTGGCAGCGGTGATTTCTATCAGCAGGTCATTGTTGCCGGGCTGGTGTGTTCTGTGGTGGGCGATATCTTTCTGATGCTGCCCAAAGACAGGTTTGTTGCCGGTTTGGCGAGTTTCCTGCTGGCGCACGTCGTGTATTCTTTTGCATTCTGGGGCGAACTGGCAGCCCCGATTGTCTGGTGGCTGCCGGCGTTGCTGGGCGGTGCCGGGATTATTGTGTATCTGTTGCTGTTGCCCTCACTGGGTCGACTGGCGATTCCTGTGGCGGTTTATGTCGCCGTCATTCTGCAAATGACCTGGGCGGCGGGAGAATACTGGCTTACCACGCGGACGGGTGCCGGACTGGCAGCTTTTGCCGGAGCGCTGATGTTTCTGGTGTCTGATACTTTGCTGGCGCTGGATCGTTTTCGGGGTAATTTCCGGGCGGCGACAGGGAGTATTATGACCACTTATTATCTGTCCCAGTCATTGTTGGTCATCAGCGTTTTGCTACGCTAATCCTGAACAGCAGAAGGAGAGGGTATGGCATTCACCTGGCAGTCGATTTACCGTGCTGGCAACAGTCTGGAAGCACATACGCTCAAAGGTTTGCTGGAACATGCCGGCTTGCGTGTTCGATTGACGGGTGAAAACCTCGGTTCAGCGGCGGGTGAGCTACCGGCCGATGTGGTGGAAGTGATGCTTTGGGTTCCGGCGGAAGAAACGGCTCAGGCGCAACAGTTGATCGCCAGTTATGAAAAGGGAAATCTGCAGGGATGGCGATGCCGGGGGTGCGGAGAACTGAATGAAGGTCCGTTTGACTGGTGCTGGCAGTGCGGGGCGGACAGGCCAGATGACTGAAGCGTGATGACAGCTTTTCAAGCTTGAGATAACTTGATGCCAGTGAAGAGAAGCAGGGTGCCCGGATGGCACCCTGTGTGCTTTTTACATCATGTGCTTGCGGCGGATATCCAGCAGGGCAAAGATCCCAAAGGCCAGAATAGACCACTTTTCCCATCGCCCTAAGGTCAGCTTATCGCCGAAGGCACCGAGGAAAATCAGCATTTGCAGGCCATGCATCGCCAGCAGAAACGCCGTCATAATATAAAGTGCAATCGCAGCCACGCCTGGGAACGGATAGAACAGGTTGAGCAGTAGAACGGCCCAGACAAAGCCAATGGCAATTTTAGCCAGTAGAATCAGCGTTTTCATAGTTCCTCTCTTTGATACAAGCGGTAGCTGACCTGACCTGCCGTTTTCTCTTTCAGCAGTTGCCAGTGCTCCGGGGTGTCAGGTAATCCGAGCTCTTTCTCGGCTTCCAGATAAATCAGGGCTTCAGGGGCCAGCCAACCATTGGTTTCGAGCAGGCGGAAGACATCCGTCAGCATGTCACGGCGAAAAGGCGGGTCGATAAACACCAGATCAAACGCGGTGCCGGGTTGGGCCAGAAACGTCAGGCTATCGGTCTGGTGGAGCATGGCCTGCGTGGTGCCCAGCGTGTCCAGATTGCGCTTCAGTTGCCCGGCGGCTTTGCTATCCAGTTCCAGCAGTGTCAGGTGGTCGGCACCGCGGGACAGCGCTTCCAGCCCCAGGCTGCCGCTGCCGGCAAACAGATCCAGGCATCTGGCACCGTGGATGTCCGGTGCCAGCCAGTTGAAAACTGTTTCTTTGACACGGTCGGTGGTAGGGCGTAGCCCGGCGACATCATGGACTGGCAGTTTACGCCCCCGCCAGCGGCCACTGATGATACGTACAAAGCCTCCCGGGCTGGGTTTGTTAGCCTTGTGTCCGGATTGTGTCTTACGTCTTGTCATACATTTCTTCGACCGTAGAGAAAGTGATAGTATACATGGGCCTGATTATCTTTGTGTTTGTGAACTGTAACAGCAAATGCAAGCCCAAAGATAAACAGGCCACTTGTTTTCAGGCCGCAAATTGTACCAATCAATTTCCAGGATTTGCCAATGGCAGAAAAAAAGAAGCGCGGATTATTTTCATGGCTGGGGTTTGGCGCGGAAGAGCAAACCGAGCAACAGGAACAACAAAAACAGCAGCAAGATGCTACTGAGGCAGAGCAAGCTCAGGACGTTGCGACAGCGCCTGAGGCCCAGGAGGTCGTCGCTCCGGATGCGGAGGCGGTAGAAGAAGCGCCGGCACCACGCGAGGAAGCCCCGGAATTGCCGGAGCAGAGTGCGCATCTGGATGTGGAAGCCGAAGCGCTGCGCCATCCGGTGACGGAAGATGAAACTCCGGTTGAGGCTGTGGTTGAGGAACAGCCGGAAGCGCAGCCAGAAGCGGAGATTCCTGTCGTTGTTTCAGAACCCGCGGTGCAGGAAAAACCTCAGCGCGAAGGTTTCTTCAGTCGTTTGATGAAAGGATTGAAGAAAACCCGGAATCAACTGGGTTCGGGGTTCTTCGGTCTGTTCCGTGGCAAGCAGATTGATGATGATCTGTTTGAAGAACTGGAAGAGCAGTTGCTGGTGGCCGATGTCGGGATGGATACGACGCTTAAAATCATCGAAAACCTGACAGAAAAAGCGGATCGCAAGCAACTGAAAGATGGAGAGGCACTGTACGGCCTGCTGAAAGATGAGCTGAGCGACATGCTGGCGAAAGTCGAGCAGCCGCTGGTGATTGATACCAGCCGTCAGCCTTATGTCATTTTGATGGTCGGTGTGAACGGCGTGGGTAAAACCACCACGATCGGTAAGCTGGCGAAGCAATTCCAGAGCCAGGGATTATCTGTCATGCTGGCTGCCGGTGATACTTTCCGTGCAGCTGCCGTTGAACAGCTGCAGGTGTGGGGGGAGCGAAACAACGTCCCTGTAGTCGCGCAGCACACCGGTGCAGACAGTGCTTCCGTGATCTACGATGCCATTGAGTCTGCCAAGGCTCGCAAAGTGGATGTGGTGATTGCAGATACCGCGGGCCGTTTGCAAAACAAAGGCAATCTGATGGAAGAGTTACGTAAGATTGTTCGGGTGATGCAGAAAATCGATCCGCAGGCGCCGCATGAAATCATGCTGACCGTTGATGCCGGTACGGGTCAGAATGCGATCAGTCAGGCCAAGTTGTTCAGCGAAGTGGCACCAGTCTCTGGTATTACACTGACCAAGCTGGATGGGACAGCCAAAGGTGGGGTAATTTTCGCCATTGCCGATCAGTTCAACATTCCGATTCGTTACATTGGAATTGGGGAAGGCATTGAAGATTTGCGTCCATTTGCCGCCCAGGAATTTATTGAGGCACTGTTTAGCGACGAGGAATAAGTGTGATTCAGTTTCAGCAGGTCAGTAAAGCATATCGGGGTGGCCGACAAGCCCTGCAAAAAGTGAATTTTCATCTGGGTAAAGGTGAGATGGCCTTTCTGACCGGTCATTCCGGAGCGGGAAAGAGCACGTTGTTGAAACTGATTGCAGCAATAGAGCGGCCAAGTGATGGCCGCATTTTCTTTAATGAACATGACATCACCCGAATTGACAGTCATCAGATCCCTTTTCTGCGACGTCATATCGGGATGATTTTTCAGGATCACCGACTGCTGATGGACAGAACTGTGTTTGAGAATGTCGCACTGCCGCTGCAGATCGCACAGTCTCCAGCCGGGGATGTGAAACGCCGGGTGTCTGCGGCGCTGGATAAAGTCGGCCTGCTGGATAAGGCGCAATGTCTGCCGATCCAGCTTTCCGGGGGGGAACAGCAGCGCGTGGGGATTGCCCGTGCCGTGGTGAATAAGCCGCTGGTGGTGCTGGCAGATGAACCGACCGGTAACCTGGATGCAGATTTGTCTCAGCAAATGATGGCCCTGTTCGCCGAATTTAACCGAGTGGGCGTCAGCGTACTGATGGCCACTCATGACACGTCTTTGCTGAGCCGACACGCTTACCGTCGTCTGGATCTGCACAACGGTATGATGCGCGAGGTCGCTTATGGCGCGTGAATCCCAAAGCTGGCTGGCGATGCAACGGCAGGTTTGTAAGCAGGCACTCACCGATATGTGGCGTCGTCCGCTGGGGAATGTCCTGACTCTGGCCGTATTGACCGTGGCTCTGACGTTGCCGACTTGTTTTTACATCGCAGCGAAAAATATCAGTCTGGTCAGTCAGGCGTGGCAAAACCCGACACAGTTGACCGTGTATCTGGCTTCCGGCACTGGTGACCGTGAAGCCCGCCAGCTGCTTGAGCGGGTTTCTGGCTGGCAGGAAGTGGCTCAGACAGACTATATTTCTCCTCAGCAGGGGCTGGAGGAATTTCGAAACCATGCCGGCTTTGCCAAGGCATTAAGTTTGCTGGATGAAAATCCGCTGCCTGCCGTTCTGGTGATAAAACCGGCCGCACAGTGGCAGACCAGTGAAGCGGCTGCCGGGCTGGCAGATAAGCTCAGAGCGCAGGCGGGTGTGGATGATGTCAGACTCGACAGTGACTGGCTCCAGCGGCTGGAGGCAATCAAGCAACTGAGTGTGACGCTGGCGATGTTGATGGCCGGGTTGATGTTGCTGGCCGTGTTCCTGATTGTGGGTAATACGCTGCGGCTGCAATTGCAAAACCAGAAAGAGGCGGTGCAGGTGATGAAGCTGGTTGGCGCAACCAATACCTACATTCTGAGGCCGTTTTTGTATACGGGCGCTTGGTATGGCTTACTGGCATCGGCCTTGGCGTTAGTGCTCACTACGCTGGTATGCTTGATGATTGAAAGTGCAGTGGATAAACTGGCACTGTTATATGGCAGTGATTTTCACTTGACGGGTCTGGCCTGGGACGAAGGCCTGTTGCTGCTCATGCTGTCGTCACTGCTTGGGGTGCTGGCAGCACGCCTCAGTGCTGGGAGGCACTTAAAAGAAATTGAACCAATCTGATGTAACGCACTCTATCTAGAGGATGTGCGCTTGCATTTTGCGCAGTATTACAGGCATTATTGTCGGTCAGGCAGCATAATCACTGCCTGATTTACGTGAAAGTCCAGAGTAAAAGGCTCTGGCAATGAATCCACAGGGGTTGCTTGAATGACAAAAGAGATGACTTCATTAGCTTTAGTTTCTGCCGACAGTCTGGAAGGTTATATCCAGTCTGTGAACAGCTATCCGATGCTGACAGCCGAGCAGGAACGTGAGTTAGCTGAGCGTCTGCATTATGAAGGCGATATCGAGGCTGCACGCGGTCTGGTATTGTCCCACCTGCGTTTTGTAGTCCATGTCGCCCGCGGTTATTCCGGTTATGGTTTGCCGATGGCTGATCTGGTGCAGGAAGGCAATATTGGTCTGATGAAGGCCGTGAAGCGTTTTAACCCGGAAGTCGGGGTGCGCTTGGTGTCTTTTGCTGTTCACTGGATTAAAGCTGAGATTCATGAATATGTGCTGCGGAACTGGCGGATTGTCAAAGTGGCGACGACCAAGGCTCAGCGCAAACTCTTCTTCAACCTGCGTAAAGCCAAAAAGCGTCTGGGCTGGTTCAATAATGAAGAAGTCGAAATGGTGGCAGAACAGCTGGGTGTAGAGACCAGCGAAGTGCGCGAGATGGAATCTCGTCTTGCCGCGCAGGATGCAACGTTCGATATGCCCGTCGACGAAGACGAACGCGACAGCAGCTATGCGGCACCGGTGTATTTCCTGGAAGATAAATCTTCTGATGTGGCACTCAGTTATGAGGAAAATAACTGGGAAAGCCATGCGAATAACCGTTTGTCACTGGCACTGTCAAATCTGGATGATCGAAGCCAGCATATTGTCCGTTCCCGCTGGCTGGATGATGACAAAGCAACATTGCAGGATTTGGCGGATCATTATGGTGTTTCGGCTGAGCGTATTCGTCAGCTGGAGAAAAATGCCATGCGTAAATTGAAAGAGGCTGTGGGCGAAGCCCTGTAAAGATCCAGAAAGCGTCCTGATCTTGAGGGCTCAGGATCTTCACGGTCACAGGAATTTCTATCCACAGTGTTATTGAATGAAAAAACCGGCTGCTGGCCGGTTTTTTTGTGCCTGGAGTCAAGTGAGACGGCGGTTTGCTGATCTCGGGAATGGCATGCGGTTGCACACTCAAAAAATTATCCACAGTGTTTGCCATGATCCTTACTACATCTAGTGGATCTTCTTTGCTCCCAACACATTATCAACGCTATTCACAGTTTTTTCCACAGATGGCGAAAGGATGATCAGTCAAAGTGAAGCATGAAAAACGGGTCGGGCTAAATATTGAGTTTTTAAGGCATATTCAGCCTTGTCAGGGAGCCGCGATCACGGCGGATTTTTTCAAAGCTGTGAGTAACTGAGTGAGGTATACTGGCGAACAGCCATTTGGCTGAGGTTTCTCCGGGAAATGAATCGGGTTGACCTTGTCTAATTTTGATCGATCCCCGCAAAGGATCGTGCATTTTTCTGGTGAACAGCGGCGTGATCCTGGCTGTTGCCGATGATAAACACTGAATGAGGCTTTCATGGAGCAGTTTGAACATATTTCTGTTGAGCAGGCGTACTCTTTAATTCAGCAGCCGGAGAGCCGTGCTGTGCTGGTGGATATTCGCGACCCTCAGTCCCATGCGTTATCCCGTCCTGATGCAGCCTTTCACCTGACGAATGATTCCATTGTTCAGTTCATGGACGAAGTCGATTTCGATCAGCCCGTGATCGTCATGTGCTACCATGGGATTAGTTCACAGGGTGCTGCGCAGTATCTGATCAATCAAGGGTATGAGACGGTCTACAGTATGGATGGCGGATTTGAGGCCTGGCGTCGTGAATCATACCCTTGTGTGGGGCAGTGATCAGATCCTGAGTTTCGGTTTACCGAGCCCCTGAAACCTGAAGGTTGAAATGGGAGTCGGAGATGCTGCGAATTGCCGTTCATGATGATCCGATGATAGCGCTGGCTTTTATTGATTATATGGCTATGCGTGGTATCGAACTGGTCCTCGCGGTGGAACCCGGTGACCATTTTGTCATTTTTCTGGCTGATCAACGGTATCAGGCGGACACTGAATCGGAATGGCAGCAGTTTCTCTCTCACCCGGGTGATCCCAAGTATCGGGCAGCTTTTGAGCAAGCGGCTCAGCGGAAGACCTTCAAGGTGTGGTACAACAGCCCCAGCTTGCTGTCGATGCTCAAGCAGGGTGCCGGGCCGGTCAGCCTGAGTGTGATGATCGTGGCCATCGCGATTTATATCGGTTGGATTTTCGGCTGGCAGCGGTTCTTATTTGACTGGCTGCATTTTCCGCTGATGCAGGGGGATACATGGGAGCTGTGGCGCTATGTATCGCACAGCCTGCTGCATTTCTCATTGCTTCATCTTGTCTTTAACTGTCTGTGGTGGTGGATCCTGGGCGGGCAGTTAGAGCGGCACAGTGGCAGCGGTAAGCTGTTGGAAATCTTTCTTCTGTCAGCGCTGGTCTCTGGTCTGGCGCAGTTCTGGGTTGGCGGCCCTAACTTTGGTGGTCTGTCCGGGGTTGTGTACGCACTAATGGGCTATCTCTGGTGGCTGGGATGGCTGGCACCGTCACGGGGACTCAATATCCCAAACGGCATTGTTGTGTTCATGTTGGTGTGGCTGATCCTGGGATTTGCAGACATCCTCGGTATCAAAATCGCGAATATGGCGCATTTATTCGGGTTAGTGACCGGCTGTTTCCTGGCATTTGTGGATGCACGTCTGCGGCACCCTGAGAAAAAAGCACATTGAGCTTTGCGTCAGGAGTGGGATCCCCTCTCTGGCAAGATGCAGCATTGCCCAGTAAGATGAGCAGCCATGGATACCGGGCCATTACGGTTATTTGATCTTCGTTTATCAGGAGCAGTTACAGCAGTGAAGCAAAGCAAACGTCATCAGGAGATCGTCGATCTCGTGAAAACCCAGGGCTATGTCAGTACTGACGATCTGGTTGCCCGCTTTCATGTCAGCCCGCAGACCATCCGCCGTGATCTGAATGAACTGGCAGAAGAGAATAAAATTCGCCGTCATCATGGTGGCGCAACAGTGCCTTCCAGTTCGGTGAATACCTCTTATACGACCCGAAAAGTCATGCAATTGGCTGAGAAAGACCGCATTGCTCAGGCAATGGCCAGACATATTCCAGACGGTGCGACCCTGTTCATTGATATTGGGACAACCCCGGAAGCGGTGGCGCGTGCACTGCTGAACCATACCGATTTGAGGGTGGTGACAAACAACCTGAATGTTGCCGGTATCCTGACCGGTAAGGATGACTGCCGGGTGATTCTGGCCGGTGGCGAGGTACGCAACCGTGATGGTGGGATTGTCGGTGAAGCCACACTGGATTTTATCTCACAGTTCCGGCTCGATTTTGGGATCATTGGGATCAGCGGGATTGAGCTGGACGGCTCCTTACTGGACTTTGACTATCATGAAGTTCGGGTCAAGCAAGCGATTATCGAAAATAGCCGCTGTGTCATGCTGGGTGTGGATCATACCAAATTCGGTCGAAACGCCATGGTGAACCTCGGTGATATCAGCCAGATCGACATGCTGTTCACCAATAAAACGCCCCCAGAACCCCTGGCAAAGCGGATGGCAGAACTGGAAACACATCTAGAAATTGTTTCTGACTGAGGACTTTTCATTTGAGCGTTTTCGCTCATTTATGTCCTGACTGATTATCAATTTAGCCCGGAATACGCATAAAGCTGCCAAAAAGGCAGCTTTTTTTGTGCGTATGATCATATTGGTGTCATGTTTCGAGCATAAAAAGGATGATGTTCGCGCTGGATTTGTCTATATTGAGCGATATCGAACATAAAATCGAAATGATGACTTTCGAATGCATGTCCTAATATAAAGCAGAGAGGAATGCAGACGAGTCGGTCAACGAAGGGTACAGGTGAAAGGCATGACAGCAGCAAATGAGATTCTGGATATCATCGTCGTCGGCGGTGGAATTAATGGTGCCGGTATCGCGGCCGATGCGGCAGGACGTGGTCTTAAGGTAGCATTGTTCGAAGCAGAGGACTTTGCTTCGGCAACGTCATCGGCCAGCTCTAAACTGATCCACGGTGGTTTACGTTATCTGGAGCATTACGAGTTCCGCCTGGTGGGCGAAGCCCTGGCTGAGCGTGAAGTCTTGCTGCGAAAAATCCCGCATATTGCGAAGCCAATGCGATTCCGTCTGCCGCATCGTCCTCACCTGCGACCAGCCTGGATGATTCGCGCCGGCCTGTTCCTTTACGATCACTTGGGCAAGCGCACGACACTGCCGGGCAGTGCAGGGCTGCGTTTTGGCAATGACTCTGCACTGGTGCCGGAAATTACCCGTGGTTTTGAATATTCTGACTGCTGGGTGGACGACGCCCGCCTGGTGGTACTCAATGCCATGGAAACCGCAGCCCGTGGGGGGGAAGTTCGGAATCGTTGCCGGGTTGAAAAAGCCGAACGGGATGGCGATATCTGGCAGGTGACGGTGCTTGACGGCCTGACGGGGGAGCGGTTTGTACGCCGGTCTCATGCGCTGGTCAATGCAGCTGGCCCTTGGGTGAAAACCTTCTATGACACCAGCCTGGATACCCCATCACCGCGCAATATCCGTCTGATCAAAGGCTCACACATTGTTGTGCCCCGTGTGCATGATGAACCGCAGGCTTACATTTTGCAGAACGAAGACCAGCGTATTGTGTTCGTGATCCCTTATCTGGACCGCTTCTCAATCATTGGCACCACCGATGTGGAATACCACGGTGATCCGCGTCAGGTGGCGATTGATGAAGACGAAATCCGTTACCTGCTCAAAGTGTATAACGCGCACTTCAAACACCAGCTGCAACGGACCGATGTGGTGTGGACTTACTCAGGCGTTCGCCCGCTGTGTGATGATGAGTCCGATTCACCGCAAGCTGTGACCCGGGATTACACGCTGGAATTGGAGCAGGAAGGTTCGCAGCCGCCGCTACTGTCGATCTTTGGCGGTAAGCTGACCACCTATCGTAAACTGGCCGAGGCGGCATTGCATAAACTGGCACCATTCTTCCCGAATATGGGCACAGCCTGGACCGCTGATGCCTGTCTGCCGGGTGGAGAAGCTGGTTTTGATCTGTCACGTTTAAGCCGCGAGTTGCAGACTCGTTATGACTGGCTGAATGCATTCACGGCCGAGCGGCTGGCGACTAACTACGGTACCCTGTGCTGGCAGGTGCTTGATGGCGTAAACAGCGAAGCAGAAATGGGACAGCATTTCGGCGAGGGTTTTTACGCCCGTGAGCTGGATTACCTGATGAATCATGAGTTTGTGAGCAGTGCAGAAGATGCGCTGTGGCGACGCAGTAAGCTGGGTCTGTACCTGAACAGCGACCAGCAGCAGGCGGTGGCTGAATATATCGCGGCAAAGCGTGATGGTGCCCATGCTGCGGCATAAAGTATTTCCGGGAAACGAAGAATAAAGGCGCTCATTGAGCGCCTTTTCTTTTTCGGGAAGCGGGGGATTACTGATACAGATATTTGGTAAAGAGCAGTTCAGTCAGTAATTTTTGGTTGGTCTCGGCAATCAGCAAATCATTGACTTTAGTCAGGCACTGCTGACGAATGGCTTCACGGCCAGCCAGAGACTTGATTTTGACTTCCGGTTGCTCGCTGATGATCTGAATAATCGCATCACGGATCAGTGGGGCATGGTGCTCGACCAGCGGCAAATAATCGGGATCGGCAACCATCAGATCGACTTGCAAACGCAGATAACCCAGCTTGTTGCCTTGGGTGGTGTAATTGGTGGTGATATCCGGTGTCAGCGTGAAATAGCTGTACTGCGGTGTGCCTTGTGCTGCTTGTGCAAAAGCGGGCTGGTTCAGGGTCAACAGCAGCACCGCAAAAGTCAGGAGTAGAGATTTCATCTTGCTATCCATCTGTATCTGGGAAAAATCTGTTACCCAAGTGCCTACTTTGGCGAGGAATGATATTCCTGTCCGCGACGGCTTGCTACAATAGGGCATCATTCAATGTGATTGATTGAACACATTCTATCACCCTTTACAGGGGCTGTTGATCTTTTGGTCGCCAAATCCGTGTCGGATCATGCCGTTTTTGCAGCAGGTTATGATAACGCGCTGTTGTCGATACCTGGGTGTGTAGCGCACACAATGTGCCTTAAACAGAAGGCGGTAAAAGTTGGCCCGGGATGAACCCAAAGGACAAGAGTTCCAGGAATTGAATTGGGAAGATGTCGAAATTCAAGCAGATTTATCAGCCTGCGCTGGATAGTGTTGACTGGCAGATGGCGGCGGCACTGACGCCGGCACAGGCCGGGCTGGAAAGCTGGCTACATGAGCAGGGTTCGTTGTCGCGCCGTTTTGCCCGTTATTGTCATCAGTTCAGTGTTCGCCTGCTGGGGCAACACCCGTTACGCGCTCAGGCGTTAAAGCCGGGAGAGCGGCAAATGCTGGGCGATGTGGATTGCCTGGAACGCTGTGTGTTACTGGAGGGAGACGGGGTGCCTTGGGTGTTTGCCCGAACCCTGATCCCGCTGCCAACCCTGACCGGGGATGAACATGATCTGGCACAGTTGGGCGACTTGCCGCTGGGTTATCGGGTGTTTACCGATCAGAGTGCCCGTCGGGATGCGCTGCAACTCGCGCAAACCAGTCTGGAAGGGAAGCGCTTGTGGGCGCGCCGTTCCCGTTTATGGGTGAAGGAAAAACCCATGCTGGTCGCGGAACTGTTTTTGGCCCCGGCCCCTGTCTATCACGATGGCAGTGAGCAGGTTTCGCCGCTGAATCATCTGTCTGTTGTTCATCATCAGAAGCCGGCGACAGGCTTTGAGCAAAAATAGGAGAATCTGGGTTTGGAGATGACCAAGGCAAGGGCATACTGGCAACTGGCTCGTATGGACCGCCCGATCGGTAGTTTACTGTTGATGTGGCCAACGTTATGGGCGTTGTTTCTCGCCGCAGATGGCATGCCGGATTTCAACGTGTTACTGGTATTTATTCTTGGTGTTTTCAGTATGCGGGCGGCCGGCTGCGTCATTAATGATTACGCCGATCGTCACTTTGACGGGCACGTTAAACGGACCGCGCAGCGGCCTTTGCCGTCTGGCCTGATCAGTGCGCGGGAAGCGCTGGTCTTTTTTGCTTGTTTATCCCTGCTTTCCTTCGGCCTGGTGCTGACCATGAATGCATTAACCATTCAGTTGTCGGTCATCGGGCTGGTCTTAGCCGCCGCCTATCCGTTCATGAAGCGTTATACCCATTTACCACAACTGGTGCTGGGCATGGCGTTTGGCTGGGCGATTCCCATGGCGTATGCTGCTCAGTCCGGGGGCTTGCCGCCTGTGGCCTGGCTGCTCTTTGCCGCCAATATCCTGTGGACCATTGCTTACGATACACAATACGCCATGGTTGACCGGGATGATGACCTCAAGGTCGGTATTAAATCGACGGCAATTTTGTTTGGCCGATATGACAAGCGCATCATTGGTTTGTTGCAATTGGGTACTTTAGGCTTGCTGATCCAGGTGGGGATGCAACTGGGGCTGTCACAGGTGTATTACTGGGGACTGCTCGGTGCGGCGGCGTTATTTGTTTACCAGCAGATGCTGATTCGGGGCCGGGAACGTGAACCATGCTTTCAGGCTTTTCTGAATAACAATTATGCCGGTATGCTGATTTGGCTGGGTATTGCTGCCAGTTTATTATTCTGAGTTTGCTGAGTACAAAACGCTGAATACAAAACAACGCCCGCATAGTTGCGGGCGTTTTTGTGTCCGACGGATGCATTATGCGTCCGTTGTTTCCGGACTCGGTTCCTTCTTCTCTTCGCGGTTCATCACCGCCTGAATGGTCAGTTTCACTGATGGTGAAACCAGATCAGCCAGCAGATCAGCCAACTCGGCCACCGGACGGGAGACCGCATGATTGTCTTCATTGAGATAGCCTTGCTGACGCAGGGTTTTCACCAGCGAGGAGAACACGCCTTTGTCGAAGAACTCCGGTGCGTTGATCCCGTGCAAACGGCTCAGACGCTGGGCCATCATCTGGCTTTGCTGTTCCAGATCGCTTTTCATCAGTTGCGGTTCGCTGCGCAGCAATGTCAGTGTAATTGCATAGCGTTGCAGGGTTTCACTGATGGTGTTCCCCAGCAATTGTAACGGCGCGATACGGGCACTGTTGAGTGACAGTTCATCACCGTCGCTCAGGATCAGGCGTTGACGGACCAGTTCATCAATCAGAATATCAATCGCATCCGGGAGGTCGGCTTCGTCAAAACGCAGGTACAGCTCAGCCTTGAGGAAAGGGTACAGCAGGCTGATCTGACGGTGCATTTCCGCCCGGCTCAGGCGCTGGTGATACACCACAATGTGGGCAATCAGGGACGGCAGCGCGAACAGGTGGATGATGTTGTTCCGGTAGTAAGTCATCAGCAGCGACTGTTTGCGATCCAGTGAGACGATGTCGCCCAGAGTGTCACGTTCTACCAGGAACTTATCCATGCTGATGGCATGTTCTACCAGTGCCGCTGCATCGTCGGATGGCAGCGTACAGTCTGGTGAATACGGGGTATTGCGCAGCAGTTGCAGGTAGCAGTCGATTTGCTGCTCCAGTTCTTCCCGGCTCAGGGCGCGTTGACGTGATGCCAGCAGCGCCAGTGCGCAGAGTGTCAGGCCATTGGTGGCTGCCGCATCGTTGATATGGGTCATCATCTTGTCGGCCAGACGGTTGACCACAGGGTTCAGCCATTGCGGACGCTGTGGTTCGATCGGGTCGACATCCTGACGCCATTCCGGCACCTGCTCATTCAGATACTGGTTGAGTGGGATTGGCTCGCCAAAGTTGACATAGCCCTGCCCGAAGTTACGCAGTTTGCGCAGGGTACGCAGGACCTGGCCCAGATTTTCCTTTTCTTTGCGCTTGCCGCGCAGTTCTTTGGCGTAGGTCGCGACTTCCATCACATGTTCGTAGCCGATATAGACCGGAACCAGAGTCACCGGACGGTTCAGACCACGTAGCATGGCCTGAATGGTCATCGACAGCATGCCGGTTTTCGGGGCCAGCAAACGACCGGTGCGGGAGCGGCCGCCCTCACTGAAGTATTCTACTGAATACCCTTTGGCAAACAGTTCGCCGAGATATTCGCGGAAGACCGTTGAATACAGACGATTGCCCTTGAAGCTGCGACGGATAAAGAATGCGCCGCCACGGCGGAAAATCGGCCCGGCCGGAAAGAAATTCAGGTTGATCCCGGCAGCAATGTGCGGTGGCACCATCCCTTCCTGATACAGCACATAAGAAAGCAGCAGGTAGTCCATGTGGCTTCGGTGGCAGGGAACATAGACAATTTCGTGACCGTCTTGTGCCAGCTGTCGGACACGCTGGGCATTGGTAACGTTAATGCCCTGATAGAGACGGTTCCATAGCCAGCTCAGGAAGCGATCCCCGTGACGAACCAGACTGTAGGAGAAATCTGCGGCAATTTCTTCCATCATGTCGATGGCTTCTTTGCGGACTTTCTCCAGTGGAACATCGCGGCTGATCGCTTCTTCCTGAACCACCTTTTCAATGGCTTTGGACGCCAGCAGCCGGTTAAACAGAGCTTGTCGCTGAGGCAGACGCGGGCCTGCCGCGGCCAGTTTCTGGCGGGAGAAGTGGATTTTCGCCACGCGGGCCAGCTTATTGGCGATGGTGTCATCGGCACCGTATTTATCTGCCATAAAACGCAATGAGACTGTCGGGCTTAATCGCACCAGACAATCACGCCCCTGCGCCAGAATTGCGAAACATTTTTCCGGGCCATTCAGCGCTTTCAGAATGGGTTTGCCTTCACCCTCAGTCCCCGGTTTTCGGCCCCAGAGTACAGACGCAGGCAATAGCTGGACATCCAGCTCGTCATCGTTTTTGTGGGCGGTCAGTAAATCGGTGAACAGCGCCAGCGATGTTGCCGGGATCTGACCATTGCTGCCAAAGATGCTCGGGCTGTCTGCCACGAACACAAATCGGGGAAACTCACGACCGTGAATGACCATGGGTTCCAGCGGGTCAGGTAATCCGATGGCCTTGGCGGCAGCACTCAGCGTCAGCAAATCGGTTTGCGAGCTGAAAGGCAAGGTGTAAATAATGGGACGGTTGAGATCCAGTGCCAGTTCTGCCACGGGATCAGATGGAATTGTGCGGGTCTTCACCAGTAAAGAAAGCGGCAAATTCAGTAAACTTTGCGTAATTTTCTGCCAACTTGACATGTTTATAACTAGCCTCGAAAACTTAATGCGAGCCAAGGATAGCAGAAAACGCGCAGGGTTTTGCTGTGAAAAAATCAATACAGCGAGGGAAAAGATGAATTTTTTGTCTTTCCTGGCTCCGTCCGGGCTTCGGGACGTATGGTCTTGATTCTGCCCTGAATCTTGCGGTGACATCGGGATATAGCCTTTTCAAATCAGTGAACACTGGATATACTCACAGTGAACTGTATAAAAAGACAGGGTATGTCATGAAGCCGCTAACGCCACGCCAACAAGAAGTCTTTGATTTGATCAAAGCAAAAATTGAAGAAACCGGGATGCCGCCGACGCGTGCGGAGATTGCCCGTGAACTGGGGTTCCGTTCTGCCAATGCGGCAGAAGAGCACTTAAAAGCGCTGGCCCGGAAACAGGTCATTGAAATTGTCCCGGGTGCCTCACGCGGGATCCGCCTGCTGGTCAACGAAGATGCCGCCGAAGAACACGGTCTGCCGTTGATTGGCCGGGTTGCTGCAGGAGAGCCGATTCTGGCTCAGGAGCATGTGGAAACCCACTATGATGTCGATCCGTCCATGTTTAAACCTCAGGCAGATTTTCTGTTGAGAGTGAATGGCATGAGCATGAAAGATATCGGGATTCTCGATGGGGATCTGCTCGCGGTGCACAAAACGCAGGATGTTCGTAACGGACAGGTTGTGGTTGCCCGGGTGGATGATGATGTCACCGTGAAGCGTCTGGAGAAAAAAGGTGCTCAGGTGCTGTTGCATGCTGAGAATGAAGCCTTTGAACCCATTGTGGTTGACCTGGCCCATCAACAGCTGACCATTGAAGGGATCGCCGTGGGTGTGATCCGCAATGGTGACTGGAGTTAATTGCACCGGCCACGCAAAGGGCAGATGATTTCTTTGCAATAACAAATGAGAGTCATTATCATTCAAGTGTTGCTTTGGAGACGATAATGACAAAATCTGCCCGCTACCATATCCCGGCTGCATTATTACAGCCGCTTTGGCTGCGCAGCCGTGAGAGTCTGGTTGACAATGGGTTGATCTATGACCCTCTCGCTGCTGCGGCCTGCCAGCAATGCCATCTGGCACCGGATTGTCTGACCGGCAATGTGGACCGGCATCAATTGTTACACGCCACGCTCACTCTGCTGGTGGATCAGCGCGTGCGTGATTTTCTGCGTCGCTTTCCGAATGGTCATGTGGTGAATGTCGGGGCAGGGCTGGATACCCGTTTTTATCGTCTGGACAACGGCCGCTGTCGCTGGCTGGAGCTGGATTGTGATGAAACGCTGCTGTGGCGTCAGCGCCTGTTCCACCGGAGTGAGCGTTACCGGATGCGTTCCGGTTCGGTGACGGATCTCAGTTGGTTATCCCAATTGCCGACATCGTTTTCTTCTCCTGTGATGCTGGTGTGTGATCAGGCATTGTTGCAGGCAACAGAAACTGAGGTCGCCCGCTTTGTCC
Source organism: Photobacterium galatheae (assembly GCF_000695255.1). Classification (GTDB taxonomy): domain Bacteria; phylum Pseudomonadota; class Gammaproteobacteria; order Enterobacterales; family Vibrionaceae; genus Photobacterium; species Photobacterium galatheae. The sequence goes on along the minus strand of NZ_JMIB01000009.1, from coordinate 22,018 downwards.
AGCGTATGGGCTGTCATTTCAATCAGCTGGAGCTTTGTCTGGTGCTGGCTGGGGATCGCTGTGGCAGTACGCTGGGGCAGAATCTTGGGAGTCAGACTTATGCCCATGGGTTTGACGATCCGGCACGCCAGTTGCTGCAGTGGTTGCCTTGGGCAGACGTGGTGGCCAGTCATTCCCCGCTGGATGTGTCCTGCCCGCGCTGGCGTCTCTGGCACCGCTGGTTGTCTCGTTTATCCGCGTTTCGCCATCGTCTGACCCCTGTGGTGACCCATCTGCGTTTTTAAGTCAGGCCAAGAGCCAGCAGATTCCCTTTCTGAGAAAATGGTCATCATAATGATGAGGTGACCATCAATTATCTTTTCCTAAATTTCTCCATCTGATACCGGAGTCGCAGTTCTTCGGGTCTTGACTCTTTCTGACGTAAATTTTTGTTCATTCTCCAAAATCTGTCCTAAGTTAAATGTAAACAAGCTGTTAAGGCTACTTGCGCTGATGAGGGCATTCTGGCGGGCGGGCTATCGGTCAACACTGACGTGATAGGGCGGTTGTCGCTCAGAATGACCGTAGGAGGGATCCGGAGAATGATGCGGCAATTGTTTTATGGATTACTGGGCGGATTTGTGTTGCCAGTGATGGCAGAAACCAAATCGATGCCGCTGAATATGACTCAGGGCGTCACAGGGATCAGTCAGCAGGTGTATTCACTGCACATGACGATTTTCTATATCTGTGTGGCCATCGGATTGGTGGTCTTCGGCGTGATGTTCTGGGCCATTATCCACCACCGTAAATCCCGGGGTGCTGTGGCAGCCTCGTTTCATGAAAGTACCCGGGTTGAGTTGCTCTGGACCTTGATCCCCTTTGTGATTCTGATTCTGATGGCGATTCCGGCGACCAAGACCCTGCTGGCAATGGAAGACACGACGCAGCCTGATCTGACCATTCAAATTACCGGCTCTCAGTGGAAGTGGCATTACCGCTATTTCGACGAAGATGTCGCATTTTATTCCAACTTAGCTACCTCAGACGCACAAATTAACAACGAACGCCAGAAGCGTGAAAACTATCTGCTGGAAGTGGATCATCCTCTTGTCGTGCCTATCGGACAGAAAATCCGCTTCCTGATGACCTCGCAGGATGTGATCCATTCCTGGTGGGTGCCGGCGTTTGCTGTGAAGAAAGATGCGAACCCGGGCTTTATCAACGAAGCCTGGACCAAAATTGACGAACCCGGAATTTACCGCGGTCAGTGTGCCGAACTGTGTGGAAAAAACCATGGCTTTATGCCAATCGTGGTGATCGCCAAGCCGCAGGCGGAATATGAAGAATGGCTGCAATCGATCAAGGTGGCTCAGCGGGAAGCGCGTGAGGAAGAGCAGCGTCTGCTGGATATGGAAATGCCGATGGACGAGCTGATGGCCATGGGTGAGAAGGTTTACAACACCCGTTGTGCGGTGTGCCATCAGGTAAACGGTCAGGGCTTACCCGGCGCATTTCCGGCGCTGGCAGGTCAGGGCGTTGCTGTTGATCCGGGCAAGAAACTGGAACATATCAGCGTGGTGGTTCATGGCCGGAACGGGACGGCCATGCAGGCATTCGGGCCGCAACTTAGTCTGAAAGAGCTGGCCGCTGTGATTACATATGAGCGGAATGCCTGGGGAAATGACACCGGCGACACCGTACAGGCGGCTGAAGTTCAGGCGGTCCTGAAAGGCGAAGCGCTTTAGAGTTGAGGGAGTGACGAATCATGACGGACATGTTGCGTGAGCAGGCGGTGGACGAGACCACCCATACTGAACATGGCGCGCATCACCACAGTGGAATCAAGCGCTGGCTATTTACCACCAATCATAAAGATATCGGCACTTTGTATCTGCTGTTCAGCTTTGCCATGTTCCTGACCGGTGGTGCGATGGCGATGGTGATCCGGGCAGAGTTGTTCCAGCCGGGATTGCAGCTGGTGGAGCCGAACTTTTTTAACCAGATGACGACCGTTCATGGCCTGATTATGGTGTTTGGTGCCGTGATGCCAGCATTTACCGGGTTGGCAAACTGGATGGTGCCCATGATGATTGGTGCGCCGGATATGGCCTTACCGCGGATGAACAACTGGAGCTTCTGGATCCTGCCTTTTGCCTTCACCATGCTGCTGGCTTCCCTGTTTATGGAAGGGGGCGGCCCGAATTTTGGCTGGACCTTCTATGCCCCCTTATCAACCACCTTTAGCCCGCAAAGTACCGGTTTGTTCGTGTTTGCGATTCACATTATGGGGATCAGTTCGATCATGGGGGCGATTAACGTCATCGTCACCATTATTAACCTGCGCGCACCGGGCATGACTTACATGAAAATGCCGCTCTTCGCCTGGACCTGGTTGATTACGGCATTTCTGCTGATTGCCGTGATGCCGGTACTTGCCGGGGCGGTCACCATGGTGTTGACCGATAAATACTTTGGGACCAGTTTCTTTGATGCGGCCGGCGGCGGTGATCCCGTGATGTTCCAGCACATCTTCTGGTTTTTTGGCCATCCTGAAGTTTACATCATGATTTTGCCGAGTTTCGGGATTATTTCGGCGATAGTGCCGACCTTTTCCCGTAAGAAGCTCTTTGGCTACAGTTCTATGGTGTACGCGACAGCTTCAATCGCGGGCCTGAGTTTTCTGGTGTGGGCACACCACATGTTCACAACCGGGATGCCGGTGGCGGCTGAGCTGTTTTTCATGTATTGCACCATGCTGATCTCGGTGCCGACCGGGGTAAAAGTTTTTAACTGGGTCGCGACCATGTGGCGGGGCTCCCTGACCTTTGAAGTGCCGATGCTGTTTGCGATTGCGTTCATCATTCTGTTCACCATCGGCGGTTTTTCAGGACTGATGCTGGCAATCACTCCGGCGGACTTCCAGTACCACGATACCTATTTTGTGGTGGCGCACTTCCACTATGTGCTGGTCTCCGGGGCGATCTTCTCCATTATGGCCGCGGCCTATTACTGGTTACCAAAATGGACCGGCCACATGTTCGATGAACGTCTGGCGAAGTGGCATTTCTGGTGTTCGGTGATTTCCGTGAACATTCTGTTCTTCCCCATGCATTTTCTGGGATTGGCGGGCATGCCACGTCGGATCCCGGACTATGCGCTGCAGTTTGCCGATGTGAATGCCATTGTCAGTATCGGTGGTTTTCTGTTTGGCCTGTCGCAGCTGATTTTCCTGGCGGTACTGATTAAGTGTATTCGCGGTGGTGAGCCTGCAGGCGCGAAACCCTGGGATGGTGCGGAAGGGCTGGAGTGGACAGTTCCGTCACCTGCGCCTCACCATACATTTTCAACCCCACCCAAAGTGGATTAAGGAGGCCATATGGCTGACTCAGCAAAAGGCAAGAAGAAGTCATTGTTGCTCCTGATTGTGCTGTCACTGGGGATGTTCGGCTTCGCATTCGCTTTGGTGCCCTTGTACAACGTGTTCTGTGAGGTCACCGGCATTAACGGCAAAACCTCGGCTCAGGCGGCGGTTGCCAGTGAACTGGTTGATGAGAAACGCAGTATCACGGTGGAGTTTATCGCCTATGTGAATCCGGGCATGGCCTGGCGGTTTGAGCCGGAAGTCCGCCGTATGGTGGTGCACCCGGGTGAAACACACAAGATCATGTTTTCAGCAGAGAATCTGACCCAGAAAGATACCGTGGGGCAGGCTGTCCCTTCGGTGTCACCGGGAATGGGCGCGCTGTACTTCAATAAAATCGAATGTTTTTGCTTTAACCGTCAGCCACTGGCGGCCGGGGCGTCGGCAGAACTGCCTTTGCTGTTCTATATCGACCCTGAGCTGCCAGAGGATATCCATACGCTGACACTGGCTTACACCTTGTTTAACGCTCAGCCGGATGCTGAAGCACAGACACAATGAGGTCGACCATGGCAAACCCTTATTCAGAACATGATCAGTCCCTGACACCGCCGCAGGAACCCTATTATGTCCCGGCTGCCAGTGCCTGGCCGATTGTCGGTGCCTTGGCGCTGTTTTTGATTGCCATGGGCGCAGGTGCCACCGTGGGCGGGCTGTTCGGCGGGAATGGCCCCTGGATCCTGATGTCCGGCGTGGGTCTGCTGTTGCTCATGCTGGTGGGCTGGTTCCGCGATGTGATCCGTGAATCAATGACCGGCCTGTACAGTGCCCAGATGGATCGTTCTTTCCGGCAGGGCATGAGCTGGTTCATTTTCTCGGAAATCATGTTTTTTGGCGCTTTTTTCGGCGCACTATTTTATGCCCGAATGATTGCGGTGCCCTGGCTGGGTGGGGCGGGTAACAATGCCATGACTCAAGCTGTGCTGTGGCCTGAATTTGTTGCCCACTGGCCGTTGGTGCAAACGCCGGGAGGCACGGAAACGGAGGCGATGGGAGCGCTTGGCCTGCCGTTTTATAACACCCTGATCCTATTGACTTCATCTGTCACCGTGCATCTGGCGCACACGGCACTGGAGAAAGATAACCGACCGCGCCTGACGCTATTTCTGCTGCTGACGGTGCTGCTCGGCGGCCTCTTCGTGTACTTGCAGGGAGTGGAGTACATCCATGCATATGAAGAGATGGGGCTGACGCTGGATTCCGGCATCTATGGCAATACCTTCTTTATGCTGACCGGCTTCCACGGCATGCACGTGACGCTGGGTACCCTGATTTTGTTTATCGTCTGGCTGCGGGTGCTGAAGGGCCACTTTTCTCCAGAGCACCATTTCGCTTTTCAGGCAGGAGCCTGGTACTGGCACTTCGTGGATGTGGTCTGGCTGGGGCTGTTTATTTTTGTGTATATCCTTTAGCCGCATCAGTAAGGACGCGGATTTGGCTCGATGACTCCGGTGACGACCGCCAGTAGTAAGAGGGCGAATAACAGGACAGAAAACAGCACCCGGCGACCCAGATAGTGCGACATCGGTTTTCCTTGTTTACCTTTGAGCATGGCAGGCAAGGCCCGGAACAGGTTCAACAGGATAAAAATCAGCAGGCAGACGATCAGGGCTTTCAGCAGCATGGCATCTCCGTGTTTGGCTGAATCTGGCGGCTGAAACGGGGTTCAGGGCGCGATGAGACGGACAGGATTTGTTTTATTTACTTTGGTGGTCTTCGCCGGGTTGGTCAAGCTGGGAATGTGGCAGCTCTCACGGGGTCAGGAAAAAGAAGTGCTGACGGCAGCGCTCAAACTCAGAGGGGAACAGACCTACTTCAGTGTGGCCAGTCTGCCGGCGGATCCGCTTTGGTATCGGGTGAAATTCAGCGGCGAGTTTGATCACAGCAAAGCCATTTTGCTGGATAACCAGTTGGATCAGGGTCAGCCGGGTTATCACCTGTTTTATCCGTTCCGAACTGAAAATGGTGCCTGGCTGCTGGTGAATCTGGGATGGATTGCTGCGCCGAAGTATCGGGAACAACTGCCAATTCTGCCGGAACATCACGGACTGGTGCGACTATCCGGCACCATTGCGCCGCCATCACAGCTGCCGGAACTGAGTCATGCCGCAGATGAAAACGGTTGGCCTCGAAGGGTCCAGAATATCAAGCCTGCATCATTGGCGATTGCTACCGGATTGCCATTGCCAGACTGGGTGGTGCAAGTTGCTCCCGATGATCCACTGGCGCTGAAGCAAAATTGGCAGCCTGTGGTGATGGGACCGCAGAAACACTACGCCTATGCGGCTCAGTGGTTTCTGTTGGCGGTGGCAATCGCCGGACTGGCCTGGTGGTGGCTGAAGCGCGATCCAACCAGAAAGAAGGGGAACCCGGGATGAAAAAACACCTGAATCTCATGTTGCTGCTGTTTGCCTTTGTTCTACCGGTCGTTGTCGCCAAGTTGGTACTGGAGAATCACTGGTATCAGGGCGGTGTGACAAACCGGGGACAACTGCTGGCACAGCCGATGGCGTCTGACTGGCTGGCGAAGCCAGGGAAATGGCAACTGATTTACCTGCTGCCGGACGTGTGCGACACCCGCTGTCAGGGCGCGTTGTTTAACCTGCGTCAGGTGCCGCTGGCCATGGGGGCTGAGCTGGATCGTCTCTCCACTCTGGTGCTGGTGTCTGCTGAAAGCCGTACTGAGCTGCCGGATGCCAGCAATCTGGTTGCTGAAGGTGGGAAGGTTCTGGCTGCACCGGAACCGGTGCTTCAGGAACTGGGTCGGCTGGAGCATGGCATTGAGGCGATCTATATCGCCGATCCCCAGGGGAATGTGATGCTGGCTTATCCGCTGGCTGAGGGCAAAACGCAGGTGCTGGCGCAGGGCAAGGATATCCTTCTTGATCTCAAGCGTTTACTCAAGGTTTCCAAGATTGGCTGATGCAGCACATCTCATGCGCTCAGTCTCAGCAATTTAAGCTCAGTAATCAAAGCTCAGCAATTTAAGTTTCATACGCGAAGGAGTAGCGATGGTTCCGACGGTTTCCTCTCAATCCAGTCAACCGGATCGGCTATTTCGCGGGCTGGTTGGCCTGACATTTCTGCTCGCAGTGACCGTGATTGCGCTGGGGGCTTATACCCGGCTGACCGAAGCCGGATTAGGCTGCCCGGACTGGCCCGGTTGCTACGGTTTTCTGAGTGTGCCCCAAACCGATGCCCAACACGCGATTGCCCAGCAAGTGTTTCCTGATCATCCGGTAGAAGTTCATAAAGCCTGGAATGAGATGCTGCACCGTTATGTTGCGGGATCTCTGGGGCTGCTGATCCTGACGATTAATCTGATGGCGTGGCGTCGTCGCGACAGGCCGCGCCGGCTGCCTCTGGTGTTACTGGGGATGGTGATTGGTCAGGCCATGCTGGGGATGTGGACAGTGACTATGGCCCTGAAACCTGTGGTGGTCATGGGACATTTGCTGGGCGGTTTTACGACGGCCAGCCTGTTGCTGCTGCTCTGGTTGCGGCTGGCGAACCACAACCGGGAAACAGGCCAAAGACAAGCGTATCCTGCACCGCCAGCGGCGGGTGTTCGACGGTTGGCGGTGGCTGCACTGGTGGTGGTAGCGTTGCAAATTGCACTCGGTGGCTGGACGGCGGCCAACTATGCGGCCGTGGTCTGTACCCAGTTGCCGGTCTGTGAAGTGGATTGGGTCAGTAAGTTTGATATCACCGCGTTTGAGCCCTGGCAGCCGGGTTTTCAGACCTATCAGTATGGTGTGCTGAATTTTGATCAGCGGGTGTCCATTCATGCAGCACACCGCATCGGGGCCATGATCACCACGTTTGTCGTGCTGCTGCTGGTCTGGCGGTTGTGGCGGATTGGCTGGCGTCGCCATGCATGGGCTGTGATGGCGCTGCTGGCGGTGCAAATCGGACTGGGCGTGACGAATGTGCTGGCCAGCCTGCCGTTACCGGTTGCGGTCGGCCATAACCTCGGTGGCTTGTGTCTGCTGCTGGGCACGTTGGTGACTTGCCGGGCATTGTACCGTGCGCGTTCGGCTGCAGGTGCGGTTGAGGATCACATCGCAGCATTGCCTCAGACGGGGTTCTCTCAGACATGCATGAAGCATGACAGATCCACCGCTTCAAGGCCCGGACAGGAAACTTTGGGTGGTATGACGCCGAAATCGGGCTGACACCCGCAGGTTGATTCAGGGAGGAAAGGAATATGGCGAAATCACAGTTACTGGAACAGCGTCAGATTGCGCTGTCAGGCCGTCACTGGCGCCAGCTTGGCAGCGACTACCTGATCATGACCAAGCCGAAAGTTGTGGCCATGTTATTGCTGACTGCGTTGGTGGGGATGTGTCTGGCAGTGCCCGGTATTCCGCCGTTGAAGGCGGTGCTGCTGGGGTTGCTCGGTATTGGTTTTCAGTCGGCTGCTGCTGCGGCACTGAATCATGTGCTGGACCGGCAGATTGATGCAAAAATGGCGCGCACGCATCATCGTCCGCTGGCCCGGGGACGGGTGCCGACGATCAACGCCGTGGTGTTTGCAACCCTGTTGATGGTGATTGGTTTTGTGTTGCTCTGGCAGTTGAATGCTCTGACGGCCTGGCTGACCTTCGCCAGTCTGGTGGGCTATGCGCTGGTTTATACCGTCTGGCTCAAGCACGCCACGCCCCAGAATATCGTTATTGGTGGTCTGGCGGGCGCGGCGCCGCCGTTGCTGGGCTGGGCGGCGGTGACCGGGCAGTTTGATCCGCATGCGCTGCTGCTGGTGATGCTGGTGTTTGCCTGGACGCCACCGCATTTCTGGGCGCTGGCAATTCATCGTCGGGATGATTACGCCAAGGCTGATGTTCCCATGCTGCCGGTGACTCATGGCATCGCTTTCACCAAAACGATGGTGCTGCTCTATACCCTGTTGCTGACGCTGACCGGTCTGCTGCCCTGGCTGACCGGCATGAGCGGCCTGTTGTATTTGATCGGCAGTCTGGCCCTGAACCTCGGATTTGTCGGTTATGCCGTGAAGCTGAAGTTTGCCGATGAGCCCGGTCATGCCTGGGCGACATTCAAGTACTCCATCTGGCATCTGCTGGGTCTGTTTCTGGTGCTGCTGGCCGATCACTGGCTGATGGTGATCCTGAATTAATCAGGCAATTGTCAGCAGTGAATCGGCGGCATTGAATTGTCTCGCTGCCGGCGAACCTTTACACTCTGCGGCTGAAGTATTTGAAGAATCAGGGAGTTCCCGTGCTGGCCGCATTAAAAGATGTCACCCTCCACCGTCAGGTTTTCGCGCTGGCGCTTCCTATGGTTTTATCCAATATCACGGTGCCGTTGCTCGGGTTGGTCGACGCGGCGGTGATTGGCCATCTGGAGCACGCCTGGTTTTTAGGCGGGGTTGCGGTGGGCGGCATGATGATCAGCGTGACTTTCTGGCTGCTGGGCTTTCTGCGGATGGCGACGACCGGGTTGTGTGCTCAGGCGTATGGGGCCAGCAATAAAAAGGCACAGGCGATGGTGCTGTTACAGGGGCTGGCCCTGGCCTGGGGGCTGGCGCTGCTGCTGATTCTTGGTCATCGCCTGATCGCCGGGATTGTGTTTGAGTTCAGTGATGCCAGCGACGCCGTGAAAACCTATGCTGACCAGTATTTCTCCATCCGGATTTGGGGCGCGCCGGCGGCACTGGCAAATTTTGTCATCATGGGCTGGCTGCTGGGCAGTCAGAACGCGCGTTTGCCGATGTGGCTGCTGATTATTACCAACACCATCAATATTCTGCTGGATGTGGTGTTTGTGCTTGGACTGGGCTGGCAGGTCAAAGGGGCGGCGGCGGCGTCGGTGATTGCAGAGTACAGCGGAATGATGCTGGGACTCTATTTCGTTTCTCGCCAGTGGCTTGCTCAGGCGTTACCGGCATGGCGTTCTTTGTTGAGCAAGGTTAGGCAGGGCGTCGGCCGATTACTTCGTCTCAACCGGGACATTTTCCTGCGAAGCCTGTGTCTGCAACTGGCTTTCAGCTTCATGACCTTTCAGGGCGCGAGTCTGGGTGACAATGTTGTGGCCGCCAATGCTGTGCTGATGAGTTTTCTGATGCTGGTCTCCTACGGCATGGACGGTTTTGCCTATGCGATGGAGGCCATGGTCGGCAAAGCGATTGGTGCGAAGAATCGCGAGGCACTTGGGCGAACCCTGATCAGCACGACATTCTGGAGTCTGGTGATCGCCTTGCTGATGACACTGGCCTTTCTCGGTTTTGGTCCGCAGATTATCAGCCTGATTTCCGATATCCCTGCGGTTCAGGCGGAAGCAGTGCGTTATCTACCCTGGCTGGCGGCTGTACCCCTGGTTTCGATGTGGTGTTTTCTGCTGGACGGTATATTTATTGGCGCGACCCGGGGGCGGGAAATGCGTAACAGTATGTTTGTGGCGACCTGTACATTCTTTCTGATCTGGCAAGTATTCCACAGCTTCGGGAATCATGCGCTGTGGGCAGCGATGCTGGCTTTTCTGGGGATGCGGGGCCTGTCGCTGGCGGCTATTTTTGTCTATCAGTGGCAAAAAAATATTTTTCTTGAAGAGGTCAGTGCCAACAAATAGTTAGCATATTTTATGCTGTTAAATTCACCATATTTTGTTTAATCATCTGTCCTTTCTTATTGAAAGTGTTTAAAATATAGCCTGATTTTTGATTTGACAGGTTGAAAATGAAACAAAAAATCGGTGTTTTTTTATTGCTTATTATGAGCTTAGGCTGGTGTTTTCATGCGAGTGCCATGCCATCTGGTTCCAAGATTACAGTGACGGCAACGGCCTATAATTCACTTGCTTCCCAGACAGACGGCAACCCTTCGATTGCTGCCTGGGGAGACCGACTTAAACCGGGAATGAAAGCGATTGCTGTGTCCCGGGATCTGTTGAGAATGGGTCTGAAGCACGGCTCTAAAGTGAAAATTTCCGGTTTACCGGGTGAATATGTGGTTTTGGATAAAATGCACCGACGTTGGTCAAAGAAGATTGATATCTACATGGGACGCGATGTGAGAGCGGCCAAAAACTGGGGCCGACGAAAGGTGACTATCACAGTGGTTGAAGCCTGATACCGCAAAATACCTAGCCGAATAATCAACGATATTATTCTGATAGGCATTCAGCGAAGCACAAAGCAGACAGACATCAAAAAAGCCGCTATTGCGGCTTTTTGCTTTTCTGTTGTTGAGCGGGTCAGTGTAGGGCGCTGACCCGAATCAACTCAGTAGTAAGAGTGGTCGCCGCGTGCGTGTTCTGTCACGTCGCGAACACCCGTCAGCTCACCGCTGAATTCAGCCAGCAGCTGCTTTTCAATCCCTTCTTTCAGGGTCACGTCAACCATGGAGCAGCCGTTACAGCCACCACCGAATTGCAGGATTGCTACGCCATCTTCAGTGATTTCAGACAGAGAGACATGGCCGCCGTGACCCGCCAGCTGCGGGTTGACCTGAGTCTGGATCACATAGTCGACGCGCTCCATCAGCGGTGCGTCGTTGGACACTTTGCGGACTTTCGCGTTGGGTGCTTTCAGGGTCAGCTGAGAGCCCATTTTGTCGGTGACAAAATCGATCTCGGCATCTTCCAGAAATGGCAGGCTCAGCTCATCGATATAGGCAGAGAACATGCTGAATTTCAGTTCGGTGTCGCTGGCTTCAATGGCTTCCGGCGGACAGTAAGACACGCCGCATTCAGCGTTCGGAGTACCCGGGTTGACCACGAAGACACGGATATTGGTGCCTTCCGGCTGCTGGGCCAGCAGCTTAACGAAATGCTGTTGCGCAGTTTCTGAAATAGTAATCTTAGACACGACGTTATACCTGACTTAGTAAGCGTAAAACCTATTCTACTCTCTGGCGCGGGAACACGCACCCATGAATCTTGTGTGGTTTTTTTGAACAGAGCACTGCACATCGGACTGATCAGTGCTGCTTGGGGGTGAACCCCAGGCAGTACACATCAATTCGGCGTACATGCTGTTGCCTGAGCAATTGGGACAGGACGGAAACCGTACTGCCAGTCGTGACCACATCGTCAACCAGGGCAACATGTGACGGCCATGCTCTTTTCTTCAGTATAAATGCCTGCCGGAGATTCTGCAGACGGGCCTGCCGGGTCAGCTGATGCTGGTGGCGGGCCCATTGTGTCCGTTGAATCGCCCGACAGTCGGTCTGCCCTCCAGTCAGGGCAGCAAGCGCATCCGCCAGTAAGGCGCTCTGGTTGAACCCGCGAATCAGACGTCGCCAGGGGTGCATGGGGACAGGCAGCAGCAGGGGGGCAGGATCGGTGATTTGTGTGGCCAGGAGCCGGGCCAGTGGCTGACTGAGCCAGAACTTGCGCTGAAACTTGTACTGCTGGATCAGACGATTGAGCGGAAATGCGTATTCGCCCAGCCGAACCAGACGATCCCAGGGCGGCGGCTGGCGCAGGCAGTGACCGCAATGTGGAACCGGCTTTGGCGTTGTGGCGCCGCAGTGGTGGCAGTATGGCGGCTGAGGCAGGCTGGTCAGACAGGGCTGACACCAGAAGTGATCGCCATCACGCAGTGGTAAATGGCAGAGCGCGCATTGCTGGTTTGGCCAGCGAAAGATTGATCTTACAGCCACAGGGGATAACATCCTTGCCATCCGGTTTTTTGGTGAAGGAAGTGTACATGGCGGCATCGGTCTACTGGCAAACATTTGGCCCGGATTCGGGACAGGGTTCCGATCTGGTTCTCATTCATGGCTGGGGGATGAACGGCGCCGTGTGGCAACATCTGATCCCGCAGCTTGAAAACCACTACCGGATTCACGTCGTGGACATGCCGGGCTATGGCCACAGTACTTCGGTTGCTGCCGGGACGGTTGAGGCGATGGCGGAAGCGTTGTTGCACGGTGCGCCGGAAGAAGCGGTCTGGCTGGGCTGGTCACTTGGCGGTCTGGTCGCGAAACAAGCGGCACTGCTGGCACCGGCCCGGATTAGCAAGCTGATCACGGTCGCAAGCTCACCCTGTTTTGCTGCCGGTGACGACTGGCGCGGGATCAAACCTCAGGTGCTGCGTGATTTTCAGCAGCAGCTCAGCGATGATTTTGCCCTGACGGTCGAGCGTTTTATGGCACTGCAAGCCATGGGAAGCCCGACGGCCCGTCAGGATATCAAACAGCTCAGACAGGCGGTGTTGTCCCGCCCGCAGCCGTCACCGGATGCGCTGGCACAGGGGCTGGAGATACTGGCTGAAGTGGATTTACGGACACAACTGGCTCAGATTCGCCAGCCTTGGTTACGCTTGTATGGTCGCCTCGATGGTCTGGTGCCAGCGAAAGTGGCTGCGGATATGGATCATCTGGTCCCCGATTCCCCAAAAGTGATGTTTACCAAGGCTTCTCATGCGCCTTTTATTTCTCATCCGGAAGATTTCATCAGCGCGTTGCATGCATTCATTGAAGCAGCTCAATCAGAGGGTGTCGCGACCAGTCCGGTATAGAGATTAAAGTCTTAAATAAATTGGCCGATAATCTTTGAATACTGACAGTGTTGTCTGTCATGATAACCATTATCAGTAAGGCGCACGGCGGCATGGGCTTGAGTGCGCAGGATGCGTGACAGCGTTGCAGTCTGAAGGAGTCACCAAAACATGATCGTGTCGCCCCTGAATGCCGGTATTCCGACACTGGCGCCGTCGGTGAATCCGATGACCGAGCAGGCTGCGCGGGACAACAAGGTCCGCGAGAAAGTCCGTCCGGCCACTGCCAGCCTGGCCTCAGGCAGCGAGCCATCCCTGAAAGGGGATGAGAAGCAGATGAAGCGCCCCGGTTGGGATCCCAGTGAGCATCCGGATTACGAATCGCAGGATGTTGCTCATCATCAAGGCTATGGCTATCAGCAGGATTTCGAACAATTGGTGCTGGCGCTGTCGGCCGACAGCTATCTGAAAGATGTCAGTGAATTGGGGTATAGCATGCATATTCGTCTGCCCCGGGCATTGCTTGAAGAGCTGGGGAAAATCAGCCAGATGGAACGCGTTCGCAGCGTGATCCGGTATAAATACGCGCAGTCCACAGTGCCAAATCCGCCGACGGAAATGCTGAAGATCGTCTGAACGCAGACAGAAACAGAAATAAAAAAGGCGGGTCGAAACCCGCCTTTGTTGTATTGCACAGTATGAGTGTTACTTCTTCGCCTTGGCAAACGCCGCCGCAAAGGCACCACCCATGGCGCTGTTGCCCGGCTGGTTGTCACGCTGCTGGCGTGGCGCACGTCGTTGGTCGTTCTGACGCTGTCCGCCTTTTGGTTTGCGCTCGGCTTCCTGTCCCGGCTCATCGCTCAGGCGCATCGACATACCAATACGCTTGCGCTGCAGATCGACTTCCATCACCTTCACTTTCACGACGTCACCGGCTTTGACCACTTCGCGCGGATCGGAAACAAACTTGTCCGACAGCGCTGAAATATGGACCAGACCATCTTGGTGAACGCCGACATCGACGAATGCACCGAAGTTGGTCACGTTGGTGATCACGCCTTCCAGCACCATGCCCGGTACCAGATCTTTGACCTCATGGATGCCTTCGGCAAAAGTCGCGGTTTTGAACTCAGGACGCGGATCACGGCCCGGTTTGTCCAGCTCGCGGATGATGTCGGTCACCGTCGGCAGACCGACGTCTTCTGTGGTGTAGTCGGCCGCTTTGAGGCCACGCAGGAATTCACTGTTGCCAATTAAGGCATCCAGTGGCTTGCTGTTTTTGGCCGCAATGCTTTTGACCACATCATAGGATTCCGGGTGGACCGCAGAGGCATCCAGCGGGTTCTTGCCATTCATGATGCGCAGGAAACCGGCACACTGTTCGAATGCTTTTGGCCCCAGACGTGGCACTTTTTTCAGCGTGGTCCGGGCATCAAAACGGCCATGCTCGTCACGGTAAGCCACGATATTGCTGGCAATGGTCGATGACAGACCGGCGACACGGGTCAGCAGGGCAGGTGAGGCCGTATTCACATCCACACCGACGGCGTTCACACAGTCTTCGACCACGGCATCCAGACGTTTCGCAAGATTACTCTGGCTGACATCGTGCTGGTACTGGCCTACACCGATGGATTTCGGATCGATTTTCACCAGCTCTGCCAGCGGATCCTGCAAACGGCGGCCAATGGAAACCGCGCCGCGCAGTGACACATCCAGATTCGGGAATTCATTGGCGGCCAGTTCAGAGGCGGAGTACACCGATGCACCGGCTTCGCTGACCATGACGCTCTGAACCTTCAGGTTGTTGTCTTTCAGCAGTTGGGCAACAAAGCTGTCTGTTTCACGTGAAGCAGTGCCGTTTCCGATCGCAATCAGATCGACGTTGTGCTTGGTGATCAGGGCCAGCACCGTCGCTGCCGACTGGGCCACCTGTTTTTGCGGTTGATGCGGATAGATGGTGGCGGTATCGACCAGCTTACCCGTGTTGTCGACGACGGCCACTTTACACCCGGTCCGCAGACCCGGGTCGAGCGCCAGTGTCATGCGCGGACCGGCAGGTGCCGCCATCAGCAGATCTTTCAGGTTGTCGGCAAACACCTGCATTGCACCGTCTTCGGCTTTTTCACGCAGTGCCGCCATCAGTTCGGTTTCCATGTGCATCAGAATTTTGATGCGCCACGCCCAGCTGATGACCTGCTTGCGCCAGCTGTCAGCGGGCTGGCTGCCCAGACTGACGCCATAGTGATCGGCAATGATGACTTCACAGTAAGAGCCGCGAACCCCTTCTTCCTGATTCGGATCGGCGTTCAGTGCCAGTTGCAGGATGCCTTCATTGCGGCCGCGGAACATGGCCAGCGCGCGGTGAGAAGGCACCTGAGTCAGCTTTTCATTGTGCTCGAAGTAGTCTTTGAACTTCGCGCCTTCCTGTTCCTTGCCTTCCACCACACGGGCGGTCAGCTCTGCATTGGACTGTAAGTGGCGACGGATTTTATCCAGCAGGGCGGCGTCTTCTGCAAAACGTTCCATCAGAATGGCACGTGCGCCGTCCAGTGCAGCTTTGGTATCGGCGACACCTTTATCCGCAGACACATAACTTGCGGCTGTGGCTTCCGGGTCGTGATCCGGCTGTGACCACAGCAGGTCAGCCAGCGGTTCCAGACCGGCTTCAATTGCGATCTGGCCCTTGGTGCGGCGCTTCGGTTTATACGGCAGGTACAAATCTTCCAGACGGGTTTTGCTGTCGGCAGACAGGATTTCGGCTTCCAGTGCCGGAGTCAGTTTGTCCTGCTCAGAAATCGATTTGAGGATCACCTGACGGCGGTCTTCCAGCTCACGTAAATAGCCCAGACGGGAGTCCAGATTACGCAACTGGGTATCATCCAGCCCGCCGGTGACTTCTTTCCGGTACCGGGCGATGAAAGGGACGGTATTGCCGTCATCGAGTAGCGCCACGGCTGCGGCAACCTGCTGCGTGTTGACATTCAGCTCAGACGCAATCAGGTGATTGATACTCGCGGTCATAGAATTCCTTTGGCTACAGTTTTTCTCAGGTGGCCCATCTAACCACAATTCCGCACGTCCGTCAGCGTTCTTGCGCCCGCAAAATGTCAGGAGTTTGCCAGCTTCGCGGGCAGGTGTGATCTTTGTGCAGGAGTGAACGGCAGTCTATTCATAAAAAGTGCGAAGATATTTCATCTGTCGGGTCTCTGGTCAGAAGAATAATGGCGGACGTGACAGTTTATTTTTGAAAGCGGGGCGAAGTCTCATCAGGAATTTAGGTCAGAAGAATATTTATTTTAGATTTTTCTTAACTATTGCTGTTATTTTTATTCCGTGAATATTATTTCATTTTATTTTTGATTTTTAATGTAAATTATATTTCTAGTTTACCCCGATGGTTTTTGATTGTTCTATAATTATCGACGACTTGTCTATATTTACAGATATGACAATAACAATATTGATTTTATTCATGGGTTGGGCTGAAGTTCATTCAAAAAAAATAAATGGTTTATAACAGCAACGTTATGCTCTCTGAAGTCTGTCGCGCTTGTTGAAACAGGGTGGGATTTATTTCAGCTCTGAGTTGAATAATTGAAGTGTGCTGAGATGATCAGTCTTTGAAAATGTGGTGTCCTAATTTGTTCTTTGTAAATAAACGCTTACTTGGTGAACCTTGAAAGATAACTTGTGCTTCAGAGTGTTGATATTTTTTTGGGGATGAAATGCGACTCACTTCATTGAATTTATTAAATGTGTTTTTCCATTATTGACAGAATGTCTGGCAAAAGGCATTTCTTTCTCGCACAGATGTAGCACCAGAAATATCGAACTTCCAATAAAGTAATCACAGTAAATAATTAATTTGAGCAAATCTGAAGCCTGATTGGTTTTCGGAATGTTGTACTTTTCAGTTGTTCTGGTGTTGCTTTGTCACCCTGTATTCCAGACTCAATGCAGAGATGAAAATGATCAACCGGATGCTTCCGCTGTGATGGCAGCTGTCCTGGAATTGTGGCGTTTCATCTGCATAGCCATGGCTGCAGTCTCAATATTTATTCGCCCCGCTGATGAAAACCAGTGCGCAATGAATGATTCATGTATTAGAAGGATATTATTTTGTTTCCTCAGACTTTTTCTTTGCACCCAACTCAAGAAAACATCTTTTACGATCAGGCGCTGACTCCATTGAGTACTCGGTACAATGTCGGGGCTTATACGTTAGCAACTCATATTGATCCTCTGATTCTGCAGCGAGTCTGGTCACTGTTGGTGGCGAATCTGGACGCACTGCGTCTCACCTTCAGTGTTTCTCCTGATGGTGAGGTGCGGCAAACCCTGTCGCCTGAGACCGGGAACGATACAGTTCGTATCGTGGATTTCAGTGCCAGCCCGACGCCTAAAGCGGATGCGGAGCTTTGGTTGAGCCAGGATATGGCGCAGTCGTTCGATTATCTGAGCGAACGCCTTCATCAGCTGACGTTGATCAAGTTGAACAATCAAACCTGCTATCTCTTTATTAAGCTGCATCACTTAATTTGTGACGGTCTGGGGATGTATCAGCTTCAGCAGTATGTGCATCGCCTCTATCAAGATCTTACAACGCAGCAGAGTTACGAATGGCTGGCCGATCTTCCCCAGTATCAACTCGCTGTTGAGCGAGCCAGGCAATATCAGAGTTCATCCCGATATCAAAAAGATCATGATTATTGGTTGGCATTTCTTCAGCAGCATGACATGACTTTCCTTCCCCCCCGATATTCAGAAAAAGGCAGCCACTACGCGATTCAGGCTTTGCCAGAGACGTTAAAGCAAGCCATGCAGGATTACTGCGAACATCACGGCGTGACGATGCAGGCAATGTTATTTAGCGCGGTGAGTATAGTACTGTCGCGCCTGCTCGGACCAACCGATGTCTGTTTCAGTACGGTGACACATGGCCGGCAAGGGCGTCAGGGCATGCAGGTCGTCGGGATGCATTCAAATGATTACCCGGTTGCGATGACAGTAACACCGGAGGCGGCTAGCCTTGATTACATCAAAGATTGCATGCGAACACTGAACGGTGCTTTACGCCATTGCCGTTTTCCGGCAGCCCACCTGAGCCGGCTTGCGCGTGAGCATGGGTCGGCACTGCCGAATGTGACCGTGAATTATGAAGCTTTTGGTCAAGAAAGTACGGGGCATCAATTAACGCGAGTCTATGAGCAAGACATCAGTCAGGCGCTTTTACTGAGGCTGAAAGATTATGGTTGTGACAGCCCGTTAATCATATCAGCGCACGTTCAGGATGCTTTTTTCACACCAGAAGAAAGTCAGGCGTTTATCGGGCGGGTTGTGAAAGTGTTAATGACTTTTGTTGAGAAGCACGATACTCGTATCCGTGAGATTGATTTTGTTTCCGATGAAGAAAGGCACACCCTGCTGACCACCTTCAACCAGACCGAGGCCCCGTACCCGCAGGACCAGAGTCTGGCGGCACTGTTTGAGGCGCAGGCAGCAAGAACGCCGGACAACATTGCGCTGGTGTTTGAGGGGCAGTCCCTGACCTACCGTGAACTGAACGCCAAAGCCAATCAGCTGGCGCGGCAAATCCGGCAGACGTACCGGGCGTCTCATCAGGCAGAACTGCCAGCCGATACCTTGGTGGCGCTGTATCTGGATCGAAGCCCGGAGATGGTCATCAGCATTCTGGCGGTTCTGAAAGCGGGAGCGGCCTACGTGCCCATCTCGCCGGAGTATCCGACCGAGCGCAGTGCGTTCATTTTAGAAGATACCTGTGCTTCGCTGATCATGACTCATTTGCCGCAGCAGGCGAGCGTCGATGCGCTCCTGTCGGATGGACATGAGGCGCAGATGATTCTGGCCGACAGTGACACATTGACAGAGTTTTCGGACAGCAATCTGGACAACGGCCCGTCGCCGGACGATCTGGCGTATGTCATTTATACCTCGGGCACCACAGGTCAGCCGAAAGGGGTGATGGTGGCGCATCAGAGTGCCGCACATTTGATTGCGGCGCAGCAATCGCTGTTTCAGACGGCACAACGCCAGTATGTCCTGTGGTTTGCATCCTATGTGTTTGATGCCTCGGTGTGGGAGCTGTTTGTGAGCCTGACAAGCGGACTGACAGGCTATCTGTGCGCCGAGCATGAGCGGAGTGCCACGCAGGTGGCCGAGGTGATTGAGCGGGAAGGTATTGATTTTGCCACCCTGCCGCCGGTTGTCCTGTCCCTGCTGACAGAGCGAACTTTCCCGTCATTAGCAGTGCTTGTGACGGCCGGTGAGTCTCCTTCGGAGGCCCTGCTGACACACTTCAGTCAGCACAGTCAGGTCTTTAATGCTTACGGGCCGACCGAAAGCACCGTGTGTGCGAGCGCCAGATTATATCAGCCGGGGGATATCGCCAATAATATCGGTGCCCCCATCAGCAATACCCAACTGTATGTGCTGGATGAGCATCAGCAGCTGCTGCCGCTGGGTGCAGTCGGCGAGCTGTACATCGGCGGGGCCGGTCTGGCCCGGGGCTACCTCAACCGGCCTGAGCTGACGGCGGAGCGCTTCATTGCCAACTCGTTTGCCACAGACACCGACAAGGCGAAAGGGTATACCCGACTGTACCGCACCGGAGATCTGGTGCGCTGGCTGCCGGACGGCAATCTGGCATATCTGGGCCGGAATGACCAGCAGGTGAAGATCCGGGGCTACCGGATTGAGCTGGGCGAGATTGCCAGTGTGCTCAGTGCTGAGCCTAGTGTACAGCAGGCGGTGGTCGTTGATCTGGACCGGGAAGAAGGCAGCAAGGTACTGGCGGCTTATGTGGTGCCGGCTGATGGCGATGTGGATACTGAATCATTGCGTCAGAGTCTGTCGGCACAGCTGCCGGATTATATGGTGCCGGGCAGTATCACGGTCATAGAGAAACTGCCGCTGACGATTAACGGCAAGCTGGACCGTCGGGCGCTACCGGCACCGGTGTGGGTGAGCGAAGACAGTTACCGGGCGCCGCGCAATCCGCTGGAAACCCAACTGTGTCAGGTGTGGCAGCAGGTGCTCGGGGTTGAACGGGTTGGCATCGACGACAACTTCTTCCGGCTGGGCGGGGATTCGATTCAGGCCATCAAGCTGACCGCGGCCATGCGTGCCCGACTGGATGTTGATGTGCCGCTGGCGACACTCTTTGAGCAGCCAACGGTGGCGGGGTTAAGTGTGTCGTTGGATGCTCTGGCTGAGACGATTGATATTCCGGCGCTGGCACAGGAGGTTTATCCACTGTCCTTTGCTCAGGAGCGGATGCTGTTTATTGAGGACTTTGAACAGGGAACATCCGCCTATCACATTCCGCAGCTGTTCCAGTTAGCGAGCGCAGATGTATTACCGGCACTGAGTCAGGCACTGAACATCGTGGCAGACCGCCATCCGGTTCTGAAGAGCACCTATGGCTACGATGAGCAGGGAGTGGGGTATCAGCGTGTTGTGTCAGATGCACTGGCTGTTTCAACCCTGGTTCTGGCCGACGATACCGGGCTGGAGGCGGCCGTTCGCGCCGACATCGCGACGCCTTTTGTTTTGCGGGAAGCACCGGGGATGCGTGTGCATCATTACGTGGTGGACGTCCAATCGGGTCAGGAAGCGCAGCATTTCCTGCTGATCCTCTGGCACCACATCGCGATGGATGGCTGGTCGATGGAGGTCTTCTTTCGTGAGCTGAGTGAAACCTATCAGGCGCTGCGGGAACATCGTGCCCCAAGCCTGCCTGTACTGCCGATCAGTTACGGTGACTATGCCCACTGGCAGCGGGATTACCTGCAGGGGCCGGTGCGGGAGCAACAGCTGAGTTACTGGCAGGACGCGCTCAGCGGCTATGAGACCCTGAACCTGCCGACGGACAAGCCAAGGCCCGCAGCACTGGATTATACCGGGCAGAACCTTGACTTCAGTCTGCCTGTCGAAGTTTCTACAGCACTGAAAGCGCTGGCGAAAGCCCGGGGAACGACCCTGTATACGGTGCTGCTGAGTGCCTTTAGTGTCTTGTTGTCGAAGTACAGTCATCAGGAAGACATTCTGTTGGGAACCCCGACGGACAACCGCCATCACAGCCAGACCCAGGGGCTGATTGGGATGTTCGTGAATTCGCTGGTGCTCCGCACACAGGTGAAACCGGACGAGACCATCGCTGCGCTGATTGACGGGACACATGCTGTGGTGACCGGAGCCAAAGCCCATCAGGACCTGCCGTTCGAGCAGTTGGTGGATGCGCTGGGCGTGGCGCGGGATCCAAGCCGTCATCCGCTGTTTCAGGTGATGTTCAGTGTGCAGTCCTTTGGTGAGACGGCACTCAGCGACAGCACCTTGCCGCTGCGTCCGGCCACCGTGACGGCCGTTGACTTCAGCCCGGCGAAGTATGATCTCAGCCTGTTCCTGGAAGAAGGTGAGGATGCGGGGCAGTCAGTGATCCGTGGTTCTCTGAACTTCGCGACCAGTCTTTTCACAGAAGTGAGTATGTCCCGCCTGCTCAACGGTTATCAAACCCTGCTGACGGTGTTCGCGAAGGCATCGGAGACCCGGATCAGCGAGATTGACCTGCTCTCCACGGAGGAAAAACACACTCTGCTGACCACCTTCAACCAGACCGCAGCGCCATACCCGCAGGATCAGAGTTTGGTGGCACTGTTCGAAGCGCAGGTGGCAAGGACGCCGGATAACATCGCGCTGGTGTTTGAGGGACAGTCTCTGACCTACCGTGAACTGAATAGCAGGGCCAATCAGCTGGCGCGGCAGATCCGGCAGACATATCGGACGTCTCATCAGGCAGAACTGCCAGCCGACACTCTGGTGGCGCTGTATCTGGATCGAAGTCCGGAGATGGTGGTCAGTATTCTGGCGGTGCTGAAGGCGGGGGCGGCTTATGTGCCCATCTCGCCGGATTATCCGGCAGAGCGCAGTGCGTTTATTTTAGAAGATACCTGTGCGCCGCTGGTGATCACCCATGCACCGCAGCGGGCACAAGTTGAATCACTCCTGTCGGCAGCGCAGTCGGTAGCCATGATTTTGGCCGACAGTGAGGCGTTGACAGAGTTGCCGGACAGTAATCTGGATGGCGGCCCGTCACCGGAAGATCTGGCCTATGTGATTTACACCTCGGGAACCACAGG
>NZ_JMIB01000008.1 GCF_000695255.1 Photobacterium galatheae | reverse complement strand
AGTGTGTTAGAATACCGGCCTGTCACGCCGGGGGTCGCGGGTTCGAGTCCCGTCCGCTCCGCCACTTCTTAAAGAAACCCAGTCAGTAATGACTGGGTTTTTTGCTATCCGGGGTTCTGACTATTCCTCATTGACTGATACCATTCTGGAAAATTAACTGGTCAGGTTAATCCATTGCCGTGAGCACATCTTTTTGACTCGCTGAGTGCATTGCAAAAACTGGTTCCATGCCGCATAAACCTTATCAACAATATCGTCATAATCTCTGAAGCTTTGATTGGCTAAACAGCGCTGTCTAAACCAACACCATACCTGCTCTATTGGGTTTAGCTCGGGAGAATAGGGAGGCAGTTTGACGATACTGACATTCTCAAATTGATGCGCGATGTCATCAGTATGCCATCCCGCACCATCCATGATCACAACGGCATGTCGACCTTTTTCTGTCACGCTTGAGATTTGCTTGAGGTGTTTGATCATGATTTCTTTGTTGACCCAAGGGACGACAATCGCTTCACCGATCCCTCGGCTTGGGCAAACGGAGCCAAACAAGTAGGCGTCATCGAACTGTTGTTGCCGAACCGTTCGAGGTCGTGTTCCGCGCAGCGCCCAAAGCCGTGTCGTTGTATTCTGCTGGCCAAATCGAGCTTCATCCTGGAACCAGACATCCACCTGTTCAAGGCTGATATGGCCCGGGATGTTACGGATCGTTTCCAGTCGGAAGTTTTTTAAAAGCTTCTTGCGTTGCTTGGCATTGTTTTGGGTGTTTTGAGCGGGATGTTATCCATGAGAAGCCCATATGATCGAGCAAATAGTAAATAGAATCATGGTGATAGCGTTTATCAAACTGCTGGATGATATATGCATGGATATCGGCACCCGTGAGTCTGCCGCCTTGCGAGTTATGAGCTTTTTCTTTGAGATATTGGCGAAGTTGTTCTTGTTGCTCTGGGGTTAAGAATGCAGGTCTACCTGTTCTTGGCTTTTCTTGAAGTCCTTCGAGACCTTCTTCGAGAAAGGTGTGAACCCATTTGTTGACACTGGTTCTGCTGACTTTTAGAAACTTGGCAATTTGAGTGCGGGACTGGCCTTCTTTGAAGTGGGCAAGCGCGAGCAATCTCATTTTCATTTGAATGGATTTCTGCAGTCTCGCTAGCTTTTTGAAGCCGATGTCGTTGAGGCTATCCATGGTTAAATCACGGTGCAAACGAACAATCTGATTCGTTCATATTTTTACTGAGACTGCTACTACCTGACTCGCTACAAAGTGATCTGAATATTCAGATCACATGATGTGAAGGAGCATCACTGGTTACAATGAAGTGCTTGTTCAGTAATTCTGTCAGGTTATTTTTGTATTCATCATGCCGGTGATTTCCTAATAATTGTGCGATCTCCTGGCCGACAGGAGATAGACGATAATAGAGCAGGCTAAGGGTCGTTGTCGCTGGCTGTAGTTGATAATCACTGCCTTGGTAGTGAAAATTCAAAGCAACATCATTTTGCAGTTTACCGGATTCAAGTTCGGTATTTAAGACGAGCCCTAACCCGATTAATTCCAGTAAATGAGAATAAGGGAGCTGATAATAGCCGAGGTTGATTTTGTCGATAGATGGGCTTTTGAGTTGGCGAAATAAACCTGTTTTGTATTTAATACCGGTGAGAAGCTTCTTACTATTATCTTGGCCAAAATGGCAAGTAAGCATACAGGCTCGCCGGAATAATTGAGCGTCGCGCTGAGTCATCTGCTTGAGCGTCATCATGGTTTTCAGGGAGATAGACCCTGGTGCGAGCACCTCCTGACGGAGAATGCGGCTCCAAAGTTTCTGCATTGGCGGACTAAAAATATCTTGCGCAATTGTCATAAAAAGATGGATCCAGTCTGGATCCGGTTCCCCAGCAGTTTCATCTAGGCAGCTGTCATAACTTAGCTTAAAGATGCGTTCCAGGTTTTGCTGTTGGCGCTGTTGAAGCTTTTGATGGCGGTTTTCAGTCCGTTCCTGAAGCGTCTTCTCATGATCCTCGTCAATCTGAGCACCCACGACATGATGTCGTGCGATGGACTGAATTCGAAAACGGCTACTTCGTACAGAGCTTTTCTGGTTACTTTTCTTCTCTGATGCCGGTACGACCTGTACTGGCTGGACACTGGCCTGATTTTCAGTGCTCATCTGACTTTCACTCCCTGCTGCAATGAATATAGTTTTTACATTCGATCGTAATCTTTAGCAAGAGGCGTGACTTTTCTGTTAATCAGTGGTTAAATTTGTTAATCGCCCGGTGTGATGAAGCTGTGCTATCAAGGAGGGGTTGATGACGAAAAAAAACAGTAAGCGTTTAACCGATATTTTGTTACTACTTGGATATGTCCTCATTCTGGCCTACCTTGCTTCCCATGTTTAAGGGTGTAAGGTAAGCCAGTTGATTGAATTGAGGATTACTTATCCTGCATCGTCGTATGCCTCTATCGCAGTACCATTGAGAAGGTAACCCGCTTCAGCCATATCATGCTCTACGGTCTGAACTTTCATTTTTCCTATCACATACACGACATCCCAAAGCTGCTGTACAGGTGCGCCTTTGGGGAATTTGACGTAGATGATTTGATTGGGTGGTGGTGGCGGTACATGAATACATGCGCCAAAGTATGGCACCAGTAAAAACTCAGTAATCGTATTTTCGTCCCCTTCGAGTGGGATGACAAAGCCCGGTATTTTGACTTCACTACCATCCAGCTCTGGACGAACGGAACCCATATGCTTTTGCAGCGCAGCCTGATTACTTTCATGATCGACGAAGGGCATGCCTTGCTGATCGAATAATTGACGCTCTTTTTGCGGGATAAGATCCACCCAGTCCAGCGTGAGTGTTTTTGCGCTGACCGTCAGTGGCAGCCAGCAAAACAACAGTATCAGTAAATACTTCATCATTGATTCCTCCTTAAATACGAATGGTCATGCCATCGGCGAGTGACAGCCTGTAGGCTCGCAGTGCCGGGATGAGACTGGTCAGCATACCGGCAAGTAATATCATCCCCATTAACATCCACTCATAGGGGGTGGGAGCTTGAATTGGCAGATATAACCCAAAGGTGTCCAGCAACCAGGCATGGCTGAGGAACAAGCCGCTGTAGAGTGTCAGCATTCCTGCGATGATCCCTGTCAGAGTCAGGCCCGTCGATTCAACGAAAAGAAGACCTGCTATCCAGCCAGGGCGGGCACCTGTTGCCCGTAGTATTGCCATTTCCCGACGTCTTTCATTCAGGCTGGTCAGTAAGCTGGATAACATACCCAGTAGTCCAGCGATAATGACAAATACAGAAACAACCATCAGTGCCTGCTCTGCGACAGACATCATCCCCCAGAGTTCATGGAGTGCGACGCCGGGCATGATGGCGCTTAATGGTTCATCAGGAAAGGTGTTGATGTAACGCTGCAGGGCAAAAGTCTGAATCTTGGAGTTGAGTCCCAGAAGGACAGCGGTGATCTGCTTCGGCTGAAAGGATTGCTGGCTCAGGATCGCGGCATCGGGAGTATGTCCTAAGTTTGCACCCGACTCCCAGCCAACATGAATGGCTTCAATCGCAGCCAGTGAAACATGGACACTGCGATCAACCGGTGTGCCTGTCGGTGCAAGAATCCCTGTTACGGTAAATGGCAGCTTATCGTGACGAGTGAAGCTTTTATCGCTGATCCCATGAGCAATGATAATTTTATCGCCAATCTGATAGCCGAGTTTCCGGGCTACTTCCGCGCCAATCACGGTGTCAAAGAGTGTGTGAAAGGGATTTCCTTGTCTGAATGCCAGGTGTTGCTTCTGGCCGTATTGGTAATGCTGAAAATAATCCTGATTGGTGCCAATCACCCGGAACCCACGGTGCGAGTCGCCAAGAGAAATGGGAATAGCCCACTTGACGGCTTTATGTTCCCGTAACGTTTGATAGCTTTGCCAGCCGATGTTGTTGGTGGCATTGCCAATACGAAAGACGGAGTACAGCAACAGATTCACCTGGCCAGAACGCGCGCCCACGATAAGGTCGGTCCCCGCGACGGTATGCGCAAAACTGGCTTTAGCTTGCGTCCGGACTTTTTCGACCCCTAATAGTAAAGTTGTAGAAATCGCAATGGTCAGCACGGTTAACATTGCTGTGGTCTTCCGGTTTCGGAGGCTTTGCCAGGCGAGGAGCATCAAGGCTTTCATGCGCATTCTCCCCATTGACTGCGATTGAGTGCTGCGAGATTGAGGGTGCGATCAAACCCGTGCGTTAATGTTGGATCGTGACTGACAAAAAGCAGGCTTGCGCCGGCCAGTTCGCATTCATCCATCAGGAGTTTGATGAAGTGATTCCGGTTGTCGTGATCCAGCGCCGAGGTTGGCTCGTCGGCAATCAGCAATGCCGGGCGGCCAATCAGGGCACGGGCTGCCGCCACACGCTGTTGCTGGCCAATGCTGAGCTGTGTCACCTGGCGTGACAGGCAGGCTTCTGGTAATTGCAGTGCTTTCAGCAGTCGCCGTGCCTCCTGCTCAGGGTTGGCCGTTTTCTCTTTTCTCAGCGGTGAAAACCGGCAGGGCAGCAGAACATTCTCAATGACGGAAAGATAAGGAAGCAGGTTGAACTGCTGAAAGATGTAGCCAATATGGTCGGCTCGTCGACGATCCCGCTTTGCCGCAGACAGGGTGCTGAATGATTCGCCGCGCAGCCAGATATCACCCTGTAGGGGCTGGTGAATACCAGCCATCAGACTCAGTAAGGTTGATTTTCCGCTGCCACTTGGTCCCTGAAGAAAGACCTTCTCGTTTTGCAACAGGGAAAAAGACTCGATACTGAGGATGTCTTCAGTTTGGTCTGGCCAACGAAAGCGTACCTGATCTAAATGTATAACGGTCATGGTGCTCTCCCAAAAAGGGAGCGAGGCTCCCTTTGTCAGATGATTCAGGCTTAGAAACGAAATTCAGGCTGATTGGCCGTCAGGGTTGCTGCTTGCTGCCCTTTGGCGGTGATGGCTTGCAGCTGAACTTTTTCTGTTGCCGGGAAGTGGGAGAACCACTTCAGTGTCAGGGCATTGAGTTGATCGATCGTGTCGCAGTGATAGGTGTACTGGACACTAAACTCGCCATGCTCACCGTGATGGTCGTGATCTTTGTGCGCTTCATGGTCATGGTGCCCATGCTCTTCGTGATCATCATGGTCGTGTTCGCTGTGCTTCTCATGGTCATGGTCATGGTGTTCATGCTCATCATGATCGTGTGATTCAGCGTGCTCTGATAGAGTGTGTGAGACCTGGCGTTCATGAAGCTGGCAACCTGCCGACGCATTCAGGGAAAGTAGTGTCTCTGGATGATTCAATTGCTGAACGGCCTGTGTGAGCGTTTGTTTTTCCGCATCAGTTTCAGGTGGATGTTCAAATCCAATAACATCCGCAGCCGGTGCGGTGATCTCCAACAGCAAATCATTGCCATCTTGTGCCATGTTCAGTTCGACCTGACCATGAACATGAGCTTCATGTTGTGTATAAGCCCAAGCCGGTGCTGTGCAGGTGGCAGCAGAAAACAGCAGCCAGGTGGCAGCACGGAATTGTTGAGTTGGCATGTGTAACTCCCAATAAAAATGAAATCAGTAAATTTGTTTTTCAGTTATTGGAAGTTGGCGGGGGGATCCCGGGCTGAAAAGCTGCTGTTGAGCCAATAGGGATATCCGCGGAAATAGCGAGTTACCTCGGCTGACACAGGGCGCAAAGCAGGCAGGTTTATTTGAGCCGGGGGTAAATCGCTCGAAACGGCATGATAG
Organism: Photobacterium galatheae; assembly: GCF_000695255.1. Taxonomy (GTDB): domain Bacteria; phylum Pseudomonadota; class Gammaproteobacteria; order Enterobacterales; family Vibrionaceae; genus Photobacterium; species Photobacterium galatheae. The sequence goes on along the minus strand of NZ_JMIB01000008.1, from coordinate 131,326 downwards.
CAGGGACAATCCTGTTCTGAATGTTGCGGGTTGTCCAGCGCATCCAGTTTGTGAAGTACCTGAAGGGGAGATGTCAGAATGAAAAGGCCGAAGATCAGTGCCAGAAGCCCTTGTTGCCATGTCTGGTTAAGCGGGGTGCGCACGATCAAGTCCCTACCTCACAAAAGAAAGGATGTAATGATATAATATTACATCCTTTCCGGGAAGACAGATTACAGCAGGGACTGAATTTTTGACATGACCTGCTGAATGTCGCTGTCGCTTAGTTGTCCGTCTTTGACGAACACAACTTTACCTGTCTTATCCAGCACGATAATGGCGGAGCTTTCTTCTTCCAGTGCCCAGCGAGAACGGACCTGACCATTGGCGTCCAGCACAATGGATGACCAGGAAAACTCTTTTTTGCTGTCTTCAGCAGAGGATTTCACGAAACTGCCCGTTCCCCAAATGGCATCGTCCTGATTGATGATTGTTGTTGTCTGGTACTGATCATGAGGCAGATTGGCGGCTTTGATTGCCTCGATCATTGGCGCATTCAGCGCTTTGGCTGAACTGCGTCCGGCGATAGCCTGGATTACCCGGACTTTACCGGTTAGCTGTTTGGACTGCCATGGCTGATAGACAATGTCGTCACCTTGCAAAACCAGCTCACCTTTATCCGACACACTGATATTGGGGAGCGGCTGATCAACCGTCAGGTTGTGGGCCTGAGCCTGAAAAGCGAGTGCAGGTAGCAGTGCGCAAAGTGCGATCAATGACTTCATCTTCATGTCTGTTGTTCCTTCTTAATGATTATGCTGCTTTATCTTAGTTGAGTTTTTGTTAACTGGTAGAACCAGTTTGTTAACCTTGAAGCGGGTCACTGTTTTCCCGGTCAATGAATAAAAATGTGATTTCTTGAAAATGGATTGCGCAGGTTGAATATTTTTGTCCTACAGTTGGGCGTTGTTGGGAGTTTGGTCTGGCAGCATAACAACAAGTTGTGGCAAGCCTTTTGCTTATCTTTGACATTGAGAAAGCAACTTTTATGTCTACTCAGGGTCTGAGGTTCAGGGAGTTGAGGGATACAATGCTGAAAATATTTAAACAATATCGTCCAAACCAGATTGCGCGCTATGTCAAAAGTTACTTCCGTGGCCGTCTGTTTATTGTCGGTGTCGGTGCATTTGAATTTGACTGCGGGCGCTTACTGCCACCGATGAATCGGGATAAGAAGGCATTGAATGTCTTGTCTGAAGTCAATCGGGAAATCCAGAATCTGTCAGCGGCCAGTTCGATTAGCTAGCGCCAGAGCAGACCTGGCGCAGCTGATGGTGATTATTGTGGCGGCAGACAAATACCTGTCCCGCCGAGACCACAGTATCCCTGAGGATTTTTTTCCAGATATTGCTGGTGGTCGTCTTCCGCAAAGAAAAATGCAGGTGCTGGTTTGATCTCTGTGGTGATCACCGCCTCCCGGTGGTTTTCCTGCAGCGCAGTCTGATACCTTGCCTTGCTGTTTTCAGCCTGAGATTGCTGGCTGTCGTTGGTGGTGAAAATCACCGAACGGTACTGTGTGCCGATGTCATTGCCCTGACGCATGCCCTGTGTTGGATCATGATTTTCCCAAAATTGGGCAAGCAGGTTTTCCAGTGAGGTTTGTGACGGGTCAAAAACCACACGTACGACTTCAGTATGGCCAGTCTGACCGGTACAAACTTCCTGGTAGGTCGGATTGGGCGTATAGCCACCGCTGTAGCCGACTGCTGTATTGAGAACACCCGGCTGGCGCCAGAACAGGCGTTCGGCCCCCCAGAAACATCCCATACCGAGTACAACTTCTTCCATGCCTGTTGGCACAGGTGCATTGAGCTGAGTGCCAAAGAGCACATGCGGCTCAGACGGAATCAGTGGTGTAGAACGGCCTGTCAGGGCCGATTCCGGGGAGATCATCTGCTGTTTATCCATCATGTGGGGTTCCTAATTACACGGTTAATAAGGCAAAAAGTAGAGGATTCACGGCTGACAATCAATAGTGCTGTTTGCTCTACTTAATCAGTAGACCGGTCAATGCACAATGATCTTCTTTTTACCTTTAGGGTTGGCACTTTGCCCGGCTCTTGTCAGAATGAAATATGCGCGCAAGCTAATAACAGTCTAATAAGTGAAGACAAATAAGAATGATGACTTTGTTTCGGCGCTGTTTACTAACAGCTGCTGCATTTGTGGTGACTTTGCCTGCCTGTGCCTGGGCAGATATGGGGATCAACATCACCGGGCTTAGCGGAAGCCTGAAAAAAAATGTGGATGTTTATGTCTCTGCCATCCCGAAAGAAGATTACAGTCCGTCTTTACGTTTCAGGAGTCAGCTGGAAACCGAGATCCGCACGGCATTGAAAGCGCTGGGTCGATATCAGCCGGTGTTCACGTACAGTCTGGATGAGCAGGGCAAGGACAGTACGCTGACGGTGCAGGTGGATGCTGGTCCGAAAACTCAGATTGCCGTCAGTGATATCAGGATCACAGGTGAAGCTGCAAATGACCTGGACTTTTTTGTTCTGAAACGGGACAGCCGGTTAGAACAGGGACGGACCCTGAACCACGGCAAGTATGATGCCTTCAAATCAGGTCTGGAAAGTCTGGCGCTGCGAAAAGGGTACTTTGATGCCAAACTGAAGCTCAGTCGGCTGGAAGTCGCTCCGGGGCGGAATCAGGCGTTTATCCATATCGAATTTGATTCCGGTAGGCGTTACAAGTTCGGGGAAATTGATATTACCGGGAGCCAGATTGATGAACACAAGGTGCGTTCGTTGTCTCCGTTTGAAGCGGGAGACGACTATCTGGTATCCAAAGTGGGGGAATATAATCAGCGCCTGTCTACCGTCGGTTGGTTTTCCTCTATTTTTGTCGGGGGAGATGTCAATGAACTCGGCGAGGGAACGGTTCCGATCCGGGTGGACCTTGAACCAGAAGTCAAAAATCAAATTGAGACGGGTATCGGTTATTCAACCGATGTCGGCCCACGTCTGAAGTTCAACTGGCGAAAACCCTGGATTAACAGTGCGGGTCACAGTCTGAATGTCCGTACAGAAATTTCCAAGATACAGCCGAAGGTTGAGGCAACCTACAAAATTCCGCTCGATAACGTCCTTGAAGATTATTACCAGCTCATCGGGGCGATTCGTTATGTGGATAATCACGACACAATCAGTACGGAATATCACTTCGGGGTGGAGCGACATTGGCGGTTTGATCGGGCCTGGGATGGCGTTGCCTCTGTGCGGTTATTGTATGAGGACTATAACCAGGGGGCGTTTGAGCAAGGGTCGGCTTTCATGGTTATTCCTGGTGTGAGTGTGTCCCGTACCCGCTTGCGGGGCGGCAGCTGGCCGACCTGGGGCGATAAGCAACTGCTCAAGCTGGAATATTCAGATTCGGCGTTTGGTTCTGATCATCGTTTGTTGAAGCTTCGGGGCCGCAGTGCCTGGATCCGCACCTATGCGGAAGACCATCGTCTCCTGGCCCGGCTGGATGCGGGGACGATCTGGGCGGAAACGCTGGAAGATATCCCGCCGTCGATGCGCTTTTTTATCGGTGGCGATAACAGCCTGCGAGGCTATCGCTACGAGTCTATTTCACCGCGTGACAATGACGGCCAACAGACTGGTGGTGAGAATATGCTCGCTTCGACGCTGGAATATCAATACCGCCTGACCGGGAACTGGTGGGGTGCACTTTTCTATGACTACGGGGCTTCCTGGATAGATAACCCAGACTGGCAGGCAGGGGCCGGTTTTGGGATCCGCTGGGCCTCACCTGTAGGGCCAATTCGTCTCGATTTTGCTTGGGGGCTTGATAAGCCTGATGAGCGTTTCCAACTCCACTTCGTTCTGGGGCCTGAATTATGAGCTGGTTAAAAAGACTGTCCCTGGGACTGCTCACGTTCTTCATGCTGCTGACTTTATTGCTGTGGGCGTTGCTCTACACCCATGCCGGGGTAAAACTTGCTTTGTGGGGAGCGCAACAATTTGTGCCTGCTTTGTCGGTCAGAGACAGCTCAGGCGCGCTGCTCAAGGGTTTTACCCTCAATGGCGTGCGCTATCAGGATGATCTGATGACGCTGAGCAGCGAGAGACTGACGCTGAGCATCAACGATGACTGTTTGCCGATCCCGGAACTTTGTATCCGTGAATTGACGCTGAGCGGGCTGAACTTTGCTATGCCGTCTTTGCCACAGACGACAGACGAGGCCCCCGAACCGAGTGAACCGCTGGCTGAGATAGCGCTTCCGCTGCCTATCCGGCTTGAGCGGCTGACGCTGGATGATATTCACCTGAATATTCTTGGTAATCAGGCGCGCTGGCAGCATTTCAGTTCGGCTGCAACCATGGTCGGCAGCCATCTGACTCTCAAACCGACAGACTGGGAAGGGATTGCTTTGAATCTGGCACCGCCGGCAGAAAAGGAAATTCAGGCACAGACACAAGCGCAGGCCGAAGATGTCGCAGAAGCATATACCCAGACGAAGCGGCAGACGATCGTCCTGCCGAATGTGGTGTTGCCGCTGAAAGTGACCATTGAGCGTTTTACGGTGAAAGACTTCCTGCTGGAAGGCAAGACACCCCAGAAGGTCAATACGCTGACGCTGGTGGGAGAAGCGGAAAAGAGCCGGGTTACTCTGACTCGGCTCTCTGTTGATGTTCCCCAGGCCACATTGGAGGTACAGGGCGAGGCTGAACTCAAAGGTGAGTACCCGCTAACACTCAAGGCGACGTCGAAAATCGCCATGGAACCGGTGCAGGGACATCATCTGAAACTGGCGGCTTCCGGTTCATTGGCGAAGCTGGCACTGGATCTGGCGTTGACGGGACGGCTTGATGCCAAAATCAAGGGGACTCTCTCCCCATTGGATGCGGACTTGCCATTTAACGTCAATATTGTAAGTAACCACTTACAATGGCCGCTCAGTGACACACCGGATTTTGTGGCTCAGGACACGACGATCAGCGCGAAGGGAAATCTGGATGGTTATGCTTTTACGGTTCAAACCAAAGCCGATGGTGAGCCGATGCCGGCTGTTGATGTGAACCTGAAAGGGAAGGGCTCCTTAAGCGATGTTGAGCTGGAAAACCTGACTGTCAACACCCTGGGCGGACAGGTTTCGGGGAATGCCCAGGCAAGCTGGGCGAAGTTGGTGAACTGGCAGGGACAACTGAACCTGACGGATATCCAGCCGGGGCTGGAATGGCCACAAGCAGAAGGTAAGCTGAGTGGCAGGCTTCGAACCTCGGGAGGCTTAACAGCACAGGGCGGCTGGTATGTAAAATTGCCTGAGCTGAATATAAACGGGGAAGTGATCGGCCAGCCTTTCAACCTCGCCGGCCAGTTAGATGCCGGAGACGCAAGTGGCAAGGGAGTATTTGAGCTGGTAACACAGGGGCTGACGCTGAAACATGGCCCGAATGGTTTGAGCGCACAGGGAAGCCTGAAAGAAAACTGGGATCTGTCGGCGACGGTCAAGGCACCGGATCTCGCGCAGTCGGTGCCCGGTCTGCGAGGGCGGGTCAATGGTGACCTGAGGCTGAGTGGTAAAATGGCTGAACCGGCAGTTGACCTGAACCTGACGGGGCAGGCGCTGGGCTGGCAGGATCTGGCTCAGCTGAAGAGCCTGAAACTGAAAGGGCGGGTGACGCCATTACCGACACTGACTGCTGATGTGCAGCTGACGGCTGAGGAAGGGAGTTATCAGGATGTCGCGAAACTGAAAAAGCTGAATCTTTTGTTCCAGGGCACAGAAGCACAGCACACGCTCAGCCTGACGCTGGATGGTGAACCTGTCAGTACGACACTGGCCGTACGCGGCAGTCTGGACCGGCAGCAAGGTTGGCAGGGGTTATTGCAGCGCGGCAGCCTGGATACACCAGTGGGGCCGTGGCGGTTGAATCAGCCCACAGCACTGGCTTACAGTTTCAGTCAGCAAAGTATGACGGTCGCGGCTCATTGCTGGGGGCAGGATAAAGCCTCGGTCTGCCTGAGCCAGCCGCTGGCAGCCGGGGCCAGTGGTCAGGCGGCACTGGCGGTCAATCAGTTTGGTTTCGCGCTCCTGAAGCCGTTCCTGCCACCAGAGGTGAAGCTGGATGGAGCGCTGAACGCAACGGCGAACGCGAGCTGGTCACCGCAGCAGCCACCGGTACTGCAGGCTCAGATCAGATTGCCGGCAGGCGGTGTGCGGCAGCAGGCCGCGGCAGATGAGCCGGCAATGACGATTGGCTGGGATCAGATCACCCTGAATGCTGACATGCGGAACGATGTGCTAACCGCCGACTGGCTGGTGGCAGTGAAAGATAATGGTGATCTGTCCGGTACGGCCCGTATTACGCAATTAAGCGGTGAGCAACAGCTGGATGCCAATGTCAGGCTGGATGCTTTCCGGCTGGACTTCCTGCAGCCACTGGTAGCTGACTACGACACCTTCGGTGGTCAGGTGGATACGAATCTGACACTGAGCGGGCCTATTTTGCACCCGCAGGCAAAGGGGATTTTTAAGATCTCCCAGTTGAAAGCCATTGGTCGCAAAGTGCCGCTGGACCTTGATCGGGGAGAGATTGTCGCGAACTTTAACGGATACAGCGCCCAGCTGCGTGGTGAGTTGGATACACCGGATGGTCAGCTATTGCTGCAGGGGGATGCAAACTGGGCGGACATGGCAAACTGGAGCACGAACCTTAAAGTGAATGGTCGTGAACTGGAAGTGAATGTCCCGCCAATGATTGCGATGAAGGTGTCACCAGCGCTGGAGATCAGTGCAGCACCCAAGAAAGCGGAGATCAGCGGGAACGTGGTCATCCCTTGGGGGCGGATTACGGTTGATCGCCTGCCGGAGTCGGCGGTGCAGGTCTCAGACGATGAAATTTTGCTGACGGATGATCTCAAGCCGATAGAAACTGCCCCCCAGGTGCCTTTTGAGATCAAAACCAATGTGATGGTCCGGATTGGTCCGGATGTCCGGTTGTCGGCCTTTGGTCTGGATGCGGGTCTGTCGGGTAACCTCAAAGTCAATCAGCAGGATAAAACACCGTTGGTGTACGGTGAAATTCGGGTGGATGACGGCACTTACCGCGCCTTTGGTCAGGAGCTGGTGATCCGAAAAGGTCTGATCACCTTCAATGGGCCGGCTGATCAGCCTTACCTGTCGGTGGAAGCGATCCGGAATCCGAACAATATTGAAGATGAAGTTATTGCAGGGATTCGGGTGACCGGCCCGGCTGATGAACCCCGGGTTGATATTTTCTCTGTTCCGGCAATGCCGCAACAGAATGCGCTGTCTTATATTCTGCGAGGACGGGACCTTGACAGTGAATCTCCTGAATCAGGTGGTGCGATGACCACTGCCCTGATCAGTATGGGACTGTCGCGAAGCAGTCAACTGGTTGGCAGTGTCGGTGAGGCATTCGGGGTGCAGGATCTGACGCTGGATACTGCCGGTGCCGGAGATGATTCTCAGGTCACGATCAGTGGTTATATTTATCCGGGCCTGCAAGTTAAATATGGCGTCGGGATCTTTAACCCGATTGGCGAATTTACGCTCAGGTATAAACTGATGCAGGACTTGTATCTTGAGGCGGTTTCCGGACTCGACAGTGCTGTCGATCTGTTGTATCAGTTTGAGTTTAATTAATCAGGAAGGATGTTTGGACGTGTACACGCGGGTGTTTGTTTATGGCAGTCTCCGTCAGTATCAGTCGAATCATGGTCTGATGGAGACGGCTGTGTATCGTGGCACCTGCCAGTTACCCGGTTTCGCCATGTATGATCTTGGGCCTTATCCGGCTGCACTGCGGCAGGAAACGGCTGATGTCGTTGTTCATGGCGAAGTCTATGATGTGGATGCGAAGACTTTTCGTGAATTGGATATGCTTGAAGGGCTGGGAGAAGAGTACTGTCGTGAGCGAGTTCTGACACCCTATGGTGAGGCCTGGATCTATCTGTATTTGCAACCGCTTGGCCGATCGCCACTCATCCCGGAAGGCGACTGGGTAGTGTGGGCTGAACAGCAGAATCGTTAGTCACAAAAAACGCTCCCGGAGGAGCGTTTTTTTATGGACTTTCGAACACGGGAATTATTTTTCCTGAGCGCGCTCGTAAGATGCCAGGATTTCAGCTTTTGCCGCTTCAACGTCGGCCCAGCCTTCAACTTTCACCCACTTGCCAGATTCCAGCTCTTTGTAGCGCTCGAAGAAGTGCGTGATTTGTGCTTTCAGCAGCTCAGGCAGATCGTTCACATCTTTGATGTGATCGTATTCTTTGGTCAGTTTGCTGTGAGGAACCGCAACAACTTTCGCATCTTCGCCAGATTCGTCAGTCATCTTCAGAACACCAACCGGACGGCAGCGGATCACAGAGCCTGGCAGCAGCGGGTAAGGGGTCGGAACCAGTACGTCAACTGGGTCACCGTCCAGAGACAGCGTGTGGTTCACGTAACCGTAGTTACATGGGTAGAACATCGGTGCAGACATGAAACGGTCTACGAATACCGCACCAGAGTCTTTGTCGACTTCGTATTTGATTGGATCCGCGTTTGCTGGGATTTCGATGACAACGTAGATGTCTTCTGGCAGTTCTTTACCTGCAGGGACGTTGTTCAGGCTCATGATGAATTCCTTGATAGTTTTCAGATGATTTTATCGCCGGGAATTATAACGACTCGCTGTGAAAAAAACAGCTTCTAAGATATTTCACGTAAGACGTTTCGGGAGTTTGCGGGAGGGTTAGCAGGAAAGAATGCCCGGCCGAGGAGCCGGGCACAGGTGTGTTTATTCGGCGTCCGGGAATTCTTTCAGGAAGCTTTCCACTTTATGAACCATCTTGGTTGAACCGACAAAGAATGGCACGCGCTGGTGTAGTTCAGTCGGTTTGATATCCATAATCCGATGCTGGCCATCAGAAGCCACCCCACCGGCCTGTTCAATCAGAAAGGCCATCGGGTTGCACTCATACAGCAGGCGCAGCTTGCCGTTCGGGTGTGTCGCTGTGCTTGGGTAGAGGTAAATGCCACCTTTGAGCAGGTTCCGATGGAAATCTGCGACCAGAGAGCCAATGTAGCGGGAGGTGTACGGACGATCATCCTCGGGCACATTCTCCTGGCAGTACTTGATGTACTTTTTCACGCCCAGTGGAAAACGGATGTAGTTTCCTTCGTTGATCGAGTAAATTCGGCCGTCTTCCGGAATACTCATGTTCTCGTGTGACAAACAGAATACACCCAGAGACGGGTCGTATGTGAAGCCGTGCACGCCGTTGCCGGTGGTGTATACCAGCATGGTGGAAGAACCATAAATGATGTAGCCAGCAGCGACCTGCTTGTGACCCGGTTGCAGGAAATCTTCAATTTCTGCCGGGCCGCCCACTGGGGAAACGCGACGGTAAATCGAGAAGATTGTGCCGACGGAAACGTTTACGTCAATGTTCGAAGAACCATCCAGTGGGTCCATTAAAACGACGTATTTCGCTTCACGGTTCAGCTCTTTATTGAAGACAACCAGTTCGTCTTCTTCCTCGCTGGCCACGCCGCAGACCTGACCGCGGGCCTCAAGTGCTGCCTTGAATTTATCGTTGGCATACACATCCAGTTTTTTCTGGGCTTCACCCTGAACATTCTCGCTGCCAACGTCGCCGGTAATATCAACCAGGCCTGCTTTATTGATTTCACGGTTAACGATTTTGGCCGCCAGTTTAATGGAACCCAACAGGGAAGAGAGTTCACCGCTGGCATGGGGGAAGTCGTGCTGATTCTCGACAATGAACTCGCCAAGGGTTCTAATATCGGACATATACAATCCTTGCATCGTGTTGTCATGGGGGTAAGAAATGTCGGGTACAATGCCTCTTTTCGGACAATTGAACTGTACCCCAGGCCACTGGCCAGTTATTGTTTGATGCAATTGTATATAAAGATCTTTTTTATGGTAACGAAGTAACACTGAAGCGTGGTCGTGACCTATTTTTTGTTTGTGAGCCGACAGTTATGCATATCCATATTCTCGGAATTTGCGGTACTTTTATGGGCGGTGCCGCCATGCTGGCGAAGCAGCTTGGCCATAAAGTGACCGGTAGTGATGCCAATGTATATCCCCCAATGAGCACCATGCTCGAATCACAAGGGATTGAAATTATTCAGGGTTATGACCCGGCGCAGTTAGACCCGGCACCGGATTTGGTGGTGATTGGTAACGCCATGAGTCGGGGAAATCCTTGTGTGGAATATGTCCTGAATAAAAACCTGCGCTATACCTCAGGTCCGCAGTGGCTGCAGGAATTTTTGTTACATGACCGCTGGGTGCTGGCAGTTTCCGGGACTCATGGGAAGACAACGACCGCCAGTATGCTGGCTTGGATCCTCGAAGATTGTGGTTATCAGCCCGGTTTTCTGGTGGGCGGTGTGCTTGGAAACTTTGGCATTTCCGCGCGGTTAGGCGAAAGTTGCTTTTTCGTCGTTGAAGCGGACGAATACGATAGTGCTTTTTTCGATAAGCGTTCTAAGTTTGTTCATTATCGACCACGAACGCTGATTATGAATAATCTGGAGTTCGATCACGCAGATATATTTTCGGATCTGGCCGCAATTCAGCGCCAGTTTCATCATTTAGTCCGAACCGTGCCGGGCGAAGGAAAAATTCTGGCACCGAAAGGAGTAACTGCAATTGATGAAACGCTGGCGATGGGCTGCTGGAGTGAACTGGAATACAGCGGTGAAGACGGTGACTGGCAGGCACGGAAAGCCACCGATGACGGCAGCGAGTTTGAAGTGCTGTTTGAAGGCTGCGTTGTCGGAACAGTTCGTTGGGATCTGGTCGGTGATCATAATGTCAGTAATGCCCTGATGGCAATTGCGGCGGCTCGTCATGTCGGTGTGACCCCGGAACTGGCCTGTGAGGCACTGGCGCGTTTCGTCAATACCAAGCGTCGCTTAGAGCTGAAAGGCGAGCAGCATGGCGTGAAGGTTTACGATGATTTTGCGCATCATCCAACTGCGGTTGAACTGACGCTGGGCGGACTCCGGGCCAAAGTGGGGAATTCGCGCATTCTGGCCGTACTGGAGCCGCGTTCGAACACGATGAAGCTGGGCGTCCATAAAGCGGATCTGGCTCCGGCGCTGGCAGCGGCAGATGAAGTCTTCCTGTTTCAGCCGAATTCGATCCCCTGGTCGGTGCAGGACATCGCAGATCTCTGCACGCAGCCGACTGTTTGTGAAGATGACATCGACACACTGGTAAAACAGATTGTCGCTGCGGCTCGCCCTGGCGATAACATTCTGGTGATGAGTAACGGTGGTTTTGGTGGGATTCACGACAAATTGCTGAGCGCTCTGGGAGGTCTTAATGCAGCAGGATAAGCGGATCACGCTTGCATGGACCGGGGCATCCGGTGCCCCGTATGGCCTGCGTTTGCTCGAATGTCTGCTGGCGGCGGATTATCAGGTGTATTTGCTGATTTCCTCGGCAGCCCGGGTCGTTCTGGCGACTGAGCATGGTCTGAAACTCCCGGCGGGGCCGGAAGCTGCGCAGGCGGCTCTGGCGGAACATCTTCATTATCAGGGGGATAAGCTGGTGGTGTGCGGCAAAGAAGACTGGTTTTCTCCGGTGGCTTCAGGTTCGGCGGCACCCAAGAAAATGGTGGTTTGTCCGTGCTCTGCCGGGACGCTGGCTTCTGTGGCTCACGGTATGTCGGACAATCTGCTGGAACGCGCCGCCGATGTGGTGCTGAAAGAACGCGGCCAGTTGCTCATGGTCGTCCGGGAAACCCCATTTTCTTCCCTGCACCTGGAAAATATGCTCAAGCTCTCGAATCTGGGCGCAACCATCATGCCGGCAGCCCCCGGTTTTTATCATCAGCCGACATCTATCGAAGATCTGGTCGACTTTATGGTGGCGCGGATATTGGATCATCTTGGCGTTGAGCAAGGACTTGTGCCGCGTTGGGGGTATGATCACCGCACTTGATCAGTCCGGTTTCAGCACCAAAATATGGCCGGGAGCATTCTCGACAACTTTGGCAGCGACAGAGCCCAGCATCAGCTTATCGACGCCTGAGCGCTGATGGCTGGGCAGAATGATGAGATCGGCTTTGACTTGATGCGCATGGTCGACAATGGTGGTCCAGGGTTTCCCCTCAGAGACCGTTTCTGTGTGCTGGACGTCGCTCGGAATATGTTTTGCCGCGAACTGTTTCAGAGACTGTTGAGTCTCCTGCATGATTTTTCGGGCAGCATCTTTGGGAAAATAGCTGGAGACGATCGCCATATGGATCCCGGGCAGGACGTTGAGTAAATGAATCATGGCCCCGGACTGACGGGCGTGCCAGACGGCCAGTTCGACGGCTTTGTGGCAGAACCCTTCTTCGTTGAGATCGACTGGCACCAGAATGTGTTGATACATGGCATCCTCTTCGTGTCAGACACCCACGGGCCGAGATGCCCGTGGGTAAAGGTGACTGGGTCTGACTAGAGTGTAGCCCGGTCAGACACTTTTGGTTGGCTCACCTTTGTGAGTTGTTTCAAGTTTTGCCTTGCGTCGCTGGTTCCAGCCCAGTAACACCAGCAGTGCCAGTGTCGGTACAAACACCCATTCTTTCATGGGCCGGGCTGCCGGCAGGCTGACGGTGACAATCTCCCAACCGAAGTCGATGCCTGCCTGTTCAGCCGGGCTGCCAAATTCGACCAGTTCGACGATCATCTTCTCACCATCCTGTTTGAGCATCAGGCCGGTCGATGCGATCTTCGCATTCGGATCAACTGCGTTCTCATCAAAAGGCAACAGGACATGTTTGGTGACTTCGTCACCCAGCAGATCCAGACCCCTCGCCTGTACTTCCAGTGGTTCGCCAACAGCCAGTTTATCTGCGGCATCTACAATCAGGGTGCCCGGCATTTCATGCTTGGGCGAGTAGATCATGTCCCACCAGAAGCCCGGACGGAACAGAGAGAAAGTGATCAGCAAGAGTGCAACGGTTTCCCACCATTTCACTTTGGTAAACCACCATCCCTGTGTTGCTGCCGAGAAGGTCAGCATGGCAATCACCGCTGAAAGGATCGTCAGCAACAAGTGCCACCAGGTATCAATGTCCATCAGTAACAGTTGGGTGTTGAAGATGAACATGAACGGCAGAATGGCAGTCCGGATATCGTAGGTAAAGCCCTGAATCCCGGTTCGGATGGGATCACTTTTGGCAATCGCAGCAGCGGCAAAGGCGGCCAGGCCGACGGGGGGCGTGTCATCTGCCAAAATTCCGAAGTAGAACACAAATAAGTGCACCGCCAGTAGCGGGATAATCAGACCATTCTCTGCCCCCAGGGTGACGATGACCGGTGCCATCAGGGTGGAGACGACGATGTAGTTTGCCGTGGTCGGTAAGCCCATACCGAGGATCAGACTGATCACAGCGGTAAACACCAGCATCAGCATGATGTTCCCGCCCGAAATGAACTCCACAAAGTCTGTCATCACCAGCCCAATACCGGTCAGGGTGACCACCCCGACAATGATCCCGGCTGCGGCTGTCGCGACGCCGATTCCGATCATATTCCGGCCGCCGGCTACCAGACTTTCCAGCAGGTCATGCCAGCCTTGCTGGGCCGCGTTTGCCAAAGATTGCTCCTTGGTGAAGATTGCCAGTAATGGACGCTGGGTCAGTAGAATGAAAATCATGAAGACGGTAGCCCAGAAGGCTGACAAGCCGGGTGAAAAACGTTCTACGGTCAGACACCAGACCAGCACCACAATCGGGAGCAGGAAGTAGAGACCAGATTTTACCGTCGGGCCTGGATCTGGCACTTCGGTTAGCGCCTGATCAGGATCTTCCAGTAAATGATCCTGGTAATTCGCAGCTAGCCGGATCAGTGCGACGTAAGCGATCAGAATGGCGACGGCAATGAGGGGCGTCGCAGCGGCTCCGAACACATCTTTTGTCCAGCCAATGCCGTAATAGACGAGCGCACTGAGGACAATCAGACCGGCAATGGTTCCGGTAAATGAGAGGAGCTTTTGTGCCAGCGTCGGTTGATAGCGGCGTGGCAGGCCGGTCATTCCGGCTTTACAGGCTTCGAGATGAACGATGTAAAGCAGCGCAATATAAGAGATCAGCGCTGGCAGAATGGCAGCTTTGATGACCTCAACATAAGAGACGCCGACATATTCCACCATCAGGAATGCAGCGGCTCCCATGATGGGGGGGGTCAGCTGTCCGTTCGTCGATGCAGCCACTTCAACAGCACCGGCTTTGTAGCCAGGAAAGCCCACGCGTTTCATCAGGGGAATTGTGAATGTGCCGGTGGTGACGACGTTCGCAATGGATGAACCGGAAACCAGTCCGGATAAACCGGACGCAACGACGGCCGCTTTGGCCGGGCCTCCCCGCATGTGACCGAGCAATGAAAAAGCGACTTTGATGAAGTAGGCACCGGCCCCCGCGCGTTCCAGCATGGCGCCAAACAAAACAAACAGGAAGACGAAAGCGGTTGAGACACCCAGTGCGACCCCGAATACACCTTCCGTCGTCAGCCACAGGTGCGACATGGCCTTGTTGAGGCTTGCACCTTTATGGGCAATAACATCCGGCATATACGGGCCGGCAAAGGTGTACAGCAGAAAAACGGAGGCGACGATCATCAAAGGCGGCCCCAGGGCCCGACGTGTAGCTTCCAGTAAGAGCAGCATACCGATGACGGACGTCACCACATCTAAGGTGGTCGGTGCCCCGGCACGGCTGGATAAGGCTTCATAGAATAAAAGGAGGTAACTGGCTGCAAAGCTGGCAAGCAGAGCTAATACCCAGTCTTGCAGCGGAATTTTGTCTCTGGGGGAGCTTTTGAGGGCCGGAAAAGCAGTAAAAGCGAGAAAAATTGCAAAGGCCAGATGAATCGCGCGCGCTTCGGTACTGTTAAATTTGCCAATATCAGTGATAAAAGGGAGTGGAGATGCATACCAAAGCTGGAACAGTGACCAGCACAGGGCCACTACCCATATGATTCGTCCCTGTAACCCCTCGGGGTTACGTGCGCCGGTATCCGCCTGTGCCACCATGTCCTGGACATCGTTCGGGTCGGTTTTTGTCATACTACTTCCTTATTTCAGGAGCGATCCGGAGTTTAACATTAGAGGTTTTCGTCTTTATCTTAGACAGACTTGTTTTGTCTGCTGGTGTATTTGCTTTTACTGACAGACAAAAGGTGCACCGCGGATACGGTGCACCCTGTAAAATTGAACATTAGTCTGTTTATTTGATCAGACCGACTTCTTTAAAGTATTTCTCTGCTCCTGGATGAAGCGGGATAGAAATACCAGCTTTCACCATGTCCTCTTTTTTCAGGTTGGCGAAGCTTGGGTGTAAACGGGTAAAGACGTGGAAGTTTTCGAAGACGGCTTTGGTCAGCGCGTAAACAACTTTGTCTGAGACGTTGGTTGAAGTGACCAGGGTTGCGGCGACACCAAAGCTGTGAACATCGTTGTCAGTACCACGGTACATACCCCCAGGTACAGTGGATTTCGCATAATACGGGTTATCCGCGACCAGTTTGTCAATCGCTGGGCCAGTCACAGAAACCAGCTTCGCATCACAGGAGGTTGTGGCTTCTTTAATTGAACCGTTTGGATGGCCAACCACGTAAACAAAGGCATCAATCTTGTTATCACACAATGCCTGAGAACGCTCGGAGCCCTTCAGCTCGGCGGCCAGTTTGAAGTCATCTTTGGTCCAGCCCATCGCTTTCATCACGACTTCCATGGTGGCGCGGTCGCCTGAACCCGGGTTACCGATGTTCACGCGCTTTCCTTTCAGATCTTCAATATTGTTAATCCCTGCGTCGGTACGGACTATCACGTTGAAGGGTTCTGTATGCAGAGAGAATACAGCGCGCATGTCTTTATACGGCCCCATCTCTTTGAATTCACTGGTGCCGTTGTAGCCGTGATATTGCCAGTCAGATTGAACGACACCGAAGTCCAGTTCACCGCTACGCATGGTATTGACGTTATAAATGGAGCCACCGGTTGATTCGACCGAGCAACGAATGCCATTGGTTTTGCGTTCGTTATTGACCAGCTTACAGATCGCGCCACCCGTCGGATAGTAAACACCGGTCACTGAGCCGGTACCGATGGTGATAAAATCTTGAGCTTGTGCCAGCCCTGAGGCCAGCACTGTCGCAGAAAATGCGCCGACTTTGAGTAGTTTTGTAAAGGCCATTGTGATCCCTTCCTGTTGTGTTAATTCTTATCAGCCGCGAACTGTGTTTCTGGTTTTGAGTTCGCAATGCTGTAAACAAATCAAGGAGATAATAGCAAACGATTTACGCGTATTTAAAATTATGTAAACAATTTTTTGTAAAAAAGTAATGAGATTGAGACATCACACCTGAATAAATAGCATAACTATCCATTTATTTTCGGGAGCGAGGCTCAGACAGAAGAGATTTTTCGGCAGGGGAGGTGATGCACGCCCTCTCTATTTCTCAGAGAGAGCGTTGTGCGATGATTGACTTACTTGCTGTAATCAAACAGTGAGCAGACAGAGTCGAACAGTTGCTCGGCGGTCGTCGTCAGGGTCGGAGTAATAAAGATTGTATCGTCACCCGCGACAACACCCAGGATACCCTCGGCGCGGCCCAGAGAGTCCAGCAGGCGGGCAATCACCTGAGCAGCCCCCGGACCCGTGTGGATCACCACCATGGCATGGTTATAGCCGACTTCCATCACCAGCTCTTTGAGCGGGCTGCTGATAGTCGGTACACCCAGTTCGACCGGCAGGCAGTACACCATTTCCATTTTGGCATTTCGGGTACGTACCGCACCGAATTTTGTCAGCATCCGTGACACTTTCGATTGGTTGATATTATCGAAACCCTGCGCTTTCAAGGCGTCGACAATCTCACCTTGAGAGCTGAATTTTTCTTCCTTGAGTATGGCTTTGAATGCTTTGATTAAGCGTTCTTGTTTATCGGAGCTACGCATAAGTAAATTTCATGTACAGGGAGAGGGGTCATATTTTGTCACAACCTCGTAGGCTGTAGCAATCAGTGTTCATGCAATCTTGGGACTAAGTTATTGTTATGAGTGTAGCTGACTGCATAATTATTGAAAATAGCTGCAATTGAGACTGGTGTTTACCTTTTCTGTTGAATAAAAAATGTGATGACAGCTTGCGTAACATCGCAAAGCTGAGGGGGTATGATTGTATTTCTTTTAGGCTTGCTATACCGTCTTGGTGCCCGAGAAACTGAGATATATAAGTAAGGGTTTGAAACATTGGGCCTACACCTGATGTCAGTGCGAAGGGTCTGCCTCATGAACCCTCACATCTATCGTAAAGGAGAACGAAAATGAAAGTTGCTGTTATTGGCGCGGCTGGTGGTATTGGCCAGGCTCTGGCTCTGCTACTGAAAAATGAACTGCCTGCCGGCTCTGACCTGGCACTTTATGATATTGCCCCTGTAACTCCAGGTGTCGCGGCTGACCTGAGCCACATCCCTACGCCTGTTTCGATCAAAGGCTATGCGGGTGAAGATCCAACGCCGGCACTGGAAGGTGCAGATGTGGTTCTGATTTCTGCGGGCGTCGCGCGTAAACCAGGTATGGATCGTGCGGATCTGTTCAATGTGAACGCAGGGATTGTGAAATCTCTGGCTGAGAAAATTGCTGTTGTGTGCCCTCAGGCTTGCGTGGGTATCATCACGAACCCAGTAAACACGACAGTTGCGATTGCTGCAGACGTTCTGAAAAAAGCCGGTGTCTACGACGAGCGTAAACTGTTTGGTGTGACGACGCTGGACATCATTCGTTCTGAAACTTTCGTCGGTGAGCTGAAAGGTCTGAACCCACGTGAAGTGAGTGTGCCGGTAATTGGCGGTCACTCTGGTGTCACCATTTTGCCGCTGCTGTCTCAGGTTGAAGGTGTAACGTTCACAGAAGAAGAAGTGAAATCCCTGACGCCTCGTATCCAGAATGCGGGTACTGAAGTTGTTGAAGCAAAAGCCGGCGGCGGTTCTGCGACGTTGTCTATGGGTCAGGCGGCTTGCCGTTTTGGTCTGTCACTGGTTCGCGCCCTGCAAGGTGAACAGAACGTGGTTGAATGTGCTTATGTTGAAGGAAATGGTAAACATGCCCGTTTCTTCGCACAGCCAGTTCGTCTGGGTAAAAACGGGATTGAAGAAATTCTGGATTACGGCCCACTGAGTGCATTTGAACAAAACGCATTGGACAGCATGCTGGATACACTGAAAGGTGATATCAAGCTGGGCGAAGAGTTCGCTGCGAAGTAAGCGACAGACCTGTTCCAGTTTGCACTGGATCACATGACACAAAGCGGCCTATTGGCCGCTTTGTTGTTTATGAGAGCCACCATTGAGATTGACGGATTAGTAATAATCTCTGCAGTTACCATGTAGCTGAGGTTCGTCAATTAACTCGCTGCATTGGATGTGGATCCTTTTATGATCTTTGAGGTTTTCGATCAGCGCAGTGTCATGATCCGGATCAATTTCGATCACTTCTGCGATCCCTTGCGGATATTCGACCCACATGCCCCGTTTCAGATCTTTGGCTTGCATACTGACCTCCCGCTCCGGAAGTAATCTACCCAGGGTCTGTTTAACTATAGCAAATGGAATATCCAGAGAATTGAACGAACGGGCTGACGAACGACAAGAATATGGCCTGAGAGAAGCTCAGGCCATTGAGAAGGGGAAGAGCAAGGGGTTATTTGGTGCGATTGACCGACAGGCGTGCCAACGCGATCAGCGCTGTTTTATATTCACTGTCAGGCAATACAGACAGCGCGGCAACTGCTTTTTCGGCTTCTTCCTCAGCACGTCGCTGTGTATAGCGCAGTGAGCCCTGTTCTTCCATACAGGCTAGGATCGGCTGTAGTTTATCCAGTCCGTTACCTTGTTCGATCGCTTCGCGAATCATGGCTGACTGTTCAGCATTACCGTGGTGCATGGCATGCAGCAGTGGTAGTGTGGGTTTGCCTTCCGCCAGATCATCACCAACATTTTTACCCATTTCTTCACCGTCGGCGCTGTAGTCCAGAACATCATCAATGAGCTGGAAAGCCGTGCCCAGATAGCGGCCATAGTCCTGCATGGCTGTCTCAACTGTTTCTGGTGCTTTGGCCAGTATGGCGGCGACCTGGGTTGCAGCTTCGAACAGGCGGGCTGTTTTTGAATAAATGACCTGCATGTAGCTGGCTTCGGTTGTATCGGGATCGTTGCAGTTCATTAACTGCTGTACTTCGCCCTCGGCAATGACATTCACCGCTTCACTCATGATATCCAGGATCCGCAACGATCGCAGGCTGGTCATCATTTGAAAGGACCGGGTGTAGATATAATCGCCGACCAGCACACTGGCTGCATTCCCGAAAGCAGCGTTTGCGGTCGCCTTCCCCCGACGCATGTCTGACTCGTCCACGACATCGTCATGGAGCAGGGTCGCCGTATGGGTAAATTCAATGAAGGCAGCGGCAGTGGTATGCTGATCCCCTTCGTAGCCTAAGGCCCGGGCTGCCAGCACGGCCAGCATTGGACGGAGTCGTTTGCCGCCACTGCTGACAATGTAATATCCCAGTTGGTTGATCAGGGCGACTTCTGAGGTCAGTTGTGCTTGAATCTTTGCGTCAACCGCCGCCATGTCATTGGCGGTGAGTGCTTGGATAGCTTTGAAATCCATGATACATCCAGCAAAATTGTAAGCCGTATCGGCGCAATCAAATTAAGAAATATGCACGCATACTACACTAAAAACTTGTCAGCTTCCTAACCTCTGGTAAGGCAATTTGAATGACTTTTCCTGCTGAGCAGCTTTTCACCAATTTTCTTTAGCCAACGGCTTGCCAAGACCTGCGTTTTCCAGTAATATTCGCGCCCTATTGATGACAAGATTAAGCGCATACCCATTGCCCATTTTTTACGTGGCAGATGGCCTATGCGGAAGAGCGGAGTAAGACATGTACGCTGTTTTCCAAAGTGGTGGTAAGCAACACCGAGTAAGCGAAGGCCAGACCTTACGCTTGGAAAAACTGGACGTTGAAACTGGTGCGAACGTTGAATTTGACAGCGTTCTGCTGGTTGCTAACGGCGAAGACGTTAAAGTTGGTGCGCCATTCGTAGCTGGTGGCAAAGTGACTGCAGAAGTAATTACACACGGTCGTGGCGATAAAGTGAAAATCGTTAAGTTCCGTCGTCGTAAGCATTCTCGTAAGCAAATGGGCCACCGTCAGTGGTTCACTGAAGTCAAGATCACTGGCATCAGCGCTTAAGAAGAATTAGGAGAGTTTAGAGATGGCACACAAAAAAGCTGGCGGTTCTACGCGTAACGGCCGTGACTCAGAAAGTAAACGCCTGGGTGTTAAGCGCTTCGGTGGTGAATCTGTACTGGCAGGCAACATCATCGTTCGTCAACGTGGTACCAAGTTCCACGCTGGTAACAACGTAGGTTGCGGTAAAGACCACACTCTGTTCGCTCTGTCTGACGGCAAAGTGAAATTCGAAGTGAAAGGTCCTAAGAACCGTAAATTCGTTTCTATCGAAGCTGAATAATCTCGGGTTCGCCAAGAACATGAAAGCCCTGCCTACTGGCGGGGCTTTTTGTTATGACGCAGAGCGCTACCGTTCTGCTGCCTATGGGCAAAGCCTTGCCTGAGAATTATTCCGATTGGTATTACAATAAGCAGAGTAGCGATAGCTGCCTGATTGAGTGAACGCCAGAGTGCGGAGAATAAGATGAAATTTGTAGATGAAGCGGTAATTCGGGTCGATGCTGGTGACGGCGGTAACGGTACTGTCAGCTTCCGTCGTGAGAAATATGTCCCGAAAGGCGGTCCTGACGGTGGCGATGGTGGCGATGGTGGCGATGTTTACCTGCTGGCTGACGAAAACCTCAATACCCTGATCGATTACCGTTTCGAACGTTTTCATGCTGCGGAGCGTGGTGAAAATGGCCGCGGTGGCAACTGTACCGGTAAACGCGGGAATGACTGCGTCCTGTCTGTTCCAGTCGGAACACGTGCGATTGATGAAGAAACCGGTGAAGTCATTGCTGATCTGACGAAGCACGGCATGAAAATCATGGCGGCGAAGGGCGGATTCCACGGTTTGGGCAATACACGCTTCAAATCATCCGTGAATCGTGCTCCACGCCAGAAAACCATGGGAACTAAGGGTGAGATACGTCATCTGCGTCTGGAGCTGCTATTGCTTGCTGACGTGGGTATGCTGGGTCTGCCGAATGCCGGTAAATCGACTTTCATTCGTGCAGTCTCTGCGGCGAAACCAAAAGTAGCGGATTATCCGTTTACCACATTGGTACCGAGCCTGGGTGTCGTTCGTGTTGATAACGAGCGAAGTTTCGTTGTAGCGGATATCCCGGGGCTGATTGAAGGGGCTGCTGACGGTGCTGGGCTGGGGATCCGATTCCTGAAACACCTGGAGCGCTGTCGTGTGCTGCTGCACATGATCGATCTGCTGCCTGCGGATGGCTCTGATCCGGTCGAGAATGCTTTTACCATCATTAATGAGTTAGAGCAGTACAGCGAGAAGCTGGCGAACAAGCCACGCTGGATCCTCTTCAACAAGGTGGATCTGCTGCCGGAAGAAGAAGCTCAGGAAAAGATCCAGGAAGTTCTGGAAGCGCTGGCCTGGGAAGAGAAGTACTTCTGCATCTCGGCACTGAACCGTACCGGTACGAAACCACTGACTTATGAACTGATGACGCTGATCGAATCGATTCCGCAAGTGATTGTGGAAGAGGACGAAGCTGAAGAAACCAAAGTCGACTTTAAGTGGGATGATTACCATGAGCAGCAGCTGAAGAAAAGTGCTGCTGATAAAGATGACGACGATGATGATGACTGGGATGATTGGAATGAAGACGACTATGATGTCGAAATCATTTACAAACCTTAATCCAGCAATCTTTGTTGCAAAAAACCGCTCTCAGGAGCGGTTTTTTTGTGCTTCATCAAACTGATATTCTCCTCAACGGAGATAATCTTAAATGGGGAAGCCTCAGGAAGGCAGGCATGGAGAAAGTATCAGTGAGTGTGTTACGCGACATTGCCCGAATCGTGGCGCAGGTCGGACAAAAGTTGCTTCAGCATGGTGCGGAATCGGCTGTGGTCGTGAATGTCAGTCAGCGCGTCGGTTTAGCAATGGGTGCGGAGGAAGTGGATATTGCCCTGACGGCGAATGCGATTGTCGTCACTATCCGGCGTCAGGGCCATTGTATGACCACGACCCGCCGGTGCCGGGATCATGGGATCAACATGGCGGTGATCACACGGATCCATCATGTGTGTATCATGGCTGAAAAAGGTCTGCTGGATCACCGGACACTGGCGAAGCGGCTGGACAGAATTCAGCCTCAGCGTTATCCGCCAGTACTGGTCACGGTGATGATCGGACTCTCCTGTGGCGCATTCAGTATTCTGGCTGGCGGGGACGGGAAGATCGCGGCGATCACAGCCTTGGCGGCGGCTGCAGCCATGGCGCTGCGGCTCATGATGGCACAGCATCATTTTAACCCATTGCTTACTTTTGCCGCTGCGGCGTTTGTCGCGACGTCTGTGTCGGCGATTGCCCCGCTATTCGGCTGGGGAAATCAGCCGTTTCTGGCCATGGCTTCATCGGTACTGTTACTGGTGCCCGGGTTCCCGCTGATCAATGCCGTGGCGGATATGGTCTCGGGGTTTGTAAACCTGGGAATTTCCCGTTGGGTGATGGCCAGTTTGCTGACGATGGCAACCAGTTTAGGCATCGTTGCCGCCATGAATTTGTTCAATGTTTGGGGGTGGCTGGCATGACGATCTGGCAATGGATGTATGCATTATCTGCAGATATGGTACTGGCGGCGATCCCCGCAGTTGGCTTTGCGATGGTGTTCAATGTGCCGGTCCGGGCATTGAAGTACTGTGCGCTGGCGGGCGCAATCGGGCATGGTTGTCGGTTTGTGCTCATGCACAATGCGATGCCCATTGAATGGGCCAGCTTTTTTGCGGCGATGCTGGTTGGCATGACCGGTATTTTCTGGTCAAGGCGTTTAGTGGCCCCGCCGCATGTCTTTACCGTTGCTGCGGTGATTCCGATGGTTCCCGGTGTGTATGCCTTTAAAACGATGATTGCATTGGTTGAAATGAATCAGCAAGGTTATAGTCAGGCATTGTGGCAGTCGATGGTGACGAATGGAATTACGGCTGCCTTTACGATTGCTGCACTGGCAATTGGACTGGCAATGCCCGGCTTAATGTTTTATCGTCGCCGGCCCGTGATTTAAAAGGAGTAAGATGCGTGATCATCAGTATGGTTGCCGCCATGGCAAAGAACAGAGTGATAGGTAAGGATAATGCGATGCCCTGGCACCTGCCCGCAGACTTTGCCTGGTTTAAGAAAGTCACCTTGGGAAAACCTGTGGTCATGGGGCGCAAAACGTTTGAATCCATTGGCCGGCCGTTGCCGGGACGTCATAACATTGTGATCAGTCGCAGTCCTGAGTTTTCTGCGGAAGGTGTGACTGTGGTCGGCAGTCTTGACGCGGCAAAAGCTGCGGCAGGAGACGTTGATGAATTGATGATCATTGGTGGTGGCAGTGTGTATGCTGAGTGTCTGCCGATCGCAGATCGTTTGTACCTGACTTTTATCGAACTCAGTGTTGACGGCGATACCTGTTTCCCTGACTGGGGAGAGGGCTGGCAACAGACTTATCAGGAGACTTACAGTGCGGATGACAAAAATGCCCATGACATGGCATTTGTCGTGTTGGAGCGAAACACGTCTTCTGAATGATGAGTCTGATCGATTCAGCTCCCGCCGATTAGGTGGGAGCTGTTTGAATGGAACCAAGCCAAAACTAAAATAATGTCATGTTTTAATTGAGTTGTTCCATGGTCAGAATTTGATCGTAGGAATCAACAATATTGACCGGCGGAGCCATTTTCCGAACCGTGTCGGATGGTTGAAATAAATAGCCAGTGTTAGAAGCCGACAACATTTCCAGATCATTGAATGCATCCCCAACCGAAATAATATTATTGTTATTTCGGTTATATTTTTCAATGATTTCAATCTTTCCTTTTTTCCGGGTATAGTCGGCTTTTTCGATAAACCCATTCTTATTTAACTGAAAATAATGACAGTAAAGTTTGGGTTGGCCTATTTTCAACCAGAGCGGATAAAGCATTTGATAAAAAGCATCGGACACCAGAACGACTTTATATTTCTTCGATAGTTTATCGATAAATGCTTTTGCCCCATCCAAAGGCTCAATGTCATCCACGGTTTTGATGACGTCCAACAGGGTAATTTTTTCCTGATTCAGAATGTTAATTCTTTCTGAAACCAGTTTTTCATAATCTGGTTCCTCTCGGGTTGTTTTAGTCAGATCAGGAATATCGTATTTTTCCGCCAGTAAAGGCCAAAGTTCAGGAATTAAAACACCTTCCATGTCGATGCAAGCAATATTCATTGGATTAACCTACCATAGGTGAAAGGGCCAGAGAGATACCTAAGAACATTAAGATGCTGCCAATTGCCCGGTTTAAAACAATTTGTTTATTCAGCATCGCAGCACGTAATTTTTCCTGAGAAAAGAACAGTGCGACCAGGCTGAACCAGAACCAATGGGCGAAAGACATGAAGAGACCATACGCAATCTGGAGTGTCAGCGGGGTTTCCGGGTTCACAACCTGAGTGTAAGTACTCAGGACAAACAGGGTTGTTTTCGGGTTGAGCGCATTGGTAAAAAAGCCCTGACGTAGTGATTGAAAATTGGTCATGGCGTTCGTGCCACTTAAATCGATTGCGAGCTTCACCTTGGTACTAAAGGTATTGAAGCCAAGGTAGACCAGATAAACCGCACCGACGATTTTAATCACAGAGAAGAGGATGGGCGATTTTGAAATGACCAGACCAACGCCCAGAATGGTATAACTGACGTGAATCAGTACCCCGAGTGCTATCCCAATGGCGGCCAGCATGCCTGCTTTTCTGCCATAAAGATAACTGTTTCGTGTGACCATGGCGAAATCAGCCCCCGGGCTGATGACGGCCAGAATCGTTATAATGGCAACCGCAATAAGTTCTGTCATGAGTAGATTCCCTCAGTTGTTATATTATGTTTTTTTACGATATGTCGCGACAAGTACATCCCTGATGGTATTTTGTTCTGGGTTGTCCTGTAATATTTCACTGACACCATGGAACAGGTTGTGGTCATTGAGCACAGCAGTATCCATCGCTTGGTTTAAAGAAAATCTCGTGAGTGGTTTTTTATCTAAATCATAAATCGTAGTGACACCACCAGATAAATTTTGGTGATTGATCATCATCATTAAAATGAAATCAACGCCGTCACGATGAATGCCTTCAGGTGTTGGTTTTCCACTGATTTCCCCATTGGCTTCAATACGGAACTGATGTGTTTCAATATGCCAATCAGCCTCAGGTGATTGCTGGCTGAAAATATTACAACCTAATTTCAGGATTTGATTGAAAGCATTACTATAGACGACATCATCGTCAATTGGTTCATAATGCCGTTCAACACCGCCATTGAGGTTATTATAATATAGCCCTTGATAATGAGGTTGATGCGGTTCAAGCACCCATTCGCCACTAGAGGCCGGAGAACTCAAGGTCGCATATTTGCGTTTTCTGTAAGTTCCACCATCCGCCATGTATGTATCAATTTGTAAATGATTCCAGCTATTTTTAAATTGTTCCCAGTCATCTAATCCGTAGGGATCCCGTTTTAGAATGATGGACGACATGGTTTCACCATCAATGAAACAATAGCTTTTTTCGCTTAGACTACTGCAAATCTCTTTAATTGACACTTCAGTCACCAACTTACGTCGTTATATTTGTTAAGTCATCTGGTTCATATTGTTGATGATTTCTCGTAAAATGAATATTGATTTGTTGTAATCAAAATACTTGAGAAAAAATCACGGATATGAATTTACCTTCCTTAAATGCTTTGCGTTTTTTTGAGGCTGCCGCCCGGCATCAGAGTCTGGTGAAAGCGGCAGACGAGCTGTGTGTGACGCAATCGGCTGTCAGTCGTCAGATCAAGCAATTAGAGAGTGTGCTGGGTGTGACCTTATTCGAGCGGCGGAATCGTGGTATTTTCCTGACAAAAGACGGCGTGAAATTAAGAACGGCTTGTCATGAGATGTTGGCGATTCTGAAAAATGCACTGAAAGAGCTGAACACGGAAGGAAATCAGGCCCCTCTGGTTGTTTCCTGTGAGCCGACCATCATGATGAAGTGGCTGATCCCCCGACTGGCTGACTTTAAGGCGGCACACCCTGAGATCGAGCTGCACCTGAGTGCTTCTGGTGGGCCAATTGATTTCGTGAAAAGTCAGGCGGATATTGCGATTCGTCGGAACGATTTCAACTGGAAAGCAGATTATCATGCTGAGCCGATTGGCCCTGAACTGATGGGGCCTGTCATTCTGGCTGAAAAGTATGCCAACGGGGAAGTACTTTCAGGCTCTGTCACTACACTGCATACCAAAACCCGGCCAGATGCCTGGGCGGAGTGGCAGCAACGAACCAATCAACCCGTCATTAGCAGCGATGATATTTGGTTTGAACATTTCTACATTATGCTGGAAGCCGTGCACGCGGGGTCAGGCTACGGGCTGAGTTCAATTTATATGGTCGGCAGTGATATCCGGAATGGGCAGTTGGCTGCCCCTTGTGGTTTCATACCGGATGACTCTTTTTACTATCTGCTTTCGCCCCATGCGATTGAGGCGGATGAAAGAGTGGGCATCTTTCTGAACTGGTTAAGAGAAGCGTTTGCTGCAACCCGCGAGGCAGTGCTGGCGTCTGTCAGCGAGGCTGACTAAGGATCCAGCCGGTTTTGTTGAAATTGCTGCTGATCATCCCAACGGAGCATGGTCAGCTGGTTTCCCCAGACGCATCCGGTATCCAGTCCGATCGCATGGTCGTCCCAGTGCCCCATCAATGAAGCCCAGTGTCCGAAAATGACCGTTTTCCCCAGCGGTTGGGCGCGAGGGAAGTCAAACCACGAAATGAACTGTTCTGTTCCCGGTTCACCCGGTGGCAGTTTACAGTGCATCTCCAGACGTCCGTCCGGGCGTAAAAAGCGCATTCGGGTCAAGGCATTAATGCTATAGCGCATCCGGTCCAGCCCGGAGAGTTGTGGATCCCATAAATCGGGTTCATTTCCGTACATATGGGTGAGCAACCATTGCTGCTGTTCGCTCTGCAACATCGTTTCCACTTCGCGGGCACAGCGACGGGCATCTTCGAGCTGCCACTGTGGCGGGATACCGGCGTGCGCCATGACAATCGGATGGACAGCATGTTCAGCAAACAAGGGTTGGTGGCTGAGCCAGTCCAGGAGTGCTTCGCTGTCACTGGCGGTCAGAATCGGATCGATCCGGTCTTTGGGTTTCGCTTTGCCAATCCCGCGGGCAATGGCCAGTAAGTGCAGATCATGATTTCCCAGAACGGTGGTGGCACTGTTGCCCAGCGATTTCACCAGACGCAGTGTTGAGAGGGAATCCGGCCCACGGGCGACAAGATCTCCTGCCAGCCAGAGTTCATCTTCTTTCTCACTGAAGCCGACTTGTGTCAGCAGTGCACAGAGTTCACGGTAACAGCCTTGAATATCACCGACCAGATAGGTTGCCATGTCAGTCCTGCTCAGTGAAGAATGTTCGGGATGGCAAGGCGGAATGGCAGGATTTCTGCCGTAAACTCATTCCCTGATTCGTCGATCATGATGTAGTGACCTTCCATGACCCCCAGTGGTGTTTCGATGATGGTGCCACTGGTATAAGTGTATTCATCATTGGCCGCAATCGTCGGTTGTTCACCGACGACACCTTCCCCTTCGACCACCAGTTTTTTGCCATTGGCGTCGGTGATTAGCCAACGGCGGCGCAGCAACTGAGCTGAACCCTGGCCGAGGTTGCAAATGGTAATGGTATAGGAAAAGACGTAGCGGTCCTGTTCCGGTTCCGACTGTTCATCAATATAGTGGGTGATGACGCGGCATTTGATGGTTGGGTTCGCTTTGTTGTTCACCTTGCTGCTTCCTTTCGATTCCGGCGGTGTACTGTGATACTGCATTGCCGGGCTGTTCGCCCGGCTTTGTGCTTATTGGCTGTGATGGGTATCCAGCCAGTTCGCCATGGTAACGAACTGCTCAAGGGTCAGGTTTTCAGGACGAGCGGCCGGGTTAATGCCCAGGCTTTCCAGAGTCTCACTGTCCATCAGTGCTTTATAGCAGTTCCGCACAGTTTTGCGACGCTGGTTAAAGCCTTCGCGTGTAACGCGATCCAGCCATTTCAGGTTAGTACACGGATGCGGCAAAGTGTCGTATGGTGACAGGCGAACCACTGCTGAATCAACCTTCGGTGCCGGTTTGAATGCACTAGGCGGTACTTCCAGTACCGGCATGACTTTGCAGTAATACTGCGCCATTACGGTCAGGCGGCCGTAGGCTTTACTGCCGGGACCTGCTGCCAGACGGTTGACCACTTCTTTCTGCAACATGAAGTGCATATCCTGGATATGCTCATGAAAACTGAACAGGTGGAACATCAGCGGGGTCGAAATGTTGTAGGGCAGGTTACCGAAGATCCGCAGCTGATTATTTTCTTTGATCAGCTGTGTGAAGTCGAAACGCATGGCATCGCCTTCATGAATCGTCAGCTTGCTGGCCAGATCCGGATGATTACGCAGACGTTCGGCCAGATCGCGGTCCAGTTCAATCACGGTGAATTTGTCGACCTGTTTGCCGACAGGCTCTGTCAGGGCGCCCAGACCCGGACCGATTTCCACCAGATTCTGGCCGGGTCTCGGATTAATGGCGGCGACGATATTGTCGATGATGTATTCGTCGTGCAAGAAGTTCTGGCCAAAGCGCTTACGGGCGCGGTGGCCTAAATGGACCTGATCACTGCTCATTGTTGTTTGTCTACCATTTCGATGGCGTGGGAAAGCGCTGTCCTGAGGCTCCCGATATCCGCCTGTCCGGTACCCGCAAGTTCCAGTGCGGTACCATGATCAACTGATGTTCTGATAAAAGGCAGCCCCAACGTGATGTTGACGGCATTGCCAAAACCTTTGAATTTCAGGACTGGCAGGCCCTGATCGTGATACATCGCCAGTACAGCGTCAGCTTCTGCCAGATATTTATCCTGAAAGATGGTGTCGGCTGGCAGCGGGCCAACCAGATCCATCCCGTCTTCTTCTCTGAGGATATCCAGTGCCGGGGTGATCACTTCGATCTCTTCCCGGCCAAGGTGGCCGCCTTCCCCGGCATGTGGGTTGAGGCCACACACATAAATCTTGGGCTGCCGGATGCCAAATTTGCTGATCAGATCAGCATGCAGCACACGGATCACCTGATGAATACGATCCTGAGTGATGGCTTTCGCGACATAGGCCAGCGGAATATGGGTCGTGACCAGCGCAACCCGCAAACCTTCGGTTGCCAGCATCATGACGACCTGATTGGACTGAGCCTGCTGGGCGAAAAATTCCGTGTGGCCGCTGAAGGACACACCTGCCCGATTGATGATGCCTTTATGAACCGGTCCGGTGACCAGCGCGGCAAATTCGCCGTCCATATTCCCCTCGGCGGCACGACGCAGGGTATCCAGCACATAGTGGCCGTTGTGTTCATCCAGCTCACCCGGGATGGCTTTGGCTTTCAGCGGATGATCCGCAACGATCAGGGTGCCCGGACGGTGAGGTTGTGCCGGGCGGCTGGCATCATAAGGGATGATTTCCAAGGGTAAACCCAGCAGGGCTGCACGTTCTGCCATCAGCCCGGTGTTGGCACAAATCACCAGCTCGTGCGGCCAGGGCTGTTGCGCCAGCGCGATCACGAGATCCGGGCCAATACCCGCCGGTTCTCCCGGCGTGATGGCAATACGTTTAACCTTGTTCATCATCATATCCTGGTTCTTCAATATAGGCGCCAGCCCGCAGTTCCTGCAGCCACGCCTGTGCTTCCTCATTAAATTTCCGGCTGAAGAGGATCCGGTAGGCACGGTTCTTCACCGCGGCATCGGTCCGGTCGACCTGACGGCGATCCAGCACTTCCACAATATGCCAGCCGTGTACCGTCTTGAACGGTTCACTGATGGTGCCTTTGGGCAGTGTTTCAATCTGTGCCTTGAATTCAGGGACGTAAATGTCAGGCGTTTGCCAGCCCAGTTCACCACCATTCACGGCAGAACCTGGGTCGGCACTCAGGGCCTGAGCCGCATCAGCAAAGCTGCGCTGACCGGACTGAATATCCTTGCGAACCTGCTCCAGCTCTTTTTTCGCTCCGTCATCGCTCAGAATGACAGAGGTTTTCAGCAGGATGTGGCGGGCATTTACTTCGGTGACCGAAATCGTCTCCAGACCTTTCACATCATTGATTTTGAGAATGTGGTAACCCACACCACTGCGGAATGGCCCTATGATAGCACCTTTCCCCTGTGCATGGATCTGATCGGCAAAGATTGTCGGCATTTCTTCCGGACTCATCCAGCCCCAGGCACCACCCTGAAGGGCTTTCGGGCCGTTGGAGGCACTATAGGCTAAGCTGGTGAAATTGGCGCCTTTGTTCAGTTGACCCACCAGATCGTTCGCTTTCCGTTCTGCGGCCTGGCGGTCAGCCTGAGTGGCACCTTCATCCAGACGGATCAGGATGTGGCTGACATTATACTGGACGCCTTCCTGCTGTTGCTGGTTGAGTTGAGTGGCCAGGTTATCGACTTCCTGCGGCAGAATATTGATCCGGCGGCGGACCATTATGGTGCGGGCTTCACTGGCCGTCAGATCACGGCGGATCTGTTCGCGGAAGATGGCATAGCTGATCCCGGCTCCTGCCAGTTCCTGCTGGAGCTGCGCAACCGACAGATTACGTTCAGCCGCAAGCTGGGCGATAGCGCTGTCGAGACGATTGTCATCAATGCGGATTCCGAACTGATCGGCCTGCTGCAGTTGCAGGGTTTCCATGATGAGTTTTTCCAGCACCTGGTTGATCAGAATGCTGTCATCCGGCAGCGACTGTCCCTGGCGGGCAGCGTTCAGATGGACGGTTTTCAGCATGGCATCGACATCGCTTTGCAGAATCACGCTGTCGTTGACAATGGTGACCACCTTATCCAGCGGTTGCAGGGCGGCCAGTGAGCTGGTCGTCAGGCCCAGAAGAGACAGGCCAAGAATAAGAGACTTCCACATTTTCATATCTGTATCCAGGGCGCTTCAATGCGCAGTTGGTATGGACGGGCCGAGGCCCGGCCTGTTAATTATTCAGGTAGAAAGGACGGCCATAGGCAATCGCATTGCCGCTGGCAGACGCAGCACCCACGGGGGAAACACCGGCCAGACCGAGCAGTGAGAACGAGATACTGAAGTTCTGCTCATATTCTACTGGCTGAGTGTTGACGTTGCTGCGCGCGACCATGTACTCGTTATAACCCAAAGTGATCATCCAGCAATCGGAACGATAGTTGAGCGAGATCTGCCCTTCTACCATCTGGTTCTCGGTCACATCGTGGTAGTAGTCCCCCCGGATACTCAGACCGGCATGGATCGGGAAACCGGTTGAGAAACCAACCTGTGAGATCCCTTCTTCGGTGTAGTTATCAATCTGATTGTTATCCGGCAGGCTCTGCTGAATGTATTGCTTCGAAACATAGCGATAGTTCAGCTGGCTGAACAGATCGCCTTCCCGGTATTCGATCGCGGCGTTGGCAAACTGCATGTCTTTTTCACTGGCGTCATATTGCAGACTGCCGTGGAAGAACAGCCAGTCGTTATAGTTGAAGTCCGACTCGAATGCAGATGCAGAGTAGTTCGGTTGCGATTCCCCTTCTTCCTGCAGGTTGCGGCCGGAATCATTGAGGTAGAAAATCTGGCCGAAAGACAGGTTGAAGCGTTCTTTGTAGTCATCGTCGAAGAAACGGGTGGTTGCACCGACGGTAAACTGATTGGCTGCGGCAATCCGGTCTACACTCGAGTAACGGCGATCACGGAACAGGCCGTAATAGTCGGTTTGTAAAATGGTGGTATCGTAAGCACCGTAAATATTGCTCTGTTCCACATCTTTCACGTACAGATACTGCAACTGAGGCTCAAGGCTCTGCGTATAGGCACTGCCGAACAGATCCGCGTCCCGCTCAAAGTAGAGCCCGGTCAGCATCCGAAGGCTGGGCACCGTCCGGGTGGCGGTTTCATCCAGATCTTCAAGACCGTCGATGCTCGGATCGAATTCCTGATTGTAATAGGTGTACATCAGCTTGGCCTCGGTCGTCATCGACCACCAGGGCGTGGCGTACGGCAGAGTCAGCGATGGCTCAAGATGAACCCGGTCAGCCGATGGCTTTTTGGCATCGTCATTTTCAAAGCGGCTGATATGGCTCAGCAAACCGAAATCCAGACCATAGCTCAGATCCGGTTCGTAGTAATTAAAGGTCAGCTGCGGCATCAGGCGATAGTTGGAAGAGACCCCGGGCGTCAGCGGCTGGAAGTTCCGCACTCGCAGGGTTGAGTTCCAGTTGTAGTCCTGGTAGGTCACCTCACCGGTTTGCAGCAGGTTGTTGTCTTCCCGGTTGCCGATATCAGAGTCGACATCAGAAAAGTAAGTGACATCACTGACCTTGCTGTAATCCGCATCAAAACGCCAGTGGTCACCATAACGGCCATTGTGAGACCAGTTGAAGGCCCAGCGTGCATCATTATCTTTTGCAGCGCTGTCGTCCGGCAGGTATTCGCCCTTGAGGCTTCCCTCACCGAAATCGGTAAGATAACGGAAGTGGCTGTTCAGCTGGACACCGCGGTTACTCATGTACTTCGGCGTCAGCGTCAGATCGTAGTTGGGTGCGATATTCCAGTAGAACGGCGTTTCCAGTTCAAATCCGTCCCGGGAGCCATAACTGACCGTCGGATAGAGAAAGCCGGTCAGGCGTTCTTTTCCGACAGGCACACGAAGATAAGGCATGTAAAAAACCGGTACATCCAGCACTTCAAACCGGGCGTTATACAGATCGGCAAACGGCGAATCCGCCTCTCGTTCAATGCTGGTGGCGGTAAACTGCCAGCTTTTATCGCCCGGCGGGCAGGTCGTGTAGGTGCCGTTGCGCAGCCTGTAGTAGGTCATCCCTTCTTTTTCAATCTTGGTGGCTTCCCCCCGGCCAGGCTCGCAGGTCAGGTTGTAGACGGCGTGATTGATTTCGGCGTCATCTGTCTCCAGATTGTTATGCATACTGTCGGCGTAGACTTCAAGGGAGCCGTCGTGAAAGTAGACATTGCCTTCCGCACTGACCGTATTCTTGCGCTGGTTCATGGTGGCAACATCTGCAGCCACAGTACGATTGGACTGACGAATCACCACATCACCAGAGTATGTCACGCTGTCGCCGCTTTCGGCCACGGCCTGCTCTGCAGAAATTCGGATGGGCGCATTATTCGGATCACCCGCACTCGGATCTGGCGTCAGACACATGCCTTTGACCAGTGCCAGTTCTTCTTCGGCTGAGGGGCTGACATCACTCTCAATGAGGGCATCATTGGCGAAAGCTGACGGGCCATATAAAGCAAAGCTGATCATGGTCGCCAATAAGCTGCGGGAAGTGAATGACATTGAGATTTAATTTCCTGTGTTCATGATTTAGCGCAAAGTGATACCTGGAGGGCTGAACTTTTTTGTTTGGATTTTCTCGAAAACAAACAGAAAAGGTCAACATCCCCAGGCATCCAGACCGGACCAGCTGTCCCCTCCAATAGAAGGTGGTTATGATAAAGCAAATTCGTCTCTACAGCATCTGAAAGGACAGCGGTAATCATTGGACCGGATAAAATCATTATTGTTTTTTCTGCTATGATGCCGCGAGTCTTTTGGCGGTCAGACCCTTGCTTTATGGCATGCAGGTCAAGCTGACAAGCCACTCTTTTCATAAGATTAGACGGCATTCGCGGGCACAATTTAGCAAATTACCAGAGAGTATAACATGCAGGTGTTGGGCAAGATTTTAGGTGCATTTTTCGGTTTTCTCCTTGGTGGACCTATCGGTTTGTTATTGGGCATCTTTTTAGGCCATAAGTTCGATCAGGCTCGCGCCGGCGTATATTCAGGCGGGGGATTTGGTCGTTTTTCCGGTGGGCAGGCCGATCAGCAGGAACGTCAGGCTGAATTCTTTCATGCCGGCTTTGCCGTTATGGGCCATGTCGCTAAAGCGAAAGGCCGGGTGACGCAGGAGGAAATTCGGGTTGCCAGCGCCATTATGGATCGCATGCAATTGCACGGAAATGCCCGCCGTCTGGCGCAGGAGGCATTCCGCGAGGGTAAGGCCGAAGATTTTCCATTGCAGGAAGTGCTGGCCCGGGTTCGGCAAAGTACCCAAGGTCGGCTGGACCTGTTGCAGTTCTTTTTGGAGTTACAGATTCAGGCCGCGTTTGCCGACGGCAG
Source organism: Photobacterium galatheae (assembly GCF_000695255.1). Taxonomy (GTDB): domain Bacteria; phylum Pseudomonadota; class Gammaproteobacteria; order Enterobacterales; family Vibrionaceae; genus Photobacterium; species Photobacterium galatheae. The sequence goes on along the minus strand of NZ_JMIB01000008.1, from coordinate 96,855 downwards.
TCTGCACCCCAAAGAGCGTCAGCTGCTGTTTGTCATTGGTCGCGGGCTGGGCTTTTCCGATCAGCAACTGGAGCGCCGTCTGCACATGCAGGAAGCTGCGTTTCGCTTTCAGCAGGGTGGTGGATTCAATCGCCAGCAGTCACAGCAGCAACAGGGCGGATTCCGTCAGGCGCCAACCCGGGATCAACTGGCGGATGCCTATGAATTGCTGGGGGTGGAAAAAGATGCAGGTGCCAAAGATCTCAAGCGTGCCTATCGGAAGCTGATGAATGAGCATCACCCGGATAAACTGGCGGCCAAAGGTCTGCCGCCGGAGATGATGGAACTGGCGAAGCAGAAAGCACAGGAACTGACGGCGGCTTATGAGCTGATCAAAAAAGAAAAAGGCTTTAAGTGATCGACCGCGTCTCAGACGCGGTTTCTCGGATGTCCTGCAACAAACGCTTCGAGATTTTCTGTGAGCTGATTTGCCAGTGCCTGAATGGCAGAATCTGCGCCCCAGGCCACATGGGGCGTCAGCAGCAGATTTGGTAAGTCTGCATGAGCCAGCAGCGGATTCGACGGTTCGGCTGGCTCGGCGGTAAATACATCACAGCCGGCACCACCCAGGTGACCGGATTGCAGTGCGGCGACTAAATCGGCTTCGTTCACCAGCCCGCCACGCCCGGTATTGATCAGCAGGCTGCCGGGTTTCATCTGCGCCAGCTCCGGTGCGGCGATCAGGTCGGTCGTTTCTTCACTGAGCGGACAATGCAGGGTGATCGCGTCTGCTTCTTTCAGCACCTGTGCAAAGGGCAGATACCCCTCACGACATTCGCTGGCGGCTTTCCGTTCGGCAAAGATGACGTTCATGCCAATCGCTGATGCCAGCCGGGCAACCGCCTGTCCCAGGCTGCCACTGCCAATGATCCCCAGTGTACTGCCTGCGACATCCCCAATCGGATGGGTGAAGAAGCAAAATTGTTGTTTTTCCTGCCAGACGCCCGCCTGAATATCCTGATGATAAGCGAACAAACTCCGCCGAAGCGCAAACAGCATCGCGATGACATGCTCTGGCACAGAGCCGGTAGCATAGCCTCGAATGTTGCTGACCACGATGCCGTGTTCGCGGCAGTAGTCCAGATCCACATTGTTGGTACCGGTCGCGGCGATGGCGACCATCCTGAGCTGCGGCAATTGACGAAGGGTGTCGGCATTCAGGACCACTTTATTTGTAATGGCAATGGTGGCTTGTTGTAAGCGCTCGACAACTTGCGCCGGGCGGGTTGCCGGGTATTCCTGCCACTGGTGTGCAAAGGCGGGGCGGGGCAAGGTGATCTGGCTGGGAATGGTGTCGCGGTCAAGAAAAACAATCTGTTGCATCGCACGGGGTCCTTGTGGTGATGGCTATGACGAGGGGGGTGAGCGAGTGTGTCAGTGTCAGACAGTAAACACCAGCCAGCCGATCACGGCAAGTTTGTGCTGGCATCTGGGGAAGGAAAGCCCCTCGGACAGCTCGAGGGGCAGACCGCTTTTCGGCTACAGCAGGACGATCAGCACAATCGCAAGAATAGAAATCAACGCCGCGAAACTGTAACACGCGATCTTCCCGGCGCGGCCGGCATGAATTTTCAGATCGTGCAATCCGTGGTGTACCCGGTGCATGGCATGCCACATTGGCAGGGCCAGCGTCAGGATCAGAAAGGCGGCTCCAATCAGGCTGGAGGCAAACGCTTTGACACGCTCATAGCTGAAATGCTCCGCATCCAGAATCCCCAGTGGCATCAGAATTCCCAGCACCAGGATGGTGACCGGTGTGACCATGGCAAACCAGGTGCCGCCTGCGCCAAACAGTCCCCACCAGATCGGCTCATCAGAACGTCTGGGATTGAGATTGACTTTATCAGCGTTGTTCATCATCGGCTCCTTAGACCACAAGCAGGACAATCAGGGAAATCACAGCAACCGCTGCCCACTGTGCTGCGACAATCACTTTTTTCTCAATCACTTTGCCTTTCAGGCGAATCGGCATCACCTGCGGCATCATGCTGAAAAAGGTGCTGGCGTGCAGCAGGCTGCCTGCCAGTGCGACGAGGTTGATGGCGATGACGACAGGATGGGCCATGAAATGCATCCAGCCCTGCCAGGCTTCAGGTCCTGCGACCAGCGCGCCCAGTCCGTAGGTCAGAAACAGGGTAAACAGCACCAGCGGCAGGACGGTCGCTTCACGCAGCATGTAAAAACGGTAGAACGGGTGACCTTGCCACCAGTTCCGTGTCATGGGACGTACATAAGGCTGACGGTGACTCATCTTGAGGCCTCCACTTTTTTCGGGGAACCATCGGGTTTGAGCATGGCAATCACAAAGTCTTTTGAGGACTCAATCTTGCTCTGATTGACTGCGGCGGCCGGATCGACGTTTTTCGGGCAGACTTCGGAGCAATAGCCGACAAAAGTACAGCCCCAGGCCCCGTTATCGCCGTTGATCAGTGGCATCCGTTCGGCTTTGCCCCGGTCGCGGGTGTCGAGGTTGTAGCGATGGGCCAGGGTCAGTGCTGCCGGGCCGAGAAATTGCGGGTTGAGGCCAAACTGCGGGCAGGCCGCATAACACAGGCCGCAGTTGATGCACCCGGCGAACTGCTTATAGATATCCATTTGTGCCGGGGTCTGAAGGTTCGTCCCGTCCTTCGGTTTCCGGTCGTTGCCGATCAGATAGGGTTTGATGGCTTCCAGACGTTCAATGAAAGGCGTCATGTCGACGACCAGATCTTTCTCGATCGGGAAATTTGCCAGCGGTTCGATGGTCACGCCGTCCGGATAATCCCTCAGGAAGCTCTTACAGGCCAGTTTCGGGACGCCATTAACCATCACACCGCATGAACCGCAGATTGCCATCCGACAGGAGCAGCGGTAGGTCAGGTGTTTGTCGAGATGATCCTTCACATGATTGAGTGCATCCAGCACGGACATGGTCTCGTCAAAGGGGACGCTGAAAGACTGCATGTGTGGCTCAGTGTCCTGCTCCGGGTCGTATCGCAGAATGGCGACGTTTTGGATACGGTTGGCTGTCATTCGGGTTGCTCCTGTGCTTTTGCCGCGTCTGCGGCAGCTTTTTCAGCGGCTTCGCCGTACAGCCGGGCTGTGGGCTGAGACTTGGTAATCGTGACATCACTGTAATCAATGACGGGGGCACCGCCTTCGTTGTAGAAGGCCAGTGAGTGCTTCAGGAAGTTCACATCATCCCGTTCAGTGCAACCGTCGTCGAGGCGCTGGTGGGCACCGCGGGATTCCCGGCGCAGCATCGCTGAGTGCACCATGGCTTCTGCGACATCCAGCCCGTATCCGATTTCAATGGCATACAGCAGATCGGTGTTAAACACCTTGCCCTTGTCCTGAATACTGATGCGCTGGTAGCGTGCTTTCAGCTCAGCCAGCTTATTCATGGTTTGCTGCATCAGATCAGCCTGACGATAGATACCGCAACCGGCTTCCATCGCATGCCCCATCTCGGTGCGGATCTCGGCCCAGTTTTCGTCGCCTTCCTGATTCATCAGGGCATCAATTCGCGCGGCTGCCGCTTCGGCCTGCGTTTCAATCGCAGCGTCATTCCAGCCCTGGAATCCGGCGGCATGTTTGGCTGCCTGCTCCCCGGCAACGCGACCAAAGACCACGAACTCTGCCAGAGAGTTGGAGCCTAATCGGTTGGCGCCGTGCAGGCCGACCGAGGCACATTCTCCCACGGCAAACAGCCCTTTGATGCGGGTTTCACAGTGGCCATCGGTTTCGATGCCACCCATGGTGTAATGGACGGTCGGGCGGATCGGGATTGGCGCTTTGGCCGGGTCGACATTGACGTAGGCTTTCGCCAGCTCGCAGATAAAGGGCAGACGCTCTTTCAGGTAGTCTTCTCCCAGATGGCGCAGATCCAGATGCACCACATCACCCAGCGGATGGTCGATGGTGTTGCCTTTTTGCTGCTCATGCCAGAAGGCCTGCGAGACTTTGTCTCGCGGGCCAAGCTCCATGTATTTGTTTTTCGGCTGACCGACCGGGGTTTCCGGCCCCATGCCGTAGTCCTGTAAGTAACGGTAACCGTGCTTGTTGACGATAATGCCACCCTCACCGCGACAGCCTTCGGTCATCAGAATGCCGGTACCCGGCAGGCCGGTCGGGTGATACTGAACAAATTCCATATCCCGCAGTGGAATGCCGTGGCGGTAAGCCATCGCCATGCCGTCACCGGTGACGATGCCACCATTGGTGTTGCAGTGATACACCCGGCCAGCACCGCCTGTCGCCAGCACGACAGATTTCGCTTTGATGGTGACCAGTTCGCCTTCTGCCATATGAATGGCCACCAGCCCCTGAATCTGACCTTCGTCGACCAGTAAATCGAGCACGAAGAACTCATCAAAGCGCTGAATATTGGTGTATTTCATGGAGGTCTGGAACAGGGTGTGCAGCATGTGGAAACCGGTTTTGTCGGCTGCAAACCAGGTACGTTCGACCTTCATGCCACCAAATCGGCGCACGTTCACTTCACCATTATCTTTCCGGCTCCACGGGCAGCCCCACAGTTCCATCTGGATCATTTCGCGCGTTGCGTTTTTGACAAAATATTCAACGACATCCTGTTCACACAGCCAGTCGCCCCCACTCACGGTATCGTTGAAGTGGTTGTCCAGGCTGTCTTCTTCCTTGATCACTGCGGCTGATCCGCCTTCTGCTGCCACGGTATGTGAACGCATCGGATAGACTTTGGAGATCAGGGTGATCTCCATATCCGGGTTGTTCTCGGCTGCAGCAATAGCGGTTCTGAGACCGGCGCCACCGGCGCCGATGACTGCGATATCTGTGGTGATGGTCTGCACAGTTATCCTCCAGTAAATAATGCGGGTATCCGCTGGTGATTGAGTAGGCTGACTTCGAAGCAGAGTCCGAAACTGTACCGACAGTGTAGAAGAGCCAATGGAGGGAGGAATTGATTTGATTAGGGTTTTGCTTCGATATTGCGAGGTGTTGCAATGAATGTGACGGAGGTAACGGCAATGTGGCTAAGGATTGGAATGTCCGCGTTGTGGCAACTCTGATGCTGGCCCTGTTGTGACCGGTGGCTGACCGTAGACTCAGGCGAAGTTGTCTTTTGGGGATGTCAGGATTTTAATTTCAGGATTTTAAGATGAAGCAGGCGCTGAGTTCAGCGCCTGAATGAAGACGGTTTGATGCTTCAGAGGGTTCGTGCCGGGGCGTTCGGGAAGAAATCGCATGGCGCAAACTGGTGTTGCGGCTCACCGGTGTACGGGTGGAAAAAGCTCAGCTCCGCTGCATGGAGTTGCAAACGGGGTGCCGCCGCTTCAGCAGCTTCATGGGCGTAAAATTCATCTCCCAGAATCGGATGACCCAATGCCTGCATGTGTACGCGCAGCTGGTGGGAGCGGCCAGTGATCGGACGGAGTTTCACCAGACTGGTCTGGCCGTCGCTTTCCAGCACCTCGTAGTGGGTCACGGATGGTTTCCCATCGTCAAAGCACACTTTCTGTCTCGGACGATTCGGCCAGTCGCAGATCAGCGGTAAATCGACGGTGCCGCTCTGCGGTTCCGGTGTGCCCCAGACCCGGGCGTAATAGACTTTCTCGGTCTGACGCTCGCGGAACTGGGCCTTGAGATGGCGTTCGGCATCTTTATTCAGCGCCAGCACAATCAGCCCTGACGTTGCCATGTCCAGACGGTGCACAATCTGCGCCTTCGGGTGGTCTGCCAGCACACGGCTGAACACGCTGTCAGCATGGGCCGGATCGCGGCCCGGATTGGACAGCAGGCCAGATGGCTTATTCACAGCAATGATGTCGCGATCGATGTAGAGAACGTCCAGCCAGGGATCAGTTGGCGGGTGATAGGCCATCGGCGGTAAGGGTTTCATGCTCGGGTCATCTCAGGGTTATCGTCGTTGCGGCGGGATGGTATCACAGGGCGGCGGACACTGCCTACCGCCCTGAGTTGTGGCTGAGTTCAGCCGGTGGATCAGTTGTGGCTGACGGCGATCAGGCGCAGCGAATCCAGCTGGATCTGGGCTTTGCTGATGTATGCGGTCAGATCCTGGATCTGGCTTTGCAGCAGGTCCAGTTCGTCATCACGGATGTTCGGGTTCACTGCCTTCAGTGCCTGCAAACGGGCCAGCTCAGCGCCGAGCGTCGTTTCCATCTCTCGCTGAGCCGCCTGACGGACTTTGTCCAGTTCAGGGGCGACCAGTTGGTCACCCGCCGCAATCAGGGTGTGAACTTCCTTCTGGACCGAGTTCACCAGCTTGCTGCCAAGGTGGCGGTTGACCGGACTCAGCTGGCGGTTGAAACCTTCAAATTCCACCTTCTCAGACAGGTTGTTGCCTTTGGCATCCAGCAGAATGCGAATCGGTGTGTGTGGCAGGAAGCGGCCGATTCCGGATTGTTTCGGCGCCTGAGCATCCACAACATACACCAGTTCAAGCAGCAATGTTCCAGCCGGCAGCGCTTTGTTCTTCAGCAGGGAAACGGCGGTGGTGCCTACACCTTCAGACAGCAGCAGATCGATCCCGCCCTGAATCATCGGGTGCTCCCAGCTGATAAAGTGCAAGTCTTCGCGCGACAGCGCAGTATCGCGTTCGAAGGTGATGGTGCAGCCGTCCTGAGGCAGGCCCGGGAAGCTGGACACCAGCATGTGCTCAGACGGGGTGATCACCAGAGCATTTTCCCCGCGGTCATCTTGATTCAGACCGATGGTGTCAAACAGACCCAGCGCGAACGTCACCAGATTCGTGTCGCCGTCTTTGGCGGCAATCTTGCTGACCAGCTCGCGGGCAGCTTCGCCCCCGTTGGAATGAATTTCCAGCAGGCGGTCACGCCCCTGTTCCATCTTGCTTTTCAGTTCACTGTGCAGGCGGGCACTGTCGGTGATCAGCGCTTCCAGTGCTTCCGGACTGTGATTATCGCTGGCCAGCAGACTGATCAGCTGTGGCTGCACGGCTTCGTACACGGCACGGCCGGTCGGACAGGTTTCTTCAAAGGCGTTCAGACCTTCGTTATACCAATGCGCCAGCAGGGCCTGCGATGTCCCTTGCAGGTGCGGCACATGAATTTCGATATCGCGCTGCTGACCAATACGGTCCAGACGGCCGATCCGTTGCTCCAGCAAATCCGGGTTGTTCGGCAGATCGAACATCACCAGCTGGTTGGCGAACTGGAAGTTGCGGCCCTCAGAGCCGATTTCAGAACACAGCAGCACCTGAGCGCCGTCTTCGGCCTGAGCGAAATAGGCGGCTGCCTTGTCGCGCTCCAGAATCGACATGCCTTCGTGGAACACGGTGGCACGGATGCCTTCTTTTTCCCGCAGCGCTTGCTCCAGGTTCAGCGCGGTCTGTGCGCGGGAGCAGATCACCAGCACTTTTTCATTGCGGTTGGCTTTGAGGAAGTCCAGCAGCCAGGTGACGCGGGGATCGAAGTTCCACCAGGTGGCTGCTTCGCCTTCAAATTCCTGATAAATATCTTCCGGATACAGCAGCTTGAGGACTTTTTCCTCTTCGCTGATCTTGCCCATCATCATCCCGGCGACGCGCATCGCCGTGCTGTACTGAGACGGCATCGCCAGCGGATACAGGTTCAGGTGACGCTGCGGGAAGCCCTGCACGGCGGCACGGGTATTCCGGAACAGCACACGACCGGTCCCGTGGCGATCCATCAGGCTGTCAATCAGTTCCTGACGGGCGGCGGCCTGTGCGGTTTCATCGCTGTCTGAGGTCAGTGTGTCCAGCAGCGGGGCGATATCCTGTTCCGGCAGCAGGCTGACTAGTGTCTGGCGGGCGTGGTCATCCAGTGCTTTTCCGGCCAGCAGTTCGGAGACCGCGTCAGCAACCGGGGCATACTGGCGTTCTTCTTCCAGAAACGCGTCGTAATCGTAGAAGCGATCCGGATCGAGCAGGCGCAGACGGGCAAAGTGGCTCTGGTGACCCAGTTGATCCGGGGTTGCCGTCAGCAGCAGACAGCCCGGTGTTTTCTCAGCCAGCGCTTCAACGACCTGATATTCACGGCTCGGTTTGTCTTCGCTCCACACCAGGTGGTGGGCTTCATCGACCACCAGCAGATCCCAGTCGGCCTCCAGCGCCTGTTCAAAACGGCGTTTGCTCTTACGCAGAAAATCCAGCGAGCACAGCACATACTGGGCGGTATCAAATGGGTTGTGTGCATCGGCAAAGGATTCGACGCAGCGCTCTTCGTCAAAAATTGAGAAATGCAGGTTGAAGCGTCGCATCATCTCGACCAGCCACTGATGCTGCAGCGTCTCGGGAACCAGAATCAGAATCCGTTCGGCACGACCAGCCAGCACCTGCTGGTGGATGATCATGCCGGCCTCGATGGTTTTGCCCAGACCGACTTCATCGGCCAGCAGCACGCGCGGCGCAAAACGGCGGCCAACTTCATGGGCAATGAACAGCTGATGCGGGATCAGCCCGGCACGCATACCGCACAGGCCACGCAACGGGCTCTTGTGTTGCTCGTGCTGGTTTTTCAGCGCCCGGTAGCGCAGTGCGAAACGGTCCATGCGGTCAATCTGACCGGCAAACAGTTTGTCCTGGGGCTTGTTAAAGCGGATCTGGTTACTGAGGAAAATCTCACGCAGCGTGACATTTTCTTCTCCGGTGTCCGTACGGGTGCCGATATAGGTCAGCATGCCCTGTTGTTCTTCCACCTTCACTACTTTGAGTGACCAGCCCTCCTGGCTTTCAGCCAGATCGCCGGTGTTAAACATCACACGGGTGACAGGGGCATCGTGACGGGCGTAAACGCGATTCTCTTCACTGGCGGCAAACATCAGGGTGACGGTACGTGCATCCAGCGCGACCACAGTTCCTAACCCTAAATCACTTTCCGTGTCACTGATCCAGCGTTGACCCAAAGCAAATGGCATAGTGGAAAAAACCTTCTCATTATTTGAAATACTGGGGGAGTTTCATTCCAGTCGCGGTATTTTAACTGACAGCACTGAAAATAAGTGTAAGCCAGAAATCGCACCAGAAAAAAGGGGGCTAATGGTACTGCATGATGGGAGCGAGGTCACGACCTAAGTGAGAGTCTGATTGAGTGAGAAAATTGTCACAATATTTTCATTTTTTGCGGTCATTAATGGGATGCGGGTTTACGCTTAATAATGATAGCCGAGACCAATGGCTATCTCAGATGAACAAGGAGACGTCTATGGACGATGCTGATAGGAAAGTCTTTGTACTTGATACCAACATCCTGTTACATGAACCCCTCGCCATCTACTCCTTCAAAGAGCACGACGTTGTGATTCCCATGACGGTTCTGGAAGAACTGGACCGGATCAAAGACAGCAAGCGGGATGTTGCCCGGGATGCCCGGGTTGCGATTCGCGCGCTGGAAGATATTTTTCACGATGCCACACCAGAAGAGATCTCTGCCGGAATTCCCTTAACGCGCGACGGTGAACATCAGGGTCGGATCGCGATTTTTGCCGACTATGAAATTCACGAAACGGTGCATGCGTTTGCGGATAAGGCCGGAGATAACCGGATTCTGAATGGGGTGCTCTACTTGCAGCATCACTACGCTCCCCGTGAAGTGGTGCTGATTACCAAAGACATCAATATGCGTCTGCGGGCCAAAGGGGCCGGGGTGTTTTATGTCGATGACTATCGTTCCGACCAGTTGATTGACGATGTCAGTCTGCTGACCAAAGGGTTCCACCGCTATCCCGGTAGCTTCTGGGAGCGTGTTGGAGAATGCCATTCTGAAAAACGCGGCCGCTCAACATTGCATAAGCTGCCGCAGGAACTGTTTGACTCTCCCTTTGTCAACCAGTATCTGATTGACGAGGATACGGATTTCGCTGCGCGGATCCAGGATCTCGACGGGGAAAACGTGACACTGAAAGATCTGGGACATGAGCGGTTGATGCACCGTCAGGCCTGGGGAATTCATCCGAAGAATATTTATCAGGGGATGGCGCTGGATGCGCTGCTCGATCCGGACATTGATCTGGTGATCCTGACCGGTCCGGCGGGTTGTGGTAAGACGATCCTGGCGATGGCGGCTGCGCTGGAGCAGGTCATCGAAAAAGGGATGTACGACAAGATACTTGTGACCCGGAATACGCCGGATATTGCCGAGTCCATCGGTTTCCTGCCGGGGACGGAAGAAGAGAAAATGATGCCTTGGCTGGCCGCAGTCACAGACACGATGGAGGCATTGCATAAGCACGATGTCTGTACCGACGGCTCAATGAAATATATTTTCGAGAAAGCCAACATTCAGTTCAAATCCATCAACTTTATGCGCGGCCGCTCGATCCAGAACGCCTTCGTGTTGCTGGATGAGTGTCAGAACCTGACCGCATCGCAAATCAAGACCATCATCACCCGCTGTGGTGAAGGCACCAAGCTGGTCTGTTCCGGGAACCTGGCGCAGATCGATTCCACCTATCTGTCACCTGTGACATCAGGTTTGACCTATATCGTTGAACGATTTAAGAATTTTGAAGGCAGCGCCAATATTTATCTCAATGGCGTCGTTCGCAGCCGTCTGGCGGAATTTGCGGAAGAAAACCTGTGATCTTCTGGCGCTGAGTGTCCCTTGGGTTATGTATCCTTTGGATCACTCAGCGACCCAGATATTTTCTTAACCCATCATCCAGAGCCTCACTCAGCACTTGCTGGGTGGGGCCACACACCTGAATCCGCCCCTGATCGACAAAAGCACAGCGATCGGCGATCTTCAGCGCATCATCCGGGCTATGAGTGATCATCAGCACGGTGATCCCGGCTTCTTTCGCCAGACCAGCCACCAGATCCAGCATTTCCTGCCGCAGCGCCGGATCCAAAGCAGAAAAAGGTTCATCCAGTAACAGCAGCGGCCGGTGACGTACCAGACAGCGCGCCAGTGCGACCCGTTGTTTCTGGCCGCCGGACAACTGTTCAGGCAGGCGATCCAGATAGGATTCGATGCCGACTCGATGGGCAGCGGATCGAACCTGTGCTTTTTCAGCGTCGCTGAGCTTGAGGCCGGGATGGATCCCCAGCGCAATATTGTCGAATACGCTCAGGTGCGGGAACAGGTTGTGATCCTGAAACAGGATCGACAGTGGCCGATCTGCCGGGGATTGCCGGTCAACTTTTTCGCCGTTGATGGTAAGCGTTCCACTGTCAGGTTTGAGGAAACCGGCAATCATGGCCAGCAGGGTACTTTTACCGGCACCGCTGGGGCCGATCACGGCCAGAATATCGCCTTTGTTGACGCTGAGGTCGAAGCTCAGTGTCATGGATGCCTGATGTCCATGACGGTAGCAATGGCAAAGTTGGGACAGGTGCAGCATGGGAGCAGTCATACGTTATCCATGTGAAGCGTGATCGGAGGAAGCGGTGCGGGATATGAGCAGGCGCTCCACCGCGGTAAAAATGCCCAGACTGAGCAAGAGCAGAAACAGGGCCGCAACGGCTGCAGCATCCATCTGATAGCTATCCATCAGTTGGAACAGGTAAAGCGGCAGGGTCTGAAAATCCTGACTGCCGAACAGGGCAATCGCGCCGAGATCGCCCAGTGACAGAACAAAGCTGATTGCCATCGCCTGAGCAACCGGTTTGCGCAGCGCCCGCCATTCCACCAGAGATAATCGGGACAGTCCGCGCATGCCCAGACTCTGACAGAGCGGGTTGTACTGCTGGGCCAGATGCAGCATCGGCTGGCTCAGGGTTTTGATGACATAAGGCAGGGCCATCAGGGCATTGACCGCCACCACCACCCAGAACGCCGAAGCAAACACATCGGTGAACTCACGCAGCAGCAGAAACAACCCGGTGCTGATCACCAGTCCCGGCGTGACCAGAATGATGGTGCCAATCAGCTCAAGGCCATCGGCCGAGGCCTTGTAATGCTGTAATCGCCAGAAACGGCTGGCACAGAGAATGGCAATGCCGCCGATCAGGGCTAACAGGCAGGCCAGGAACGCAATTTGCAGCGAGTGGCTGACAGCCTGCCAGAGTGCAGGTGTTCCGAGTAACCCGAAAAGCTTGCTGTTGAGCCCGGCACTCAGCACGGCCAGCATCGGCGGTAACACCAGCAGCAATACGGCACCGATCCAGCATCCGTCCCACCAGCGGGCCGCACGGCTGTCGAGATAGTTCGGGTGGCCCTGCTGTACCCGACCGCTCAGGGTCGCCAGTGGCTTGGCAAAGCGCTGACTGATGAGTACCAGCGAGCAGCACAATAGCATTTGCCACAATGCCAGCATGGCACCGGCCGCTAAATCAAAGTCGTATCGCAGCGCCTGATAGATCGCCAGTTCGATGGTCGTCGCTTTTGGGCCACCGCCCAGCGACATGATGACGGCAAAACTGGTGAAACACAGCATGAAGACCAGACCGGCCACCTGCGGCAACTGTTGACGCAGCCGCGGCCAGGCGACCAGCCGGAACAGCGGCCAGCCGCGCATGCCTAAGTGTGCGGCGAGCTGATGTTGTTCGGCGGGAATGCCTTCCAGACTTTGCAGCAGTAACCGGCTGGCCAGCGGCAGATTGAGAAATACATGGGCCAGCAGAATGCCGTTCAGGCCATAAATACTGAACGGCAGCTTCATCTCCAGCGTCGCCAGCCATTGGGCCAGCAGCCCGCTGTTACCATAAATTGCCAGCAGACCGAACACAGCTACCAGCACCGGCAGCACGACGGTCATGGCGAACAGGCGCAGCAACAGCGCCCGGCCGGGAAAGCGTCTGCGGGACAGAGCATAAGCAACAGGGATCGCCGGGATCACGCTCAGCAGGGTGGATAAGATGGCTTGCTGAAAGCTGAAGCCGGTGACATGGCGCAGGTAAGGATCCTGCCAGAGTGCCAGCGGCCGGATGTCGGTTGCCTGCATCAGCAGGGCACTGAGTGCCCCGCCGACAAGGAGCAGGATCAGCCCGGCGCTGAACAGGCCGGGCAGACTGGAACGGGAAAGTAACAACGTCAGTCCTATAACATTATTGCGTCAGGGCTGTTTGCCATTCGCGGACCCAGGCTTTGCGTTCTTTTGCGACTTCGTCAGCACTGAATTCCAGCGACTTAACCGGACGCGGCAGCGATTTGAAGGCTTCAGGCAGCGGCTGGTCCGTCACCGGATACATCCAGTTTCCGGTCGGGATCTGAGACTGGAAGCCCGGTGTCAGAATGAACTTCAGGAACTGGTCTGCCAGTGCGCTGTTCGGGCTGTTTTTCAGTTTCGCGGCCACTTCGACCTGCATGTAGTGGCCTTCAATGAAGTTGGCTGCTTTGTATTTGTCTTCTTTCTCGGCAATCATGTGATAGGCCGGCGAAGTGGTGTAAGAGAGCACCAGATCGGTCTCGCCACTCAGGAACATATTGTAGGCTTCTGACCAGCCTTTGGTCACGGTGACGGTTTTCTTCGCCAGTTGCTGCCATGCTTCGGATGACTTGTCACCATAGACAGATTTTACCCAGAGCATCAGGCCCTGACCCGGGGTCGAGGTCCGCGGATCCTGATAGATCAGGTTCAGATCGTCACGCTCGACCAATGCTTTCATGCTGGCTGGTGGGTTCTTGAGCTTCTGGCTGTCGTAAATAAAGGCGAAGTAGCCGTAATCGAAAGGCACGAATGTCTTGTCTGTCCAGCCGCCCGGCATAGTGACTGCGGAGGTGTCGACACCGCTTTTCGCTAGCAGTCCGGTTTTCTTCGCTTCCGTCATCAGATTGTTGTCCAGACCCAGCAGGACATCAGCCTTGGTGTTTTTGCCTTCCAGACGGACACGGTTGAGGATGGACACGCCATCGTCCAGTGCGACGAACTGTAAATCACAGCCACATTCCTGTTCGAAAGTTTTCTCAATCGCCGGCCCCGGCCCCCAGTCTGCAGTAAATGAACTGTAGGTGTACACCGTCAGAGTCGGTTGAGCGGCTGCGGCAGATGAGGCGGCAACCAGTAAGGGTAAAGCTGTCAGTACGTGTTTCACAAAGCGCTCCTGAGTTCCTGCTTGGCAGGGAATTCCGATTTCTTCAAGGCGCGGCGTTGAGTGAGCGGGAGGGCGTCCCGGGAAAGTCACGAAAAGGGAAAGTAATGATGTGCTTTCAGTTTCTCAATTCCTACGCCAGCATGACCTGGTTCAGGTTCAATGGGTCCCGTGTGCTGCATGTGCAGACACGATCTCAGTCCGGAGACTCCCCATGAGAACGGCTCTCATTGTAAACGCGGCGGGCATGGGTTGCCAGCCGGAATTCTCCGCCGGTGTCAGTCTGGGACTGAAATGGCCGGAAATTAGCGGAACTCATTCAGCCGCCAGTCATAGTCATAACTGGGTTTTGTCAGAGTGACCGGTTGTTTGCGGTAATTGTTGAGGTGTTTTTGCAGATCCGTCAGTGAACCGAAATCAGACTGATACCAGTCGTAAATAGACGACAGACGGACTTTTCCGCCTTGGTCATCGACGCCTTTTGGACTGTTGATGAAGCGGCGTGCAGCGCCGTCAAGCTGCGCATTGAGCCGATCGGCATGCATGACCTCGGGGAGCAGGTCCGGGCAGCCCAGACTGGCACAGTTCACTACATAGTGAATGCGTTTGTCCTGCCAGATCGGGCGGAGAATACGGTGCTCGATATCGTTCAGAGACAGTTTTTTACCATCAATGGTGACCAGCTTGTCATCCCAGGGGCCGAAACTGAACAGGCCACCCAGCTTGGTAATGGAACTGACCGGATAGTGATCCAGAATCACTTTCACCGTCAGGGCGTTGTAGAGATTGACCCAATAGGCAAACTGCTCATTGCGGTTTAAACGACGGGGATCGCGTGAGGTCAGCCCGGCGATATACTGATTCAGGCTGGTTTTATCTTTCGCGCTGACCGCTGCGTAGCGAAAGCGGGTTTGTTCCGGGGCGACGAGCAGGTATGTGTTGAGCAGGTTTTGCCAGGCGCTGTGATCCACTTGAGTCGCGCTATTTGGGTTGCTGGTCTGCCAGTACGGCCAGAGGTCGGCTTTCGGGGCGGCCGTTACGGCAGAAGACAGGCTGAGTAAAAACAAGAGCGCGAAAACGGACAGCGCTTGGCGGAACGAAAACATGGGAACACCTCTGTAGATGGTTGATATCTAAGAGACCGCAAGGAGGTACATTTCTTTCTGGTCAGATCGGATTATTGTTCGCAGACCCGAGCAAAACACCCTGCCTTTCCGACATAAAACCCCCGATGAGAATCGATAAACTATCATTCAGAATCAATTGATTACCGTCATTCCCGCGCAGGCGGGAATCCACTGGGCACGAGATGAAAGTAATCTGCCAGAATCATTTTGCCCCTTATTTTCTATGTAGTTCTTCCCTAAAGTCACTGGATCCCCGCCTTCGCGAGGATGGCAGAAGGAAGCGGGATAACAGGAAGGAGCGGTTACCCTCTTGCCAAGTCTCTTGACCTTTAAAATTTGATCAAGAGACAGGCCTTAGCAGGGTGTCTGACACTGACTTTTGAGTATAGATCAGGCTAAAAATGCCGGGATCTTCCTTTCATATGCCGAGATTTTATCTTCATGTTGCAGCGTCAGGCCGATGTTATCCAGACCATTCAGCAGGCAGTGGCGGCGGAATTCGTCGATCTCAAACGAATACGACTTGCCGTTGGCACTGACCGTCATGGTTTCCAGATCAACTGTGACTTCAGCACCTTCATTGGCTTCAACATACTGGAAGATTTCATCGACTTCCGCTTCGGTCAGGCGCACCGGCACCATCTGGTTGTTGATTGAGTTGCCATAGAAGATGTCAGCGAAGCTCGGCGCAATCATCACTTTGATGCCGTAATCCGCCAGCGCCCAGGGGGCGTGTTCACGTGACGAACCGCAGCCGAAATTTTCCCGGGCCAGCAGGATGCTGGCACCCTGATAACGCGGATAGTTCAGGACGAATTTCGGGTTTGGCTGCTCGCCTGCATCGTCCAGAAAGCGCCAGTCGTGGAACAGGTGCTTGCCAAAGCCAATGCGGTTTACTTTCTGTAAAAACTGCTTCGGAATGATGGCGTCGGTGTCGACGTTTGCGGCATCCAGCGGCACCACCAGTCCGGTATGTTGTTTGATTCCTGCCATGATTTTTTCCTTCTCTGTTAGGCGGTGGCTCTGTTAGGCGGTCGCAAGGGTTTCTTGGTCCAGCGCGCGGATATCCACAAAGTGACCGGCACAGGCAGCGGCAGCAGCCATCGCCGGGCTCACCAGATGGGTGCGGCCATCGCGGCCCTGACGGCCTTCGAAGTTTCGGTTACTGGTGGATGCGCAGCGCTCTCCCGGACCTAAGCGGTCGTTGTTCATCGCCAGACACATGGAGCAGCCCGGCAGACGCCATTCAAAACCGGCTTCAATAAAGATTTTGTCCAGACCTTCCTGTTCTGCCTGTGCTTTCACCTGCTCAGAGCCGGGAACGACCAGCGCCTGAACGTTTGGTGCCACCTTACGGCCTTTGGCAACGGCTGCGGCGGCACGCATATCTTCGATGCGGGAGTTGGTGCAGGAACCAATGAAAACTTTATCAACCGGGAAGTCAGACAGTTTTTTACCGGCTTGCAGGCCCATATAGGCCAGCGCTTTCTCGGCAGAGGCACGCTCGACCGGATCGCTGAAGTGTTCCGGCGCCGGGATCAGCTCGTCCACCGCAATCACCTGACCCGGGTTCGTGCCCCAGGTGACCTGAGGTTTGATGTCGGCGGCATTCAGAGTCACGACTTTGTCGAACTGCGCATCCGGATCAGATTTCAGGGTTTTCCAGTATGCGATGGCAGCTTCGAAGTTTGCATCCGTTGGCGCAAAGTGACGGCCCTGGATGTAGTCGAAGGTTGTCTGGTCCGGAGCAATCAGACCCGCTTTGGCGCCCAGTTCGATCGCCATGTTACAGACCGTCATCCGGCCTTCCATGGTCAGGTCAGTAATGGCTTCGCCACAGAATTCCACCACGTGGCCTGTACCACCGGCTGCCGTGGTTTCCCCGATGATGGCCAGAATGATGTCTTTGGCGGTGATCCCCGGTGCAACTTTGCCTTTGACCTCAATTTTCATGGTCTTGGCGCGGGCTTGTTTCAGGGTCTGGGTCGCCAGTACATGCTCAACTTCTGAGGTGCCGATACCGAAAGCCAGCGAGCCGAAAGCACCGTGGGTCGCGGTGTGAGAGTCACCGCAGACGATCGTCATGCCCGGCAGGGTGATCCCCAGCTCCGGGCCCATGACGTGAACGATGCCCTGATATTTGTGGTTCAGGTCATACAGGGTGACGCCAAATTCTTTGCAGTTTTTCGCCAGTGTTTCCATCTGGATGCGGGCCATTTCGCCCGATGCCTTGATGTCTTTGGTCTGGGTGGACACGTTGTGGTCCATGGTCGCAAAGGTTTTGCCGGTCTGACGGACCTGACGGCCTTTTTCGCGCAGGCCGTCAAACGCCTGCGGAGAAGTCACTTCATGGACCAGATGGCGGTCGATATACAGGATCGGGTTCTCGCCTTCTGCCTCGACCACGATGTGGGCATCATAAACTTTTTCGTACAGCGTTTTGCCTGTTGTTGTGTTTGACATTGCTCGTTTGCTCCTCGTGGTTCAGCTTACGCCTGACGAATGTAGGCGGCGATCTTGTCGCCCATCGCATCGGTCGACAGTGCCGGACGGTCTCCGGCCAGATCGGCAGTCAGTTCCCCGGCTTCCAGTGCCTGAGAGACGGCTTGCTCAATGGCGCGTGCCGCTTCTTCTTCACCCAGGCTGTAGCGCAGCATTAGGGCTGCCGACAGGATTTGTGCCACCGGGTTGGCAATATTTTTGCCTGCGATATCCGGCGCGGAACCGCCCGCAGGTTCATACATGCCAAACTTGTCCTGATTCAGGCTCGCAGACGGCAGCATGCCCATGGAGCCGGTGATCATGGCGCATTCATCTGAGATGATGTCGCCGAAGATGTTGGAGCACAGCATGACGTCGAACTGAGACGGATCTTTGATCAACTGCATGGTGGCGTTGTCGATGTACATATGGCTCAGTTCGACATCCGGATAATCTTTGGCAATGCCTTCGACCACTTCGCGCCACAGGATCGAGCTTTGCAGCACGTTGGCTTTGTCGATCGAGCAGACTTTTTGACGGCGCAGGCGCGCGGATTCAAAGGCAATGCGTGCGATGCGCTCAATCTCGTAACGGTGATAGATTTCGGTATCGTAGGCCTTTTCCATCGCGCCTTCCCCTTCGCGGCCCTTTGGCTGACCGAAGTAGATCCCGCCGGTCAGCTCGCGCACCACCACGATGTCGAAACCACGGGCTGAGATGTCAGCACGCAGCGGAGAAAACGCTTCCAGACCACTGTGGATTTGCGCCGGACGCAGGTTGCAGAACAGCTGGAAGTGTTTACGCAGGGGTAACAGCGCACCGCGTTCCGGCTGATCATTAGCAGGCAGGTGTTCCCATTTCGGGCCGCCGACCGAGCCGAACAGCACGGCGTCGGCAGCCTCACAGCCTTTGAGGGTCTGCTCAGGCAATGGCGAGCCGTGATTGTCGATGGCAATGCCACCGACATCGAACTCTTCACGGGCCAGGGTGAAGCCGAACTTTTCTTCGATGGCATCCAGCACTTTGTGCGCCTGACGCATCACTTCCGGGCCAATCCCGTCGCCGGGTAACACAGCAATTTGATAGCTTTGACCTGCCATGGTTATACAGTCTCCATTTTCGATTTTTGTTTAATTTGCTTAATTTGTTCGATTTGTTCGGCGCGGTGGATGCTGTTAATCACATGCAGCAACGCCTGACCTGAGGCTTCAACAATGTCGGTTGCCAGACCGGTACCGTGGTACTTACGGCCTTTGTAGTTGGCGATGATATCGGCCTGTCCCAGACCATCTTCCCCTTCACCTTTGGCTGTCAGCTCGAATTTTTCCAGCACAATTTCATAGCCGGTCAGACGGTAGATACATTGATACAGGGCATCGACCGGGCCGTTCCCGACAGCGGCTTCGCATTTCTCTTCATCGCCGCATTGCAGTTTGATGCTGGTGGTGGCCATCACGCTGCCAGACTGGACGCTCAGGTAGTTCAGTTTGTAGAAATCGTCTTCTTCGCGCAGGTTGGCGAAATACATCAGGGCTTCTAAGTCGTAGTCGAAGACCTGACCCTTGCGGTCGGCCAGTTTCAGGAAGTCGGCATACAGGGTATCCAGATCGTATTCGTTTTCGTTGTATCCCATGGTGTCCATGTGGCTCTTCACTGCGGCACGACCGGAGCGGCTGGTCAGGTTCAGCGCCTGATTCTTCAGACCGATGGATTCCGGGGTCATGATTTCGTATGTGTTTTTGTTCTTCAGGACGCCGTCCTGATGAATACCCGAGGAATGACTGAAGGCATTGGCACCGACAATGGCTTTGTTGGACTGAATAGGCATGTTGCACAGCTGGCTGACCAGACGGCTGGTGCGGGAAATCTCTTCATGCCTGATATTCGTGGTGACACCCAGCAATTCAGCACGGGTTTTGATGATCATGGCGATTTCTTCCAGCGCACAGTTGCCGGCGCGCTCACCAATGCCGTTGATCGTCCCTTCAACCTGACGGGCACCCGCCTGAACCGCAGCCATCGAGTTGGCGACCGACATGCCTAAGTCATCGTGGCAGTGGACCGAAATCACGGCCTTGTCGATGTTTGGCACTCGGTTGAACAGCTGGGTGATAATCCCACCGAACTCGCTCGGCAGGGTGTAGCCCACGGTGTCCGGGATGTTGACGGTGGTCGCTCCGGCGTTGATGGCGGCTTCGACCATACGGCACAGGTTATCAATTGGGGTCCGGCCTGCATCTTCACAGGAGAATTCCACATCATCGGTGTACTGTCGGGCGCGTTTGACGGCGGCAACACCCATCTCGATGACATCATCGTAGCTGCGGCGCAGTTTGTCCTGAACAT
Source organism: Photobacterium galatheae (assembly GCF_000695255.1). Classification (GTDB taxonomy): domain Bacteria; phylum Pseudomonadota; class Gammaproteobacteria; order Enterobacterales; family Vibrionaceae; genus Photobacterium; species Photobacterium galatheae. The sequence goes on along the minus strand of NZ_JMIB01000008.1, from coordinate 76,932 downwards.
GGATGGTGGAGGTGGAGATGAAAGTGTGGATTCGGAAGGCTTCGGCAACTTTTAACGACTCGGCGGCGACATCAATGTCATGGGCGACGGCTCGGGATAAGGCGCAGACCCGGCTGTTTTTGATGTGCCTTGCGATGGTCTGGACCGATTCAAAATCGCCCGGTGAGGAAACCGGAAAGCCGGCTTCAATCACATCAATGCCCAGACGCTCCAGTGCGTAAGCGATCTGCAATTTTTCTTTGACGGTTAAGCTGGCGGACAACGCCTGTTCGCCGTCGCGCAAGGTGGTGTCGAAGATGATGACCTGATCGTTGTTCATGATTGCTTCCTTTTGTTGGCCTGCCTGTCTTAATGATGGCTTGTTCGCGTCCTTTACGCCGGGCCCAGATACGAAAAACCCGCGCTAGGGCGCGGGTTTTTCTGAAACTTTAGCGGTGAATTTCACCCATCAGCTACCCACGCGATTGTTCACGATAAGGAGTAGGCTGAGGAGGAGGGTGAATTGTGTTTGCATTTTATTTTTCCGCTGTGTTGTTGACCAAAGGAATATCAGATTGTGCAGACAAGCGTCAAGCCTTAATTGCATCTTTATTTGCAGATTCGGTTGTTTTTGTGGTGCGCGGGACGAATAAAAAGAAACGCGCACAGTCCCACATTGGTGTTCATTGTCATTATCCCTCCTCGAAATCGTCACCCAGATGTCATCTGGGCTTCCTAGTCTGGCTTTATGGATTATGAGGAGAATAGTGCTATGACCGTGACCGTATTCGCACCCATCCAGCGCTTTGACTATGCCTTTTCCAGTTTATGTCTGTGCCATCGCTTTAATCAGCCGGTGGCGACCCTGAGCCGACTGGTTTCCCGTTCTGGTGATGGTCCGCTTTATGTCATCTTTGGTCTGCTGGCCTGGGCGCTGGACCGCCAGCAGGGCGGACAGGTGCTGGCCATTGGTCTGCTGGCCTTTTTGCTGGAATTACCTATTTATCTGGTTTTGAAAAATACCTTCAAGCGAAACCGGCCGGCCCGGCTCCCCAGTTTTATTCAACCTTCTGACAAATACAGTCTGCCTTCCGGCCATACGGCGGCAGCTTTTCTGATGGCCTCCCTTATTTCAACGTTTTACCCGGCGGCAGCCTGGATCGTCTGGCCTTGGGCGATGCTCATTGGGTTCTCCCGTGTGCTGTTGGGTGTGCACTTTATTACCGACATTGTGGCAGGCGCGTTGCTTGGCATGATGTGTTTTGATGTCGTCAAGGGGGCGATATGAAGATACTTTACGGCGTTCAGGGGACAGGAAATGGTCATATTTCCCGTGCGAGGGAAATGGCGAGGGCATTTTCAGAACTGGGTGTGGCGGTCGACTTCCATTTCTCAGGCCGGGCGGTGGATCAGTACTTCGACATGGATTGTTTTGGGGATTACCGCACAGCCACAGGGCTGACCTTTGTCACGGAACAGGGCAAGGTCAATCAGTGGAAAACCTTCTGTCAGAACTCGCTGGTGAACTTCTGGCGGGAGGTGAAAGCACTGGATCTCAGGGGTTATGATCTGGTGCTGAACGATTTTGAACCTGTGTCTGCCTGGGCGGCACGTCAACAGGGCATCCGGACACTTGGGCTCAGTCACCAGAGCGCATTTCTTTTTGATGTGCCCAAAGAAGGGGAAGGGTGGCTGGACCGGCAGCTGATTCGTTATTTTGCGCCTACAGATCAGCAGCTTGGCCTGCATTGGTATCATTTTGGTGCACCGATTCTGCCCCCGATTGTTCCCCGATCGCATGGTGCGTCACCCGAAACAGACGGATCAGTGCTGGTTTACCTGCCGTTTGAAGATCTGTCGCAAGTGCTGGCGCTGCTGCATCGTTTCTCAGAGGTTACCTTTCATTGTTATCACCCTGCCGTGAAACAGGATGAGCGTCACGGCAACGTCCATGTCTGCGCGCTCAGCCGTACCGGATTCCATCAGCGACTGGCCCTTTGCGATGGCGTGATCGCCAATGGTGGCTTTGAATTGCCGTCTGAAGCCATTGCGCTGGGCAAGAAACTGTTGCTGAAACCGTTGCAGGGACAATACGAACAGATGAGCAATGTGGCCACGCTGGAACTGATGGGGCTGGCATCTTGCATGCATGCATTGGATGCCGGTGCGTTGCGGAACTGGCTTGCGAGCCATTCGCCGGGGCAGGTTGTCTGGCCGGATGTCGCACTGGCTGTCGCCCGCTGGTTACTGGCGGGGGAACCCCAAACGGCGCAGGCATTGTGTCGGTCGTTGTGGGAGCCGATCAGTTTTCCGGAACCTGTGCTCGAAACCGTCAGAGATCTGGGCCCGTCAGCCGATACCGTCGGACTGAAATCATTCATTACTGGTATTTATTGATCCCGCCATTTTCACCGGGTGCTTGCTGGCCCCGGTGTACCTGAATGACATAACTGATTGAATTTTATATTTGTTCATCTTGTTTTATATCTTTTTAGATATTTTTAGAGTGGGGATATCCGCTTGTTTTTCTTTGGACAATCGTTCAATATTGGTTGCTTTCATACCCTTAGAGCCAGGTTGGAGCCTTCTGCTGTATTGGTGGCATCAATCTTTTGAATCATACTGATTCCTCCTCATTTTCTAATGGGTATGTGAGGGACTGTGCTGCCAGATGTTGTGTGCATGGTTTTCTGGAGCATGGTTCACTGGAGCATGGTTCTCTGAATGATTCGAAGAAGAGGTCAGAAATGGCGCGTAGAGGTATGTCTTTCCAAGCAGCAGATCATATGACCCCAGGCTCGGGTCTGCGGCATATTGATTTGAATCTGCTGACAGTATTCGATGCGGTGATGCAGGAGCAGAATATCACCCGTGCAGCACATCATCTGGGAATGTCTCAGCCAGCGGTGAGTAATGCGGTCGCACGACTGAAAACAACCTTCGATGATGAGCTGTTTGTTCGCCATGGAAGGGGAATACAGCCGACGGTTCGGGCGAAGCAATTATTCGGCCCGGTGCGTCAGGCATTGCAATTGATCAAGAATGAACTGCCATCTGCCGCCTTCCTGCCGGAAACCTCAAGCCGGTTGTTCCGGGTTGCGGTTTGTAGCCCACTGGATATCCGCTTTGCGCCCCATATCCTGCGTCAGCTGACGGATGTTGCTCCGAAAGTGCAGCTCGCACTGGAAGCCGGGATTGAAAGCGACATGGTCCAGAAATTACGTTATCAGGAACTGGACTTTGTGATTGATTACCTGCGTTTTGACGAGCAGGGCTTCACCTCCACGGAGCTGTTCAAAGATGAGCTGGTGGTTGTGGCGGCCGGGAATCACCCACGCCTGCAGGGCAATCTCTGCGCGGAAGCCTTTGTTGCGGAAAAGCATGCCGTGCTGAAGTCGGTTCAGGGGGTGAGAGGCTTTGCGGAGTCTGTCTATCAGATGTCTCCGGGCTGTCAGGTGGCGTATCAGGGCGGCAGTCTGAGTAATATGCTTTATGTCGTGGGTCAGTCAGAGCTGATTGCCGTGGTGCCCAAATGGCTGGCGGTTTCTATGGCAGAAACCCTGTCGCTGCAATTACTGACGCTGCCGTTCGAAGGGAAACGGATCAGTGGATACCTGAGCTGGCATGATTCATCGCAAAAAGATAAAGGCCATCAGTGGATGCGTGAACAGCTGATGACGATCTGTGAAACGGAAAGCTGTTGAGGCAAGGGCCGAATTCACCCTGATCCGACTTCGTATCGTCTTGTGATTTGATGTTGTTGTTGAACAAAACGGTCCTTCTCCTTGCCGGGAAGTGGCCGTTTTTTCTCATTTCATCATCGGGTTGGTGCCTGAGGCCGGCTGCCGGGCACCAGAGTGAGAGCCATGCAGCATTCTGCTCTAAACTCTGGACGGGGCAGTTGCCTTTTGACGTCCGATCAGTAGACTTTCTGCTCCTTCAGCGAACAGCTGTAAGCTTACTACATGGCAGAGCAGTATATGTCACAACTCGAGTATCACATCGTTCATCGTATCCGGCAGCAGATTAAGCGTCTGGGACAGCACACCGCACTTCGTTATCCGCAGGATGGCCAGTGGCGGGATATCAGCTGGCACGCGCTGGGGGAACAGGTGCATCAGCTGGCGCTGGCACTGCTGGCCCAGGGGGTGGGAGTTCAGGACAAAATCGGCATTTTCTCCCCGAATATGGTGCGCTGGACCATTGCTGATCTGGCAACCCTGTATCTGCGCGGGGTGACAGTGCCAATTTACCCGACCAGCACACCTCAGCAGGCGGCTTACATCATCAACAATGCCGATATCCGAGTGCTGTTTGTCGGGGAGAAGGCACAGCTTGAGGCTGCACTGGCCGTTGCTGCAGAATGTCCGCTGCTTGAACGCATTGTGCTGATGGAAGGGCATTGCGACACGGAAGACCCAAGGGTGTGCGACTATGCTGCATTTGAAGCGATGTCGAAGCAGGCTGATCCGGATGAACTCGCAGCCCGGCTGGATGATTGCCGGATGGACGACCTGCTGACCCTGATTTATACCTCGGGAACCACCGGAACGCCAAAAGGCGTGATGCTGGATTACGCAAACTTTGCCGCTCAGCTAGAAGGTCATGACCAGCGTCTGGCGCTCAGTGAGGGTGATGTGTCTCTGTGCTTCCTGCCGTTGTCTCATGTGTTTGAACGGGCGTGGACGTTCTACGTTCTGCACCGGGGCGGCGTGAACTGCTACCTGACCGATACCAATGCCGTGCGTGAAGCGCTGGTCGAAGTGCGGCCGAATGTGATGTCGGCGGTGCCCCGCGTTTATGAAAAAATTTATGGCGCGGTGCAGACCAAAGTTGCGAAAGCCCCGATCCACCGGCGGGCATTATTTCATGCTGCCATTGCGATTGGCAGCCGGATGGCAGCGTGCCGGCAGCAGAAGCGAAGTCCGTCTGCACTGCTGAATGTGGCACACAAAGCGGCCGACAAGCTGGTGCTGTCGAAACTGCGGGATGTCCTGGGCGGGCAAATTAAGTTTATGCCATGCGGTGGTGCCAAGCTGGATGCCGGGATTGGCCGTTTCTTTCATGCCATCGGGATTAACGTCAAGCTGGGTTACGGTATGACGGAAACGACGGCAACCATCTCCTGCTGGGATGACGGGGCGTTTCACGCCGATTCTATCGGGACGTTAATGCCGGGTGCCGAAGTGATCATTGGCGAGAAAAACGAGATCTTGGTGCGTGGCCCGATGGTCATGCGGGGTTATTACAAACTGCCGGAAGAAACGGCTGCCAACTTTACTGAGGACGGTTTCCTGAAAACCGGGGATGCCGGCGCGTTCGATGCGCAGGGCAATCTGTTTATCACCGATCGGATTAAAGAGCTGATGAAAACCTCGGGCGGGAAATACATTGCGCCACAGGTGATTGAAGGCGCGATTGGTAAGGATAATCTGATCGAACAGATCGCCGTGGTTGCCGATGCCCGCAAGTTTGTGTCTGCGCTGGTGGTGCCTTGTTTTGAGACCCTGGAAGGTTACGCCCGGGAACTGAACATCAAGTACCATAACCGACTGGAGTTGTTGAAAAACAGCCAGATCCTGGCGGTGGTTGAAAAACGGATTGCCGAGCTGCAAAAGGATCTGGCCAAGTTTGAGCAGGTGAAAAAGTTCACCCTGTTGCCGAAAGCTTTCTCGATGGATGAGGGTGAACTCACGCCAACGCAGAAGCTGCGCCGTAAAGTGATTCTTGAGCGTTACCACAAACAAATTGAAGCCATGTACAAAGACAGTCACCGTAAAGAGCCGCCGCAGCACTAAAGCTTCTGTTTTCTGTACCGCTTTCTTTGAATCAATCAGCAGCCTGACACGCAGGCTGCTGTCTTCCCCCTGAAATGTCCGCCTCTCTTTTGCCTCATTTTCTTTCAGATTTTCAGTTCCCCTTTGCCCTTCTCGGTTGACATCTACTGACTTTAGGGGGTGATTTTGGTCGATTGTTCTGTTGATAGAACACACGATGGCTATTAATCATGTGATTTTTATTCAGTACAGAAAATAACCACGAAATGGCTATGGGGAATAGACGTCAGTGGTGGAAAAACGTTATGTTGGTTCACGGGTACTGCTGGGGGGGAACATCCTTTGGCAGCCGCATAGCACGAAAAACACACTGGATTTCTTTAGGCTAAAGATAAGCCCTAACTATGTTATACCCGTCTGTATCACTGGCATGTGTTGGCCTGTCATGTTTGCCGCAACCTGAATTGGCGGCATTATCTGACGACAGTGCCGCCCGGTAATCTGGCGTAACCCGGTATGACTGTCTTCCCTGCTGCTCCGGCATGGAAAGACGGCCCCAGCTCGCCCATGAACACCGGATAACCTCAGGTCAGAACCACGATACAGGCGCAGGTATACACGACCTGGAGGCAAGAATATGGAAATGTTGTCCGGCGCCGATATGATCGTTCGTTCGATGATCGATCAAGGCGTAAAGCATATCTTCGGTTACCCTGGCGGTTCTGTTCTGGATATTTACGATGCGCTGCATGAGAAAAGCGACATCGAGCACGTTCTGGTGCGCCATGAACAGGCAGCCGTGCACATGGCAGATGGTTATGCCCGTGCCACCGGCGAGGTGGGCGTGGTGTTGGTCACTTCTGGCCCAGGGGCAACCAACGCGATCACCGGTATCGCGACCGCATACATGGATTCCATTCCGATGGTGGTCCTGTCGGGTCAGGTCATGAGTGATCTGATCGGAAACGATGCCTTTCAGGAATGCGACATGGTGGGGATCTCCCGCCCGGTCGTGAAGCACAGTTTTCTGGTGCAGCGCACGGAAGATATCCCGGCAATTATCAAAAAAGCGTTCTACATTGCATCCAGCGGACGTCCTGGCCCTGTGGTTGTTGATATTCCTAAAGACATGCTGAATCCGGCCAATACCTATCCGTACAAGTATCCGGAAGCGATCAGTATGCGCTCCTATAATCCCACCCTGCAAGGACACAAAGGTCAGATCAAGCGTGGTCTGAAAGCCCTGCTGGCTGCGAAGAAGCCCGTCCTGTACGTCGGCGGCGGTGCCATTATGTCCGGTTGTGAGCAACAGCTGCTGAAACTGGCTGAAAGCCTGAATATTCCTGTGGTCAGTACCCTGATGGGACTGGGCGCTTTCCCCGGGACACACCACAACAGCCTGGGCATGCTGGGGATGCATGGCACCTATGAAGCCAATATGACGATGCACAATGCCGATTTGATCTTCGGGATTGGCGTACGTTTTGATGACCGGACGACCAATAATCTGGAAAAATACTGTCCGAATGCCACGATCATGCATATTGATATCGACCCGTCGTCGATTTCCAAAACCGTGAAAGCGGATATCCCGATTGTCGGTTCTGCCGATGCAGTTCTGAACAGCATGCTGAAACTGCTCGACGAACAGCAAGGAAGCAATGACAAAGCGGCTCTGGATGAGTGGTGGAGTGAGATTGAATCCTGGCGTGCCCGGAAATGCCTGAGTTATGCCACCGATAGTGAACGCATTAAGCCGCAGCAAGTCATTGAACTGCTGCACAAACTGACCAACGGCGATGCCTATGTGGCTTCGGATGTCGGCCAGCACCAGATGTTTGCTGCCCTGTATTATCCCTTCGATAAGCCACGTCGCTGGCTCAATTCCGGTGGTCTGGGCACGATGGGCTTTGGTTTACCGGCTGCAATGGGCGCGAAATTCGCCCTTCCGGATGCGGAAGTCCTCTGTGTCACGGGTGACGGCAGTATTCAGATGAACATTCAGGAATTGTCGACGGCACTTCAGTACGATATTCCGGTGAAAATCATTAACCTGAACAACCGATTCCTGGGGATGGTAAAACAGTGGCAGGATATGATTTATCAGGGCCGCCATTCTCATTCTTATATGGATTCTGTGCCTGATTTTGCTGCGATTGCAGAAGCTTATGGCCATGTTGGCATCCGCATTTCTGATCCGGCGAAGCTGGAAAGTGAGCTGGAGCGCGCTTTAGCGATGAAAGATAAGTTAGTCTTTGTTGATATCAGCGTGGATGAGACAGAACACGTTTACCCGATGCTGATCCGCGGCGGATCCATGAGTGAAATGTGGCTGAGTAAAACGGAGAGAACCTAATGCGCAGGATTGTATCAGTATTATTAGAAAATGAACCGGGTGCACTTTCACGCGTGGTGGGATTATTCTCCCAGCGTGGGTATAACATTGAATCGCTGACGGTGGCACCCACGGATGATCCCACCTTGTCGCGTCTGAATATCACCACCAGCGTTGAAGATGCGGCGCTGGAGCAGATTGAGAAACAGCTGCATAAGCTGATCGATATTCTGAAGGTCAGCAATGTGACGGATTCTGAACACGTCGAGCGCGAGCTGATGCTGGTGAAAGTCAAAGCCAGCGGTTATGCCCGTGCCGAAGTGAAGCGGACGTCTGATATTTTCCGGGGTCAGATTGTCGATGTCACCAGTCAGATTTATACCGTGCAGCTGGCCGGAACCAGTGAGAAACTGGATGCGTTTCTGGATGCCGTGAGTGAAGCGACAGAAATCATTGAAGTTGCACGCAGTGGTGTTGTGGGGATTGCCCGGGGTGAACGCGCCCTGAAAGCCTGACACTTTCCAGCGTTTCTTTCCTTCCTGTCTAAGCCTGCCCGACTTGTCTGGCGGGCTTTTTGACGTCTGGTCGTCGTTTGCCGGATATTCGACTAAAGTCTAATGAGTAAGGTGTCGGTAGCCCAGCCTGTGAGAGAATCAGGCCATAGCGATGCCTCTGAATCTTAGACGAAAGTCGGATAAGTCGCCGATCCGGAGGAGTCAGACGATGCTGAATACTGTGTTGGTTCGTATAACCACAGTGTTGCTGTGCTGGCTGGGGTTTCATGTCAGTGCCTTGTATTTCCTGTTGGCCGTTCTGCTGCTCAATACGCACCATAAGGAAATTTTTGGCTGGTGAGGGTCTGGCTTAAACCAGATGCATGACGTGTGAGGTTCGGCAAAAAGAAACGGGAGCTGAGGCTCCCGTTTTTGATTCGCTTTGTTGTCCTGCTGGCTTACAGAACGTGTACAGAAGCTGTGTTGGTTGTGCCTGAAGGAACCAGTGCACCAGAAACCATCACCACGATATCGCCTTTTGCGCCCAGACCAGTTTCCAGCGCCAGTGCTTTGCCGCGCGCGTAGAAAGCATCGGTGCTTTCAATCGCATCAACAACCACTGGGGTCACACCTTTGGTCAGGCACAGCTGAGCGGCTGTTTTCGGGTTGGTGGTCACTGCCAGAATGTTTGCAGTCGGGAAGTATTTACGCACAGAACGTGCAGACTTACCGGCTTCAGTTGCGACCACGATCAGCGGTGCATTCAGTTTTTCTGAGGTGTCAACGGCACCTTTACAAACGGCTTCAGTGATGCGCAGGCGAGGGCTGTCCAGACGTGCGCTCAGTGAGGCACGCATTGCAGCATCTGTGCGGTCACAGATCTGCGCCATGATGGTCACGGCTTCGATTGGGTATTTACCCTTCGCAGATTCACCAGACAGCATGACAGCATCAGTACCGTCCATGATGGCGTTCGCAACGTCACCAGCTTCTGCACGGGTCGGACGTGGGTTCTTGATCATCGAATCCAGCATCTGAGTCGCAGTAATGACTACTTTACGAGCGCGGTTACATTTCTCGATCATCATCTTCTGCGCGAAGATCACTTCTTCAACCGGGATTTCTACACCCAGATCGCCACGGGCAACCATGATGCCGTCAGACGCTTCCAGAATTGCGTCGAAGTTGTCGACACCTTCCTGGTTTTCGATTTTAGAGATGATCTGAATTTTCTCGCCGCCGTTTGCGGTCAGCAGTTCACGGATTTCTTTCACGTCTTCAGCCTTACGGATGAAGGATGCAGCAACGAAATCAACGCCTTGCTCACAACCGAATTTCAGGTCGGCTTTGTCTTTTTCAGCCAGTGCAGGCAGGTTGACAGAAACGCCTGGCAGGTTCACACCTTTGTTCTCGCCCAGGTCGCCGTTGTTCAGCACGCGGCATTTTACTTCGGTGTCTGTGGTGGCCAGCACTTCCATTTCGATCAGACCATCGTCTACCAGAATGGTGTTGCCCACAGTCAGGTCTTTGGCAAAACCAGGGTAGGTCACAGCCACGCGGTCTTTGTTACCAACCACAGATGTATCAGTCGTGAACGTAAATTCCTGACCTGCAGTCAGGGTGACGTCTGCACCGCCTTCCAGCTTAATGGTGCGGATTTCCGGACCTTTGGTGTCCAGCAGAATCGCAACAGGCTTGCCGGTTTGCGCCATCACTTCACGAACGTTCTGGATACGCTGACCGTGCTCGGCGAAGTCGCCGTGCGAGAAGTTCAGACGCATCACGTTCATGCCAGCGTTGACCAGCTTGGTCAGCATTTCAACAGATTCAGTCTTAGGACCGATCGTGCAGACGATTTTGGTTTTTTTCATCGAGAAAATTCTCCGGAGAACTTGAAGGAAACTTTAGGCGCTTTATACCTCAAAGAACTGAATCAATAATGTTGAATCACGGCTACAAAGTGAGATCATGATCGTGTTTTTATCAATTAAGTTCTGCAAGGTATCCGTCAGCCATTCAAATTGTTGGGCAACATTACTTGCTTTATGAAAGCAGTTGCTTTGCTTTGATAAAGCAGGCGAAATGAATTCACAGGCTGGCTGAATCGTCAACATCGCCGGATGGAGATCCGCTGCCAGTGCCACAAAGTGGCTGATGAAACAAGGTCGTAAGTATAGCAGAGTTTCTTTCCCTTACCAGTGTGTGAGTTGGGTCAACCTTTTACGCCGACCCGCACGCTATGCATTTGAATCATGAGTGAAACCCACAAGTTCAAGGCATTTCGGACAGGACGGGCACCCAAGGCTGGTGTCCCCTGTACAAAAAAGTTTTTTATCAAATAACCAATTTTGTTGAAAGCAGGTTGCTATTTGATGACAGGCGCCGAATTTTGCGCCATTGGATCTGTTTTTGCCTTGTCCCTGCGCAAAATTCTGTTGAAAACCTCCGGCTTCTTTATTCTAACAGTTGAATAATATTTCTCTATATTGATAATCATTATCATTAAGGTTTAAGTTTATTCAATTCGCAGTTCACAAGTAGCAGGAGCGCCAGACGATGACAGCGGCAGACCAGACGAATATGAAGCAGGTGGGTCAACTCTATCAGCAACATCAAAGCTGGTTATCGGTCTTTATTCAGCGTCGTCTCGGTTGTCCGTATACCTCGGCGGATTTGGTGCATGATACTTATCTTCGGTTGCTCAGCAGTGGCCGGTTGCCGGAACCCGGCGAGTCCCGTCGATACCTGACCCATATTGCCAAAGGTCTGGTGATTGATCTCTACCGCCGCCGTCGTGTGGAAGCGGCTTATCTGGAATACCTGCAACAGCAACCGCAGGAGGTTGGTGTATCGCCGGAAGAACGCATGCAGATGATCGAAGCCCTGACTGAGGTGGATCGTTTGCTGCGTCACTTGCCCGATAAGGTTCGGCAGGCGTTGCTGATGCGCCAGATTGAGAACATGAGCTACAAGCAAATTGCAGCAGCACTGGACGTTTCGGTTTCATCGGTTGAAAAGTATATTGCGAAAGCCCTGCAGGCGTGTCTGCTGGCCACGATGGAGACGAGTTTTTGACGCAGCATCGCCTTTCTGTAGATACCATTCGGCAGGCATCTGGCTGGATGGCCCGGCTCTGGGCTGATGATGTCAGCGATGAAGACAGGCAAGCCTTTCATGCCTGGCGGCTGGATCATCCTGACAATGAGTCTGCCTGGCAGCAGCTCACTCAGATCCAGGCCCAGTTTTCGGCCGTGCCTCAACATGCTGCCAGCCGTCGGATTCTGATGACCCGGCGTGGCACCTCTCGGCACAGGCAGTCCATCACGCTGGTCCCATGGCCGGATAGTGTGAGCTAAGTATCATAATCACTCTTTATACTGAGCACCGGTTACGGCTTTTTCCTTCTCGCACGGTGTACGGAGGCAATGACTAAAAATAATGAGAAGGAAATCACAGTGCATCATAAGGTTAAGCCCAATCATATCGCGCTGCTGCTGAAGGCACATCTGGGTCTGGCAGTGGCCATACTGCCCGGCATGGTCTGGGCTGAGTCTGCGGAACAACCTACAGATTTGTCCACCGGGGAGCCCGACGTTGATCGCAATTCGTTTTCGTTGCCGGCGGACGGTTCGTCTCCGCTCGCAGCCAATGAGAATGAGATGACTCTGGACATCATCAATGTCTCTTATGGCGAGTCCGGCGGGCTGACCCGTGATGAAGCGGGTGAGTTCGCAGTCTATGACGACGATCTGTCGACCGTGTACACCGGGAAAAATGAGATTGAGCGATATAAAGGTAAAGATGCCGCAGATCTGTTCAAAGGCATGCTCAACGTCTACAGCGGTGATGCCCGCAATGGTGGCGGGGTCGATCCCAGTATTCGTGGTGTTCAGGGCCCGGGTCGGGTGCCCTTGTCGATTGACGGAACCGAACAGGATCTGACGGTCTGGCGCGGCTATCGCGGTGTCTCGAACCGAAATTATATCGATCCCAATCTGGTGGGCGGGATTCAGGTGATCAAAGGGCCATCCCTCACGCCGAATGTGCATTCCTCAGTCGGCGGTGCAGTGGTGGTCAATACGATTTCTGCCTCAGATATTCTGAAGGACGGTGAAACCTTCGGTGGTGAAATCGTGATGGAAGGCAGCAACAATGCCATCGCGCCCAGAGAGCCGGTTCTGCTGACCGGTCAGGATTACCGCACTGTGCCGGGGTTCCCGCAGGAGAGCCCGGAGTATGCCTATGGTGATCCATCGCTCTGGAAAGTGATGAGCAACGATAAGGAACACAATCCTTTCGCCGGTGAAGATTATGCCTACCGGCTGGCCCTGGCTGCGAAAAACGAAGGTTATGAGTTCCTGGCAGCTTATGCATACCGCAACAAAGGGAACTACTATAGCGGCACCCGGGGGGCGGATTTTTACGATCATTCCGCTCAAGATGAACAGTTCATGACCCGGATTGACCCGCGCTCGCTTGCCAAGCGGCAGCGACCCGGTTATGAAGTGCCCAATACCTCGAGTGAGCTGGAATCTTATCTGCTGAAAGCCAAATTCAATCTGGTGGATCAGCAAACGCTGGAAATGGGCGCCCGGTATACCGATGCCACTTATGGCGAAATTATGGCCAGCCGCTCCGGGAATATCGGCGCAAAGGGTGAAATGGCGCAGTGGCCGCTCAGTCATGTCGAAACACAGGCTTACAATCTCCGCTATGCCTGGCAGCCGGACAACCCTTATATCAATCTGACATCCAATCTCTGGACCACGTATACCGTCAGCGATACCAACACCGCGGGTGGTTTTCCAAATTTTGCCAATCGGGTCGACATCGCCGATCCAACCCCGGGAGCCAGCCCGCTGCTGCGTAATACGGCGGCGACCAATGCCAAAGACAGTCGGATCGGTTTTGATCTCAGTAATCAGATGTGGCTGACCGATACACTGGGTCTGACGCTGTCCGGGCGATATCAGTACCATAAACTGCGCTCTGATGATGAATACCGCGGGGCGGTCGATGGCTGGCGTCACTGGCCGCGGGAAGGGCGTCGTCAGGAGTATGAAGGGCAGTTCAATTTCCAGTGGCAGCCGGTCGATTATCTGCGTTTCACGGCAGGCGCGAGTTACAAAAATTATTGGGCTATTGATGATTTTCTGTCGGATCGGATGGCCGCCGGAGACAGCCGGTTCACCAAAGAGCATGCCGCAGATAAGGGGATGTTACTGTCTTATAAAACCCTTGAAAAATATACCCCGGAAGAGATTGCGCAGAATATTGCGGCTGTTGCAGAAGACATTGTGTTGAAGAATTTCATTAATCAGATGCTGGGGAAACCACCGGTGACGCCGGAAGAAGAAGCGGCGATGTATGAGAAAGCCCGCAGCACTACGACTTATGAGGTCAAACATGAAGGGAATGAGTGGCTTCACGATGGGGAAGGCCGCTACAGCCGGGAAAACAATCCTTGCCTGATAGCCCAGCAGGCACAGGCGAATTACATCGAAGGTTCATGTATTCAAAGCGGAGCGCCGGTCGGGGCTTATGACAAGCAAATCACGGGTGGAAAGAAGAAAGGAGATGCCTGGGTGCCGGCATTGTCGGCAACCTTGATGTTTACAGAGACCAGTCGGATGTATTACCGCTATACCGAGGCCGTTCGTTTTCCGAGTATGTTTGAAAGCACACTGGGCTTTTCCGCCAACAATAACCCCTATACAGGCTTAGAGCCGGAGCATGCTTATAACCATGAGGTTGCTTTCATTCAGAACTTTGATGAGGCCGATCTTAAACTGACTTACTTCCATCACAGAACCAAAGATGTGATTGAGCGGTCGGGCAATATGATGCGTTTTTACAACATCGATCAGCAAACGCTGGAAGGACTGGAATTCCAGAGTCGGTATGACAACGGTGGTTTCTTCTCCGATCTCAGTCTCTCTTATCTGCTGAAAAATGAAGTCTGTGATGAAAGTCTGGCGATTTTGTCTGATTTCAACGGTTCGACGCCGGATTGTGTCCATGCCGGGTTTGAAGGGGGATATCTGACGGATCAGGCGATCCCGGAATACTCGGTGAATCTGAATATCGGTGGACGTTTCTTCAACCGCCGGATGGAAACCGGATTGCGTACGGTCTACATACCGGGCAGTCAACATGAAGAAGCATTAGCGCGGGATGACGCTTTAACCTTCGATGCTTATGCCCAGTACCGTTTCAATGATGCGCTGGCGCTGGAAGTGATCGGCACCAACCTGACCGATCTCTATTACATCGACCCATTGGTACGCTCCAGCGTGCCGGCTCCGGGGCGGACGGTGAAAGTGAAACTGCAGGTGAATTTCTGACGGACAGAAAAAATTGCAAATGGTTTTACGGGTTTGAAGTCGTGGTTCGGTATACCCATTGAAGACCGCAACATGCGGCCTTCATGAGCCATCTCAAACATCAATAAGGATATGTAACATGAAAAAAGCTGTCATCACTCTTGCTGTTCTTTCTGCCTGCATCAGCGGCGCTGCCCAGGCCAATATTGTCGGCACCCAAAGTGACAACACTCAGATTCTGGTGGGAGAATCGAATCTGAATGCCGGGCCGCATGTCGCAGGTCGTGCAGGTATTGGGGCTGCATCGATGGGTTCCACCGCGCAAAAAGTTGATTTTCAGGCCCTGAAAAATTATGGCCGCGTGCAAAACGGCGTTTATGTGCTGGGTGGCGGCCACTCAAGGATGGGCAACTTCAACTTTGCCAAAGTCGGGGCTGGTGATGTCTGGTTCGGGGAGTGGGCGAGTGATATCAGCAGTGATGCCGATCGGACGGTTTATTACGTGGGCGATACCACGGGTACCACACTACCGACCAGCGGCACGGCGACCTATGCGGTGAAAGGGGTGAACAAGTTCTCTGGCAGCAATGACCTGAATGGGACTTTCACAGCGAACTTCACCAACAATACGTTGCAAGGTTCGATTGCCAACAGCCAGTATACGCTGGGGGTGAATGCGACCATCAACAGTGCCACCGCTGCCTTTAACGGGACAGCCACGGTCGGCCCAGCCAGCGGCACAGCAAAAGGTCATTTCTTTGGCAATCATGCAGCGGCATTGGCGGGGATTGCACAATTTTCAGGGGATGCAAAAATCTTCGACACCGCTTTCGGCGGAACCAAGCAGTAAGCGATGGATGCTGGGGTCTGTGTGCAGACCCTGCTGAATGACACGGGGGCAGCGGGTGTTCGCTGCGCCTGTTTTTTTGTTCTGTCATCAAGTTGTATACCATCAGGTGAAATCGTGTTGATACCGTATTTGAGCCGCCTGTCCTCAGTCGTCGGTCTGGCTTTGCTTTCATTTTTATTTGTGGCGCAGATGGCCCACGCCGATCCGGATACCAATCTCCGTCTGGAACAGAACACCAGCCTGCAAGCCCGGGAGAAAGAACAAAGCCTGCTGGAAGAAGAACAGGCCCGTGAACAGGCCGAAGCACTGGTCATTGACGGCCAGATATATCAGGTTGAGGACAACCTGAACGCACTGGGACAGGCGATTTATCTGTCGGTCAAATCCCGGCGTTGGGTGGCGGTTCGCGGCTTTCTGACCCGCTATCTGGCACTGCCCGGCCATGACATGATGCTGGTGCACTATGCACAGGGGGCGTTAGCCCGCTCAGACGGTGAATTCGCACAGGCAGAACAGTCATACCGGGCGCTGTTGCAGTTACAGCCGGATTTTCTGCCGGGTCAGCTTGAACTGGCGCGTGTGTTGTTCGAAAACCAGAAAAACCGCGATGCCCTGAGGCTGTTTGAAGACATTCGCGTCGCTCTGCCCATTCATGACCCCAAAGCGCAGGGAGTCATGAAAACGGTCGATGCTTTTTCTCAGGCGCTGGCATACCGGGATAGCTGGCAGGGCGCGCTTTCTTTCGGGCCCGGCTTCAACAATAATCTGAATCTCTCTTCAGAAAGTTATACCTGCTTACTCCTGATGCCGAATGGCGAGTGCCTGGTGGAGCGGAAAACACCGACAGCCGAATCGGCATACGGCACGACCTTTGAAGCCAGTCTGAATAAACGCATTTCCCTGAGCGGCCATCATGGCATCAGCTTTCTTGGTCTGGCTTATGGCGAGAACTATATTCACCACAGTCCGTACAATGAACATACCCTGTTGAGCTATCTGGGTTACAGCTATCACACCGCCAACTATCAGTTGTTCGCAGCACCTTTGTTTGAATACCGCACGCAAGGAAACGATGCGCTCTATCAGGCCTGGGGCGGCAAGCTGAGCGGGCTGTATCTCTTCTCGGCAGCCACGGCCTTTAAGCTGGAAGCTGAGGCGAAAGATCTGCAATTTCTGCCTGACGGGCTGGATGTTCAATCCGGCTGGCAATACGCCGGGTATGCCACGCTCTGGCACCAGTTGCCGGGACAGTGGCTGCTGTTTGGCGGACTGGACTGGACGGATAAACACGCGCAACAAGCTGTGCATGCCTATCAGATGAAAGGCGTCCGGCTTGGTGTTCAGCGTTCTTGGGAGGTGGGGATTGAAACCTCACTCTTCACGTCGTTCCGGCAGCGGGAATATCAGGCCTACAGTCCTTTGCTGGAAGCGACCCGAAAAGACGATGAGCAAAGCTACACGCTGGAAACCCGTTTCACCGGATTACGTTTTTGGGATCTGACACCAGTGCTGACGCTAGCGCACAACCGGGTCAGCAGTAATGTGGACTGGCTGTACAGCCATGACCAAAGCGAGGTGAGTCTGAAAATCGAAAAGCGTTTCTGACCCGATCAAAAATTCTGAAAAAAATTCGGTATCCGATTACGGATTTGCTCTGCTCGTTCGGTATCTCTACATAGACACGCACGATAGGCGCTCATGACAGACACGCACGATTTGCCGGGCGTGTCGGGTCACGTCTGATGAACAGGGAAATACCAGAATGGAAAGGGATATGAATCAAATGTTTGGGTGGCGATCCGGGCGAGCGCGCGTCAGGATGGCAGCCATGTTTCTGGCGGGAATATGGCTGTCTTGCCAGAGCTTCGCACAGGCGGAAACTGCGCCGACTTCTGAAATCAGCGCAGGTGCTGTTTCTGTGCCTGTGCCTGCTGACGTTCAGACGTTGGATCCGCAGTCGGGCCTGTCGGTGAACCAAGCTGCACCACCAGAAGGCGTGCAGCCAGATGTTACGCAATCAGAAGCTGTGCAATTAGCGGTGGCGCATCAGGCGAAAACCCATGCCGGCATGGATTTATCTCCATTGGGGATGTATCTGGCGGCTGACTGGGTGGTGAAGTCGGTGATGATCCTGCTGCTGTCGGCTTCCCTGCTGACCTGGGCGATTGGTGTGGCCAAGCAGTTACAGATTTACACGGCGAACCGCCATGCGCGGCGGATTTTGCAGACACTGGTGGTGGCTGACACGCTGGAAGACGGGGCCGACAATACACAGACGGGCAAAGGGATGGGTATGGCGCTGATCCACGCTGCCCGGCACGAGCTGCGCCTGTCAGCGCTTGGGGCAGCCAGCGAAGGCGGGATCAAAGAAAGGGTACAGGCGAGGCTGGATCGGGTGCAGGTCTCCGCCGGTCGCCGGATGAGCCAAGGCACCGGCGTGCTGGCAACGGTCGGCTCCGTGGCCCCTTTCGTTGGTCTGTTCGGCACGGTGTGGGGCATTATGAATGCTTTTATCGGCATTGCTGAAACCCAGACCACGAATCTGGCCGTGGTAGCGCCCGGGATTGCTGAAGCGTTACTTGCGACGGCCATCGGTCTGGTCGCTGCGATTCCTGCGGTGGTCATCTATAACCATTTCACCCGGGCGATTCAGGGCTATAAAGCACTGCTGGCGGATATTTCAGTGGCCTTACTGGTGCTGATCAGCCGGGATCTGGATCGGCAATCGACCGGGGAGACACAGTTTGCTGAACCTCAGCCGATGCAGAAAGCGGGGTGACTCATGGCGTTTCAAACCCACACTGACAGTGACGAACTGGTTGAAAATCATGACATCAATGTCACGCCTTTCATTGATGTCATGCTGGTGCTGCTGATCATTTTCATGGTGGCGGCACCCTTGTCGACAGTGAGCGTGCCGGTTGATCTGCCCAGCGCTTCCGCTGAGCCACAGCCCATGCCAGACAAGCCTTTCTATCTGACGGTTCAGAAAGATATGACCCTGACGCTGGGTGAGGATCAAACCGTACCGCTGGCGGCACTGGCGCAAGCGATGGCCGCGGCCCTGCCGGATAAACAACAGCGGGTTTATCTGCGTGCGGATCAGTCGCTGACCTATGCGCAGTTGATGCAGGTGATGAATCAGCTGGGACAGGCGGGCTATCTGCAAATTGCACTGATAGGACTGGAGCTGACAGGACTGGATCAGACAGAGCTGGATCAGAAAGAACTGGTTCAGAAAGAGCTGGCGCACGGAGCAGGGCAATCTTCATGAGTGAACTGGCCGGATACGACAGCGGCTGTCGCGGGTTGGATGCCAGCCGTTGCTGGTTGCTGGCGGGCTTTCTTGCCAGCCTGTTCCTGCATGGCGGTGTGGTTGCCGCACACTGGTGGCAGCCATCGGTTCATTCCTTGCCTGCGGCACCGGCCGCTGCGCCAATGGCGGTGTCTCTGGTGATGCCGCTGGCCTCACCGGATGAGAATCAGAGCGAACAGCCCCCGGCAGAGTCGCAGGTGCAGCGCACACCGACGAAGCCGGTTGAAACGGCTGAAGTGAAACCGCCGCAGGAAGCGACACAACATGAACGGCCCATTAAACCCGCCAGTAAAGACAATGTGGCACTTCCCGTTGCGCAGAAGTCATCGCCTTTGTACCGTCAGGAAAACGCTTCTCAAACCGCGCTGACTGAGCCTGTCCCTGAACAGGTCTCTGAACAGTTTCCTGAACAGGTTCCAGAACCTGTACTCACACCAGAGGTCACCCCTGAGCCGAAGCCCGTTGCGGCCGAAGTCGCGCGAAGTCCGCTTACTGAACAACCCACCGAGCAACAAGCGGTAGAGCCACCGCCTCCGAAACCTGTTGAGACGGCAGAACCGGCAGAGCACGCTCAACTCGCTTCTGCCGCAAAAGCGGCCAGCGCACCGAAAGGCGTGAAAGCGCCTGAAAAAGCTGAGGCGGTTTCAGCGCCCATGCAGGGGCAATTGAATCCGCAGGGTGCCCGGCAGAAACAGACCTGGCAGCGCCTGTTGCATGCGCATCTGGAGCGACATAAAAAATATCCGCGTCAGGCCAGACGTTTTGGCCATCAGGGGGTGCCAGTGATTGCATTCACTATGGACCGAAGTGGTCATGTGCTGGCGGTGAAACTGGTGAAATCCAGCGGCACCCGTTCATTGGATGAGGAAGCGCAAGCGATGGTCAAGCGGGCTGAGCCTTTGCCCAAGCCTCCGGTCAGTATTGATGGCGTGCGCCTGACATTCACCATCCCGATCAATTTTAACTCGTCTGGCTGAGTCTTCTTGCGCCTTTTGGAACGTCAGAGCCAGTCACTTTCACAATACACCAGGTGGGCTTTGGGTTCTGGCGGCAGGGTGATCGCCTGACCCTGTATGGTCCGTCGGTAGTCCTGCAGGCGCTGTTCATCTTCGGATTGCCACTGTTTCGGCAGCGATTGTCTGAAGTGAGTCAGAACACGGGTGGCTTCCTCGGGATGACCGAGTTCAAAATACGCGCGTGCCGCATAGACGGCTTCCAGCCGGGTAACCATCGGGAATTTTGCCAGTTCAGTCACTGCCGTGTAATCGTGCTGAGACAGATGAATCCGCATCTTGCTGTAGCGGATATATCCCTGTGTCAGGGGAAGGTTCAGGGTATTTGCCAGAGAATCAGCCCGGTCGAGATGTTGTAACGCCCGCTGCATATTGTGTTGATCTGCAGCGATCCAGCCCTGAAACAAAGCAATATTGGCCTGTAGCAGCGGCGAAATATCTTTCTTCTTCAGCAGTTCAGTAAATGCTTGGTCTGCACGCGCCAGATGTTGTGCTTGCTGAGGATGTTTCCCCAGCCATTGCAGATCGAGGCCCTGATCCATGGCCGCAAAGGCCAGATAGAACTCACTGTCGAGGAGCAGACGGCGTGCACCGAGCTGTTCGGCTAAGGCTCTGGCTTCTGCGAAATAGTCTTCCGCCATGCCGCCCTGATGGGACTGCATCAGATAAAACCCCTGATAAATCAACGCGAGGGCTAATTCATAAGGCTGGCCGAGCTGACGGTACATCGCAATGGCATCGCTCAGGGACGATTCACGGATCGGCGGATCGATCTGATCATTCTGGGCGATCGCCAGCAAGGTGGCGGCCTGACGTGGTTGATCACCAAGCTGGCGGTAAAAATTCAGCGCCTTGAACAGGCGGACCTGATTCGCGGCTAAATCATTGCTGGGGCTTCTTTCCAGCCCGACACTGGCCGGACGGCCGAGGTAGAACTGCTGATCAGCATCATGACGCAATGCCTGTCCTTTCCCCAGAATGGCAATGAGCTGCCCGGTCAGCCGTTGATGGCCCTCCCAGTCCATCTCATTCCAGGCCAGTTGTGCCTGCAACTGATAAGCCTGAATCAGTAACTGTGGATCCTGACTTTGTTCTGCGGCCTGCACAGCGGCTTGGGTCAAAGCGGTTGCATCCGGCTCGCCCCGTCGGTAACTGAGTTCACCCAGCCAGTAGCGCTGTGCTGCATACAAGGCAGGCTCGTGACGTCCCTGTGCTTCAGGAAGCGCCTGAAGGCGTTGTGCTGCCTGCTGCCATTGTCCCAGTAATACTTCCGTGCCAGCGAGCTGGATCTGGGTCCACAGATTGTCTGGCTCCAGAATATGGGCCGCTTCAAAGTACTTTCGGGCCGCCTGAGCTCCCTGGGTCTGCAACAGTGACCGTCCCTGTGCCAGCGTCTGCACGGCAATGGCCGGAGATTTCTGCGGTAAGGGATGCGTGTCGTCAGGACTGAGTAATCGCTTGAGCTGGTGGCTGACGGAATGCATTGCCGAGGCCAGTTGCGGATAGGTCATGCTGCCTTGCTGGGTCCGGCCGTCGGCATAAATTACTTGAAAGGTCAGCACTTGTTGCTTGTTGTGCAGCCGGACGCTGGCAAACAGCGCCGCTTCATAGCCCCGTTGTTTGAGCAGCGTACGGATTTGGGCCGGAAGGGCAGGCCAGCTGAGTTCAGCATCCAGTAACCAGGCTTTGGCGAGTGCCGGCGGTATCACCGTGAGGGTATTGCTCTGATTTAACTGCACAGACAGCATGTCAGCCAGCCCGAGCTGAACCCAGTCAAACTCGGCTTTGCCCGTATCATTAAGCATGGGGAAGACGACTAACCCGGTCTTGTGGTGCATGCCGGGTGATTTTACTGTGGCCGGGCTTTGCATCAGCCAAAATCCCGCGATGAGAATCAGCACCGCAAGCAGGCCGGAGAACATCACAGGTTTGGAAAAACGGCGGGTCTGTGTTGCCGGGGGGGCTTCCTGTGGCTCTGCTTTCTCAACGTTCGCTGCCTTCGCAATTTTTGGGGCGTCCTGATGATCCGGTTCGCTGATCGGGCAGATCCATTGATAGCCCCGCTGTGGAAAGGTGCGGATAAATTGCGGATTCTGGGCGCTGTCACCCAGCGCTTTTCTCAGTTCACGAATGCTTTGTGTCAGTGAATTTTCCCGGTATTCACTGTGATCCCACAAGGCATCCAACAGGACGTCTTTATGGATGACCTGATCCGGATGAGTCAGTAAATAGGTCAGTAACAGAGAGACTTTATGGCGCAGATAAGTTTCGGTCTGACCCGTCGGCGTCTGGTGAAGGAGCTGTCCGGTGTCGGCGTCAAACGTAAATGCAGCAAACTGATAGCAGGCCATAAAGTATCCGGTTGAGTCTGAATTTCTGAGGCTTCATTTTACGGACAACCCGCCTGAAATCAATCAGATGAGGCGAAAAGAGGTTTTGTATAACTTATTGTTTTTAGTTGTTTTATATTGATTTCATGTCGATTTCACCAT
The DNA here is from genome assembly GCF_000695255.1 of Photobacterium galatheae. Classification (GTDB taxonomy): domain Bacteria; phylum Pseudomonadota; class Gammaproteobacteria; order Enterobacterales; family Vibrionaceae; genus Photobacterium; species Photobacterium galatheae. The sequence goes on along the minus strand of NZ_JMIB01000008.1, from coordinate 54,353 downwards.
CATTTTAGATCGATTTGAGAACTCATTTTCGATTGTCCGATATAAACGTTGCATCTTTCTCGACAAAGGATGTGACCTTCGATGGAAACTGCCATTCAGACCGCGCTGTTCAATCAGCAATTCGGACTGTGGGTTGTCGGCGCGGTATTTCTTACCGGGCTGCTGACCAGTCTGACCCCCTGCGTTTATCCCATGTTACCGATCACGGTTTCAGTGGTTGGCAGTCAGGCAACCGGCCGCTGGCAGGCGCTGGGGTTGTCAGTGAGCTATGTGCTGGGCCTTGCGGTGGTTTACGCCTTACTGGGCATGTTGGCGGCAACAACCGGACAATTGTTCGGCGTTGTGGCCAGCCATCCGGTGACCTTGTTTCTGGTGGGGGTATTTTGTTTCGCCATGGCAGCCTGGATGGTTGGCTGGCTCAGACTGCCCGGGCTGGTGCTGAATCTGCCTGCGGCTGAATCCCGCCGGCGTCCCGTACTGAGCACTTTTGTAGCCGGAGCCTGCTCCGGACTGGTCATGGCGCCCTGTACTTCCCCGGTGCTCGGCATGCTGCTGATGTACGTTGCATCATCCGGCAATGCCTACTGGGCCGCTTTGCTGATGTTTGTCTTCGCGCTGGGGATGAGTGCTCTGCTTGTCCTGGCTGGCACCTTCGGTGGCTTGCTCACGTCACTGCCGCGATCCGGCCAGTGGATGAACCGGGTGAAATGGGGGATGGCCGCATTGATGGCCGGTGCCGGGACCTTCTTTTTCTTTCAGATCATGTAAATGGAGATCATATGAAAACTTCTGTTTTGTTTCACAAAGGCTGGCAAGCCATGGTCATGGCACTGGCATTGTCGCTGCCTGCCGTGCAGGCCGCAGAGACGGATCAAACTGCACCGTTGTTTACAGCGACAACCTTGTCGGGCCAGGAATTTAAACTGTCGGATTATCTGGGCAAGCAGCCGGTCTATCTCAAGTTCTGGGCGACCTGGTGCAGTTACTGCAAAGCCGAAATGCCGCATTTGAATGCTATTGAAAAGCAGTTTGGTGACGAGGTGAAGGTGGTGTCGGTTAATGTGGGATTCAATGATTCGGTGGCAAATATCCAGCAGTTTTTCCGTCAGGAAGGCTATGACATTCCAACCATTTTTGATGCAAAAGGTGAAATCACCCAGATGTATCAGGTCGTCGGAACTCCTCAGCACATCCTAATCGATAAGGATGGCAAAGTTGCCTACCGTACTTTTTTAGCCACGGATCAGCTGGATCAAACCATTGCACGCTGGGCTCAGCAAGACGTCGCACAGCACTGAGTGTTCGGAGGACAACACCATGAAACGATTGACGATTTTATACACTTTACCCTTACTGGCCAGCCTGTGTTTTTCGGCGTTGGTTCAGTCTGAACCTGCCGTATCGCTGTTGGAAAAACAACAGACACTGGCCGGGACACCGGTGCAGCTGAACGAGAACCGGATCACGCATCTGGTGTTCATCGAAATCTGGGCCAGCTATGCTGGTTCAGGCCCGGAAGCGTTTGTGGCGAGCCTGCCGGAATCTTTTCAGAAACGTACGGATCGGATCTGGGTTCAGCCGGAGATCAATGTTACCCGGGCCCAGCTGCTGGAATTTCAGGGATACTATCCGCAAGTGGCTCCCATTGTGCTGGATCGCGGACGTCATTTACTGACAGGCTTCGGTTTGTGGCAGACCCCGGCCCATGTCCTGATTGAGAAAGGCAAGGTCGTGTTCAGTGGCAGCAATGAAGCCCTGTTGGACTACCTTGAGCCGGGCAGAAAAACGGCCGAAGCAAAAGCCCAAACCTGGGATGCACTGCAGCCACCGACAACAGCCGCAAGTACGCCAGTCAAAGCAAAGCCTTATGTTGTTCCTCATGTGGGGGATACAGCGCCATTATTTCAGCGCCAGACGATGTCGGATCAACCGGTCTCTCTGGCAGCACTGTTGCAGCAGGGTCAGGCGCAGCAGCCGGTTTCTTTAGTGTTTCTGGATGCCTTGTGTCCGATGCCGCATTTCCCGGATTGTGAGCAGAAGATTGCACAGTGGAAACAACTGATGGCGAAAGACAGTTCGCGGCAGTGGGTCGGGGTGATCAGCGGTTATTATATTGATGCGTCGATTGCGTCAGCCTTTGCTGAAAAATTTGGTCTGACGGCACCACTGATCTTTGATACCGATAACAGTGTTTTCACCCAGTACGGTATTCATGCCACGCCGTATCAGGTGGATGTCGGATCTCAGGGACGCATTCTGTATCGTGGTGACCAATTGCGTTGATCCCGGATGGGCTGATCGTTCTCTGAAAACTTTTGGTTCGAAACAGCCCTCTGTTGCAGGGAGGGCTGTCTTGGCGGCAACAGATGCTATTGCCGGTTGACGAGGTGAAAGCCGACAGAGGGCGTGATACGGCCAAGGACGTAAGCCAGCTTGGAGAGGCCGACCCGGATCTCATCGCGGTTGTGTTGTAATCCGGTGATGGTTTCATGGGCCACGCGTTGCGGTGTCATCGCCCGAACCGTTGCCGGTAATCCGTTCTGGTGAAAAGGCGTGTCGACCAGCGGCGGCAGGACTTCCACCACCCGCAGGTCGTAACCTTTCACCTGTTCGCGCAGGCTTTGGGTAAAACTGTGCAGTCCGGCTTTGGCAGCGCAGTAGTACGGATTGGCTGCTTTCGGGTTGTACACCAGCCCGGTGGTCACATTGATGATCATCGCGCCGGGTCGTTGCAGCAGCCGGGGCAGAGCACTGAGGGTCATGCCGATATGGGCTTCCAGATTATGGCGTAGTTCCAGCTCGTAATCTTCACAGTGGTCTCGGTCATGTTCTTGCTCTTGCTCTTGCTCTTGTTTATGGTCATGGTCCGCTTCACAGACAGCGGTATCTGTTTGCCGCGCTGCCAGTTTGTGCGAACGGCTCCAGCCGGCGTTGTTGATCAGGACATCAAAATTCGGGTAATGATCATCCAGCCAGCGAAACAAGGCGTGGCGCTCACTTTTCTCGGCAATATCCAGGCTGAATGTCACTACGCCCCGCGCTTCCAGCTGTGCCAGTTTTTCTTTATCCCGTCCCAGCACGATCACCGTATTTTCCGGCTGCAGCCGCTTGACCAGCTCAAGCCCGATACCTGAGCTGCCGCCGGAAATTACAATAGTTTTGCCGATCAGTTTTTGTGGTTTCATGTGTCCTCCTGTAGCCTTTTCTTCGCGGTCATTTGGGTACAGGGGCAACAATAAGACTGCCGGGCGGGAAACACTTTAACAAAGGTTAAAATGGTCAGGGTTTTGTTTTACATGTGCCGCTGATAAGCATTCTGGACACCGAGCCGGGCGCGGATCCGCGACAGCGAGACTTCGGAAATGCCCAGATACGAGGCGATATGGTAATTGGGCAGTGTTTGATGGAGGGCCGGATACTGAGCGCAGAACTGCTGGTACAGCTCTGTGGGTGACAACAGTAGCAGATCTGCTTCTCGGGCTTCTTTTTTCAGAGCCAGCCGGGTGAGCAGTGCCTGACTGGCTGACTGCCATACCGGATGTGCTGTGCAAAGCTGCCGGAAAGTCGTAAATGGCAGTGACAGACACAGGGTGTCCTGCAAGGCTTCGCAGCCAAAACGGGCCGGTTCGCCGGTATACATGGAAGACAGGCTTGAAGCGACATCCGCTGTTTGCAGAAAAGACTTATTACGCCGGGTGCCGTCTGGTTTGATGTAATAGTGACACGCCAGTCCCTGACTGATAAAGCGCAGTTCCGGCGTTCGGTCTCCCGGATGAAAAATGGCTTCGCCGGCCCGGTATCTGACCTCGTGCGCCAGCGTTTGAAGTTGTGCCCAGTCTTTTTCGCCAATCGGCGTGAGCAGGTTGAGCATGTTATACAGTGCAGTATGGGGCGTGGTGAGGTTCATAGGTGATGTTCCTGCGTCGTTTCAGGACTGATTTCATTGAAGATATTATCATCAGTCGGTATGGGACGGATGCGAGCAAGTGCACATCAGGGCACTGCGTATTTAATGTTCTCTGTGCACATTCCGCATGAAATGATCTGGTGCCTTATATTAGAGGCTTAGTGAAGAGAATGTCCGATGCTTGAAAATAACGCTTCGAATAATGCGTTTCTGTGGTCTAAAATCAAAAGCTTACTGGGAACGACCATCGCAACGATTGGTTGCTTTTATTTCTGCATGCTCGCGTATCAGATGTTTAAAACGTCTTTCTATCATGCCCAGCCTGAAAGTTATGCCTATCAGGGGATGGCTCTGGGCGCTTTCCTGATTGCTGTGCCCTTTTTTCTGGGCGGTGTTAAATCATTCCTGTCGCTTCTGGGTAAACAACGCTAAACCCCCATTGCTTTCCTGCCTCACCGGAATTGGCCTAAATGCAGACTGCGTTTTTAGCTTCAGGCGAAAAAGGCTACTGACACTCCCTGACATTGTCGTGTGATTTACTGCGTTTGTAATCAAACCAAGGAGAAATCACATGACACAACAAAACGTGGTCGAAATCGTTCAGTTCAAACTGACTTCGGGTGTTTCAGAGTCCGATCTGATGGTGGCGAACGAAGCCTTTCAAGCTTGGGTGCAGCAACAACCGGGCTTGCTGTACCGTTCACTGGCAAAAGACAGTGAATCGCTGATATATACCGATATCATTTACTGGGAATCCATGGCCCATGCGAAAGCCGTCTCGGATGCTTTTCCGAGTACGGAAGTCTGTCAGCAGCTCACGCAGTTGATTGATCGTTCGAGTGTGGGCATCACACATCATACAATTGTGTCACAATCAGCCTGTACAGGGTGAATTGACACTATGGATTGAAGGAGTGGGAATCGTGGGTAAATCGGAGCGTTTGTTTCAACTGGTGAATTTGCTGAAAGGGCGGCGTCTGGCGATCACCGCCAAAGCATTGGCAGAGCGCCTTGGGGTTTCAGAACGAACGATTTATCGCGACATTCAGCACCTTCAGAGTTCGGGCGTCCCAATTGAGGGAGAAGCGGGTATCGGTTACCTGATTGCCGATTATCCGCTTCCGCCGATGATGTTTACTTACGATGAACTCACGGCACTTCTGTTGGGCAGTAAAATGGTGGATGCCTGGACTGACACGCAACTCGGTGCCAATGCAAAATCAGCAATTGCAAAAATTGAAGCCGTGCTGCCGCATCATCTGAAACAGCAGCACGATCATTCCCCATTCCTGGTTTCAAGTTACCATCACGGCCCGCAACAACAGGCATTCAGCGCTCAATTACGCACTGCGATTGAGGCAAAGGATGTTGTGCTGCTGCATTATCAGGATGCTGAATTGCGACAGACACAGCGCATCGTCGAACCACTGGGGCTGGTTTACTGGGGAGGCAAGTGGACACTGGTTGCCTTTTGCCAGCTACGCCATGATTACCGTGAGTTCCGCTTAGATCGAATTTTGAATGTTGAGTCTGCCGGTCAACGTTTTACCTGCCATGCGCAGAAAAATCTCAGTCATTATGTTGCGCTTGTGAAAGCGAAATATGCGGCATTGGCTGCTGAAGGAAGGGATGGCGCGGACTGCGATAGCTCACCAGCGTAGCAAGTTCAAGTAAGGATTTGCTCTACGCATCTTACCTTGTACCTGACTTGTTACCTCACCAGACACTTCACATGGAGACTTACTTTTTCCAATCCGCATCTTCCGGTGCACCTAACAACATGTCCAAAGTAACGATGTCATCTTTTGCGACAGGATGAATCAAAAAAATACCTCATGGGAATTTCCCTCGACTGATTTGGTTTTAAATGGGATATAACACGGATTTTGCATAAATTTTTTGTCGTTATTTTATGCGTTTATGTCATTCCTTAACTACGCTATCAATGCTCTTCGAATGTTCACATTTTTGTCATAACGCTGTGTACCGGCGCATAAGAACACAACAAAAGATGGAAAGATGATATGAATAAAAAGCACTTGGCAATTGCAGTGGCAGCTGCATTCTATGGATCTCAGGCAGTCGCAGTCGATTTATACAACGAGGGAGATACCACGTTTTCCGTCGGTGGTCATGTTTCTGTTGGTCTTGGCGGTTCTGAGGAAGGTGAAACTGAAGTGAAACAAGTGTCCCCACGAATCAACGTGAGTGCGGCACAGGATATTGGAAATGGTTTTGTTGCTGATGCCAAAGGTGAGTGGGCCTTGAATTATCTGGAAGGTGGTGAAGAAACCTTTACCACCCGTCTGGGTTACATTGGGGTGACTCATAAATCATATGGCCGCGGTGTGGTCGGAACGCAATGGTCGCCTTACTATGATGGCGCCGGCATTGCTGATTTACCTATCGCTTTTGCGAACGACTTCCTGTACGACGATCAGGGTCCGCTGGGGACTGCCAGGGCTGAGAGAATGATCTCCTACCGAAATACTTACAGTCTGAATGAGGCCGGTACGTTCTCGTTTGGTCTGGGCTGGCAGGGAACAACAACCGGGGAAACGCTGACAACGAATGAAATCCCAGCAGAGTATGATGATCGTTTTCAGATTGCGCTGAACTATTCCATCATGGGTTTTGGCCTGAACTATGCGTACAACACCGGTGATGTGAAAACGGCAACTCTGGATGATACAGCACTCTCACATATGTTCAGTGCCAATTACGGCACCTACGGCGATGGTTTGTATGTTGCTGTGGTGTACGCGATGAACGAGTACATGAACAATGGGTTGGAAGAGTCGATCGCAATTGAAGGTTTGTTGGCGTACGCATTACCCAGCAGCCTCAACCTGAGCGTGAACTATGAGTCGGTCGAAGACGACAAGAATAACGACACCATCTTCAGTCAGATGGCGTTACAGGCGGAATATAATTTTACGCCAAGCTTTGTCGGATTTGCCGGTTATCAGTTTGACCTCGGCAACGACATTAACGTCCCTGAAGACGATATGTGGATTTTCGGGATGCGTTACTACCTGTAATCGATTCGACCAAACCATTCAAATCAGCGCTGCGGGGAAACCTGCAGCGCTTTTTTCAATTGAATTGAAGACTTGATTGCTTCCATGAATAAAGAGGTCTACCAATTTATTGTGGAGATGAAGTGGCTGGAGAAAATATTGTTGGCTGGTTTAAATCGATGAGCAAAAAACGAACATTGATACTTGCATTTTGACCTATAAACGAAGTAAAAATCCAGCATTGGTAGCTATGGTCATCGGTGCCTGACTTTTTGTGTATGAAGAAGTCGCTGCTAATGATGATATTTGTATCGTGGATGATGAACTCGTCCAGATAGTCATTCGTAAAATAAAACTATATTTCAATAGATTGAATTTTAACCAGAGCTTTAAATATCTGCAGTAGATTTACGATTATATTCGATGCTTGATAATTTGAAATTTTTATTAGTATTACTCTGAGATGCCCTTATTTTTTGGCTTAGTTCAAATTTTTAAAATTTCGACATATTAATCACCTGCGAGATAAGTATGATAACGCACCGTTATGCGCCTTGGTGCATTTATGCGTTTTATATGACAAGGTGATTTTTTGTTCAGCTGGTGCTTGATATAGCGTAGTTCATATTCTGGTTCAAGTTGAATCGTAATCGTAATCGTAAAGGAAAGAGGTTTAAATGATGAAAAGATATTTTGTAACTGCCTTGGCAGCTTTGGCCGTTGCAGGATGTAATGACAGTGATTCAAGTCATGATGTTATTGATAAAAAAAACTCTTATGCCTCTGTAATGAAACAACTGGAGAGTAGTGGCCAAATGCCTGCGCTGGATGAAACAGACAGTATGCTAGGCATCGATGATGATGCAGATGGGGTAAGAGATGATATTCAACGTTATATATCTAACCTTGATCAGCCACAAGAAAATAAAAAAGCACTTTTAAAATATGCAAAAGCAGTCCAAAAAACCATGAGTGTTGATATATCCGATGAACAGGCTGTTAAGAACTCGGTAGAAAAAAGCCTATTCCAAGTTTCATGTGTTATTTACCAGTTTGAAGATGGTCAAGAAGCTTATGCATTTGTTAATCAGATGGTTGGATTCACTCGAAATACAAAGCAGCGATACGAACAAGGTCAAAAACTAGATGATGCTTATAGTGGCTCTGTTTATCGTCTTCCATCAGAGGAAGACTGTCAATGAAAAAGCCATTAATCGCGATATGTCTAGCGACTACCACATTACTAAGTTCAATGAATGCATCTTCAGAAAATGTTTGTTCGACTGACGAGTACGTTGTCGGTTTTTTCAATGGTGTTTGGAATACTCCAGATGGAGCAACTGCAAGTCTCGCTCTTTTTCAAAAAATGGCTGGTAGTACTTTTAATGGTGAGAAGGTTAATTACGAACTTTTTTATAACAATACAGGTAGTGAAGTAAATGCGACAAGATTTCAGGATTTAGCTGAAGTATTTGCGCAACGAGCTGAAGAAATCGATCCAAGCTTAGGCGAAAGGTACGATGTACTTTTGTCTACAGTTTGGTCAAGTTCTGATGGTTTTCTAGGGAAAGTAAGGTCTGTTGTGAGCTTTCCTACGGACGCATTACTTATCGCAGTAGAAAATCTTTATGATGAAATCGCTAGTGAAACCTTAGCTCTGGTAACAGATTTATTTAGTCATCCCCCAACGTTGAGTGACTATGAAAAGCACAATACGCGCATTACAACATTAACATCACATGGTGCAAAGCTACTCTACGTTGCGCATAGCCAAGGTAACCTTTTCGTAAACCAAGCTTATTCAACAACGTTATCTCAAGAAAATTATGACTCTAGTAATGTAAAGGTTTTACATATAGCTCCAGCATCTGTAACGCTAAATGGCCCCTATGTTCTGGCGGATATAGATATTGTCATCAATTCACTTAGGGCGTCTGGCCATGTTGCCGAAAATAATGTAATACTTCCTGCCAGCCATCTAAAATCGGATTCTAGTGGACACACGTTTGCAAAAACATATCTTAATAAAAGATTAGACACATACAATATCATTGAGACTCAATTCAATGAACTTATGGGAGAACTTCAAACGCCAATAGCAACTGCAACTCAAGGGCTTTTTACTGCAACATTGACATGGAATGGGAGCGGTGATGTTGATTTACATACTTTTGAACCTGATAATCAACAAGTTTATTACAACAGTAAAATAGGAAATTCTGGGAATTTGGATGTGGATAACACCTCCGCGGATGGGCCAGAGCATTACTATGTAGACTGTGAGGACACTAAGTTTCAGTTAGGAACATATCGTTTTGGCGTGAATAATTTCTCTAGAGCTGAAGGTCGAGAAGCAGTTATTCAGATTTCCAATGCAACAACCGCAAATATCATTACCCAAAAAAAGGTATTAGGGCCAGCTGAAGGCACTTCAGGAAATAGCAACCCCGAGATTATGGTCAGTGTCACCCTTAGAAAAGACGGAGATAAATATTCGGTTTCTGTAAACTAACTGAGATTAACAAATTTACCGTGTGCTCTCTGTAACTGACTAAAGGTCAAACATTTCAGGTTTCAGCGATTCTTGCAGGAGGTTATTCGCAATCGTGATATCTGAGCGAGTGAATGTTCACCGTTTAATCCACTCTGAGAGTTGAAGTGAAACGCTGACGAGGTCGATGACTGGTCTGATTAAGGACACAGGAAAAGTTACCTATGACGGAGCATGTCTTTAAGCATGAATATATTCGATGGTATTGGGCTGGAGTTATGAACAAGCCTGATACCACTATTAAACGGATAGATTTACATATCAACATATCACTCAATATTAAGTGTAAGGCGCTCGGCTATATAAATACATGTGATAGGGCCACAAGCGTTACTGCCGAGATAAACAGATGATTAGAAAAACGAGAGTTAGCCGTGTGCCCATCTTCAATTATCTTGGGCGCGGGACGCAATGGAAATTTTAATAGATTGCTCAGGCGAAGAAAATGACTGAGTTCAGGCAGCCTAAAACAGTTCTCGAAGAATTACTTTAGACTGCAAAGGTGCGTATTGAATGCGTACTGAAGCGACACATCTCGATACAATGACGCCTGAAACGGCTTCACTTTTTTTTACAGAGGTATTCTAGTTCTTCATTTATGGCACTGAACGCATCACTATCTGTATCAATCAGGGCGACAAGCCATAATCGAAATAAAATAAAACCAAAAGCAGAAATTTTGTCACCTTTCTCATTTAATGCGTTTTCGAAGCTGACTAATTTATCTAAATAATCTACTTTCTCATTTAAAGGTAAATCTTGAAAAAAAGATCGACTCGGGAAGGACACTTTAAACATTGATTGAGCTAATCTGATTGAATCACCGACAGCTATTTGAACGGCAGGTTCAGATTTTCTTATAGCCTGAGCGATCACGAAAAAGTTATTGTTTTTAGCTTCACTTTGAGGGGATTCTTTCTTCTTTCTTTTTTTGAAAAAACCAAACATATAAAATCCTTTTTTGAAAAATGAAAGAAGATTATTTATGAATTATTTAATGAATAAAACCCCTTGACTCATTTTAATTCAGCTCTTTGATAGATTTGTGATGCGAGCGCAGGTGGTGAATGTAATTGGCTAAAAATTCAGATGTTGCCCCAGTCGATTCAATCGTGTGTACGCAACAACGATTGGCCGAAACCCATTGAAATGTGCTTGCCGAACTTAGAAAAGCAAAAAGCCGGAGCAGCTTTTACTGTTCCGGCTTCTCTGTATCTGGTGGCCCCTCCCAGACTTGAACTGGGGACCAAGCGATTATGAGTCGCCTGCTCTAACCACTGAGCTAAGGGGCCAAATGTGCAGGTGATTATATGGGAAGGGTAGAGTAATGTCCACCTGAGCTGTTGGAGGTTTCGCTTGTTTCTTAGGCAGTTAAAACATCACTCAGCCCTTGTGTGGCAAGGGTTGTGAGACAGGTCACGCTGTGCTGTAAGCCAAGAAAAAGCGGGCTGAATGGGCCCGCTTTGTCGTCTTACTTTTTGGTGTCAATTTCCGGTGGGGAAAGACTCGGCTTACTCGTCCAGGAAGCTGCGCAGCACGTCGGAACGGCTTGGGTGACGCAGTTTACGCAGGGCTTTGGCTTCAATCTGACGGATACGTTCTCGGGTGACGTCGAACTGTTTGCCGACTTCTTCCAGGGTGTGATCCGTGTTCATGTCGATACCAAAACGCATCCGCAGAACCTTCGCTTCACGCGGTGTCAGGCCAGCCAGCACTTCGTTGGTTGCCATACGCAGGTTAGTTGCGGTGGCAGAGTCCATCGGCAGTTGCAGCGTGGTATCTTCGATGAAGTCGCCCAGATGTGAATCTTCATCATCACCGATTGGGGTTTCCATCGAGATTGGCTCTTTGGCAATCTTCAGCACTTTGCGGATCTTGTCTTCCGGCATTTGCATGCGTTCAGCCAGTTCTTCCGGCAGTGGTTCACGGCCCATCTCCTGCAGCATCTGACGAGAGATGCGGTTCAGTTTGTTGATGGTTTCGATCATATGAACCGGGATACGGATGGTCCGTGCCTGGTCTGCAATCGAACGAGTGATTGCCTGACGGATCCACCAGGTGGCGTACGTCGAGAACTTATAACCACGGCGGTATTCGAACTTGTCGACTGCTTTCATCAGACCGATGTTCCCTTCCTGAATCAAATCCAGGAATTGCAGGCCACGGTTGGTGTATTTCTTGGCAATCGAAATCACCAGACGCAGGTTCGCCTCAACCATTTCTTTCTTGGCGCGACGGGCCTTGGCTTCACCAATCGACATACGACGGCTGATGTCTTTGATACGCTCAATCGACAGGCCGGTTTCGTCTTCCAGCATACGCAGTTTGGTGGTTGCGCGACGAAGATCTTCTTCGTAGTTTTTCAGGCGATCAGCATAAGGCTTGCCGGAGTTCAGTGCCTCGTCAATCCACGCAGAAGAAGATTCATTACCGCTGAACAGTTGAACGAAGGTTTTCTTCGGCATCTTACTGTTGTCGACACACATACGCATGATCAGGCGCTCGTTCGTGCGCACTTTATCCATAGAATCGCGTAGTGAGCTGACCAGGCGGTCAAACTGTTTTGGGATCAGACGGAATTGTTTGAAGATTTCAGAGAGTTCTTCAATGGCGACTTCGGTATCTGCATGATGACGGCCATTTTTGTTGATGGCGGCAGCCATGCGCTCATAAGAGACACGCAGTTCCATGAACTTCTCGCGTGCGACTTCCGGATCGATGCTGCCGTCGTCTTCGTCGCTGGAGTCGTCGCTATCGTCGTCTTCCAGATCTTTATCTTCATCTTCCAGATCGGATTCGCTGAGCTCAGAGCCGATGTGCGTCGCTGTCGGTGCGGTCGTCTCTTCTTCGTTTGGATCCACGAAGCCTGAAATGATATCAGTCAGGCGCAGTTCTTCTGCTTCGACCTTATCAAACTGCTCCAGCAGGTGCGAGATGGCAGACGGGTACTCAGCAACAGAACACTGAACCTGATTGATACCATCTTCGATACGCTTGGCGATGTCAATTTCGCCTTCGCGGGTCAGCAGCTCAACTGTCCCCATTTCGCGCATGTACATGCGAACAGGGTCGGTGGTACGGCCAATTTCACTTTCTACGCTCGATAATGCCTGAGCCGCCGCTTCAATGGCGTCTTCGTCGGCATTATCTTCAGTCATCATGAGTTCATCGGCATCAGGGGCGGTTTCCACCACCTTAATACCCATGTCGTTGATCATCTGAATAATGTCTTCAACCTGATCAGAGTCAACAATGTCTTCTGGCAGGTGGTCATTAACTTCGGCATAGGTCAGATAGCCTTGCTCTTTGCCCTTGGCAACAAGCAACTTTAGCTGTGACTGCGGATTTTGCTCCATAGACGATATCCAACTTAGGGTCTGAGTGAGAAAAAAGAATGCAGAAATGCAAACCAGTAATTATAACAAATGTCAGAATTGTTGACTACTTTTTAGTCGGGGCGATTCAACAGCAACAGCTGTAGCTCCCGCTTCTCTTCGACTGATAAGCCGACGGTGTTCGATTTAGCCTGCAACTTCTCAATTTGTTGGGTGACGCACTGATCGATAACTTTATCCATCGCGTCAAAAAAAACAGTATGTAAACTGCTTTCGTCGTTGCCGAGAGGAATGTCCCAGGTGGCGAGCCGCGCCATCAGGTTTTCTTGTTCCGTCTCTCGCCAATCTTCAAGTAACTGTCCAGTAGTGATATTGGGACGAAGTCGACATTTATCAACTATTGTCAGTAATAATTTTAGGCCGGCCAATTCAATGCCGACAAAATCCCCGGTATTCAGCTCCAGCTCAGAGGCAAAGCCCGGGTTTTGCAGCAGCAGGGCAATCGCAACCCGCATCGGGGTTCGCTTGATTGCAGGCTGCGCGATGCGAACCGGTTTGTTCTCGCCGTGTTCGCTGATGAGTTGCCTGAGCTGTTCCTCATCCGGAAGACCGAGTCTTTGACCCAGAACTTTCCTTAAGTATAGCCGCAGGGTACCGCCCGGGACCTTGTCGATGAGAGGTACTGCCAGCGTACTGAGCTTGGCTTTGCCTTCCCGGCTGCTGGTGTCTACCTGCTGTAACAGCGTTGAGAACAGGAAATCAGACAGCGTCATCGCTTCACTGATTTGCTGCTCAAATGCTTCCTTTCCGTATTGGCGAATGTAGCTGTCCGGATCTTCGCCATCGGGCAGGAACATAAATTTCAGCTGGCGGCCGTCAGAGAGATAGGGCAGTGCCTGCTCCATCGCTCGCCAGGCGGCATCCCGTCCGGCACGGTCACCGTCATAACAACAGACCACGGTGCCGGTTTGCCGGAACAAATTCTGAATGTGATCGCCTGTGGTTGACGTGCCCAGTGAAGCCACCGCATAGTCGACACCATACTGCGCCAGTGCGACCACATCCATATAACCCTCGACGACGAGAATTCGCTCCGGTTCCCGGTAAGTCTGCATCACCTGATACAGACCATAGAGCTCACGCCCTTTATGGAAAATCGGTGTTTCTGGCGAGTTCAGATACTTGGGTGTCCCGTCACCCAGAACCCGGCCACCAAAACCGATCACCCGGCCACGACGATCGTGGATCGGAAACATGATCCGGCCGCGGAAGCGGTCGTAACGTCGGCCCTGATCGTTTTCAATCAGCATGCCGGCGTTGACCAGATCTTTCTGGGCCTGCTCGGTACGCCCGAAGCGCTGGCGAACCAGGTCCCACTGATCCGGAATATAGCCAATACCAAACTGTTTGACGATTTCGCCCGACAGGCCACGCCCTTTCAGGTAGTCAATGGCAACCTGCGCTTCGTGCTGACGAAGCTGGGACTGATAGTATTGGGCGACCTGACCCATCAGGTCATAAAGACTTTGTTTTTCCTGTCGTTTCGCCGGACTCTGACCACTGCCCTGTTCACGGGGGACTTCAAGGCCGAGCTGCGACGCCAGATCTTCGATAGCTTCGACAAAATCGAGACGGTCAAACTCCATGACGAAGTCAAGGACGTTCCCTTTGGCACCACAACCGAAGCAATAATAGAACTGTTTGTCTGGGCTGACAGAAAAAGAAGGGGTTTTCTCATTGTGGAACGGACAACAGGCACCGTAGTTTTTACCCTGTTTTTTGAGTTTCACTCGCGCATCAATGACATCAACAATGTCATGTCGTGCGATGAGATCGTCAATAAACGAACGGGGAATTTTGCCAGCCATACAATGAGTGTTACCTGAAATTTGTTCGGGAGAGATACAAACAAGCCGCGCATTCCATGGAGGATAGCACGGCTTGCTGTAGAGCTGGGGTAGTATTAACCGAGCTTGGCTTTCACCAGTTGGCTAACTTTCCCCATATCGGCACGACCCTGAAGCTGTGGTTTGAGCACAGCCATCAGTTTGCCCATGTCTTGCATACTGCTGGCACCGGTGCTGGCAATGGCTTCATCCAACAGGGCGGCAACTTCGTCATCGCTCAGTGGTTGAGGCATAAATTCTTCCAGCACGGAAATTTCAGCAAGTTCGACATCAGCCAGATCTTGACGGCCTGCAGTCTCATACTGAGCTACAGAGTCACGACGCTGTTTTACCATTTTCGTCAGTACTGCGACGATGTCGTCGTCGGTCAGAGTGATCTTCTCGTCGACTTCACGCTGTTTGATAGCAGCCAGAACCAGGCGGATAGCACCCAAACGGGCTTTATCCTTCGCCTTCATGGCGGCTTTCTGTTCGTTCTTAATACTTTCGATCAGGGTCATTACGCTGTCCTTGTTCTCTGTAAATTAGTACAGACGAACGCGACGTGCGTTTTCGCGAGCCAATTTTTTCAGGTGACGCTTAACTGCCGCTGCTTTCGCGCGCTTACGTACAGTTGTTGGCTTTTCGAAGTGCTCACGACGACGAACTTCAGAAAGGATACCTGCTTTTTCGCAAGAGCGCTTGAAACGACGCAGAGCGACGTCGAACGGTTCGTTTTCACGTACTTTGACTACTGGCATGTAATACTCACCTCAGAGTGATTCGGTTAACGCTGATGATCTAAATTATCAGCTGATTAAAAATGGTGCGAAATTCTAATCTGATCCGGGGCCATTTGTAAAGTATTCTGCGAGTCAGAACTGGTGAAATTCTGTCAACAGCGGTAACATGCCCCTCCGACGTTCCGCACCGGCTAACGGCTTTCGTTAGTAAGTATATATAAGTATAGAGGTTGATATGCGTATCCTGGGCATCGAAACGTCCTGTGATGAGACAGGCGTGGCGATTTACGATGATGAGAAAGGCCTGCTGGCTCATGAGTTGTACAGCCAAGTCAAGCTGCACGCCGATTATGGCGGTGTTGTGCCTGAGCTGGCCTCAAGGGACCATGTCAAAAAGACGATTCCGCTGGTGAAACAGGCGCTGGCGGATGCCGGTCTGACACCGTCTGATCTTGATGGTGTGGCTTATACTGCCGGCCCGGGTCTGGTGGGCGCGCTGTTGGTTGGTGCGACCATTGGCCGCAGCCTGGCCTATGCCTGGAATTTGCCTGCCGTTGCGGTTCATCATATGGAAGGCCACCTGCTGGCACCGATGCTGGAAGAGAACCCGCCTGAATTTCCGTTTGTGGCACTACTGGTGTCTGGCGGCCACACCATGATGGTGGAAGTGAAGGGCATCGGTGAATATCGTATTCTGGGTGAATCGATTGATGATGCTGCCGGTGAAGCGTTTGATAAAACGGCGAAACTGATGGGGCTGGATTATCCGGGCGGTCCGCTGCTGTCGAGACTGGCTGATCAGGGCACGCCGGGTCGCTTTACGTTTCCGCGTCCGATGACAGATCGTCCGGGGATGGATTTCAGCTTTTCCGGTCTGAAGACCTTTGCGGCGAACACGATTCGCGCCAATGACGATGATGATCAGACCCGTGCGGATATTGCCTGTGCTTTCCAGGAAGCTGTGGTCGATACGCTGGCGATTAAATGTAAGCGTGCCCTCAAAGAAACCGGCTTTAAGCGTCTGGTGATTGCAGGGGGGGTTAGTGCCAACAAACACCTACGTGCTGAACTGGCGAAACTGATGGAAAGTCTGGGCGGGGAAGTGTTCTATCCACGGACGGAGTTCTGTACGGATAACGGTGCCATGATTGCGTATGCGGGGATGCAGCGTCTGAAAAATCAGGAAATCATGGATCTCGGTGTGAAAGCCCATCCACGCTGGCCGATTGATACCCTCAAGCCATTGCGCTGAACCCGTGACCGGCACCACCCGGAGCCGTGAACACCCCATGAACCGCCAGGAGAACTCAGGATTTCGACTGGCGGTTAAATTTATGCCAGATTTTATATTCCTTGCCATCGAGTAAGCGGCGGATATTCTCGTGATGACGCAGAATAATCAGGCAGGACAACATGGCGACCGGCATGGTGTATTGGGGCTTGACCCACCAGGTAAACATGGGAGCCAGGAGTGCTGTGATCATGGATGCCAGAGAGGAATAGCCACCGACCACAGCCACGATCACCCAAGTGATAATCAGCATGCCGCTGAGATCCCAGCCAATCGGAGCCAGCGCACCCAGCGCAGTGGCAACACCTTTTCCCCCCCGAAAATGAAAGAAGATTGGGTAGATATGCCCCAGACAGGCGGCGATACCGATGATCCCCAGTAAAAACGGGTTGATCCCTAAAAAATAGCTGAGCCAAACCGGGAGCATCCCTTTGAGGATATCGCACACCAACACCAGTGCAGCGGCGCCTCGGCCGCCGAGTCGAAGCACGTTCGTCGCCCCCGGGTTGCCTGAACCGCTGTCACGCGGATCCGGCAGGCGAAACAGGCGGCAGATCAGCACCGCACTGGAGATCGAGCCCAGTAAATAAGCGGCAATGATGATCAGCAACACCAGTGGCGTCATAGCGACTCCTGTTGATTCGTGACGGCATCGTCGTTCGGATAAATTGGGTGATTACCTCGTACCACCTCTGATGACATTCTTCCTGATAGCTGTGGTATAGTGCCCCCACTTGCGAGGTCCCGCTGTATGATTGCGACGGGAAACCCGCGTTCAGTCATCAAAAGTGACATTTCAGTCCCGATAATACGCACTTTTGCTCACATTGGGTATCCGACCTCTAAGGTAAATTATCTCTCAACAAAGTAGCGATGGAACATGGATTCAGTATTTATCGAACATCTTGACGTAATCGCCTCCATTGGCGTGTACGATTGGGAACAGGAAATTAAGCAAAAGCTGGTGTTGGATCTGGAAATGGCCCATGACAACCAGCCTGCGGCCAAAGCTGACGATGTTTCCCTGGCACTGGATTATGCCGCAGTCAGTCAGGCGGTCACCGAGTTTGTGGAGCAGGGACGTTTTCTGCTGGTCGAGCGCGTCGCAGAAGAAGTCGCCAGCCTGATCATGACGCGATTTCACGTGCCCTGGATTCGGGTCAAAGTGACCAAGCCGGGTGCTGTTCCGAATGCGCATGGTGTGGGTGTGGTGATTCAACGGGGATGCCGTGACTGAGGTTTACATCAGTGTCGGCAGCAATATCGACCGGGAGCGCTCTGTGCGTGCAGCGGTGTCTGAACTCAGACAACTGGGAACCGGTTTTCGTGTGTCGCGCATTTATGAAGCCGAGCCGGTTGGTTTTGAAGGGCCGAATTTTTTCAACTGTGTGGTGGCATTCGAAACGGACTTGTCGCCGTCTGCCTTGCAAACCCAGTTGAAAACACTGGAACTGCAATATGGTCGTTCGCCGAATGCGCAGAAGAACCAGAGCCGGACGCTGGATTTGGATCTGCTGCTCTTTGGGGATTTGATCCGCGCACAGTCGCCTGTGGTTCCTCGTGATGATATTTATAAGTTTGCTTTCGTGTTACAGCCGTTAATGGAGCTTTGCCCACAGCGGGTTGTACCGGGTGATGGCAGAACCGTCGCAGAGTTGTGGCAGGCGTTTGATCAGCCACAGGTGCTCAGGCCGGTCATCATGGATATTTGACCCCGATTTTGCCGCACACGCAGGAACTGACGCTGAATCCTGCGGTCAACTTGTTGGCGAATTCAAGTAACAAGGTCGGCAGACCGCAAAGAGTAAAGGAAAACAATGAGTCATTTTGAAGCATTCATGTTGGCATTGATTCAGGGGCTGACGGAGTTTTTACCGATCTCCAGTTCAGCCCACTTGATTTTGCCATCTCAGGTCTTTGGCTGGGCCGATCAGGGACTGGCATTTGATGTCGCAGTGCATGTGGGCACACTGGCTGCCGTCGTGCTTTATTTCCGGAAAGAAGTGGTTTCATTATTGTCCGCCTGGGTGAACTCAATCATCACGGGCAAATGTTGCCGGGAAGCCACGCTCGCCTGGATGATTGTGCTGGCGACGATTCCTGCCTGTGTTTTTGGTTTCTTTATGGCAGATATCATTGCGCACTATCTGCGCTCTGCCTGGGTGATTGCTGTGACGACCATCGTATTTGGTTTGTTGCTTTGGTGGGTGGATCGCCGGGCACCACAGAATATCGATGAATATGCGGCTGATCCGAAGCGCTCGCTCTATATTGGTCTGGCGCAGGCTGCCGCGATGATCCCGGGGACATCCCGCTCTGGTGCCACCATGACCGCTGCATTGTATCTGGGCTTTACCCGTGAAGCGGCGGCGCGGTTTTCATTTTTAATGTCGATTCCGATTATTGTGCTCGCGGGCACTTATCTGGGCACGAAACTGGCAGATAGTACAGCGCCGGTCGATTTCGGCGGGCTGGGGATTGGTCTGGCGGTCTCGTTTATCAGCGCCTATGCCTGTATCCACGTTTTCCTGAAGCTGGTGACGCGATTGGGGATGTTCCCATTTGTGATTTATCGTCTGCTGCTGGGCGCGGGTTTGATTGCTTTCCTGATGAGTCAGCAGTAGTCAGTCGTTCAGAATGAAACGAAGCCGGGCCTTAGGTCCGGCTTTTTTGTCCGTTGTCAGATAGAGCATAGCGATAGACAGCGGGGTTATCGTTCCAGTACCTGAGCTGCGGCTTCAGCGCGGCGCTTCGCCAGTTGTTCCTTGATGGCAGCCCCTTTGTAGCCTGCGTCAACAATCGGCTTGACTTCGACCGCCTGTGCGGCGGCAAAGACGTTCAGTAGTATGTCCGCCTGCGGATAAGGATCGTCCTCAAAACCTGTTCGGCCACGAACATCCGCCCGACAGCACAGTGCCAGCTGTGCCACCCGCTCTGGTTTCCGCCAGGCATCGATTTGGTCAAATATCTTGATGAAGGTGGCTGGCCGCAGTTCATTCGCCTTGTGCACTTTGGTGTGCTGGGCACAGACCATCAATGCGGCATCACGATAATGATTCGGAATTCTCAGCCGCTGGCACAGGTTGCGGATCACATCCAGTCCGAGCTGGCAGTGCAGCTTATGGCTGGGCAGTTCTGCCGCAGGTGACAGGGCTTTGCCGAGATCATGGACCTGAGCACAGAAGCGGATCACCGGATCGTTGCTCAGCAGAGCCGCCTGATAGGACACCATCAGGGTATGAATCCCGGTATCAATCTCCGGATGCCATTTGGCCGGCTGTGGCACGCCGAACAGGGCATCAATTTCTGGCATCACCACACCGAGTGCACCGCACTGGCGAAGGACGGTCAGGAAGATATCCGGACGCTCCGTCGATAGCGCACGTTCCCATTCCTGCCAGACCCGCTCCGGGGTCAGGGCTTCGAGTTCGCCTTCTGCAACCATTTCCTGCATCAGTGCCAGAGTTTCCGGTGCAACGGTAAAGCCTTGCGGGGCAAACCGGGCAGCAAAGCGGGCGACCCGCAGGACTCGCAACGGATCTTCCACAAAGGCGGGAGAAACGTGGCGGAGCTGGCGTTTTTCCAGATCATGCTGACCGTTGTAGGGATCGATCAGCGTACCGTCTTCTGCTTCGGCGATGGCGTTGATGGTCAGATCCCGGCGCATCAGATCCTGCTCCAGCGTGACATCCGGCGCGGCATAGCATGTAAAACCGGTATAGCCTCTGCCCGCTTTTCGCTCAGTCCGGGCCAGTGCATATTCTTCTTTGGTCTTCGGGTGCAGAAAGACGGGAAAATCACTACCTACCTGGCTGAAACCCTGATCCAGCATTTGCTGTGGGGTGGTGCCGACAACAACCCAGTCTTTGTCTTTCACGGGGAGCCCTAACAGCCTGTCCCGTACAGCGCCACCAACCAGATAAATCTCCACGTTTGTCTCCTTGTCTTTTGTCAGTCTTGCCCCCGAAGGGTATACAATCGATGTCACGAACGCTAATGTATCTCAGTTATTTTACTTCATCCCGGACGAAGACATGTACACGGCATTTTTTGGCCTGACAGAAGCCCCGTTTTCTATCGTACCCAGTGCGCGGTTTCTCTATCTCAGTGATCGCCATCGTGAAGCGCTCAACCATTTGCTGGCCGGACTGGCCGACGGCGGTGGGTTTGGCCTGCTGACCGGTGAAGTCGGCACCGGCAAAACCACGGTTCTGCGTGCTCTGCTCTCAAAGCTGGGTGATGACACCCAGGTTGCAGTGGTGCTCAACCCGGCTTTGTCGGCCCATGAACTGCTCGAAAGCATCTGTGATGAGCTGGGGCTGCCGGCATCACCGGAAGACAGCTATAAGAGATTAACCGACCGGCTTTATGATCATCTGAAATCCAACGATTTGGCCGGAAAGCAGACTTTGCTGCTGGTAGATGAAGCACAGCATTTGTTGCCGGATGTGCTGGAGCAGTTGCGGCTGCTGACCAATCTGGAAACGGATCAGCGAAAGTTGCTGAAGGTTGTGCTGGTGGGGCAGCCTGAACTGCAACAACTGCTGCAACAGCCGGGGCTACGGCAGCTTGCCCAGCGGATTACTTCCCGGTATCACCTGCTGCCGCTTACCGAAGCCGAGGTCGCAGCATATGTCCGGTTCCGGCTGGATCAAGTCGGCTGTGCTCATCCGGTGTTTACGCCTCAAGCGCTGAAAGCCGTTGCGAAGGCTTGTCACGGGATCCCCCGCCAAATCAATCTGGTGTGTGATAAGGCGATGCAGATGGCTTGCCGGGACAGCCGGTATCAGATTACGCCGGAACAGATCAGACAGGCCAGTGAACTGGCACTGGGCTGGGCAGTTCCTCAGCCTGTGACCAGCAGCAGAACAGGCAAGATGAAACTGGGCTGGGTCATTGCCGGGATCCTCGCACCGTCGCTGGTGGCGGCGGGTTATTTCGGCGGCGGCTGGCTGGCCCGGGAGCAATTGGGGATTGCGCCTCAGGATCCGGCAGTGGTCGCCGTGAAACCGTCATCTGCGCCCGTGTCTGCTGAAATGCAGGCGGCTGATGCACAGTCGGAGTTGGCACAGCGCTGGCAGCAGTTACTGGCGCTTCAGCCGGATGAAAGAGAGGCGATGCAGACGCTGTATCAGCTCTGGGGCTATGACGTGGTTCCGAATCAGGCCAACTGCCTCAGCAGCCAGCGAATCGGCCTGACCTGTCAGCAAAATAAGGGCGATCTGGCGCAACTGAGCCTGATTAACCGACCCGCTGTTCTTCCTTTGACTGTTGAGAGCGGCGAGACCTTTTATGCCGTGCTTTATGCGCTGTGGCCGGGGGAAGCCGAGCTGATGCTGGGCGGCGAGCGGATTCGGGTCAGCCGGGAATGGTTACAGACTCATTGGCAGCAGGACTACACCCTGATGTGGCGGCCGCCCATGGGGGAAAGCAGCAGTATTCGCTACGGGCAGCAGGGCACACGGGTTGCCTGGCTGGATCAGCAGCTCAATCGCCTGCTGGGCGAGCCGGGAGCGGCCAGTCGTCAGTTTGATCAACATGTGCTGGATAAGCTTCGTCGCTTTCAGCGTGCCCAGGGGCTGTATCCGGATGGGATTGCCGGGCCGATGACCCTGATGGTGCTGGATACCGCGCTGGCGCTGCCTGGCCCAACGCTATATCAGCAATACCGGACCGATGCAGGATCGGAGGACAGTCCGTATCCGGTGACGTTTTTGCCGATGCCCAGACTGGCAACGGAAGCCTTGCCTGATTTGACTCCTGCCGGATATGTCGCCGCGACGGTCACGGAACCAATGTCGCCGGAGTCGGTCGTTCACGAAGTTTCTCCGGCTGGCGATATTGTGGGCCGGCAACCGGATAGCTGGGATCTGGATAAGCTGGATCTCTCCGGCCTGTCTCCGGAGCTGGCCAGCCGTCTGCATCAGGCCATCGAAGCGACAGATCAGGAAGACAGGCCGTCTTCGCAGACACCTTCCCTGATTGATGCACAGGCGGTCGCCGACAGGGCTGCTCAGCTGGCTTCCGTGAGTGATGAAGACATGTTGACGGTCGCAGACCTGCCACGACAAGTGCAGAAACGCCTGCCAGTGATTGATCTGCAAACCCATATCTACTCTTCGAGTGCAAATAGCCGCTGGATTAAAGTGAATGGCCACGAGGCTTATGAAGGGGATGAAATTGCCCCCGGGGTAACGCTGGAGCGGATTGAGTCGCGGAAAGTGGTGCTGAACTTTGAGAACACCCGGTTTGAGATGGCGGCACTGTCACAGTGGCCTGCGGGCTAAAACAGTCAGCGATTTGTCGCAGACAGACAGCAGACAGAAAAATGGCAGCCAAGGCTGCCATTTTGCATCAGAGAAACGGTTGGGAGATTATGCCCAGCCGTTGTTCCGCTTTTTACGACGTGGGATCAGGTGCGGCAGGATCAGACCGAACAGCAGACCCCCCCCGGCAACCATGCCGCCGTAGGTAAACCACTTCATCAGCAGGTCATCTGCCTGAGTATCCAGCTTGGCGCGCAGTTCGCGGATTTCTGCCTGAGAGGTAGACAGTTGTTTATTGAGGCTGGTATTGCGTTCTTCCAGCTCAGAGATTTGCGTATTGCGGCTTTCCAGAGATGACTGAAGGGTCGCATTGCGTTCATCGCTGGATTTTCTGGCGTTCGCCAGCGCTTTTTTCACTTCACTCAGCTCTTTTTCGAGCTTCGGCAAGCGCTCTTTCAAACCAACCTGATTGGAAATGTAATCACTGTTGACCCAGCCGGTACGGCCACGGTCATCGGTCACTTTGACAAACCCAGTTTCCCGGTTTGTTTCCAGCACAGTCACTTTTGTACCGGAGTTCACGCTGCCTAAAATTTTGTATTGCGTACTGGGTCCGCGATGCATGTAAGTAAACAAGTCATCGGAGATATAACGCACCTGCTGAGCGTGTACCTGAGCTGTCATCAGCACGGCGACAGCGGCAAAAACTAAGCGGATAAGTTGCTTCACACTGAGATCCTTGAAGGAGCTTGGTTAATCGATGGAGCACAGATACTAAGAATTTTGCGCCAATGGCGCAAGCGAAGAGGGAGGCATTGCCTCCCTCTTTTGACCTTGTGCTACTTTTTGGCAAATTTTACCGTAGGTTGACTAAAATCAGCCAAAAGCTGCTTGCATGACGTAGAAGAAAATGACTGACAGCAGCGCACCCGCAGGCAGGGTGATGATCCAGGAGGCCACGATGTTTCGGACCACGCCCAGATTCAGCGCAGCAATACCTCGGGCAAAGCCAACACCCAGTACCGCACCAACCAGTGTCTGGGTGGTTGAAATCGGCAGGCCGGTGCCCGATGCCAGAACAACCGTTGAAGCGGTTGCCAGCTGTGCTGCGAAACCACGGCTTGGCGTCAGTTCGGTAATCCCGGTTCCCACGGTGGCCATGACTTTGTGACCCAGGGTTGCCAGACCGACAACGATACCAAAACCACCCAGCGGCAGAATCCACCATGCGATGGTACTTTTTGCTGACAACTGGCCCATATGCTCAACCGTGGAAGCAACAGCAGACAGCGGACCAATCGCGTTTGCGACGTCGTTTGAACCGTGTGCAAAGGCCATGGCACAGGCTGTGACGACCATCAGCAGGCTGAAGACGCGCTCAACACCCGCATAGCCGTTTGAACCGGAAGATTGTTCTGCATCCTGATAGTTACTGCGGATGTACAGATAACCAAAGGCCATCACGATCAGAGAGACAGCAACAGACGCCAGCCAGGCTTCTGTGGTGCTCAGGTGCAGACCCACGTGCTTCAGGCCTTTCTTGATGGTCACCAGCGCGATCACCATCGCGGTAATGAACATATAGACAGGCACAAAACGCTTGGCATTGATCAGCGGATTATCGGTATCAAAGATCAGACGCTGGGCACTGATGAAAATCACGTATGCAAAAATACCCGAGATCAGTGGGGTGACGATCCAGCTGCCGACGATCCCCTGAACTGATCCCCAGTCCACGGCTTCAGTGCCGACAGAGACGCAGGCAAAACCGATGATGGCACCGATGATAGAGTGGGTTGTCGAGACCGGCCAGCCCATATAGGATGCCAATAGCAGCCAGGAGCCGGCTGCCAGCAGCGCGGACATCATCCCGTAGACCAGGATTTCAGGCTGAGCTGCATAGTAAGAGGTTTCAATGACCCCTTTCCGGATGGTGTCTGTCACTTCGCCGCCAGCCAGATAGGCTCCGGCAAACTCAAAGATCATCGCGATAATAATCGCCTGCTTGACTGTCAGCGCTTTGGAACCAACCGAGGTTCCCATCGCGTTTGCGACGTCATTGGCACCAATACCAATCGCCATAAGAAAGCCAAAAAGGGCCGCCACCATGATAATCACGGTGCCATAATTAGCCAGGATTTCCATTGTAAAACCTTGTTTTTATTACCGTTGCTCGTTATGAGCGGGATAGCATAATTTCGAGACGAGATCCGACGCGCTGAGCCTGATCGGCAATGCCGCCGACCCATTCGAGGATCTTGTACATGAACATGACGTCGACAGGGTTGTACTGATCTTCAACCTTGCGTAATTGCTGACGCAGGGTGACCTGCATACTGTCGGTATCGTCTTCGATGACATCAAGCTGGTTAATCATTTCAGCAACCAGCGTGACTTCACGGCCTTTGAAACCGGTTTCCAGCAGTTCATCCAGTTCATGGATGACTCGGCTGGCCTGATTGGCGGCATCAAGGCAGCGTTGAACATAGGCGAGAAAGTTTGCGTAAAGGTTCTCAGGGAAGTCTAGTTGTCGTCCGTAGACGCGCCCTGCGATATCCTTGGCGAGGTTAGCGAGTTTATCCTGCTGAGTCAGCAGGTCCAGCATGTCAGTCCGGTCGACTGGCATGAAGAGGCCGCGTGGGAGCTTGAGGCGGATTTCACGTTTCAGCACGTCTGCATCTTTTTCAAGCTGCGAGATTTGCTCACGGTACTGTCCGGCTTTTTCCCATTCATTAGCGTGGCACGCTTCAAAAAACGGAACAAGCAATTCACAACATTCGTTGACACGCGTGATATGGCGTTGCAACGGTTTGATTGGGGATTTAGCAAAGAGCCCCATGATTGTATTTACTGGCATAGCCGATCAACCTAAAGATACCTGTGATAAAGGCGAAATCTTGAGCGATGAATCTGAGCCTGCTGAGGTTTGGACTTTCGTTCTGTAAGCGATCCGAGACCGCAACGGGAAGGACGAACATGAGGTGCTGCCAGATAAACCTGATTCACGGAATGAAGCGGAATAGTTGTC
The DNA here is from genome assembly GCF_000695255.1 of Photobacterium galatheae. GTDB lineage: Bacteria > Pseudomonadota > Gammaproteobacteria > Enterobacterales > Vibrionaceae > Photobacterium > Photobacterium galatheae. Next base: position 28,326 of record NZ_JMIB01000008.1, on the reverse strand, counting down.
TCAGCTCTTTGGGAGCTGAACAAGCGCTTCACTGCGTTACTCATCATTTATTTAGCGCACTAAACTCCATGATTCGTGCCTTGATTAGCGCTTATTTCAGCACTGTACAGAACAAATAATCCAAAGGTCAACAGGCCCTGTGGCGCGCATGGTAACGTATAACTTAGTACAGGGAAACACATTTTGTGCTGCGATTTCGGGAGATTTCCTGCTTGCTCCCGGCATGATTAGCAAATATCCTTGGCTGGCTACCGTTTATAGGGACAATTATGGAAACCGAGATAGAACTGAAGTTTTTCGTCTCAGCGGAATTTTCGAGTCATCTACTGCGAAAAATTGCCCAAGCTAAAATCTTGCAGCAGAGCAGTAAGCGACTGGGTAACATTTATTTTGATACCCCTGAGCAAATTCTTCGTCAGCATGACATCGGCCTTCGGGTTCGCCAGATTGATGATGTCTTCATTCAGACCCTCAAGACAGCAGGACGTGTTGTTGCCGGACTGCATCAGCGGCCTGAGTATAATGCTGAACTGAACGGCCCGCAGCCGGATTTGTCTTTACACCCTGCCGATGCCTGGCCGGCACATTTTGACATTGCCGCCATCTCAGATCAGATCGCTCCTTTATTCTCCACCGACTTCGAGCGGCAGCAGTGGCTGATCGCGATGCCTGACGGCAGCCAGATCGAGCTGGCGTTCGATCAGGGTGAAGTGCGTGCCGGTGAACGCAGCGAACCGATTTGTGAAGTTGAGCTTGAGCTGAAATCCGGTCAGACCGATGCGCTGTTTACGCTGGCCCGTGAGCTTTGTGATGTCGGTGGGATCCGGCTGGGGAATCTGAGCAAAGCTGCACGAGGTTATCGTCTGGCGGCAGACTATCCGGGCGATGCGGTGAAGCCGTTATCCTATGTCCCGCTGCACGCGGATGCCAGTGCGGAACAGGCACTGATGACTTCGCTGGAACACGCCATGGAACACTGGCATTACCACGAACAGATTTATGTTGAGCGTCAGGAATTGGCGGCACTGACTCAGATCAGTCAGGCGATTTCATTGATCCGTCAGACACTGGTGGTGTTTGGCAGTATGATCCCCCGTCGCGCCAGCGCACAGTTGCGTCAGGAATTGAGCTGGCTGGAAGGCGAGCTGGATTGGCTGGAAGAGGCCGGTGCCCTGGATCGCTGGCTGGCGGAGAAAGGACATGCCCTGAAAAAGCTGAATGCTCGGAAAGCACTGGTGAAACAGCTGAAAGAGCGGCAGGAAGAATTACCGGAACCGGAAGATGTCCTGCGTTTGTTGCACGCCTCGCGTTACTGTAATTTGCTCCTGAACCTCAGTAGCTGGCTACTCAGCCGGGGCTGGCAGCCGTTTCTGGATGAAAAAGCCAGAGAACGACTGGCGGCGTCAGCGAAAGCGTTTGCAGATTCGGCCTTGGCGAAAGCCTGGGAGGAATTGGGCGATGCATTCGGTGCACCGCGAACCCTCAGCCGTGCGGACTATCTCGATCAGCAGGCTCGACTGCTTCGTAATCTGGTTGGCGGTTTGTGCTTTGCGTCTTTGTATGATGCGGAGCGCCGTGAAGGGTTCCGCAGCCCGTGGCTGGATGTCCTTCAGGGCATGGAAGATTTGCGTCAACTTGAACCGATTCGGACACTGCAACCTGAGTTTGAGGAAGAAGAGGATCGCAAGCAGATTGATAAATGGCTGCACCGTAAGGAAGACTCCCTGTTGCATGCCATGGATCAGAGCCGTCAGATTGGGCTGACACAGCAGCCTTACTGGCCGTAGCCCAGTCCCTTTTCCCGGCCCGGCTCAGTCCGGGTCGCGGGTTGAACGCCTTGTCTTTTCATCCGCCATCTCTGTCTTTTCATCTGGCAGCTGGGTATCGGTGAGGGGGGAAGGCGTTTTTTGTTGCCTGTTTTCTGCCTGTTTTGTCGCTTCGGCGAGCCTGTTTTCAAGGGAACTGATGCGTTCCAATAACAGCTTCTGATTATGGAGCACGGCGTCCCAGCGTATCTGATCATGCGGATGTCTGGGAGGCGTATGTTTTCCCGGCTCTGATACGAAAGAGCTGATGAGACCGGCGACCATACCGAATAAACCGACCCCACAGGTAATAATCACGGTTGCCAGTAGTTTTCCCAGTGTGGTGACCGGATAGTGGTCTCCGTACCCCACCGTTGAAATCGTCACAAACACCCACCACAACGCATCATCTGCACTGAGAATATTGGCATTCGGATCTTTGTTTTCAATGATGAGGATCAAAGAGGAGCCGATGGTAACCAGTAGAGTGAGCAACAGAAATATGGTTGCGATGGTGGCTTCCCGACGGTAGGTCATGATGTGCTGAAGGATCTGCTGTCCGGAGCGCAGCAGCCGGAGGACCCGAAAAATCTGCACGACCCGCATAAAGCGTAATGGTTCGATAATCGGAATACTGGCAAGGTAATCTGGCCAGTGTTTTTTCAGGTAATCGGCTTTACTTTGGCTCCTGACCAGATCAGCGGTGAGCTGGAGCCAGAAAAACAGACAAATCAGGGTATCAATCGTGACAAACAGGGTATAAATCCGGTCACTGCGCGGAATAAAAAACAGACTGGAGACCAGTGCCAGAGACACAAAAGACAGGATGAGCGCAACCAGACTCATCGGATTCAGTTCATGTTTGACGCCATCGATCTTTTTCATCATTCAATTTTAGATATTAATAGCAGGCATATTATGATATTCGGTACCGCTAGAAAGTTGAATTTACTGGTGTTGCCGAGTGAATTGCAAGTTTGTTTTGAGTAGATTCAGGCTCATCTTCACTAAAAATACCACTGGCTCCTTGCAGCCAGGCAAGCATCAAGCGTTCGAGGATCGAACTGCTGGCTAAGACAAAGGAGATCCATCCATTATGGTTGAAATGGTTTTCAAACCCTGGGAAAAGGGTATCAGCAATATCAGACTCGTCCCCAAATTAGTTTTACTCATGGTGTTCAGTACCGTTTTACTCATCGGGAAACAATTGTGGGATGCCCGGACATTTTATCAGTCGGTTGTTGAGATTCAGAAAGAACAAGCCAGAGAGCAGGCTCTGAATCAGGCCGCGATGCTGTCGGTGTTATTTGCTCAGGGTGAACCGGGCCAGCAACAGGCGGTGTCTGTGGTCGAAGCGCAGAATGGGCAGGACGGCGCTTATACGTACTTGGTCAATACCACAAAGGGTCAGGTGAGCGGGCATCCGGCAACGAAACAGTTAAACGGCTTAACCGCGAAGACGGACGATGGGCAGGCACTTGGTACGCAACTGGCCCGACTGACAGCAGCGCAGGCAATCACGCTCGGGGATGGTCAGCGTTTTGAATACGCCGTGCCTGTGGCCGGCACCCGCTGGCTGATTGTGGCGTCGCAATCCGGTGCAGAAGCCGACAGTTATTACAGCGCCTACATGGTACAGATTGCCTGGCAGACTGCTGCAATGATAGTGGCTTTCATGGTGCTCTTGCTGGGGGCAGCCAGCCTGATGCTGCGCCAGACCGGTTATCTGGCCGACGCGATCAAACGCATGGCAAACCGGGACTTTTCTCAGCCAGTGGTGATGGACTGCCGGGATGAATACGGCGATCTGGCCCGTGAGCTGGAGCGGACCCGGAACCAGCTTCGTGAGGTGATCCGAAATCAGCGTACAGCGTCCACGGAGTTGACTGAGCTGGCCGATATCATGTCACTCAGTATGCAGGAAACCAAAGAGTCTGCGCAGGAAGAGTTCCATGAAATTGATCAACTGGCTTCCGCGATGAGTGAGATGACTTCCACAGTCCAGACGGTTGCTGAAAATGCACGGGAAGCTTCAGGGGCGACGGAAGGTACGGCGACTCAGGCCAATCAGGGACAGCAGTTTGTCGCGAAAACTATCACCACAATTGACCAGCTATCGACGGATATCCGGGCTTCGGCTGAAGCGGTCAGCCAGGTGGAAACCCGGGTTGAGCAAATTGGCACTGTGATTGTCACCATTCAGGGAATTTCAGAGCAGACCAACCTGCTGGCACTCAACGCTGCGATTGAGGCGGCCCGTGCCGGTGATGCCGGACGTGGCTTTGCTGTCGTGGCAGATGAAGTCCGGAACCTGGCACAGCGAACCCAAACTGCGACGGTGGAAATTCAGGAGATGATTGGCCAGTTGCAGGACAGCGCCAAACAGGCTGTGGGCCTGATGGAGCAAAGTGTGGTTGAGGCGGCAGAAGGAGTCGATCTGGTGACCAGTGCCGGCGGTGAATTGGATAAGATTGTCGAGCAGGTTCAGCGCATTAACGATATGAATTTCCAGATTGCATCTGCATCTGAACAGCAGAGCGCGGTCGCGGAAGAAATGAACCAGAATCTGAATAATGTCAGGGAGCTGGTTGAAGCTTCTGTGGTTGTCGTTACCGAATTGTCGGAAACTGCAGAGACGATGAAAGGACACTCGGCAGATCTGGAGCAGAAAATTCAGGCCTTCCAGATCTGATTTGCTTCCTCTTTTTGACTGAACTGACAGCGCCCGCCAATTTGGTGGGCGTTCTTTTGATAGGCATAGCTTTGATGGGCATCGTTGTCCTGATCCGTTATCTTAGTTGTGTTACCTCAAACACTGCGCCATTGGGTGGACAGCCCAGATCAATTGCCAAGGAATGAATATGACACACGCACGCCTTCAACATGCCGCCGAACGGGCACTGGAAAAGCTACAGCAAGCGCACCCTGAGTCTCTGGCCCAATGGCCCTCGCAATGGCAGAACGAATTGCATCAGGTGCTGGGACTGAGCGATTTCATTCAGGCGTCGCTCATTCAGGATGCCACGCTGCTGCCCTGGCTGGCTGAACAGCTGGCGCAGGCGGAACGTGCCGACGGTTATCGCGAGACGTTGCGGGATCTGTTGTCGTCTGTGGCGGATGAAGCGGCTTTATTGCGGGTGCTGCGTGGTTTCCGGCGTCGTGAAATGGTCTGGATTGCCTGGCGGGATTTCACGCAGCGGGCAACACTCGATCAGAGTCTGGCGCATCTTTCCCGACTGGCGGAAGCCCTGATCATGGAAGCTTATCACTGGCTCTATGCCCAGTGCTGCCGGGAATTCGGCACGCCGTGTAATGCAGAGGGCGTGCCGCAGCCTATGTTGATTCTGGGGATGGGAAAATTAGGTGGTGGTGAGCTGAATTTTTCGTCTGATATCGATCTGATCTTCACTTATCCGGAAAACGGCGAAACGCAGGGCGGACGGCGCAGTCTGGCGAATGCCCAGTTCTTTACCCGTTTAGGGCAGCGATTGATCAAGGCGTTGGATCAGCAGACGGTTGACGGTTTCTGTTACCGGGTCGACATGCGACTGCGCCCTTTTGGCGACAGCGGCCCTCTGGTCATGAGCTACGCCGCGCTGGAAGATTACTATCAGGAACAGGGGCGGGACTGGGAACGCTACGCCATGATCAAAGCCAAAGTGATGGGCGATGAAAGTGCCGAACATTATCAGACGCTTCGCCAGATGCTGCGGCCTTTTGTGTTCCGTCGCTATATTGATTTCAGCGCGATTCAGTCGCTGCGGCGGATGAAATCCATGATCAGTTCGGAAGTCCGCCGTCGCGGGCTAAACAATAATATTAAGCTCGGGCCAGGCGGGATCCGGGAAGTGGAGTTTATCGCGCAGTCGTTTCAGTTGATTCGAGGGGGACGAGAGCCGAGTCTGCGACAGCGTGGACTGAGAGAAACACTGACGGCGGTGAATGCACTGGCACTACTGCCTGAAACGCAGGTAGAGCAATTGACGCAGGGGTATGCGTTTTTGCGTCGTCTGGAAAACCTGTTGCAGGCAATTCACGACAAGCAGACCCAGACGCTGCCGGATACCGAACTGGATCAGGCTCGGCTGGCAGCGGCGATGGGTTATGCCGACTGGACAGCACTGGCGGCGGCTATTCATCAGCATATGGCTGCGATTCATCAGGTGTTTGAAGACATTGTCGGGACGGATGAGGAAGACAGTCATGATGCGGCAGCGCAGCCTTATCACGAGCTTTGGAGCCTGATTGAAGATGAAGAAATGCTCGCTGCTGTATTGAGTGATGTCACAGCGCCGGATGCCGAACAACAGGTTGCGGTGTTGAGCCGTTTCAAAGAAGAACTGGCGAAACGGACGATTGGGCCGCGTGGTCGAGAGGTGCTCGCCCGCCTGATGCCGGAAGTCTTCGCTCGTATTGTGACCCGGGACGATGCTGCGCTGGTCTTGTCACGGATTAGCCAGTTGATTGTTCGGATCGCCACCCGGACCACCTATCTGGAGCTGCTGAGCGAACATCCGGGCGCCTTGGATCATCTGGTTCGCCTCTGTGCGGCCAGCTCGATGGTTGCTGAGCAGCTTGCCCAATATCCGATCCTGCTGGATGAGCTGCTGGATCCGCAGCATCTCTATCATCCGGTGCCGTTGGATCAGTATCAGGCGGAGCTTCAGGAATATCTGGCACGGATCCCGGAAGAAGATATGGAGCAGCAGATGGAAGCGATCCGCCAGTTCAAGCAGGCGCAGTTGCTGCGCATTGCAGCGGCGGATATTGCCGGGGTGCTGCCGTTGATGAAAGTGAGCGATCACCTGACTTATCTGGCTGAAGCGATCATCGGCGCTGTGGTGAAACAGGCCTGGTTACAGATGGTTGCGAAATATGGCGAGCCGTCACATCTGGCAGAGCGCCGCGGCACGGGATTCGGTGTGATTGGTTATGGCAAGCTCGGCGGCATTGAGCTGGGTTATGGATCTGATCTGGATCTGGTGTTTCTGCATGACTGCCCGGCGGATGTGTATACCACCGGTGATAAAGCCATTGATGGTCGTCAGTACTATTTGCGCCTGACCCAGCGGATCGTTCACCTGTTTTCAACCCGGACAGCTTCTGGTGTGTTGTATGAGGTGGATATCCGGTTGCGTCCGTCCGGTGCTTCCGGGCTGCTGGTCAGCCCGCTGGATGCATTTGCCGATTACCAGGCCAATGAAGCCTGGACCTGGGAGCATCAGGCGCTGGTGCGTGCCCGAATGGTGTACGGAGATGATGTGCTCAGACCCGGCTTTGATCAGGTGCGGGCAGAGATCCTTTCTCAACCGCGGGATGCTGCGACGCTGCGTCAGGCCGTGGTGGAAATGCGTGAGAAAATGCGCCAGCATCTCGGGCAAAAGAAAGCGGGCCAGTTTGGTCTGAAACAGGATCCGGGCGGGATCACCGACATTGAATTCATCACGCAGTATCTGGTGCTGTGTCATTGTGCCGATCAGCCCACACTGACCCGCTGGTCTGACAATATCCGGCTGTTTGAAACCATGGCGGCCAAAGGTGTGATGGCACCCGAACAGGCGCAGTTACTGATTCAGGCTTACTGTACATTGCGGGATGAAATCCATCGCCTGAACCTGCTGGGCCAGGATGCTTATGTCGATGACAGCGAGTTTATTGAAGAGCGCCAGGTTGTCACCCGGATGTGGCAACAGATCTTTGAGGTCTGAATGCAGTGTTAACCTGATGCCAGCGGTATCCCCCCAGTGTATGCCAGACTGGCTTTTATGATAGTATTTTGCCGTTTTTACCGTTCCGGAGAGAAGAATGAAACTGACACTGCCTGATTATGACCAAGCCAGTGTGCTGGTTGTGGGTGATGTGATGCTCGATCGCTACTGGACTGGCCCAACAGGACGAATTTCGCCTGAAGCGCCTGTGCCGGTTGTGAAAGTTGACCAGATAGAAGAACGCCCGGGCGGTGCAGCTAACGTGGCGATGAATATCGCGGCGCTGGGTGGCAAAGCCCGTCTGGTGGGTCTGACCGGGATTGATGATGCTGCGCGTGCGCTGAACGAAAAGCTGTCCTCGCTGAAAGTCCGTTGTGATTTTGTCTCCCTGCCGGATTACCCGACGATTACAAAACTGCGGGTGATGAGCCGGGGTCAGCAACTGATTCGTCTTGATTTTGAAGAAGGTTTCCACGATGTAGATGCAGATCTGATCCTGCCGCGTCTGGAACAATCGCTCCCCAATGTGAAAGCGATGATCCTGTCTGACTATGCCAAGGGTGCACTGGAGCATGTCCGTGCCATGATTGAATTAGGTCGCCGCAGTGGTGTGCCTGTGCTGATTGACCCGAAAGGCACGGATTTTGAGCGTTACCGTGGTGCAACCATGCTGACGCCAAATCTGTCTGAATTTGAAGCCGTTGCCGGTAAGGCAAGTACAGATGAAGCGCTGGTGGAAAAAGGCTTTGCCCTGATCGACCAGTATGAGCTTGAGGCATTGCTGGTGACGCGCAGCGAGCATGGTATGACTTTGCTGCAAAAAGGTCAGGAACCGCTGCACATGCCGACACAGGCAAAAGAAGTGTACGATGTGACCGGTGCCGGTGATACCGTGATTTCGGTGCTGGCGGCTTCACTGGCGGCGGGTAAATCTCTGTCGGATGCCTGTAAGCTGGCGAATGCAGCGGCGGGTGTCGTGGTGGGTAAACTGGGCACTTCAACACTGTCGACCATTGAACTGACCAATGCGATTCATGGCAGTCAGGATAGTGGTTTTGGTGTGATGACCGAAAGTCAGCTCAAGCTGGCGGTGAATGCTGCGAAAGCACGCGGTGAAAAAGTGGTGATGACGAACGGCTGTTTCGATATCCTCCATGCCGGTCATGTGGCTTATCTGAATGAAGCGGCCAAACTGGGCGATCGGCTGATTGTCGCGGTGAATGCTGACAGTTCTGTCCGTGCGCTGAAAGGCCCGGGACGTCCGGTCAACCCGGAAGATCGTCGGATGGCTGTATTGGCGGGTCTGGCGGCAGTCGACTGGGTGGTACCTTTTACCGAGGAAACACCGCAGCGTCTGATCAGTGAAGTCCTGCCGGATCTGCTGGTGAAAGGCGGTGACTACCAGCCAGAGCAAATTGCCGGTGGCAGAGAAGTGATTGCCAATGGTGGTGAAGTCCGTGTGCTCAATTTTGAGGACGGCTGCTCGACCACGGAAATCATTGAAGCAATCCGTGGTGGCAAAGGCTAACGGTTCCAACCCGTTGTGAAATGCATAAAAAAAGCGCCATGAAGGCGCTTTTTTGTATGTGTTGGACCCGTTCTCGAATGGATCAGGTCTTGCTGTTTTATTTCTTCTTGGCTGGGATCAGGCCCTGGTTGACATCCAGAATATCCTGCTCGTTCAGAGAGCCGACTGCCTGTTTCAGTTGAAGCTGGCTGAGGATGTAATCGTAACGGGCATTAGAGAGCTGTCGATTGGCATCGTACAGACGACGGGTGGCATCCAGCACGTCAACAATGGTCCGTGTACCCACGTCAAAACCGGCTTCTGTTGCTTCCAGCGCTGAGCGGGCTGAAATAACTGACTGTTCATAGGCTTTCAGGGCACCAATGGATGCATTGATGTTGTTGTAGAAAGCGCGTACGTTTTTGACGACGCCACGATAAGTTTCTTCCAGAAATTCACTGGAGGAAACATAGGTGTACTGCGCCTGTTTCACTTCAGAAGTAACCCGGCCGCCAGTGTAAACCGGCAGTGACAGGTTAATCCCGGCACTCAGAATGCCCTGATCAATATTCCCGCCCTGCTGCATTTCGTCGTAGCTGTAACCCGCATCAAAGCTCAGGGTCGGCAAGTGACCTGATTCTGCCAGCGAAATCTGATCCCGGGCAATATCCTGTGCGATACGGGCATTCAGCAGATTCAGGTTTTGACTCTCGGCATTGGTCAGCAGAGTGGTGACTGCATTTTTCGGGCGACTGGCTGAAAAACGCTGTGTATCCAGCACCAGCAGGTTTTTGTGCGCCTGACCTGTGATTTCACGCAGATCTTCATAACTGTTGGTCAGCGCATTTTCTTTCAGGATTTCATCAGCCAGGACGCTGTCATATTGAGCCTGAGCATCGTGCACGTCGGTGATGGCTGAAAGCCCCACTTCAAAGCGTTGTTTGGTTTGTTCCAGCTGGCGGCCGACGGCTGCTTTTTCTGCACGGACGAATTCCAGATCATCCATGGCTCTCAGGACAGAGAAATAAGCGGTGGATACACGAAGAATGAGGCTTTGCTGGGTTGCTGCATAGCTGGCATCTTTCTGACGGGCCTGTTTCTCGCTGATGTCCAGGCTGACCCAGCTTGCACGGTTATACAGGGCTTGGCTCAGACTCAGGCCGCCGTTAAATCCTTCATCTTCGGAATCCAGACGGGTGACTCGCACCCCGGCCGTCAGATTGATTTGTGGCAACAGTGCACTGCGGGATGAATTAATCGCTTCGAAAGCGGTATCTTTATCAGCCGCGGCCCGGAGCAGCTGAGGGTCGTTCTGTTTGGCTTGTTCGTAGATATCGGCAAGATCGTCTGCCATTGCGAAAGGGCTGAGTCCACCCAGTGCGAGGCCGAGATAAAGCGGAAGCAATTTTTTCATGAATGCTTTTCCTGAAGTCCTGACAAATTATGTGCAACGCTCAGTTTACCTGATGATACCTTGCTTGAAACTGATCAATTGTGATTTTTTTGCGCAATTCTAACCATAGAACACGCTTTTACTTGATTGTAATTGCAATCTTTTTGATTAGATGTCGCAATGATAGTGAAAATTTTTATGATGGATGTGCCAGTTTTCATCAGTATGACACGATTGGTCATATGGCAGACCATCTTCCGTCTCATCCTTGAGCATGGCTCAATTTCACATCAGGTTAAAAAAATCTGCAACAATTATCAAAAAAGTTGAGTTTACCCATTGCCTCATCACGGGGATGAATGAAAAAATGGCGTTTTGGCCGAATGTGAACCTGTCTGGTGACCGAACGGTGAACGCGTAGCGCTGAAGGAGAATGCAATGCCGGAGCAATTGACCGATGATCCAGGGACGCTGGGCCAGACGGATGTGGAAATCACGAAAGAAGAAGTTCGTTATCAGGGCTTTTTCCGGTTAAAAGCTTTCCATTTTCGTCACCGTCTGTTTGCGGGTGGCTGGAGCCAGCCCCTGACTCGGGAAATGCTGGATCGGGGCCATGCCGCAGCGCTGTTACCTTATGATCCGATCCGCGATCAGGTGGTGCTGATTGAACAGTTTCGGATTGGTGCCCTGGCCGGTGAGTGTCAGCCCTGGCAACTGGAAATTGTCGCGGGCATGATTGAGCCGGGTGAAAGCGAAGAAGCGGTGGTTCGCCGTGAAGCGGTTGAAGAAGCCGGTCTGGCGGTCAGCCAGATGGCCTATATCACTCGCTATTTATCCAGTTCTGGTGGCTGCTCAGAAACCCTGAGTGTGTATGCAGGTTGTGTTGATAGTCGGTTGGCTCAGGGAATCCACGGGCTGGAAGATGAAGGTGAGGACATCCGTGTTCACGTGATGAGCCGCCAGCAAGCTTATGACTGGGTTTCGTCTGGTAAAATAGAAAATGCAGCCAGCATCATTGCGCTACAATGGTTGCAACTACACTATCAGCAGTTACAGGCCGAATGGGTGAAGGAAGGGCAGTGAGTCACAAAAGGTACACCGTCGATCTTGCAGGCATCATGCGGTTATATGAAACCAATTATGCGAAGCTGCTTCCATTGCTGCCAAAAAGTGAGGTGGTGGGGGAGGAGTGTGCCTATCAGGTTGGCAGTCATGATTATAAGCTGCGTATTCTGGAATCAACCCGCTACACGACGCTGATCCAGTTGAAAATGGAAACTGACAGTGGTTTGCCGGATTACCTGATCCCGACCTTTACCGTCCGTTTATACCACGATGCCAGGGTGGCAGAAGTGTGTTCCATTCAGCAGATTTCGCGTTTGAAGCCAAGGTATGATTACCCTAATTTGCGGATGCACCAGAAAGATGAGAAACATCAGGTCAATCGCTTCTTGGGAGATTGGCTGGCTTACTGCCTCAGGAATGGCCTGAGTAAGCAATCGGTTTATTAACGACTTTATTCAACAAGGTTTTGACGTTTTGCAGACCTATTCTCTGCCGCAGAAAAATTCAGATAGTGTACTGTTGCTGCAACTGACCGATACCCACCTATTTGCGGATGAGGCCGGCAGTCTGCTCGGTGTCGCAACAAAAGACAGTTTTCACGCCGTGCTCGATGAAGTGGCGGCACAGTCACGTCCGTTTGATGCCATTATCGCGACCGGCGATATCTCTCAGGATCATACCCCGGAATCTTACCAGCGTTTTGCCCATGGTATTGAACGCTGGGCGCAGCCGTGCTTTTGGTTGCCCGGTAATCATGATTATCAGCCGAGCATGAAGAGTGTGCTGCCTTCCCCGCAGATTAAAGCCTGTGATCAGGTACTGGCGGGAGAGCACTGGCAGGTCATTTTGCTCGACAGTCAGGTTGTCGGTGTGCCGCATGGTGAACTGAGTCCGGTGCAGCTGGAAATGCTGGATAAAGCGCTGGCTGGTGAACCGGATCGGCATGCGCTGGTTTTACTGCACCATCATCCACTTCCTGCGGGCAGCCGCTGGCTGGATCAGCATCAGTTGAAAAACAATGATGCTTTCTGGCAGGTGATTTCCCGATATCCGCAAGTGAAGGCCGTGCTGTGTGGGCATATTCATCAGGAACTGGATGTGCTGCATCAGGGCGTCCGCGTGCTGGCAACGCCATCAACCTGCATTCAGTTCATGCCAGATTCTCATGATTTCGCGCTGGATCAGTCGAATCCGGGCTGGCGTTGGCTGGCACTGAGGCCAACCGGGGAAATCGACACGCAGGTCGAGCGGGTACGTAAGCGTTCTTTCTCGCCACAGTTTGATGCGGCGGGTTACTGATGGACACATTGCTGCTTTATCTTCACGGTTTTAATAGCTCCCCTCAATCGATGAAAGCTCAGCAAATGGCGGCATACTGCCGGGCTGAGCGCCCTGACATCCGGGTCGAGATCCCACAACTGCCCTGCTACCCAAGTCAGGCAGCCCAGTTTATTGATACATTAGTTACTCATTTGAAGCCGACATACCGGATTGGATTGGTGGGCAGTTCTCTGGGGGGCTATCTGGCCACCTGGCTGAGCCAGCGACATGGTTTACCGGCGGTGCTGGTCAATCCTGCGGTGAAGCCTTTTGAACTGTTGATGGATTACCTGGGTGAGCAGAAGAACCCTTATACTGACGAAGTGTATTCGCTGGTGCCGCAGCATATGGATGAGCTGAAAGCGCTGGAGATCGGGCAACTGAGTCATCCCGAACTGTTGTGGTTATTGCAGCAGGAAGGGGACGAAGTGCTGGATTACCGTCAGGCGGTGGAAAAATACGCAGCCTGTCGTCAGACGGTAGAACCGGAAGGGGATCACAGTTTCATCGGATTTAATCGCTATCCTGCCGATATCGTCCGCTTTTTAGGTTTATAACTGTTTCGCGGCGTGCTCTGGGCATGCGTGATTCATCTGGTCTCAGCCAGCCTCAGCTTGACATCAAGGCTGAGGTTACTGACTATTGTGGCAACATTTTCTCGTAACTTTCCGAATCTATGACAGACCAAAGCTATAACGCCGGAGCCATTGAGGTTCTGAACGGCCTAGAGCCGGTTCGCCGCCGTCCCGGCATGTACACTGATACGGCGCGGCCGAACCACCTGGGTCAGGAAGTAATCGACAACAGTGTCGACGAGGCACTGGCTGGCCATGCCAGGAAAGTCGAAGTGATCCTGCACGACGATCAGTCGCTCGAAGTCATTGACGACGGTCGTGGGATGCCGGTGGATATTCACCCTGAGGAAGGGGTGTCCGGGGTCGAGTTGATCCTGTGTAAACTCCATGCCGGTGGTAAATTTTCCAATAAAAACTACCAGTTCTCCGGTGGCCTGCACGGGGTTGGTATCTCTGTGGTGAACGCCCTGTCCACGCGAGTGGAAGTCACGGTGAAACGTGACGGTCAGGTCTACCAGATCGCGTTTGAGAACGGTGACAAAGCCAGCGAACTGGAAGTGATTGATACCTGTGGCCGCCGCGCCAAAGGCACCCGGGTTCATTTCTGGCCGGATGCCAAATATTTCGACAGCCCGAAATTCTCAGTCAGCCGCCTCAAGAGTGTGCTGAAAGCCAAGGCTGTGCTGTGCCCTGGCCTTGAAATCGTCTTTACCGACAAGAACACTAATGAAACCCTGCGCTGGTGTTATGAAGATGGTCTGAACGATTATCTGATTGAAGCCGTCAAAGAATATCCGCTAGTGCCTGAAGCACCGTTTACCGGTGTGTTCTCCGGCCAGAACGAGGCCGCCGACTGGGCCGTGGTTTGGTTGCCGGAAGGCGGTGAATTGCTGACGGAGAGCTACGTGAACCTGATCCCGACGGCTCAGGGGGGCACCCATGTGAACGGGCTTCGTCAGGGCTTGCTGGATGCGATGCGTGAATTCTGTGAATTCCGTAACCTGCTGCCGCGTGGCGTGAAGCTGACTGCGGAAGATATCTGGGATCGCTGTGCTTACGTCCTCTCGGTGAAGATGCAGGATCCGCAGTTTGCCGGTCAGACCAAAGAGCGCCTGTCTTCCCGCCAGTGTGCGGCGTTTGTCTCTGGCGTCGTGAAAGATGCTTTCAGCCTGTGGCTGAACGAGCGTCCGCAAATCGCAGAACAGTTAGCGGAAATCTGTATTGCTAACGCTCACCGCCGGATGCGTGCCAGCAAGAAGGTGGTGCGGAAGAAAGTCACCAGTGGTCCGGCGCTACCGGGGAAACTGGCCGACTGTTCCCAGCAGGATCTCAGCCGAACTGAGCTGTTCCTGGTGGAGGGTGACTCGGCCGGCGGTTCAGCCAAGCAGGCCCGTGACCGTGAATATCAGGCCATCATGCCGCTGCGCGGTAAGATTCTGAATACCTGGGAAGTTTCTGCCGATCAGGTGCTGGCTTCTCAGGAAGTTCATGATATTTCCGTCGCACTGGGAATCGACCCCGACAGTGACGATCTGAGCGGCCTGCGCTACGGTAAAATCTGCGTTCTGGCGGATGCTGACTCGGATGGTCTGCACATCGCAACCCTGTTGTGCGCCCTGTTTATGAAACACTTTGAGGCACTGGTGCGTGCCGGTCACGTTTATATTGCGATGCCGCCACTGTACCGGCTCGATCTGGGCAAAGAGGTTTACTACGCCCTGGATGAAGCCGAAAAAGAAGGCATTCTTGACCGCTTGAGCGGCAAGCGCGGCAAGGTCAATGTCCAGCGCTTTAAAGGTCTGGGTGAAATGAACCCAATGCAGCTGCGTGAAACCACGATGGATCCAAATACCCGTCGTCTGGTGCAACTGACCATTGATGACGATGAACAGACCAACCAGATGATGGATATGCTGCTGTGTAAGAAGCGTTCTGAAGACCGCCGAAGCTGGCTGCAAACCAAAGGCGATCTGGCCGAAGTCGACGTGTAAGCCGACGACCCCATGACTGATTTCCTCCTGCCGGGCAGACCGGCAGGAATGAGGACAACACGGATTTAGCACCATGACTGATGTCTCAATGGAAGGTATCGAGCAGCTTCCGCTGCGAAAGTTTACTGAAGATGCCTATCTGAATTACTCCATGTACGTAATCATGGACCGGGCCCTGCCGTTTATCGGTGACGGCCTGAAACCGGTACAGCGCCGGATTATTTACGCAATGTCTGAGCTGGGCCTGAGTGCCACAGCGAAATACAAAAAATCTGCCCGGACCGTGGGTGATGTACTGGGTAAGTATCACCCGCATGGGGATTCAGCCTGCTACGAAGCTATGGTCCTGATGGCACAGCCGTTCTCTTATCGTTATCCGCTGGTTGACGGTCAGGGGAACTGGGGTGCTCCGGATGACCCGAAATCGTTCGCGGCCATGCGTTATACCGAATCGCGCCTGTCACGTTTTTCTGAAGTGCTGCTCAGTGAACTGGGTCAGGGCACGGTCGAGTGGGGCCCGAACTTTGACGGCACCATGAAAGAACCTTTGATGCTGCCGGCCCGTCTGCCGCACATCCTGCTCAATGGTGTCACGGGGATTGCCGTGGGTATGGCAACCGATATTCCGCCGCATAATGCCCGTGAAGTCGCCAATGCCGTGGTGCATCTGATCGAAAATCCGAAGGCGGATCTGGACGAGCTGATGACGTTTGTCAAAGGCCCGGATTATCCGACGGAAGCAGAAATTACGTCTTCGAAAGAAGATCTGAAAAAGATTTACCGCACCGGGAAAGGCAGCGTGAAAATGCGTGCCGTGTGGAGCAAAGATAATGGTGAAATCATCATTACCGCACTGCCACACCAGGTCTCCGGCTCCAAACTGCTGGAGCAGATTGCCGGAATGATGCGGGCGAAGAAGTTGCCGCTGGTGGAAGACTTACGTGATGAGTCAGACCATGAGAACCCGACTCGGATTGTGATCGTACCGCGCTCAAACCGTGTGGACAGCGAACAACTGATGGAACACTTGTTTGCATCAACGGATCTGGAGAAAAGTTTCCGGGTCAACCTGAACATGCTGGGTCTGGACGGACGTCCTCAGGTGAAAGGTCTGGTCACGATTCTGTCTGAATGGCTGACCTTCCGCCGTGAAACCGTGCGTCGCCGTCTGCAATATCGTCTGGACAAAGTGCTGGCCCGCCTGCACATTCTGGAAGGTTTGCTGGCTGCATATCTCAACATCGATGAAGTGATCGAGATCATCCGCACCGAAGATGATCCGAAAGCAGAACTGATGAGCCGTTTTGGGCTGAGTGCGACGCAGGCAGAAGCGATTCTTGAGATTAAATTACGCCAGTTAGCCAAACTGGAAGAGATCAAGATCCGTGGCGAGCAGGATGAACTGAATAAAGAGCGCGAGAAGCTGGAACAGCTGCTGGGCTCTGAACGCCGTATGAATACCCTGCTGAAAAAAGAGTTGCTGGCCGATGCCGAGAAGTACGGTGATGACCGCCGTTCTCCACTGGTCGAGCGGGCAGAAGCCAAAGCAATGACCGAGCGCGATCTGCTGCCGAGTGAAGCGATTACGGTGGTGCTGTCGGATAAGGGCTGGGTCCGTCATGCCAAGGGGCATGAGGTTGATCCGAGCACACTGAATTACAAGTCGGGTGACAGCTATCTCAGCCACGCCCGCGGCAAGAGCAACCAGCCAGCGGTCTTTATCGGCAGCGATGGCCGCAGTTATGCGCTGGAGTCTCATTCCCTGCCGTCTGCGCGCAGTCAGGGTGAGCCGATTACCGGCCGTCTGAACATTACCGCAGGCAGTAGCGTGCGTCAGGTTTTGATGCCGGATGATGAGCAGTACTGGCTGATGGCGTCTGATGCCGGTTATGGTTTTGTCTGTAAGGGCAGCGACATGATCTCCAAGAACCGGAATGGTAAGGCGTTGCTGAGTGTGCCTGCCGAGTGTGAGGTGATGCCGCCGCAACCAATTTCAGATCTGAAATCAGATCAGGTGCTGGCGATCACCAACGAAGGCCGGATGCTGGTCTTCCCGCTTCAGGATCTGCCGCAGCTGGGCAAAGGGAAAGGGAATAAAATCATCAATATTCCTGCGGCCCGTGCCAAAGCCCGCGAAGAGTTCTTGTCTCACCTGCTGGTACTGCCGGCAGGCAGCGAGCTGACCCTGTACGCAGGTAAGCGGAAGCTGGGACTGAAAACTGCTGATCTGGAGAACTTTATCGGTGAGCGCGGACGTCGCGGGGCGATGTTGCCACGTGGCTTGCAGCGGGTCACCAGTTATGAAATCGCTGTACCCGATCAGGGCGATGAGCAAAGCTGATCGTTCTGGCGCATAACATAGTATGAAACAGGCCTCATTCCGAGGCCTGTTTTGTTTCGCTGGAGGCATTTGAACTGGTGTCAGAATCCGACAAAAAAGCCGTTTTATGGATGTAATTTCCCTTTGACTGGGTATACTAGCGCACGCTTGTACGCTGAGGAGAATTTGATGATTGCTGTATTTCGACTGTTGGCACTTGCGCTGTTTGCCATCGTCATGTTTGTGTTTGGCTGCGGTTATTGCCTGCTCAGCCCACGAAATCCGAAACATGTTCACACGTTTGCCCGTTTATTCGCTAAAATGTCCCGTA
Source organism: Photobacterium galatheae (assembly GCF_000695255.1). Lineage (GTDB taxonomy): Bacteria > Pseudomonadota > Gammaproteobacteria > Enterobacterales > Vibrionaceae > Photobacterium > Photobacterium galatheae. The sequence continues at coordinate 10,311 of NZ_JMIB01000008.1, read as the reverse complement.
TCCTTGGGATTCGGCTGGAATTACGTGTGGCAGATGCAGCCAAAGAAGTCGGCCCGAGCGTGCATATCGGTAACCACCAGAATAATTATGATTTGTTTACCATTGCCGGTGCGGTGTTGCCGCGTACCGTGACGGTCGGCAAAAAGAGCCTGCTGTGGATGCCTTTGTTTGGCCAGTTGTACTGGCTGACCGGTAACATTTTGATTGACCGTGCGAACCGAAGCAAAGCGATGGGCACGATCGGTCAGGTGGTGGAAAAAATTAAAGAACGGAATGTCTCAGTCTGGATGTTCCCGGAAGGTACGCGTTCTCGCGGCCGAGGTCTGCTGCCATTTAAAACCGGTGCCTTCCATGCGGCGATCGGCGCGGGTGTGCCAGTGGTGCCGATTGTGTGCAGCACCACAGACCATGTTAAGTTTAACCGCTGGAACAATGGTGTGGTGATTGTTGAAGTGATGCCACCGGTCTCCACCGAAGGCATGACCAAAGAAGACATTCGTGAGCTGTCAGGGCGTTGCCGTGATCTCATGGTTGCGAAACTGGATGAGCTGAATGCTGAAGCTGCGGCCCGTTCCGCCAAATAATCGCTTCACGCATTTTGTATTGTCAGGAAGACAGGCCATTTGGGCCTGTCTTTGTTTTTGTCGTCAGAAAAGGTAAGTCATGCGCCAGGAATTCGTGATATTGGTGAATCAGGCCGGTGAGCATCAGGGACTGGCCGAAAAAATGCAGGCTCACCGGGATGGGCTGTTGCACCTTGCTTTTTCGGTGCTGTTGTACCGTGAAACACAGACAGGCAGAGAATTCCTGTTACAGCAACGGGCGCTGGAAAAGTATCACAGCGGTGGTTTGTGGACGAATACCTGTTGTTCTCATCCCCGTGAGGGCGAGAGCCTGCAACAGGCAGCAACCCGGCGTTTGGGCGAAGAAATGGGGATCAACGACGTGGTACATGTCGATGAAGTGGCCCGTTTTGTGTACCGCGCAGCGCTGGATAACGATTTAGTTGAGCATGAACTGGATGCGGTGCTGGTGGCGGAAGTGCCGGCACTGGCGGTTGCTCCGAATCCGGAAGAAGTGATGGCCTATCGCTGGTGGCCGGAAGCGGAACTTTCGGCGCATCTGGCGCAATCTCCTGAAACGTTTACGGCCTGGTTCAGTGAGGTCTACCGTCAGACACTGGCGTCCCTCTCGCGATAACTGCTATATACCTAAAAGCGCACATTCAAACACACATTAAAAAGACGGGCTGGTGCGCCCGTCTTTTTATTTCGTCTTTATTTCATCATCGTATCGCAGACATTTGCCGGATCAGGCTTTACGCACCGCAATCGCTTCGATTTCGATTTTCACATCTTTTGGCAGACGAGCAACCTCAACGCAAGAACGTGCCGGATAAGGGGCATGGTTTTCATCGAAGAAGTTCCCGTACACTTCGTTGACGGTGCCGAAGTCGTTCAGATCTTTCACAAACACTGTCATTTTCACGATATCTGACACTTTCAGACCTGAAGATTCAACAACAGCTTTGACGTTTTCCAGTGACTGACGCGCTTGAGCTGCGATATCTTCTGGTACTTCACCGGTCGCTGGATTTACTGGAATCTGGCCGGAAGTCAGAACCATGTTGCCCAGATCCACGCCCTGAACATATGGGCCGATCGCCGCAGGCGCTTTGTCTGTGTGCAGTACTTGAGTCATCGTTGTTCCTTATTGCTTCAATGGAAAGGAACTAGTGTGCAACGCCTTGTCTGGCAGGTCAAAAGATTTACTCCTGAAACGCAGCCTCTTCACCAGCGTTCTGAATCGTTTCGGGAGAAGATTTGCCAGCATCGGCATCGTTCGTCTGATAAATAGCCGGTGAGTCAGCTTTCAGGGCGACATCTTTACTGTCATTTGTGGTCGCAGGGAAGGTGCCTGTTACCTGCGTCTGGAAACTGCTGAGCGGCGAGGGCGTCGGACGGGACTCGGACACAGGGGGGGACGCCGGCCGAATTGCCGCGGTTTCCGGGTCGTGAGGGGCATTCAGTGAGTCTGGTACCTCGGTGTTGCGGTTGAGACGTCGGACATAGGGAGAGACCTCAATACTGGCGAGGTCATGACTGGCTGATGTTGGCGTGATCCCAAGTTCGGCCAGCCAGTCGAAGATTAGGGTTGCCGGAATAAACTGGCTGTAACGGAGTGCCGGACGCAGGTTTCTGAGATCTTCCGGATTATTCACAATCGCGACGGTGATCCCCACAATCTCACCGGCGTCATTGAGCACTGGGCCACCGCTCATGCCAGACATGACGGGGGCATCGCTGAGTGAATAAAGACACTGACTGTTGGTATCCATGACATCTTGCAGGTATTTGCCCTGACCCTGAATGCTGTTCCCCAGCAGGGAATGTCCGAGATGGGTGACCGGCTGATCCGGATAAATCAGTCCCCAGGTTGGTACGGTGGTGGAGTCGGTCCGGATCAGTGCCAGATCACAGAGCGGATGATAAATCACATCCCGGTTCCAGGAGTAACGGGCGACATGTTTGGCGGTGACTTGCAGATGCGGCGTGATGGGGACTGCCGAGCCGAATCCGCCGAGCAGGATAGGGACGCCGATGACCACTTGTTGGTTGGCTGCATGTGCCGGGGCCTGAGAAACGTCTCCATTGGTCATGATGCAGCTGACCAATCCCAGAGCCAGCAATCCAGTAAACAGTTTTTCAGCCCATTGTTTCAGTAAAAGATGACAATACTGTCCATTTCTGTTCATTTGATGTCCCTGATTCAGCGCCTGTGACACAGGGCGAAAGCATGATGCCCCTGAAGAAACGCAGCCGATCACCTGGGTGAATCAGGGAATCGGGCGATGACGTTTTCCCTGAGTCTAGGGAGCGGCCTGATGAGACTATGTTGTTGAACTGAGACAGGTGAGGGTTGATGTATGAAAAGGTATAAAAACAGTAAAGCCGGCTCAGAGGTGAGCCGGCTTTCTCAGTTTTGTCATTGAGGGCACGGTATCAGTGGTAATCGGTGACGATATCGCGGGCAAAGACTTTTTCGCAGTATTTGCACTTCAGACGTACTTCTTCATGCTTGGTCAGAACGTTGAAACTGCTGTCGACCGGCTCGTTGTGGGTGATACAGTTCGAGTTCGGGCATTTGAAGATTGCGTTAATCTGCGCCGGCAGCGACAGGGTCAGTTTCTTTACGACCTGATAGTCTTCAATCTGGTTGACCGTGGCTTTAGGGGCATACAGCGCCAACTGATTGGCCAGCTCTTCATTCAGGAAGACATTTTCAATTTTGATCAGATCCTTGGTGCCCTGAACGGAAGATGGCAGATTCAGGCCAATGGTGACTTTTTCTTTCGCTTCATGCAGTTGAAACAGGCGCAAAACCTTGATGCCGATGTTGGCAGGAATATGGTCGATGACAGTGCCGTTTTTGATCGCTTCAACCTGAAGTTGGGTGTCTTTTGTCATGATGGACTCTCCTGCTTAAAGATTTGGGTTTAGCACCAGTGCCAGCAGTGCCTGGCGGGCATAGACACCATTTTCTGCCTGCTGGAAATAATAAGCGTGCGGGGTGGTGTCCACATCCGTGGTGATCTCATCCACGCGTGGCAGTGGGTGCAGCACTTTGAGGTTTTCCCGCGCGTTGGTCAGCATGTCGGCATTCAGGATATAAGCCGCTTTCATATGGGCATATTCCGACTCATCGAAGCGCTCTTTTTGTACCCGGGTCATGTAGAGGATGTCCAGCTCAGGGATCACTTCTTCCATTTGGGTGTGCAGGCTGTACTGAATGCCGGCTTCATCCAGTTCTTCGCAAATGTAGTCTGGCATTGCCAGCGCTTCCGGCGCGATAAAGAAGAAGCGGATGTTGTTGAACTTCGACAGGGCCTGCGTCAGGGAATGCACGGTACGGCCGTATTTCAGATCGCCCACGAAAGCGACATTGAGGTTGTCCAGACGGCCCTGAGTTTCGGCAATGCTGAACAGATCCAGCAAAGTTTGGGTTGGATGCTGGTTCGCCCCGTCACCGGCGTTAATCACCGGAACCTTGCCGGAAAACTCCGACGCCAGACGCGCTGCACCTTCCTGAGGATGGCGCATCACGAAGGCATCGACATAAGAGGTAATCACCTGCACCGAGTCAATCAGGGTTTCGCCTTTCTTGGCCAGTGAGGTATTGCCGCCACTGTCAAAGCCAATCACACTGCCGCCCAGACGCTGAATTGCAGTTTCGAAAGACAGGCGGGTGCGGGTGGATGGCTCGAAGAAACAGCTGGCGACCACCTTATGCTTCAGCAGCTCAGGATTCGGCTCTTTCTTCAGCTGTGCAGCGGTTTCAACGATCAGCTCAAGTTCGCTGCGGTTAAGCTCGGGGATAGAAATAATGTGCTTATGGTATAGCGAATTCGCCATGGCGCTTCCCTCTTTGGTCTGGAACACGTTGCTTCAGCTCTGTCTGGTCCGGAGTTACAGGTAAAAAAAAGCCCCCTGAGATCAGGAGGCTTGTGGATTCGGTTTCGGAGAAACAAAAACGGCACGGCTCGCCGTGAACCGGCGGCGTCGCTGCAGATTTTGCATTGCGATCAGGGCCATTTTTTGCTCTCTCCAGACAAATTGCGGAGGATTATACCGCCATTTTTCTGGGGCGCAAGCGTTTGCCCGGTTGGATGTTCGTTAGCTACCCAGCGTTGCCACCATCACGGCTTTGATGGTGTGCATCCGGTTTTCAGCCTGATCAAAGACGATTGAATGTTCCGACTCAAAGACGGATTCAGTCACTTCCAGGCCGGATAAGCCGTACTTTTCAGCCACTTCCTTACCCACGGTGGTTTCATCATTATGAAACGCAGGCAGGCAGTGCATAAATTTGACGCTGGGATTACCGGTCGCTTTGAGCGTGGATGAATTGACCTGATAAGGCAGCAGCGATTTCACCCGCTCATCCCAGGCGGACGGTGCTTCTCCCATCGAGACCCACACATCCGTGTAGAGATAGTCACATCCGTGGACGCCTTCTTCAACCGATTCGGTCAGCGTGATCCGGGCACCGGTTTCCTGAGCAATTTCAAGGCACTGTTTCACCAGTGTATCTTCCGGCCAGTACGCTTCAGGGGCAACCAGACGGATATCCATGCCCATTTTCGCAGCGCCCACCATCAGAGAATTACCCATGTTATTGCGCGCATCGCCCAGATAGGCAAACCTGATGTCCTGCAAGGGTTTATCCGGGTTGTGCTCTTGCATGGTGAGAAAGTCCGCCAGAATTTGTGTCGGGTGGAATTCATCGGTCAGGCCGTTCCAGACCGGAACCCCCGCGTATTTGCCCAGTTCTTCCACGATGTCCTGACCGAACCCCCGGTACTGAATGCCGTCATACATCCGGCCCAGCACGCGTGCCGTGTCTTTCATCGATTCTTTATGGCCGATCTGGCTGCCGGACGGGCCAAGATAGGACACGCGGGCACCCTGATCAAACGCGGCGACTTCAAAGGCGCATCGGGTACGGGTGGAGGACTTTTCAAAAATCAGGGCAATGTTTTTGCCGCTCAGACGCGGTTGTTCGTGCCCCGCATATTTGGCTTTTTTCAGTTCTGCGGAAAGCGTCAGCAGGTGCCCGATTTCGCGTGGGGTGAAATCCAGCAGCTTGAGAAAGTTCCGGTTGCGCAGATTAAATGCCATATCTCGTCCTCGTGTTCATGACATCAGCGAACACTGATCGCTGCGTTATGTATGAAAATACGTTATTTGTGAATAATTACCCATAAAATATGAAATTATATATGCGTGTGTCAATTGTAAAAGTCAGCCGGCTGACATGAAAAATGCGTGGGCTGGTGACGAGGAGTCTTTCCGGTAAAGAAAAGGGCGGGGAGAAGATGGAAATTCATAGGGATCCGTGCCATATTGGCGGCCGATTTCGTACATACTCTGGTCGGCAGACCCTATTTGGAGAGACCCTATGTCTTACGCAGAATTGATTGAAGAGCAGAAGGAAGAGACTCGCGAGATTATTGAGTCCCTGCTGGAAGATGGCAGTGATCCGGATGCGCTGTATTCGATTGAGCACCATTTCTCCGCGGATACTTTTGCGCAACTGGAAGGTGCGGCTGCAGAAGCATTCAAAATGGGCTTCGAAGTCATGGATGCTGAAGAGCTTGAACTGGACCCGGAAGACGGTGGCGGTAAAGTGGTGTGTTTCGATGCCGTGATGGAGTCTGCACTGGATGCTGAACTGATCGACGAGCAGGTGCTGAAGCTGGTGGAACTGGCGCAGAAGTACAATATTGATTACGACGGTTGGGGCACTTACTTCGAGTCGGGCGAAGACGACGAAGACTGATCCTATCCGTGACTGAAAAAAGCTGGCATCGCCAGCTTTTTTCATGATGTTCTTTCGCTTACAGCCACTTCACCATTCGAATCTCACAGGCATCGTGGCCAGTGTTCCCCATCGGGCCGTCGAGATGTTGAAATCCCAATGATTCATACAGCGCAATGGCCTCAACTAAGTTGGCCGTCGTTTCCAGATAACAGGCGCGATAGTCTTGTTCACGGGCATATCGCAGCGCTTTTACCGCCAGCTTTCGTGCCAGGCCACGTCCTCGCAGCTCAGGCAGAAAATACATTTTCTGTAACTCACACACGTTTTCTTCTCCGGCCAGTGCTGCAATGCCACCACCACCCAGTACCCGGTGATGGTGTTCAATCACCCAGTAAGCATGGCGTGCGGGCTGGTAAACCTCACTCATGCTGTCGAGGGTTGGATCGGCGACACCATACCCTTTGTCTGCGGTGAGATCATATTCTGCAGAAACGCGTCGAATGACGGCAGCAATCGCCGCATTGTCCAGTGGTGTCAATGACCGGATGGCATAGCCTTGCTGTCTGTCCGCCATCACCATGGCTTTATGGTAGCGTTGCAGGCTTTGGTCTAATTGCTCGATTTCATCCAGATCCATTTGGGCCAGAAAACCATCCACCTGGGTGTTCAGTCTTTGATGCAGTTCAGCCAGCCTGGCTGCGCCTTCGGGAGTCAGCGTGGCAATCTGGCTGCGTTTGTCATCCGGATGCGGATGAGTGGTGACCAACCCAGCGTTACTGAGTACAGCCAGAGTACGGCTGGCGTTTGATTTGTCTACGTTGAGCCGGGCGGCCATGTCATTGACCGTGCAGGGTTGGGCTTCGAGTTCGATCAGAGTATGCGCCTGAACGGGGGTCAGCGCCATGTTGCCACATTGGCTATCGAGCATCCCGAGCTGGCGAACCAGTTGTCGGGAACGCTGGCGCAAGGTTTGAGCATCCATCCATCGGATTCCATGTTGTTGTGGTGTGCAATCAAATTTAATTGCGGTTCACAACAATGTCAATGGGTGATCGATGGTGTGATCGAATGATGCCGGCAATGAGAGTGGCTGCTTGCCTGATGTTTTTCTCTGCGTTGCCAGACTGTTTCATGTGCAAGATAGGCCAGCGTATTTATGGCGGGCTCGATCAGTGCCATGATACCGCCGACCATCCAGCTCCCGCTAAGCAGGTAAGCGACCGTGAAAGCAACACTGAAATGGACTGCCGCAAAGCTGATGGTTTTGTTGGCGGGTTTGCCAAAACGTGAATGCTTCAGTGACGGCCATTGCCAGATTCTTTCATGAAAGTAGAATGCCACGGTGTTGACCAAGGGTTCGATGAGGGCAATCAGGCTCCCCAGAATTATGTCGCCGGTCAGCAGATAGGCGACGGTAAACGCGACGGTAAAGTGAATCATGGCAAAGCTGATCGTTTTTTTCATACTGTGATCCTCGTTGATAAGGACAGTATGGGATACCATTATTAATCAGTAAAAACGTTTGATTCTATCCTATCAATAGCTAAAAGCTATTCATTGTTGCGCGTCGACACGAATGAGCGTCCAGTGTCGCCTTATTCAAAGAAATACAGGGAAAACTTTATGCTGCTGAGTGCATGGTGCTGAGGTATATTGACTGATATTTTTTCACAGTATCGACGCACTTGGTCAACTGATTTTTATCAACGCTTGCAAACCATTAGGACAACTCATAATGAATAATAAGGTTATCTTTCATGGCAGGGGTGGCGAGTTCTTCGGCATCTGGATTGTCAATATTTTGCTCAGTTTCGTGACTCTGGGGATTTACTCGGCCTGGGCGAAAGTGCGGACTAAAAAATATTTTTACGGCAACCTTGAACTGGCTGGCGATCGCTTCGATTACCATGCGACGCCGAAACAGATTCTGATTGGCCGCTTGATTGCCTTTGTCTGTGTGCTGATTTGGGCGATTGCCAGTAACTTCATGCCAACTTTTGCTTCGCTGCTGATGCTGGCATTTGTGGCGATCTATCCACTGCTGGCACGTAACAATGCCCGTTTTGATGCCCGGATGACCAGTTACCGCAATGTGCGTTTTAACTTCAACGGTTCCCTGAAAGGGGCTTACTGGGCAATGCTGGGATGTGGTTTCTTCTCAATGATTCCACTGGTCATTCTGATGGTTGCTGCGGCTTCAGTGATTGATAAGTCGCTGGCTGCCGGCATTGTCTTTATCGTGCTGTCGGTTGCGGGTTATTTCTTCATGTTTGCCAATGTCACCGCCACAATTACTCGTTATTTCGCCAATGGCTACCAGTATGGTGATCGTCTGTTGAGCGCTGAGATCCGCACTCGGTTTTTCATCAAAACGACCTTGCTGGCCTCGTTGTTAGGTCTGGGCATCCTGGCTGCCATGGTCGGGCTGGTCGTCGTGGTTGCCGGTGCCGGGGCACTGACGAGTTTTGCGACAGGTCAGCTCGATGGGCACAATGGTGCGCTGTGGCCGTTTTTTACTGTCATTATCTTGTATCTGGGGCTGTTTCTGATGATGGTGATCGTCTCTGCTTTTATGAAAGCCCGGGTCCGAAATTACACTTTTGCGCAGCTGAAAACAGACGGTGAACTAGAATATGGTTTTGCTTCCACATTACGTACCGCTGCCTTTGTCTGGCTGATTGTGACGAACTTTTTTGCTCAGGTTGTGACGCTGGGTCTGGCTCGCCCTTGGGTCATGGTGCGAACGTCACGCTATCTGGCTGACAATACAGCCGTGATTGGTGATTTGGCGCTGCTGAAAGCCAAAGGGGAAGTGGCCGATGATGGCGCTGCTATTGCCGATGAAGTGGCGGCCGCCTTTGATGTTGAAATGGGTCTCGGATGATCATTCAGGGCACCTGTCATCCGCCGCTCAGCGCTGAGCGGCTGGTGGCTGAGCTGGAATTGATACCCGATGGCAGCGTGACGCTGCGTTGTGGTGAGCATACTGGCGAGTGGGCCATGGATGCGCTGACGTTTTCGGAGCCGCTGGGTAGCCTGCCGGCTCAGATCACATTTCCGGATGGCTGGTTATTTAAAGCCGCTGAAAATCAGATGTTGGCGGATTGGATTCAGGCGCACGGAACGAAGCGAAGCTTATGGATCTACCGACTGGAACGTCATTGGCTGGCGATTGTCGCCAGTCTGGTCTTTTTGATCGTGCTGGGGGCAGGGACTTATCGTTATGGTATTCCGGCGGCCAGTCACATACTGGCTCGGATGTTACCCCAGGCGGTTCCGGAGTATATCGGTGAAACGGTGCTGGAGACGCTGGATGAGTATCTGTTCGCTCCGTCGCAGTTGGACGAGCAGGAGCAATGGCAGATTCGGGACAGGTTTGCTTTGCTTCAGGATAATTGGCCCCCCCTGCCGTTTGAACCGAAAATTGTTTTCCGTTCCTGGCAAAAAGGGCCGAATGCTTTTGCTTTGAGTGACGGGACTATCGTGGTGACGGACTCGCTGGTGGCACTGGCCACAACACCGGCTGAGCTGGAGAGTGTGCTGCTGCATGAAGTCGGCCATCTTTATCACCAGCATGTGATGGAGGCTGTGGTACAGTCGGCGCTGTTATCCGTTTCGGTGGCTTTGTTGACCGGTGAAAATTCCGGACTGGCAGATAACCTGACCGGTGCCGGGGTCTTTATTGCTTCTTCTGGTTATTCACGGGACGCTGAGCGTGAAGCCGACAGTTTTGCTGCGGAGCAGATGCTCAAGCAATATGGCACGACCGAGCCGATGGCCGCGATGTTTCATCGCTTTATGGAGCATGGCAGCGACAGCGAACTGCCGGAATGGCTACAAAGCCACCCGGACCTGAATCAACGAATCGAGGCGGTGAGCGCGCTGGAGCAATAAGCGTGCAAGTTCAATCAGTTTCCTGTACTTAATTATCCCCAGTGTGTTTCATTTGGGGATAATCTTTCTATCCCCCCCCCCCCCCCCCCCTCCCCG